>CALBMM010000001.1 GCA_937896535.1 uncultured Pseudomonadota bacterium
TCCCCGCGGCACCGCCGGCCGACCGCCCGCCTCGCCGTCGACGTCCACGACCCGTCGTCGTCGGGCGTCATCGACGTGCACACGCTGTGTCCCGACGGCGCCACGCTCGGGCCCACGCCCAGCCCGTTCCGCCCGCACGCCGTCGCGACCGCCCCGCCGCCGGTCGACCGCGAGCGCCAGCTCGTCTGGGCGATGACCGGTGCGGCCGTGTTCGCCGTGGTGGCACTTGTCGGCGTCGCCGTCACCCGACCCGCGCCGACGATCGTGCTCCGCGATCCGGCGTCCGCACCGGCGCCGTCGCTGGTCGCGATGGAGCTCGAGGAGCCGGACGCGAAGGTGATCGACGACGCCGGTGAGCTCGACGCGGCGCCGACCGTCGATGCGCCGGACGACCCCACGGAGGACGGGCCGGAGGCCACGACGCCTGCGCCGTCGGAACCCGCCGTCGCCGACAAGCCCGCGTCGACCCGCAAGCGCACGGCGACGAACCCGCCCAAGAAGACTTCCACCAAGTCGCCGGCGAGCCCGCCGAGGACGACCACGCCCGCGTCCAAGCCCAAGCAGGCCGATGCCGGCTTGCCCGCCGTCGAGTGCATCCTCGATCCGGCCAAGTGCGAGACGACCCCGAGCGCGACCAAACCGTCCGGCGAAAGCGGCGCCAAGACGACGACCGCCGACCTGCCCGACAAGCTCACCGCCGCGATCCTGCGAACGCATCTGGCGAGCGCCAAGAGCAACGCGAAGACGTGCGCGCCGCGCCACGGCCTCGCGGCGGGCACCAGCATCCAGGTCAAGCTGTCGATCGCCGGCGCCACCGGCAAGGTCGTCTCGGCAACGGCGCTGGGTGACGACGCGTCCACGAGCGCCGGGGCGTGCGTGGCCGATGCGCTCGCGCAGGCCTCGTTCCCGCGGTTTTCGGCGGCGCAGCAGGGTGTCGTGTACCGCGTCACGATGTGAGCCGACCCGCGGCCCGTGCGCGCGACTTCGCGCACGTGGCCGGGACCCGAGTTGGGACGATCGGCAAATCGCGTGCTATCCCCTGCGACATGACTTCGCCCCTGCGCGTGCAAGAGACCGAGCCCGCTCGTCCTGACTCCGAAAGCAGCGACGTGGCCGCCCGTAGCGGCCGGTTCAAGGTCCGCATCGATGCGTTCGGTCGCATCATTCCGGAAGTCCTTCCGGCCGACGACGACGACAAGGGCGAAGCCGCGGCCAAGTAGGCCTGGGCCTTCGCCTACGCGGCTTTTTCAGTCCGTGGACCAGGGCTGCGCATCCGCGAGCCCCGCCACGATGTTCAGCGCCCCGAACGAGGCGCCGCCATCGGCGTACCGGTGGTGCAATCCATAGTCGCGCGGGTCGGCGTCCAGCCGCAGCGCACGATCCTTGCCGGTGCCTTCGATCGCGTACGGCGTGGAGAACGTCTGCCCCGTGACCTCGAACGTCAGCTCGAGCGTGTCGCCGGTGCGGCGATAGGTCAGCGCTTCGGTGCTCCAGTCGTCGAAATCGCCGCGGTGAAACCAACCCGTGCCGCGACCGTCGATGCCCGGCGCGCGCAGCTGATACAGGGCAAAGCCCTGCCCGCCCGTCGCGTAGTTGGTCAGGTCGATCCACATTCGACCGAAGTCGTCGGCGGTCGCGTGCGGACCGACGGTGCGCTCGGACTCGCGAACCCACGTGGTCGGACCGCCGCGTCCGCGAGGATCGTCGTACAGCTGCAGTGTCGTCGTGCCGTCGTCGTGGGCCTGCATCGCAAAGCGCACCACGTGATGGTCGCCGGACTTGCGAAAGCGCAGCATCAGCTGATCGCCGTCGACGCGGTAGTCGAAGCTGTGCGTGTTGGTCAGGCCCGGCTCGCCGTAGCGGAACAGGCCCTTGCCGTCGCCGTGGAAGTAGTAGAAGCGCTGGGTCTGCGTGCGGTCGGCGTCGGCGAGCCACCAGACACCGGCGAGCTTGCGCGTGGCTTCGAGGCGCGTCTGGATTTGGGCAACCTCCTCCGGCGTCGATGGACGCTCCGTGCAGATGCTCGTCGACCTGGTGGGACCTGGCCGGGCCGGAGGCAGGCTGACCAGCGTCGCGAGCAAGACCCCCGTCCCCACCGTGCCCAAGGCCGCCAAGCGCGACAGCAAGCGACGACGGTGGATCGAATGGAACGTCCAGGGCACGTGCATGGCAGCTTCGAGGATAGCAGCCGGCGCGTCCGCTTGCGGGCCGCCTCGTCACGCGGGAAAACCCCGGCGTGGTCGAACTCGTCCTCGCATCCGCCTCGCCCCGCCGCGCCGCCCTGCTGCGCGACGCCGGGGTCGCGATCGAGGTCGCACCCGCACCGTGCGACGAGACCCCGCACCCGGGCGAGGTCGCAACGGCGTACGCTCATCGGATCGCCGCGGCCAAGCTGTCGGCCGCCGCGGCCCGCGACGTCCCGGTGCTCGCCGCCGACACGGTGGTGTGGTGTGCCCATCCCCCCGACCCGCTCGGCAAGCCGGACGATCGCGGGCAGGCGCGCGCGATGCTGACGACGCTGGCGTCCGTGGGCGCCCATCGGGTCACCACCGCGTTCGCCCTGCGCGCCCCGTCGGGCGCGGTGGTGCGTCGCTCGGTGACCACGGTGGTGTGGTTTCGTCCGCTGACGCCCACGGAGATCGAGGCGTACCTCGACACCGACGAGTGGACCGACAAGGCCGGCGCCTACGGGATCCAAGGCCACGCGGCCGGACTGGTCGCGCGGATCGAAGGCTCGTACACCAACGTGGTGGGACTGCCCGTCGCCGAGGTCGTGCAGGCGCTTCGCCGCATGCAGGAGGGTCGATGACCACGCTGCGCGAGCGGATCGATCGGGTACGGGCACGCATCGCCGATGCGCTCGCCGCCCGCGGGCCCGGTCCCGAGGTCACGCTGTGTGCCGTCAGCAAGCGTCATCCCGCGGCCGCGATCGTCGCGGCGGCCGACGCGGGTCTGCGCGACTTCGGGGAGAACTACGCCCAGGAGCTGCGCGACAAGCGGGCCGAGCTCGCCGACGACGCCCGGATCCGCTGGCATGCGATCGGGCCGCTGCAGCGCAACAAGGTCAAGTACGTCGTCGGCTGTCACCTCGTGCACACCGTCGACCGGGCCGAGATCGTCGCCGCCCTACAGACGCGGGCCGCCGCGGAAGGTCTCGTGCAGCGCGTGCTCGTGCAGGTCAACGTCGGCGGCGAGGCGCAAAAGTCCGGGGTCGCCCCGTCCGCGCTGCCGGCCCTGCTCGACGCGTTCGCCGACACCCCGGCGGTGCACTGCGTGGGACTGATGACGATTCCCCCCGAGGGATCGCCGGAGGCGACCCGCCCGCACTTCGCCGCGCTGCGCCGACTGCGGGACGAGCAGGCCGCGGTCGCACGGCCACACGTGGCGTTGACCGAGCTGTCGATGGGCATGAGCGCCGACTTCGAGGTCGCGATCGCCGAGGGCGCCACCCTCGTGCGGGTGGGCACGGCCATCTTCGGGCCACGACCCACGTGACCGGCCCCCTTTCGTGCCCGTCGCGCCGGTGTTACGACGATCGGCGGTGACCGATTCCGGCTCGTCCTGGCTGACGCGCGCCGAGCCGGCTCGGGTGGGCATCCACCTCGACGGCGAGGGACCCTTGCCCGTCGGCGGCGCCGACACGGTCACGCTCGGCCTGCTCGACCACGGCCACGTCGAGACGATCACCAGCGCCAAGTACCGGCGCGCGCGCGGTCCCTACTGCCTGACCGGCGACTGCGGCACGTGCCTGGTCCGCATCGACGGCCGGCCCAACCAGCGCGCCTGCCTGACCCGCGTGCGCGACGGGATGCGCATCGGCACGCAGAACAAGCTCATCCGCGCCGCCCCCGATCCCACGCGACTCGTCGACAAGTTCATCGGCACGATGGACCACCATCACTTCCTGGTGCGCCCGCGCGTGGTCAACCAGGCGATGCAGGCCGTGGCCCGCGAGCTGACCGGATTCGGCAGTCTGCCCGACCATCCGCCCGACGGCGCCTCCGCCCACGAGGTCTCGGCGCCGGACGTGCTGGTCGTCGGGGCCGGACCGGCGGGACGTGCGGCGGCGCAGGTCCTCGGCGGCAGCCAGCTCGACATCCTGTGGATCGATCGCGGGCTCGACTCCCCGACCGCGGGCGGGCTGCGATGCCGCGGCCAGACCGGCGTGTTCGCGGCCTACCGACGCGAGGGGATCTGGGCCGCCATGACCGACGACGGCACGCGCCCGCCGACCCTGCATACGATCCGGCCGCGCCACGTGCTGCTGTGCGTCGGGGCGCGTCCGCCCACGATCCCGCTGCCCAACAACGATCTGCCCGGCATCGTGGCCGCCCGCGGGCTGCTGCGTCAGCTGCGGCGCGTCGACGCCACCCTCGCGGCCAAGTGCATCGTGATCGGCGAGGGCGAGACGGCCCAGCGGGCCGCGACACGGCTGGGTGCCCGGTGCATCGCGCCGAGCCGGGTCACGCGGCTCGAAGGCAGCACGCGCGTCGAAGAGGTCGTGACCACCGACGGCACCCTCGAGGTGCAGCTCGTCGCGTTCGCGCCCACGGCCGCGGCGGCGCACGACCTGCCGCGCCAGGCCGGTGCCAAGCTGCGCTTCGACGGGACCGGCTTCGCGACCGTGCGCGACGACGACGGCCGCTGCGTGACCGAGGGCCCGTGGCAGGTGTGGGCCGCCGGCGAGGTGGCCGGGGTGATGAGCGACGCGGGGGCGGCCGACGACGCTCGTCGCGTCGCCGCCGCGCTGCTGACCGCCGCGCAGGAGAAACGCTGATGCCCAAGCGAACGTTCGTGTGCCGCTGCGAGGACGTCACGCTCGCCGAGATCGACCATGCGATCGGGCTGGGCATGACCAAGATCGAGGAGCTCAAGCGCTACACCGGGCTCGGCACGGGACCATGCCAGGGCAAGGAGTGCGTCGGCGGACTCGCGGCGCTGCTGTGCGCGCGCGGGCTCGCCGACCCCGACCGCGTGCAGCCGTTCACCGCCCGTCCGCCGACCGAGCCCGTCACGTTCGGAGCGCTGGCCGCCGCAGGAGACGACGAGTAGTGGGCGTGATGAGCCCCAAGGCGCGCCAGATGGGCAGCGCCGACGCCCCGCTGCCCGACGCATGCGACGTGGCGATCATCGGCGGCGGCATCATGGGGTTGGCGACCGCGTACGAGCTCGCGGTCACCAGCAAGCTGTCGGTCGTCGTGCTCGAGAAGAGTTATCTGGTGTCCGGCGCGTCGGGTCGCAACGGCGGCGGGGTGCGGATGCAGTTCGGCGACGCCGACAACGTCGCCCTGATGATGCAGAGCATCGAGATCTGCCGCTCGCTCGCACAGCAGCTGCAGATCAACCTGTGGTTTCGCCAGGGCGGCTACCTCTTCTTGGCCCGGACCGAGGAGGGACAACGACGCCTCGAGCGCAACGCGAAGATCCACAAGGAGATGGGCGCGCCGACGCGGCTTCTGTCCGGGGCCGAGGCGCTGGAAATCGTGCCGCAGCTGCACGTGGAGGGCGTGCGCCTGGCCGCGTTCAACCCCGAAGACGGCGTGGTCTTTCCGTGGCCGTTCGTGTGGGGCTACGCCGGGCAGGCGCAGCGGCGCGGGGTGGTCATTCGCACGCACACCGCGGTCAGCGACGTCACGGCGGCCGGCGAAGGGCTGCGATTGTCGTTGTCGACCGGCGAGTCGATCACCGCGGGCCGGGTCGTCAACGCGACGGGGGCGTGGAGCATCGAGCTCAACCACCGCCTCGGCATCGTGCTGCCCAACCACCCGCACCGCCACGAGATCATGTCCAGCGAGCCGCTCAAGCCGTTCCTGGATCCGCTGGTCGCCGACCTCGCGACCGGGCTGTACTTTTCGCAGTCGACCCGCGGCGAGATCGTCGCGGGCATCACGATGCCGGCCGACCCGCCCCACGAAGGCGACGGGCCGCCGCCCATCGAGCTCGACAGCTCGCGCAACTTCCTGTCGCGGATGTCCAAGGTCCTCGTGCAGGTGATGCCCCTGACCGGATCGCTCAAGGTCCTGCGCCAGTGGGCCGGTCCCTACGACGTCTCGCCCGACGGCGACGCGATCGTGGGCCCCTCCCCCGGACTGCCCAACTTCTATCAGGTGTGCGGATTCACCGGGCACGGCTTCATGATGGCGCCGGCGGTCGGCAAGCTCCTCGCCGCCCACCTCGCCCACGGCAAGGCCCACCCGATGCTCGAGCGCTGGCGACCGAGTCGGTTCGCCGACGGGACGTCGACGCGGCGCGAGGACATGATCATCGGATGAGACGCGCACTCGTAGTGGGACTGGGCGCCGCGACGAGCGCCTGCGCGCCGCTGACGACCGACGTGCCGATCACCGTCGTGCTGCCGGCCGAGACGTCCGATCTGCAGCGAGCCAACAACGCCTCGCTCGTGCTCGAGCCCGACGGTCGCGTCGACACGTTCGCGGTCGAAGGCCTCGACTTCGCCCTGTCGATCGAGCTCGACCCCGACGACGACGAGCGGACGATGTCGCTCTTTTTGGCCGAGGACCAGCGGCTGCTGGCGTGGGGTATCACGCCGCCCTTCACGTTGTTGGGCGCCGAGTCCGGGCTGGCGCTGCTCGTCGCCCGCCCCGGTGCGTTGTCGTCGATGCCCACGCAGTTCGATGCTCCGGACCCCACCGCGATCACGGCCGCGTTCGCGGCAAGGGCCGCCGCGATCGTGGCCAGCGACGGCAGCACGGTCGTGCTCGACGCGTACACCTACCAGGTCGCGGCCGCGGACCCGCTCACCGATCCGCCGGCCCCGACCGACGGCGTCCTCGCGCCCGATCCCGAGGGCGGCGCCCAGCGCTGGTCGGCGGAGACGGGGCTGCGGGCCACGCGACTGGAGCCGCTGACCGGCACGTGGAGCGAGCGCGACCTCGGAACGCACGACGTGCCCGCGCGCCCGGGCGCGACCTGGCTCGTCGACGAGGTCGGGGCGCGCGTGCTGCTCGTCGGGGGCGGCGACGCGCTCGACACGGTGCAAGCCGACCTCGACCCGCAAGTCGCAGCCCCGGTGACCCGACACCCGGAGTGGTCGCTCGACCTCGCCCGCCCCGACCCCGGCGTCGCCACGCTCACGGTCGACGAGACGGCGGCGACCGTGGTCTTCGGCAGCGACGATGCCGCGTTGCCGGTCGCTTGGTGGCTCGAAGGCCAGCGTGCCCTGGGACCGGCCGCGCGGTGGTCCGGGGCGCGGTGCGTCGCAGCGGCCATCCGTGGCTCGATCTTGTGCGGCGGCGGGATGCGAGACGATGCGCCGACGGGCGACGTGGTCGAGCTCGCGGTCGCGGGCGGCGACGTAACGGCGACGGAACTGCCGGGCTTGCTGTCGGCGATGCGCGAGCCGCTGTGGCTGGTCGACGATGTGGCGGTCTACGCGCAAGGCGATGGCCGGATGTGGCGCATCGCCGCCGACGGGTCGACCACCGAGGTGGTGGCCGCCTCCACGCGCGCCACGGGTGGCTCGGTCACCCGGCTGCCCACGGGGTTTTCGTTGCTCGTCGGTGGCCGCGAAGGCGACGACACCGCACTACCCCGCTGGTGGGTGTTCGCCCCGGACCCGGTCACGAGCGCCGACTGAGCCGCCCTCGTCGGCAGCCGCCGCAGCGCTTGAGCGCACCGGACCCCCGGCCTTATAGTTCGCCGGCGCAAGGGCACGCAACGCCGCCTGCGCCGAGGACTCATGGCCGACACGCTGACTGTCACGGACAACCGGACCGGAACGACCTACGAGCTGCCGATCAACGACGGCACGATCCGCGCCGCCGACCTTCGCCAGATCAAGGTCGATACGGAGGATTTCGGGCTGATGTCGTACGACCCGGGGTTCAAGAACACCGCGTCGTGCCGTTCCGCGATCACCTACATCGATGGCGACAAGGGCATCCTGCGCTATCGCGGGTACCCGATCGAGCAGCTGGCCGAGGAGTCGACGTACCTCGAGGTCGCTTACCTGCTCATCTACGGGGAGCTGCCGTCCAAGGACCGCCTCGACTGGTGGATCCAGCAGATCACCACGCACACGTACGTGCACGAGTTTCTCAAGGTCTGCATGGAGGGCTACCGCTACGACGCCCACCCGATGGGCCGGCTGGTGGCGTTCCTGGGCACCTTGTCCACGTTCTACGCCGACTCCAAGAAGGTTCGGAACCCGGCCATCCGCGAGCAGAGCATCATCCGCATCATCGCCAAGATGCCGACGATCGCGGCGTGGGCCTACCGGCACTCGTTGGGCCGTCCCTACGTCTACCCGGACAACGACCTGAGCTACTCGGGCAACTTCTTGAGCATGCTGTTCAAGATCGCGCAGCCCAAGTACCAGCCGCACCCGGTGCTCGAGCGTGCGCTCGACGTGCTGTTCATCCTGCACGCCGACCACGAGCAGAACTGCTCCGCGAACGCGGCGCGGGCGGTCGGCTCCTCGGAGTCGGACCCCTACTGCTCGCTCGCGGCGGCCTCGGCCGCGCTGTACGGCCCGCTGCACGGCGGCGCCAACGAGCAGGTGCTGCGCATGCTCGACGCGATCGGCGACGTGTCGAAGATCCCGAGCTTCATCGAGGCGGTCAAGAACCGCGACGCGAAGCTGATGGGCTTCGGCCACCGCGTGTACAAGAACTACGACCCGCGGGCGCGCGTGATCAAGAAGCTCGCCGACCAGGTCTTCGAGGTCACCGGTCGCAACCCGCGGCTGGACATCGCGCTCGAGCTCGAGAAGATCGCGCTCAACGACGACTACTTCGTCTCGCGCAAGCTGTACCCGAACGTCGACTTCTACTCGGGGCTCATCTACCAGGCGATGGGCTTCCCGGTGGAGATGTTCCCCGTGCTGTTCGCGATCCCCCGCGCCAGCGGCTGGCTCGCGCAGTGGCAGGAGATGCTCGAGGACGAAGAGCAGAAGATCGCGCGTCCGTTGCAGATCTACACGGGCGCCGACAAGCGCGACTACGTTCCGATCCAGGAACGCTAGTCGGCCGACGGAGGGAGTGAGGCACGGCGATGGGGAGCCCGATCGTCATCGGGGCCCTGGTCGCCGTGCTCGGCCTCGTCGTCTACAAGTTGCTGGGCGGGCTCGGTGACGCCAAGTTCGTGATCAAGGTGCGCGGCGACGGCGAAGTCGACGTGCGCGGCGAGGCGCCCGGGCTGTCGCTGGGCGAGGTCGTCGAGTTCGTGCGCGGGCTCGAGCTGCCGGCCGGCGCCAAGATCTCCGGCGTGCCCGACCGCGGCAAGATCACGCTGAGGTTTTCGGGAGACATCCCCGAAAACCTCAAGCAGCGAATGCGCAACTTCTTCTACAACGCGATCTGAGATGACGGTCGTCGTCACCGACGTCGACTACGACGACGACCTCGGCCGCTCCCGGACCGCGGCCGTGGTGCTCGCCGACTTCGACGCGGTCGATCCCGTGGCGACCTACTGTCGCGAGGCCACGATCGCAGCGCCGTACCTGTCGGGCGCGTTCGTCCACCGCGAGCTGCCGGCCTTGCTGCCGGTGGTGCAGCACGTGGCCGCCCACCATCGCGTCGACGCCGTCGTCATCGACGCCTACGTCGACCTCGCCGTCGGGCCGGGCCTGGGCCGGCATCTGCACGAACACCTCGCGAGCGCGGGCCACCCCGCGATCGTGATCGGCGTCGCCAAGAACCCGCACGCGGGACGACCGGGGCAGCCACTGACCCGCGGCGGCAGCAACCGACCGCTGTGGATCACCGCGGCCGGCGTGTCGGCGGTCGACGCCGCCGCGGCCATCGCCCGCATGGCCGGGGACCATCGCCTGCCGACCGCGGTGACGCTCGCCGACCATCTCGCCCGCGGGCTGCGACCGGCCGACGTCGCACTTTGAGGCGCGCGCGAGCGCCCATCGTCACGGCGCACACGGTGGCGCGGACCATACTGAACACTGGTGAGGCTTTTCGGGAAAACGCGCGTCCTGTGCCCTACGGGCCCGCTCGCGTTCGGTCGACGGCATGCGCCACCCGAGCGCGTATCCTCGATCCCGAGGAAGTGGGCTACGCGTTCGACGACGGCGACTTTCCGGTCGCGACGATGCACCTGAGCGGGACCATGACCAGCGACGACTGGTCGCAGGTGATCGCGGACATCGAGCGCCTGCTCGCGCGCGAGCTGCCCTGCGCGGTGGTCATGGAAACGAGCGGCCTGCGAACGCCGGAGTTCTCGGATCTGCGCAACGTCGCCCGCTTCCTGTCCGAGCAAGAGCGCGCGCTCGAGCGCTGGTTTCTGGGTTTTTGCGTCGCGACCGAGTCGCTGGTCATCCGCGGCACGGCCAAGGCGTTCCTGTCCGTGTTCGAGCCCGCCGCCGACATCGTCGTGTTCCGCACGGTCGAGGAGGCGCGGGCCGAAGCCGCGCGCCGTCTCGAGAGCGTCGGGGTGAGCCCGAGCTGAGCTCAGGTCTTGGTCGCCTGCACTTGGTCGAGCACGCGGTGCAGCGCCTGCACGACCTGCTCGGGGTCGCCGGGCATGTCGACCGGCCGATTGGCGAAGCGGCTGGGAAAGCCCAGCTGCTCTTCGTGGTAGCGGGTCTTGAACTCGGTGAACTTGAGCCCGTGGGCGGTCGAGATCACGATGGCCCGCTCGTCCTCGCGAATCGTCTTGGCCGCGACGAGCTTTTCGAGACACGCGAGCGCGACGCCGGTGTGCGGGCAGTTGAACATGCCGGTCCGGTCGGCGCGAGCGACCGCGTCCGCGAGCTCCTCCTCGCTGGCCTGCTCGACGATGCCGTCGAACTCGACGAGGGCGCGGACGGCCTTGGGTAGGCTGACCGGGTTGCCGATCTGGATCGCGGAGGCGAGGGTCTTTTGCGCGGTGACGGGCGTGAAGTCCTCCTCGCGTAGCGACCGTCCTGCTTGCTTGGCCCGTTGGTAGGCCTGGTACAGCGGATTGGCTTGCTGCGCCTGGCAGCACACCAGCCGCGGGACGCGGTCGATGAGCCCGAGCTCGCGCATCTGCGAAAAGCCCCGGGCGATGGCCGAGACGTTGCCGAGGTTGCCCCCGGGCACGAGCACCCAGTCGGGTACTTCCCAGTCGAACTGCTGCACGATCTCGATCGAGATGGTCTTTTGCCCCTCGACGCGCAGGCTGTTCATCGAGTTGGCCAGGTAGATCGTCGGATCCTCGGTCAGCCGCTGCACCGCGCGCATGCAGCCGTCGAAGTCGGTGTCGAGGCTGCAGACGATCGCGCCGTTGGCCATGGGCTGCACGAGCTGGGCCGCGCTGATCTTGGCCGCGGGCAGCAGGACCACCACGGGGATCCCCGCCGCCGCACCGTAGGCCGCCAGCGCGGCGGAGGTGTCTCCGGTGGACGCACAGGCGACGGCGCGGATCGGCTTGCCGTCGGCGATCATCTGCTTGACGCTCGAGACCAGCACGGTCATGCCGAGGTCCTTGAACGATCCGGTGTGGCTGGTGCCGCACTGCTTGATCCACAGGTCGGGCACGCCGATCTGCCGACCGTAGCGTTCGGCCCAAAACAGGTTGGTGCCGCCCTCGAGCAGCGAGACCACGTTCTCGTCCCGCACGTGCGGCTGCACCCACTCCTTTTTGCCCCACACGCCGCTGCCGTAGGGCCAGCGCGTCCCCAGCCAGCGCTCCTCGAACAACCGCATCCAGCCCGAGGCCGACCGCGAGCGCAGTGCGTCCATGTCGTGGACGACCTCGAGAAGACTTCCGTTCGGATGGCGGTAGATGACCTCGGACAAGGGCCACTGCCCTTCGGAGCCATCGACCGCGGCGAAGCAGGCCCGATACGACATGCCCGACATCCTAATGGACCGGCGACGCGCGCGCCTCCCGGGCCGGGCGGCGCGGTCCGGCTATACTCGCGCGGGTGGACAAGCTGCGGGCACTTTTGGGCCGGCTGGCCGACTCCGTGGTGCGTCGGCGGGTGTTCGTGGCCGCGGTCACCCTCGCGCTGACGTTCGTGCCGCTGCTCGGATCGCTGGGCTACGAAAACGGCTTCGTCCTGTCGCCGATCTTTTCGGTGCTCGCCGTGGCGGTGGCCGTGGACGCGGCACGGGGCAGCGCCGGCGACGACACCGCGACGATGGGCGCGACCCTGGGCAAGCTCGCCGCCACGATCCTGGTCGAGCTCGGGACGCTGTGGCTGGTGGCCCTGGCCGTCCTGGTGGTGGGCCGGCTGTGGCAGACCGACTGCGATCCCTGGGGCGGCCTGGGTTTCTTCGCGATGGGCCCCGTCGCCGCCTCGTTGTGCGGCGCGACGGCCGGGCTGTGGGGCGCGGCGCTCGCCCAGCGACGGCGACGGCAGATCGCGGCCGGCATCGCCGTGATCGTCGTCTCGACCGGCATCGGCGCATGGCGGCTCATCGCCGATCCCGTCGTCTTCGCGTACGACCCGTTTTGGGGCTACTTCTCCGGCTCGATCTACGACGAGGCGGTGTCGGTGGGCCGCACGTACCTGACCTTCCGCGCCTACAACGTGCTGGCGATCGTGGCCGCGCTCGTGACGTGGATGCAGGTGGTCGACCCCGCCACGCTGAGGCTGCGGCGCAGCCGGCCCGGCCGCGCGCGCTGGCTGGGCTGGTCGGTGGCCGCCACGCTCGTGTCCGGGGCATCGGCGGTGGGATTGCACGCTGCGTCGCTGGGATTCACGGCGACGGTCGAGAGCATCACCGACGTCCTCAGCGGTCGCATCGAGACCGAGCACTTCGTCATCCACTTCAGCCCGCGCTCGGCCGACGCCCGTGAGATCGAGGTCGTCGCGGCCGAGCACGAGTTCGCCTGGGCGCGACTGCGCGGGCTCATGGGCGGCCGGGAGCCCGAAGGCAAGGTCCACTCGTTCGTGTTCGCCAACCGCGATCAGAAGCGGCAGCTGATGGGCGCAGGCCGGGTGCAGGTGGCCGCTCCGTGGCGAAACCAGATCTACCTCGACCACCGCCCCTTCCCGCATCCGGTGCTCCACCACGAGCTCGCGCATGTCTTCGGTCGCACGGTCGGCGACTCGATCTTCGGCGTATCGCGCTCGGGTCTGTTCATCAACGTGGCGCTGATCGAAGGATTCGCGACCGCGATGGCGCCCCGCCCCAACGACCGCCTCGACCTGCACGACGAGGTCACCGTGCTCGAGCGACTCGGCCGCCGGCCCGCCCTCGACGCGATCATGGGCCCGAAGTTCTTCACCCAGTCCTCGCGCGTGGCCTACACGACCGCCGGGTCGTTCTGCCTGTGGCTGATGGACACCCATGGCTTCGACGAGCTCGGTCGGGCCTACGGCAACGCCGGCGACTTCGAGGCGGTCTACGGCCGCTCACTGCAGGACCTCGAGCAGGAGTGGCTGGCATTCCTGCAATCGCGCCCAGGCCCGACCGACGACGACGTCGAGCGCCAGCGCCAGCTGTACAAGCAACGCTCGGTCTTCTCGCGCCCGTGCGCGCACCGGGCCGCCACGCTGCTCGAAGACGTCGCGCACGCCACTCGCTCCGGCCGCTGGGAAGACGCGATCGCGGGCTACCGCACGCTGTGCGAGATCGAGCCGGAGCTTCCCGAGCACAAGCTGGGTCTGTCCAACTCGCTGGCCCTGGCGGGGGACTACGACCAGGCCCTCGACGTGCTCGCCGAAGCGGCGCAGATGGACGAGATGACCGTGACGCTACAGGTCGCGATCGAGGAGCGGCGCGCGGACGTGGCGCTGGCGGCGACGCCGGTGCGACGACAGGACGCCCAGGCCGCCCTCGACGTGGCGCAGTCGCTGCCGATGTCGGAGAACGAGCGCCGCTCGCTGCAGCTCAAGGCCATGGCGGCCCGCGACGAGCGGCTCGCCCCGCTGCTGACCGAGTACTTCGGCGTGTTCGATCCCCACCAGGACCCGGTCGCCGCGGCCGTCAGCCGGCTGTACGCCGCCACGCGGATCCGCGACGAGGGCTGGCCGGAGATCGGCAACTATCTGGTCGCCCGCCAGTTGCTCAACGTCCAGCGCCCGGCCGACGCCATCGCGCCGCTGCGCCGCGCGTTGGGCCCCGACGGGGAGGGCACCGCCCTGCCCTCGGCCCTGTTCGTTCGCGAGGCGCGAACGGAGCTGATGAACGCTCACCTGCAGACCGGCGACTACGCGGCCGCCCGCGAGCTGCTCGCGAAGCTGCGCGCCGACCCGGACATCGGCAACGGCCATCGCCTGCACTACGACTACTGGCAGGGCCGCATCGACTTCTTCGAGGCGCACGCGGCCGGCCACGGCTGACCTCCGCGCACGACCCGGTCGGCCGTCACCGTGGCGCGCTCGACCGGCTCACAGACCGCGAGTGATCCGCCAGGACCCTTCGTCCTGCAGCAGCTCGAACATCGCGTGGTCTTGCTTGCGGTTGTGCCGACCTTCCACCCGCGACTCGCCGGACTCGGCGTCGACGAGGGACTTGAGTCGGAAGCTCGCGTCGATCCACACCTTCACGACCGCGCGATCCTTGTTCACGTTGATCTCGAGGTAGTCGATCGTGAAGCGCACGGAATCGATCTGCGCCATGCGCTCGCGCAGGATCGGACCGAGCTGCTCGTACTCGATGTCGTCGGACGGGTCGTCGGTCCCCCCCTCGTCGAAGTAGGTCGGGTGCGCCGTCGCGAGGACCCCCGCCGCATCGCGTCGCACGAACGCCTTGCGGTAGCGCTCGAGCACCCGAAGGATGTCGCGGTTCTCTTCGGTGTCGGGGATCTCGGTGCCCGGAATCTTGTCCGAGTCCTTGCAGGCGGTCGTCGTGACCGCGAGACCCGTCAGTGTCAGGCAAAGCGGCAGGAGTCTCAGAAGCTTTCGCATGGCAACGGTCGAGCCGCCGGAGGCTCGGGGACGAAGGGGTGCAAGGGCCGGGGCCGGGTCGGAAGGTACGAGAAAACCGAGCCGTTCCATAGGCTTGTCCCGTGACCGGACGCTCGGACGGACCGAGCCGCGTGCCAAATTGGCACAAGGGTCCTGGACCCCCTGTCACCGCGTCGAAGGGCCGAGACGGCCGGTCCCGCCCAGTTGCCGTATGATCGGCGCCGAGATGTCGGCCGAAGCCCGGATCCACCCGCGCTTTTCGCTCAACGTCCGGGCGGACGTGATCGGTGAGGAGATCGTCCTCGGCCGACCCGTCGCGGACATCAGCCTCGGCGGCTGTCGCTTCGGCGGTGCGGCCTGGGAAAGCGCCGGCACGGAGGTGCAGATCGTGCTGACCTTCCCGGCGCTCGACGCGAACCTGCCCGTCTACGGCGTGGTCGTCCGCAGCTCCGACCGTGACATGGGTGTTCGCTTCAACGAGCTCTCCGACGAGCAGAAGTGGGCCCTGCGCAAGCACATCCGCGAAGCGCAGCGCGAAACGGCGGCGTGACCGAGCAGCTCACGCCGGCGCAGTCCAAGCGGGTGCAGGCCGCCCTGCCGCGGGTCGAGCGGTTGGCCCGCAAGCTCGCGCGCCGCATGCCGCACGTGTCGGCCGACGAGCTCGTCAGCGCCGGCGCCGAAGGCCTGATCCAAGCGGCGATGCGGTACGACCCCGCGTGCGGCGTGCCGTTCGGGCCGTTCGCCCACTACCGGATCCGCGGCGCGATGATCGACGCGGCCCGTCGCGCCGCGCCGTCGGTGCGACGTCGCAGCCGCGCCCTGCGGTCGCTCGAAGCCACCCAATCGTTGCTCGAGCGGGAGCAGGCCCGGCAACCCGCCGCCGGTACGGTCGACACGCGCTCGCTGCAGGAGCGGGTCGCCGCTGCGGCCGATCTGGTGGCGCGCACGACCACGGCGGTGATGCTCAGCCGCGTCGCGCCGGCCGACCCCGACTCGGTCCCGGTCGACGAGCGGGACGCCGAGAACCGCTTGCTCGACGCCGAGCTGTCCAGGGCCCTGCGCGACGAGATCGCCTCGCTCCCCGAAGAGTTCGGGCGGCTGTACCAGGCCTTGTACGTCGAGGGCACGTCGATGCACACGTATGCGGAGCGGGCCGGGCTGTCGGTCAGCACGGTCTCGCGCCACCACGGCAAGCTGCTCGCCCACGTTCGCGACCGGCTCGCCGAGCGCCTCGGCGCCTGAACGCCACAAAGTTGGTCGGGCGCGATCGATCCCGCACCATCGTCACCGTGCGCGTCCTGATCGGATCGCTGGCCCTGGGGGTGCTGACCACCGCCCCCGCGTGCGCGCCGTCGCCTCGATCCGCGCCCGCGCGGCCCCGCCTCGACAAGGCCGCCGTCTACGGTGACGCCGCGCTGGTCCCCACGCGGGAGGGCGAGCGCATGCGCCGACAGATCGCCCTGGCCGGCCAGCTCGAGCGCGCCGTGGCGACGCTTTCGTTCGTGGAGGCGGTGACGGTCGACGTCGACGACACGACCGAGCCCGCGCGCGCGGTCGCGGTGGTGCGCTTGCAGCCCGGTCGGGCCGAGGACGACGAAGTGACGCGGACGCTCGCCGAGCTCGGGGCCGCCCTCGCCCCGATCGAGGTCCGCTGGGTGGTGCAATCGCACGCCGCGGGCGACGAGGTGCCCTCCGACGCGCCCCCCCCGTGGCCGCTCCTCATCGGCCTGCTCGGGCTCGGGGCGAGCCTGGGCGTGACGATCGAGCGATGGCGAAAGGGTGGCGGCGTACAGGCTTGGCGACGTCGGATCGCACCACGCCCGTGATCGGCGCCCCCTCCTTTGCGGTCTCGCCGCCGCGTGTCATTTTTGGGGCGTGCTCTCCGTCGCCTCCCTGCTGTTGTCCTTGTCCCTCCCCGCGCTGACGATCGCGGGCAAGAACCCGGACGTCGACGCGTGCAAGGGCAAAGCGGAGGGTGATGCGTGCATGCGCATCGTGCCGACCAAGACCGCCGACGGGCCGCTCGAGGAAAAACGCGTGCCCGGGGTCTGCGGCTCCGACGAGTGCTGCGACCTCGACTACTCCAAGGGAAGCCCGCCCGAGACGGTCTGTGGACCGTGCCTGGTCTGCCGCGACGGCGCCGGCGCGGCCCCACCGGTCGGCGACGGCGGGGCGGGAGATGGCGGCGGCGGCACGCCGGATCCGGTGGCGTCGCCGGCCGACGACGGCGGAAGCCCGCCCGCGACGACGAGCGAGCCGCCGCGCAAGGGGTGCTCGGTCGGCAACGCCGAAAACGACGGCGCGCTCGCAATCCTGCTGGGCGTGGTGCTGCTGGGCACACGTCGGCGCCGCCACGGCTGAAGGCCACCTGCGGCCGTGTCGCGGGCCGACGCTCGGGACGCCGACGTCAGTCACCGCCGACGCCGACGGAAGCGCTCACGAGCGCGTCGTCCCGCGACGCGTGGCAGCGGTGACGACGACCGTCGTCAGGTCCCGCAGAACGCGTCGCCGTTCTTCTCGAGATCCGAGATCTTGTCGTTGGCGGCCTTGACCCACTCTTTGGTCGCCGCGGGGTAGCCCGCGTGCGCCACGAGGTCGAAGCACGCCACCGCCAGGTCACACTGTCCGCGATCGGTGTACGCGAGCCCGGAGTAGTACAGCGCGTACGCCACGTAGTCGTCCTCGGGGTACTCGACGACGATGTCGTACCACTCCGCGAGCGCTTCGAAGTTCTGCCCGCGTCCGTAGTGGGTGTAGCCGACCCAGAAGCGAACCTCGGGCACGCGCTTGTCGTCGGGGAAGCGAGCCAGGAACTTCGACAGGTACATCGCCGCCGTCGAGTAGCTCCCGGCGTCGAGGGCCTCGTAGCCCGAGTCGAGGATCTTCTGCTTGGACATCCCTTCGGTCGGATCGGTGCGCTTGGGCGTCTTGCCGCCACCGGACGAGGTCGGATCGACCGTGCTCGTGTCGAAGGTGTAGTCGAACGTCTCGATCGTGTCGGACTTGTACGAGCCGCCGGGCAGGAGCTTGAGGTCCTTGCCCTTGTACGCGGTGTGAGTCTGGCCGCCCGGGGCCTCGGCCCACACGCGCACGCGCGAGGCTTCGATGTCGCTGCCGGCGTGGGCGAGCACGGCCTGACCGCCCGCGGGGATCGTGTACTTGAGCGCGTCCTCGCTCTTGGCCGACGGCGACCAGCCGTTGGTCTTGTACATGACCGAGACCTCGAGCTTGTCGGACGTCTTGTTGTGCACGCGAAAGCGTCGGGTCTTGAAGGTGGTCTCTTTGGGCTTTTCCGGCTCGACGAGCGACCACACCGCCGACTTGCCGATCACGTTGGAGCCGTACTTGATCCAGATGTGGCCGTCCTCGCCCCACCAGGTGCCCCACGAGTTGCGGACCAGCCACGCGCCCCGACCGTCGTCCCAGCCGACGATGACCACGGCGTGGTTGCTCGGGCCGTTGGCGAACTCGTCGAACGTGCCGCCCGTGTACGCCTTGAACGCCGACGTGACGTACACCGACGACGAGACCGGGCCGTACTTGCACAGCGCGGCCTTGATGTCGTCGGTGGGCGGGACGAGGCCGTTTTGATCCACGAAGCCCCAGTTGGCGATCTTGCCGTGCTTCTTGACGCCGGCATTGCAGCTGCCGTCGCGCTCGAGGTACGGCACGTCCTTTTCCAGCGGGGCGCCTTCGCGCTGCAGATAGTCGTAGACGCGGTAGGTGAACCCGCCCATGCACGTGCCGATGTCGTCGCCGCCGGCATCGGTGGCGCAGTCGACGATGTGCTGCTCGGACAGGTCGAGGTCCTTGTCGAAGCCGTTGGCGATGTTGTCGGCGGCCTCGAACACCGCGAGCGTCGAGAACGCCCAGCAGCTGCCGCACGAGCCCTGCGACCGCGGCGGCGCGAGGTACTCCTTCCAGCTCCAGGCCTTCATCGACGGCGAACAGGAGGCGTCGCCGACCATCGGCTCGAACGGCGCGTCCACGACGGTGCTGTCCCTGCCTTCGGGCGCGCCGCCGGACGCGTCGGGCGTGATCGAGGGCGTCTGCCTCAGCTTGCGCTGCATGAAGTTGGGCGTGAAGCCCTTGCTGGCGATCTTTTCGGCCTTCGCGTTGCGCTCGCGGGCGATCTGCTCGAGGTTCGCCGGCTCCTTGTAGCCGGTCAGCTGGTCCATCGGCGTGTCGAAGACCTTCGTGTAGCCGACGGTGTAGCTGCGCTTTTTGGACTTGATGACCTTGCGCATGCCGGCGAGCTCGCTCTTGACCTTCTCGGGCGCCGCCGCTTCACGCTTGGTGTAAAAGGACTTGGACTTCTTGGTGGTGAAGGCGGACTTGGGCAGCCGGATGCTGTGCAAGAAGCTCTTGGCTCGGCCGCGTCGGATCCGGGTCACCTCGCCCTTGGGCACCTCGATGCGCTCGGACACCTTGCGCAGCTCCGGCGGCTTGGCCAGCGCCATCGCGCGGGTGGGCAGCGTGCGGCGGGCGACGTCGGCCGACTTGCGCACGCGCGGCCCGGACGTCTTCGGGCCGAACGACTTGCTCTTCGGATCGGAGGTCGTGGTGGTCGTGGTCGTCGTGCCGGTCGTCGAGGCCTTGGTGCGCACGCGAGGCGCGGGCGCGGCCTGGGCCTGGGCTTCGTCGACGGCGTCGGCGGTGGATTGAGCGGCGAGACTGAGACCGACGACGAGGACCGATTCGAAGATCATGGGGACGTGCTCCAGCGGGCGAACGTGGCGAGGCGGCAACCGATTCCGCGGCGCGGCATCGACCCCGCCACTGGACCGTATGGCGTTGGCGAAACTAGCAGCTTTTGGACGCCGCCGGCGTCGAGACATTCGCTCGCGCGCGACATGGACCTAGCGCGACGAGCCGACGATTGGAGATGGCGGCCGTGATGCGTGATCGCGAGCACGCGCCGGCGTCGTGGGCCGGCCGCGGGCATTTGTTCCAGGGCGATCCCGTCGCGCGGCGCCGCGCGTGCGGCCTCACTGCGCCGACCGTGACACCGCGGCGGTGCGGCCCTGCGGCTGGTCCTTGGTCGGCTCCCACTGTTTGACGATGTAGGCCAGGTTGCGCTCCCCCTTGGGATGGGGCGCAACCCACTTCGTCGCCCCGACCGCGCCGAGGCCCAGGCCCACCCCCAACACGGCGGCCAGGGCCATTCGCCAGCCCGGGTCGACCAGCCGCGACATGACGATGAGCCACACCAACGGCGGCAGCGCGAGCACGATCTCGAGGCCGTCGATGCCGACGGCGTGTCCCACCGGGTCGTACGGTCGCAGCCCCTGCCGCCACAGCGGCAGCAGCACCTCGGCCACTGGCTGGTGGATGTTGCGAAGGTCCAGGTGCGGCCACAGGTTGGCCGCGAGCCCGTTGACCACGAACGAGTAGATCGCGACGGCGACGAGACCGGCAAACCAGGCCGGACGATCCTTGAACTGGCCGAAGATCCACGCCCAGCCCAGGCACAGCGACGGCAACGCGAGCACGATGTAGCGCGGCCCGATCCGCCAGCCGCCGTCGAACGACAGGCTGCACGTCAGCGCGAGGTACAGCACCACCACCGACAAGTGAAGCCGCGCCTCCGATCGATGCGGTCCGCTGCGGGCCAGCTGCGCCAGCCCGTACAGCCCGAGCACGAACAGCGGCGCCCACCACAGCAGTCCCCCGTCCGCCGACAGGATGTGCGTGGAAAATCCGTCCCACGAAGGTCCGCGCAGTCCGAGCAAGCCCTGGCCGTGCTTGTCGGCGAAATCGGCGTTGGTGACGTGGTGGTAGCCGGTCGACCAGGCCGAGCCGAACGCCGCCACGTGGTAGCGCGCCAGCATGACCACGGCCACGAGCGCGCCGCCGAGCCCCGCCGCCGTGGCCACGATCGATCCCTGGCGCCGCGCCCCCGACCCGATGCCCGCCAGCAGGTAGATCGCGATCGGCAGCCCGGCGAAGACGGCCGCGTACTCCACCGTGACCGCCAGGCCCGCGAGCAAGCCGCCGGCCGCGGCGAGGGCCGCTCGCACCCCGGTATTGCGCGGGCCCGCGTCCTCGTCGTCGCCGCGCGCATCGACGAGCAGCAGCATCCCGATCCCCAGCAGCGCCGCGGCCAGCTGGTGGCCGTAGGCCAGGTGTGCGTACGAGGCCGCCGGGGTCGCGCACGCGTACACGATGACCGCGGCCGCCGTCGCGGTGCCGCGAAATCGCCAGCGCCGCAGCAAGAACCCGCACAGCACGATCGTCGGCAGCCAGCCGGTGGCCATGCGTGCCCACCACGTGTAGCGGCGCAGCGTCAGCGGCTCGCCCTCGTCGGTGGTCGCCTTCGCGACGCGATACGCGACCGAGATCACCGCCGACGTGCCCGGCGGCTTGTTCGGATACAGGTGCCGGGTCTGCTCGTTGCGCGCGACGTCGGGGCCGGGATCGAAGCGCCGAGCCTGCGCGTCGATGTGCCACACGTCGTCGTCGACGATCGCCATGCCCTGAAGAAGCCGCGGCACCTCGTTGGCGTTGCGCACCGACTCGAAGTACGGAAACAGCAGACCCAACACGAGCCCGAGCATCGCGAGCACGCCCGCGGTGGTGGGCATGTGCGGCGAGCGTCGCCGACCGGGGCGTCCGGGCATGAGCGCGGCGCTACTCTTCGTCTTTGCCGGGGGGTAGGCTCGACTGGCCCGACCCGGCCATCTTCGCCTTGAGCTTGGCGAGCTCGGAGTCGAGCTCGGAGTCGCCGGCGAGGTCGGCGAGCTTGGCGTCGATCTCGGCCTCCTTGGCCGAGGACCCGGCCATCTCGGCGGAGACCTCGTTGAGCGCTTCGAGCGAGGCGATCTTGTGCTCGATCTCGTCGAGCCGGCCCAGCGTGCCGCCGTCGGAAAGCTGCCCGGGCGCCACGCCGGCCTTGGCCGCCCGCGCCTGGGCCATCAGCGATCCGCGGCGCAGGTTCAGCGACTTGAGCTTGGCCTTGGACTGCTTGATGTGGTCGTGCATCGAGTCGACGAGGTTGCGCTGCTCGACGAGCGCCGTCTCCGTCTCGCGCACCTGCATCGAGTAGTCACCCTTTTGCCGCAGGGCCTCGCGGGCGAGGTTCTCGTCGCCGAGCTTGAGCGCCTGCTCGGCGCGGGCGTGCCAGTCCTTCTCGGACTTGCGCAGCTCCTCGACCTTGCGCTCCATCATCTTGCGGTCGACGACGGCCTGCTTGAGGTCCTTTTCGGACTCCTGGATCTGGGTCGCGAGGTCGTCGAGCATCAACGCGACCTCTTGGCCCGGATCGGAGACCGCATCCACGGCGTCGTTGAGGGCGCTGGAAACGCTCCGGCGGATTCGAGAAAAGAGCCCGGGTTTGTCGCTCACGTCAGCCTCGGTTCGCGCTGGCAGCGCGGGGTCATCGTACGGTGGTTTGCGAGCCCGGGCCACCGCACCCGGCTCACGCATGTCTGCACGACGCGGGGTGTCAGCCGCCTCGCCCGGTCGTCTACCCTACGGACACGTGAACGAACCGGTGCATTTCCCGGGCGTGCGGGGACACGAGGCCGCGCTCAGCGCCCTCTCGCGCGCGATCGTCCGCGGCCAGCTGCACCACGGGCTGCTGCTGTCGGGACCCCCGGGCGTGGGCAAGGCCACGGTGGCGCGTGGGCTCGCGTGCGCGCTGCACTGCGCCGTGGCACCGGGCGTGGGCTGTGGCGCGTGCGTGACGTGCCGCCGGATCTTCGAGGACCACCACGCCGGCGTGGAGTGGATCCGCCCCGAAGGGCCCGGCGGGATGGTCAAGGTCGACGTCGCGCGCGAGCTCGGAATCCGTCTGCAGCACGCGCCGTTCGAGGGCGACCATCACGTCGTCGTCTTCGATCCGGCCGACGCGCTCAACGAGTCGTCGTTCAACGCGCTGCTCAAGTCGCTCGAGGAGCCGCGGCCCGGCGTGCACTTCGTGCTGCTGGTGACCCACACCGACAACGTGCTGCCGACGATCCGCAGCCGGTGTCTGCCGGTGCGCCTGGGCCCGTTGCCGCGGCCGACCGTGGCCGAGATCGTCGACGACGTGCTGCGGAGTGCGGAGGCTCCCCCGAGCGAGGCGCGTCGCGCCCTCGCGGTGCGGCTGTCGGCGGGCAGCCCCGGTCGCGCGCTGCAGCTGTGCGGTGACGAGGATCTCGACGTGGCGATGGCCCTGACAGCCGCGGCGATCGACGCCGCCGAGCGCGGCACGTCGGGCGTGTTCTCGGGCGACGACAGCCCGCTGTGGCAGGCGTGGGCGAGCGCGACCGGGGGCAGCGGCACCGGCAAGGCGGCCCGCGAGCGGGCGGCGTGTGGACGCATGGCCGACCTGTGGCTGCTGCACCTGCGCGAGCGCGTGGGCGGGGGCGACGGCCTGCCGGGCCTGCCCCACCCCTCGCTGCCCCCCGCCCGGCTCGTGCGTCAGATCGATCGCTTGCTCACCTTCTCCGAAGGCCTGCTGCGCAACCCCAACGCCCGTCTGTCGCTGGAGCAGACGCTGCTGGATCTGTCGGCCTGATGCAGGCGCCCTCGCTCACCCTCGGCGCCGCGCTGCGCGACTGCGAGGCGGACCGTCCCGAGGCACGCATCAAGGCGGTGCAAAACCTCGCCCCGGCGCTGCTGGTCGAGCTCGACGTGCCCGGACCGCGATGGAAGGCGGCGAGCGAGCACGCACGCGGCGACGAGGTCGTCGCGGCGCTGCTTCGTGCGATCGACGGCGACGACCCGGCGCTGCGTGGCCTGGCGGCGGTGGGCCTGGGTACGCTCGGCGATCCGCAGGTGCTCGCGCGGTGCGGCGGCTGGCTCGGGCTGCGCGGCGACGACGAGGACACCGGGTTCTTGCGCGAGTGCGCCGCGATCGCGATCGCGATGCTCGGGGCGTGCGCGCCCGCCGACGACGAGGTGCGCGCGCGAACGCTACAGACGCTGCGCGATGCGCTGCAGGCCGAGCGCCCCGACGTTCGCTTCCAGGCACCGGGTGGGCTCGTCGAGATCGCGGGGTCGGAGGTCGAGCCCGACCTCGTCGCCGCGCTCGCCGACGAAGCGCACCCGCAGGTACGCCTCGCAATCGTCGATGCGCTGTCGCGGGTCGATCCCCCGGCGCCGGCGACGTGCGATGCCCTCGAGGCGTTGCTCGAGACCGACGAAGGGCTCGAGGAGATCGGCTTCGAAGCGGCGATGATCCTCGCCTCGGCCCGCCGCGACACGGCGCGGGCCCGCTTGATGCGGGCGCTGGACCATCGCGGCGAGCGCGACCGGGCCCTCGAAGCGCTCGCCGTCCTCGGACCGGCGCCGCCTCGCGACCTCGAGCGGGTGCAGCGGTTGGCCGCGGCCATCATGACCCCCGGCGTGACGCGGGTGCGGGCGGCCTACGCGCTGTCTCGCATGGCGGCGCCCGGCGTGCGCGACCCCGGCCGCGCCCTCCTCGCCAAACTCCGTTTCCACCCGCGCGGTGCCGTGCGGGAAGCCGTTCGCGACGCGCTGACCAACCTTGGTCAACTGGCGGCGGACGAGTAAGCTTGCTGACGTCATTGATGCCGGTGTGGAAGTCGGAAAATCCCGCGCCCACCGGTGTCCTACCTCACGGGAGTTTATCCGATGGTGTGGGAAACGCGAGCGAGCACGATCCTATCGATTCCAGCCCTGGCCATGGCGCTGACCCTCGGCTGCGGTGGCGACGACGAAGGCCGAACCACGATCGGCAACAGCTCGGGCATCACGACCGCGGCCGGCACCGGTGACGACACCGACGGAGACGGGGACGCCGACGGACCGGGCATCAAGCTCGACCTCGGCGGAGCCGACGACACCGCCGGCCCCCCGGGAGGCGAAGAAGACTGCGCCGCGGTCGGCGAGATGGCCGAGCAGACGCTGCAGCCGGCCGACATCATCTTCATCGTCGACAACTCCGGCTCGATGAGCTTCGAGGCCGCCCAGATCCAGCAGCAGATGAACGGGTTTTCGAACCTCATCACCGCGTCGGGCATCGACGTGCGGGTGGTGCTGATCTCCAGCTACCCCAGCAACGGCAACGGCATCTGCATCGATCCGCCGCTGGGCGGCGGTGGCTGCCCCGCCGACGACAACAACAATCCCGTCTATCTGCACGTCGATCGCCGGGTCAACAGCACGGACGCCCTCGCGGCCACGCTCGAGACGTACCCGCAGTGGTCGGCGGTGATCCGCCCCGAGGCGTCCAAGCACTTCGTCGTCGTCACCGACGACGAGTCGAACATGAACCACGCGCAGTTCGACATGCAGCTGCGCGCGCTCGATCCGAGCCTGGAAAACTACTTCTTCCACTCGGTCGTGTGTCACACCAACTGCGCGAGCGCGGCGGACATCGGCAGCGAGTACATCCAGCTGTCGGCGCTGCGCGCCGGCGTGGCCGCCGACCTGTGCGACCAGGACTTCTTCGCGGTGTTCGACGTGCTCTCGACGCAGGTCGTCGCCGGCGCGGCGCTGTCGTGCGAGTTCGAGATTCCGCCGCCGCCCGACGACATGGAGTTCGACCCGACGCTCGTCAACGTCGAGTTCGACGACGGCATGGGCAACACGATCGAGATCGGCAACGTGGCGTCGGCGGCCGAATGCCCCAACGTGGTCAACGGCTGGTACTACGACAATCCGGCCGCACCCACGACGGTGCTGCTGTGTCCGCAGACCTGCGATCAGGTCCAGGGCGCGATGATGGCGTCGATCTCGTTGATCTTCGGCTGCGGCACGATGCCGGCCGGCTGATCGCGCTTGCACCCCGGCGACCGTGAGGTATCAAGGCGGCGGCCATGCCCCGCCCCACCCCACCGCGCATCGATGGCCTCATCGACGCGCACTGCCACCTCGACTACCCGCCGATGTCCGACGACCTGCAGGCCGCGATCGCCACGGCGCGGGCGGCGGGCGTCGTGCAGTTCGTGCACATCGGCTGCTCGCGCGAGGCGATGGACCGGGCCGCCGCGCTCGCCGCGACCGTCGACGACGTCTTCGCGGTGGTCGGCATCCACCCCCACGAAGCGCGGACGACCGACGCCGCGGTGCTCGAGCACATCGAGACCCTCGCGGCCCAGCCGCGCGTCGTGGGGATCGGCGAGACCGGGCTGGACTACTTCTACGACCGATCACCGCGCGAGGATCAGCGGCGCTCGCTGGCCGAGCACACCGAGCTCGCCGCCCGTCTGGGCATGCCGCTGGTGCTGCACATTCGCGACGCGCACGACGAGGCGCTGGCGATCGTGGCCGAGGCGGGCCCCCGCCCGCACCGACCGGGCATGGTCCACTGCTTCACCGGTACCCCCGAGGAGGGCGCGCGCTGGCTGGACCTGGGCTTCGATCTGTCGTTTTCGGGCATCGTGACGTTTCCCAAGTCCGACGCGTTGCGCGAGGCGGCACGGCGCTGTCCGGCCGACCGCCTGCACCTGGAGACCGACGCGCCGTACCTGTCGCCGGTCCCCGTACGCGGGCCCGGCAACCAACCGGCCCACGTAGCGTTCACGTGCGCGCACTTGGCCGGCGTCCGGGGCCAGAGCCCTGCCGCCCTCGCGCACGCCGCCGCCACGAATACGCGGGCGCTTTTCGCGCTACCCGCGCCAGTGGCGGCGGCTTGACGACACGGGTCCCCACGGCCATAGTCCCCGCCCCGCCGCGGGTCCCCATGGGCCGCGCGCGCGGACATGGAGACGACGATGAACGTTCAGCCTGGCCTGCTCGCCAAGAAGCTCGGAATGACGCAGCTGTTTCTCGAAGACGGCTCTCGCGTCCCGGTGACCGTTTTGTCCATCAAGGGCAACACCGTCACCGCTCACCGCACCAACGAGCGTGATGGGTACGTCGCCGTGCAGGTCGGCTTCGGCGAGCAGAAAGCCAGCCGCCTGACCAAGGCCGACCTCGGTCACTTCAAGAAGGCCGAAGTGTCGCCGCGCAAGCACGTGCGCGAGTTCCGAGTCACCGCCGAGGACCTCGACAAGTTCCCGGTCGGCTCCGACATGCCGATCGATCTCTTCATCGAAGGCGCGACGGTCGACGTCACCGGCACGACGAAGGGCAAGGGCTTCCAGGGCGTGATCAAGCGTCACAACATGCGCGGCACCAAGGCCACGCACGGTGTGCACGAGTACTACCGCCACGGTGGTTCGATCGGCTGCCGCCTGACCCCGGGACGCGTTGCGCCCGGCAAGCGCATGGCCGGTCAGATGGGCAACGCGACCCAGACCGTTCAGAACCTCAAGGTCGCCAAGGTGATGGCCGAAGAGGGCGTGGTGCTGGTCAAGGGCTGCGTCCCCGGACCGACCAACGGCATCGTGGCGATTCGTCCCGCCCACAAGTCGGCGATCCGCACGGCCGCCGGCAAGAAGAAGTAGGTCGTCGTCGTGGCCGGTCGCCCGCTCAAGGACCGGCGGGCGCGACACGATGCCGCGTACCGCCAAGCGAAGTCGGAAGGCTTCGCCGCGCGGGCCGTGTACAAGCTGCAGGAGCTCGACCAGAAGTTCCGTCTGCTCGGCAAGGGCCGGCGCGTCCTCGATCTCGGGTGTTGGCCGGGCTCGTGGATGCAGCACGCCGCCGAGCGCGTGGGTGACGAGGGGCTCGTCGTCGGCATCGACCTCGCGCAGGTCGAGCTCGGCCTGCCGTCGTGGTGCCACGCGTTCGTGGCCGACGTGTACGAGATCGACCCCGCGGCGCTCGTGAAGAAGTTCGGGCACTTCGACGTGGTGATCTCGGACATGGCGCCCAAGACGATCGGCGACCGCTCGACCGACCAGCTGCGCTCCGAGGCGCTGTGCGAGCGCGCGCTGGAGATCGCCGAAGCCGTGCTGCGACCGGGCGGGCACTTCGCCGCCAAGGTCTTTCAGGGTGGCGGCTTCCCGGATCTGCTCAAGCGCGTGCGCGGCAGCTTCTCGGAGTGCAAGCCGTTCCACACCAAGGCCACGCGCGTGGGCTCGGCCGAGCAGTACATCGTGGGCCGCGGCCGCAAGGGCTGACGGGCGCGGCGTAGCGGACGCCTCGCGTCAACGCGGGGGGCGACGGCTTCGCCATTGCGCGACGTCGGCCGCCAGATCCGGAGCGTCGATCTGCGCGAGCAACTGCAGCAGCTCGTCGCTCGCCCGGCGGGCGCGTGCGTGCTCGCCGACATCGTCGAGCGCGCGCACGAGGTCGAACTGCACCGCCGCGAGGTCGGTCGGCTCGCCGTCCTTGCCGAGGTCGCGCAGCGCTCGCTCGAGCACCGTGCGCGCCGTGGCCGGGTCGCCGCTCTGTCGAAGACAACGACCGAGCCCCCACCGGGCCCGCCACGCGCGCGGGTCGGGTCCTTGGTCGTCGCCGATCTGCTCGAGCGCCGCCCGGTAGGCCGCGATCGCCGGATCGAGCTGCGACAGCTGATACAGCGCGTCGCCGAGCGACAGACGGACGTCGACCAGATCGACGGCCGCGCTCGCATCATCGGCCGCGGCCGCCAGGATCGCGCGGTAGTCGTCCACCGCGGCCTGACTGCGCCCCGCGTGACGCTCGACGTCGCCCCGCAGCCGTCGGATCTGCTGGGTCGTCGCGTCGGCGTCGCCGCGGTGGGTCAGCGACAAGCCCAGCGCCCGCGACAGCTTCGCGCGCGCCTCCTGCTCGTCGCCACGAGCGGCGGCCGTGGCCCCCAAGCCTCGCAGGCTTTCGACGAGCTCGTCGGCCGACTCGCCGAACACCTCCGTTCGGATCGCCAGCGCGCGCGTGTGGTGGTCGAGGGCGGCATCGAGGTCTCCTTTGCCGAGCGCGGCCCGGCCCAGCCCGTCGTGGAGCGCCGCGCTGGTGGGGTGCTCGGGGCCCAGGCTCCGCTCCGCGGTCGTCAGCGCGTCGGTGTACACCTTCTCGGCCTCGGCGAACTCGCCCAGCGCCAGCAGCGTCTCCCCCAGCTGCCCCGAAGTGTCGATCCAGCGCACGTCCCGACGGCCGTGGGTTCGGGCGACGACCCCCCGCGCGCGCTCGACGATCGGTGCGGCCTCGTCCCAGCGTGTGCGGGCCGAGAGCATGCGGGCGCGCAGTCGCAGCAGCTCCACCTCGACGTCGGGCTCGCCGCCGTCGCGCTCGAGCAGCGCCGAGGCCAGCTCCGCCCAGGCGTCGGCCTCGGCGTAGCCGGCCCGGTCGCGACCGATCACGTGCACGAGCTCCACCGCGGCCTGTCCGGCCAGGGCATCGGCGCCGCCGCGCAGCGCCTCGGCCAAGGCCTGCTGGAAGTGGCGCTGCGCCGCGTCCCAGTCGTCGGCGCGAAGCTCGAACGTGCCCAGGTGCACGAGCGCCTCGGCCGTCAGCGGCGGGTAGCCGACCTCGATCGCCGCGGCCACGAGACTGCGTGCCGCCGTGAGCCCGGCCCCCTGGATGCCACCACGCCGCATCGCGGCGACGCGGGCCAGGTGCGGGCGCAGGGCCTCGACGCGGCCGGCGGTGTCCGGATCCGACGGCGGCGGCGTGCGGGCCATCAATCGACTCGCATCGGCACACGCCGCGATCGGACCCAGACCTTCCAGCGACGCCAGCGCGTTGGCGGCGGCCTGCGGGTCGCCGCGTGACAGCAGCGCGAGCTGGGCGTCGAGCTGCGAGAGCCGGTCGCCCAAGCAGCTCATCCTCAGGTCCAGCAACGCCTCGGACTGCTCGCCACGCACCCGCGTCGCTTCGCACGCCTCGGTGTACCCGTCGATCCACGCGGCCGTGTACTCGTCGACCGTCGCCGCGATCGCGCCCCACGACTCGACGGCGAAGGTCAGACCGGTCTCGCTCAGGCCGCGGCGCACCGCCTCGCGCCGGGCGTCGTTCCAGACCTCCGCGACGTGGGCATCGGCGCCGCGGCAGGGCTTCTTGCGCGGCTCGAGCCGCACGCCGGCCCACACGCCCACCGCGGTCGCGGCCGCGACGGCGCCCCCGAGCAACCAGCGCTTGGGCCGACGGGACCGGTCACGCGTCAGGTCGGCGACCAGCGCGATCATCGACGGATAGCGGTGCCCCGGGTCGGTCGACAAGCCGCGCAGCAACGCCGCCCGCAGCCACGGAGGGACGCTCGAGCCCGCCGGGGCATCGCGCACGTTGCCCGCGCACACGTTGATGGCGAGCACGGTGATCTCGTCGCCGCGAAACGGACGCTCGCCATACAGCGCCTCGTACAGCGCGACGCAGAACGCGAACTGGTCGCTGCGATCGTCGGCGGCACGGCCCTCGTGCTGCTCGGGTGCCATGTACGCCGGCGTGCCCATGATCGCCCCGGCGGCCGTGACCGTGGTCGAAAGCTGGGGTCGCGCCGCGGCCGACGTGCGCGCCGACGTGGTCGAGTCGTCCGGATCACCCCCGCTGCGATCGCGCGAGGACGACGTGGCCGCCCGCGCCAGACCGAAATCCATGACGACGACGCGGCCGTCGTCGGCGACCATCGCGTTGTCGGGCTTGAAGTCGCGATGCACGAGTCCAGCGGCGTGCGCCGCCGCGAGCCCTTCGGCCGCCCGGATGAAGACCTCGAGCACCACCGTCCAAGGCTGTGGCTCCTTCATCCACTCCGACAGGGTGCGGCCGGCGATGAACTCCATCGCGACGAACACGACGGGTCCGGGGGCCAGGCCGGAACGGGCGCCGTCGATCGTCCCCACGTCGTGGACGGTGATCACGTTGGGATGCGACAGCCGAGCCATCGCCTGCGCCTCCCGCACGAGACGGTGACGGCGGGTGACGGCGCGGTCGTCCTCGACCACGGATGCGAGCAGCTTGAGCGCGAGCTTTCGGTCGAGCTCGGGGTCGTAGGCCGCGTAGACGACCCCCATGCCGCCGGCCCCGAGCCGGTCCAGGATCACGTAGCGGCCGACCGAAGCGCCGCGGGGCAAGACGAACTCCGCGGCTTCCTTGGGCCCGAGGTCGTCGTCGGGCTGCGTCCTTGCGGGCGCAGGGTCGCTGCCTCCTCCTTCCACGCGGCGGCCATCGTAGCGGAAACGCGTGGGCGTGCCCGCTCAGCGCGGCGCGTCGCGGGCTCCGAGGGGCGCGTCCCCCGGGCCATCGTCGTCGTCCTCGGGATCCGCGGCCGTACCGCCGTCGGGGGGCGTCGGTGCGTCTTCGTCCCGCATCGGCACGGTGTGCTTGCGACCGCGCAGTCTCGCGCCGAACCGGCGCACGTCCTCGAATGCCAGATACAGCGCCGGCACGACCAGCAGCACGAGCAGCGTCGCGATGCCCAGGCCCGCGCTGATCGACACGGCCATCGGGGCGAGCACCTCGTCGCGACCACCGAGCCCGACCGCGAGCGGCAGAAGGCCCAGACACGTGGTCAGCGTGGTGGACACGATCGGCCGCAGCCGCTGCAGGGCCCCGTGCAGGACCGCCGACTCGGCTTCTTCCCCCGTCGCCCGGCGCGTGTTGATCACGTCGATCATCACGAGCGAGTCGTTGACCACGATCCCCGCGAGCGCGACGATGCCGAACAGGGCGAGCAGCGACAGGTCGTAGCCCATCACGAACAGCCCGAGAATCGCGCCCATCAGCCCGAAGGGCACCGCGGACAAGATGATGAGCGGCTGCACGTAGGAGCGAAACTGCAGCGCGAGCGCGCCGTAGATCATCAGGATCGCCAAGGCGAACGCGCCGGGGAGGTCGTCGAGGCTCTTGGCGAACTCGTCGGCCTCGCCCCCGAACAACAGCTCCACCCCGGGGAACCGGGTCGCGTACTGCTCGTTCCAGACCTTCTCGAGCTTGTTCGCCGCCTCGACCGGCGGCAGCTGATCACGATCGGTGTCGGCGAACACCTGGACCGTCCGCAGCCCGTCCTCGCGGCGGATGAACCCGACGTCGCGCACGCGCGCGACCTTGGCGACCTGGTCCAGGCGCACCGCCTTGCCCATCCGGTTGGTGATCACCAGGTCGTCGAGCTCGCCTCGGCTGCGCTGCTGCCCTTCGGCGTAGCGCACCACGATGTCGACCGGTTCCTCGTCGATCGAGATCTCGGCGGCCACGATGCCGTCGACGGCGGTGCGCACCGCCTGGCCCACCTCGCGCTCGGTCAGTCCGTACAGCGCGGCACGGTCCTGGTCGACGTCGATGCTGAACGTCTCCTTGCCGGCGCCGTAGCTGTCGCGAATGTCGGTGACGGCCGTCCAGCCGTACAGCTCGCGCTTGACCGCGACCATCGCCTCGTTGAGCTCGACGACGTCGCGTCCGCGCAGGCGAGCCGTCACCGCCGCGCCGGTGGGTGGGCCCGCCTGGGGTTCCTTGACGGCCGAGCGCGCGAGATCGGGGTTGGTCGCCAGGTGCATCCGCAGCTCGCGGACCATCGCCGGATACGCGGCCACGGACGCGTCGTCGACCTCGAACTCCCAGCGCAGCTGACCGAGATTGGCCCCCGTGGACAGGATGTCGGTCTCTTCGTCGCGGATACTGCCGATGCGCACCGTGGTGACGCGAACGTCCTCGCCCATGTGGCGGCGCACGATCTCGTCGAGCATCTCCGCCTGCGCCTTGGTGTACTCGCGCGACAGGCCCGGGGAGACCTCCACGTGGGTTCCGAGCCAGAACGGCTTGCCGGGGGCGCCGATCTGAAACGGCATCGTCGTGGCGGCCGCCATCGTGGCACCGAACGCCAGCGCCACCAGACCGAGCGTGCCGTAGCGGTGACGGATGCACCACGACACGAAGGGTCGGTACATCCGCATCAACCGTTGGTTGAGACGGTCGGTGCGTCCGCCCTGGGCCGACGTGCTCGCGTAGTCGTTGAGGTGTCCGGGCAGGATGAAGATGGCCTCGAACATCGAGCCGACGAGACAAAACACCACCGCCAGCGGCAGGATCGCCATCACGCGCCCCATCGTCCCGCTGACCATCGTCAGCGGCAAAAAGGCCATGATCGTGGTGAGGACCGCGACGGTCACGGGAATGAGGACCTCGCGCGTGCCCTCGAGCACCGCCTGCCGTCGCGGCTTGCCCATCTCCAGGTGCCGCTGCACGTTCTCGATCACGACGATCGCGTCGTCGACGATGATGCCCGTCGCGATGAGCAGGCCGAACGTGGACACCACGTTGATCGTCAGGCCCGTCTGGCCCATCAACCATGTCGCCATCAGGTACGACACGGGCATGCCGACCAGCGCGAGCATGGCCTGCCGAAAGCCCGACAGCACCAGCAGCACCAGCAGCACCAGCGCCGCCCCCGAGACCGCGTTGAGCAGCACGGTGTCGAGGCGGTCGCGGATCGTGTGGGTAAAGTCCTCGGCGAACCGCAGCTCGAGCCCGGCCGGAACCTCCTTGCGAATCTCGGCGAGCGAGGCCTCGACGGCATCGCGGATCTCGATGGGGTCGGCCGTCTCCTCGCGACCGACCGTGAACTTGACCGCGGGCTGACCGTCGACCCAAAACAACGTGTCGTTGGGCTCGACGATCTCGCGCACGTCGGCGACGTCGCGGATCCGCAGCGGCGATCCGGGCTCGACCGGGATCTTCGCGACGTCGTCGTGGGACAGGATCCGCTTCTTCGTCTTCACGAAGATGTCCTGGCCGTCGCGCTCGACGGTGCCGGCCGGGATGCTCGCCTTGGCGGACGCGATGGCATCGGCGATCTGGCCCGGCGAGATGCCGAGCGTGCGCAGCTTGGCCTCGTCGAGCTCGACGACGATGACGCGCTCGCCGAGCCCGCTGACGTTGACGGCCGCCACGCCGTCGACGTCGCGCAGCTCGTCGGCGATGCGATCGGCCACGAGCGTCGCGCTCGGATCGCCGAGCAACGCGACCGACACCACGGGCAGCTCGAGGATGATCTCCTTGACGACCGGGGTCTCGGCGTCCACGGGCAGGTCGTCGATCGACGCGACCGCCTTCTCGACCTCGGCCCGGGCGTTTTGCAGGTCGGTCCCCTCCAGGAACGTGATCACGGTGGACGACAGGCCCTCGGATGCCGTCGACGTGAAGGTGTCGATGTCGCTGACGTCCTCGAGCGAGTCCTCGACCGGGCGCGTCAGCAGCTCCTCCACGTCGTCGGCGGTGGCGCCCGGGAAGACGACCGTGACCACGACGCGGTCGAGGGAGATCTCGGGGAACTCCTCGCGCGGGAGGTTCAACGCGGAGACGAACCCCGCGGCGACCACGAGGATGAACAGCAGGTGGACGAAGACGGGGTTGTCGACACTCAGCCGAACGATGCGGTCGAACATCGCGTGTCCCTCACCTCGATCGGCTCGCCACCGCGGGCGCGGGCTCGTCGACGACGACCACCTCGTCGCCGGGCATGAGCGCGGTCGGTCCGCGGCTGACGACCACGTCGCCGAGCGCGATGTCGCCGGCGATCGCCACGAGGTCGCCGGCGTCCTCGAGCACCTGCACTTCGACGCGCTCCACCTTCGTGCCGTGGATACGCAGCACGTACGCGGTGTCGGCCGACCACCGGATCGCGGTCATCGGGACGGCCCGATGGGGCTCGCCCTCGGGGCCGAAGACCTCGACGGTCGCGGACTCGCCGGCGCGGAACTTGTGCTCGGGGTTGTCGATGAGCAGCCGCGCGGTGAAGGTCGAGGTCCCCGTGTCGGCCTCGTTGGCGATCCAGGCGAGCTTGGTCGGCTGCTCGGTGCTGCGCAGCTTCAGCAAGAACTGCAGCCCGCCGGTGTCGTACAGCGCGACCTCGTCCTCCGACAGCGGCACCTCGACGGCGAGCGGGTCGAGCTCGGCGAGCTCCATCGCGATCGACTGGGGACCGACGAACTCCCCGATCTCGGTGTGGATGCGCGTGATCGTGCCGGCGAACGGCGCATCCAGGGTCGTGGCCCCCATCGCGTCCTTGGCACGGACCAGCTGCCCCTTGGCCTCCCGCAGCTGCGCCTTGAGGGTCGCGTCGCTCGTCGCGAGACGATCGACCGTTCGCGAGGCCTCGGCGCCCTGCTCGAACAGCGAGCGCGCGGTCTTCAGCTCGTTGTCGTTGTCGCGGATCGACTCGTTGATCCGTTCGATCGTGGCCTTTGCGGCGATCAGCGCTCCCTTGGGATCGTCGGCCGCGAGCTTGGCGAGCACCTGGCCTTCCTCGACCCGTTGCTGCTCGTCGACCATCAGTTCCACGACCTGTCCGCCCAAGCGCGGGGCGAGGCGAGCCCGGCGAGCGGGCTCGATCAGCACGAGGTGTCGCGACTGCGGACGCGGCGAGACCTCGACGACCTTGGTGACGCGCACGTGGGGCAGCGGATTTTCGTCCAGCCGCGTCGACTCGGGCTTGTCGCAACCGAGCGTCGACAAAGGTGCGATGGCCAGCACCGCGACGAGCAAACGCCGTTTCGCCGTGGCGGCCATGGACGGGGGGTTTCTAGCGCCGGGCCGCGAGCTGCGCAACCAAACGTCGACTCGCGTTTGCCCGCCGCCACGGCACATGAAACCTCGATTTGGTATGTCTGCCGCGCGCGATGCCCACGTCGATCCTCGCTCCCTACGGTTCTGGCCTCGGCTTGACGGACGTACCGACCCCACCGCTGCACACGTTACTTCGCGCGCTGCATCGGGGCAGCATCGAGTGTCCGCTGACGCCGGTAGCCTTGGTCGCGATCGGGCTGCAGGACCATGCCAGCGTCTTGCTCGGTCACCTGCGCGGTCTCGATCAGGCGGGCGTGCGCGCGGTCGTCGTCGCCGTCATCGCGGAGCGACAGGCGGCGGCACGACATGCCGCCAACGACGGTCCGACTTGACACTGAACATTTAAACAGTCAGTCTCCGGACATGGCTCTACCGGCCCTGCGGCTGGTCCGTGGCGTGTCGCCGTCGACCCGCCCGCTCGCACAACAGCTGCCCGCCGGTCGCATCGTCGAGCTGTCGGGGACATCGTCACAACCCGGCGCGAAGACGACGACGGCCGTCGCGATCGTGCGTCAGGCACAGGCTCAGGGCGAGACCACGGTGTGGATCCAGCCCGAGGGCGGCACGCTGTACCCTCCCGATCTCGCGGCCGCGGGCATCGACCTGCAGTCGCTCGTCGTCGTGCACATCCCTCGCTCGGCGGGGCCCCACGGTCTGTGCAAGGCCGCCGAGCTGCTCTTGCGCTCGGGGGCATGGGGACTGTGCGTCGTCGATCTGACCCTCGGCGCGCCGACCGGCCCGGCCGAGACCTGGCAAGGCCGACTGCTCGGACTGTGCCGTCAGCACGACAGTCGCCTCGTGCTGCTGACCGACAAACCCGCCAGCGCCACCTCCCTCGGCACGTTGGTCGGACTGCGCGTGCAGCCCCGCCGCAGCCGGCTCGATCCGGGCCGCTTCGAGGTCGAGCATCAGGTGCTCAAGAACAAGATCGGCACCGCGGCCACCACGTCCAACGACGTCTACTGCGGTCCGGCGGGTCTGACGTGAATCTGCCGCCATGATCGCCTACTTTGGTTGCGAGGGGCGAGCGGCGATGACGAAAGAGGTGGCAATTGGACTCGGGCTGACGATGCTCGTGGCGTGCGGCGGCGAACGAGCCGAGGACGACCCGACCGCGACCGCGCCCACGACGGTCTCGGCGTCCGGGCAGACCTCGGGCGACAGCGGCGACGCGGCGACCGCCGGCGAGACCGATCCCGAAAAGCTCGACATGGGCGCGGACGACACCGCGGGGACCGGCATCGACCCCGACGCGCCGACGAGCTGTGAACAAGACGTCGACATCGTGTTCGTCATGGACGTGTCGACCTCGATGGACGGATTTCTCAACACGCTCGCCGCCGAGATCGATGCGGTCGACGCCGCGATCACCGACCTTCAGTTGCCCAGCGAGGCCCACTACGGGCTGGTCGTGTTCGTGGACGACACGGCGATCCTCAACACGGGTGCCCCCTACCCCGACGTGGCCACGCTGCGCGCGGACTTTCAGATGTGGGCGGGCTTTACCGCGAGCAACCAGCAGGTCGGCGGCGGCAACTTCAACTCGACCTGGCCCGAGAACAGCCTCGACGCCCTGTACGCCGCGGCCACCGGGTTTCAGTGGCGCCCCGCCCAGGACACGCTGCGCATCGTGATCCACACGACCGACGACACGTTCTGGGACGGCCCGGCGACGCAAAACGGCGTGACGATCCAGCACGGTTACGAAGAGGTCGTGATGGCGCTGCAGGAGCGCCAGATCCGGACGTACACCTATGCCGCCCAGATCGGCGGCAGCTGCAGCTGCGAGGACGTGACGCCGGGCTGGTCCAGTCCCTACGCCGGGCAGACGCCGATTCCCGAGGCGACCGGTGGCCAGGTCTTCGACATCGACCTCGTGCTCGTCGGCCAGGTCTCGCTTTCGGACGCGATTCCGGCCGCGGTCGAAGACACGCTGTGCGATCCCTACCCGCCGATCGGGTAGCGGTCGTCCGTTCGTCCGCCGACCTCGCGAGTCAGCTTCGACGCGCGGCGCCGGTCAGCGCCACCAAGTGCTCGGCCCGCATCGGCCCGCCGGCGAAGTCGGGCCGGGGCTGGCTCGCCCACGCCGCCACCTGCAGGCCCGCGGACGAGGCCAGCTGCTGCAGCTGCGGGACGGCTTCGATGCGCTTGCCGCCGACGTGGCCGTCGCCGGTCAGCAGCACGATCCGGCCGCCGCCATCGAGGACGGCCGACATCGCGCGCAGCATCTCGATCACCTCTTCGTCCCAGCGCGACTTGGCGCCACCGCCCTTTTCGAGGTTGCGACGCGCCCCGAGCTCGCGGCTGCGCATGGCCTTGGACGACACACCCAGCCACGGATAGCGACGGGCGTGGTGGTCGACGTAGTCGTAGGTGCCGCCGTACGGCGGCGAGGTGAGCACGAGCCGGAACGGTCCGCGGCGGCCGACCACGTCGGTCAGCTCGCGCACGTCGCCCTCGAGCACGGTCGCGCGCGGGGACTTGGCGACCACCTCCGCGCCCAGCGCCCGCCAGCGCGCGGCGAGCTCTTCGGCCTTGCGACCGAAGAACCGGGTCGGCGTGCCCTTGCCCACGTGCACGTCCACGCGTTCTTCGGAGGTGTCGGCGCGCTGCTTGGAGAACTTGACCGCGATCGCCGACATGACCACCCGCAGCGCCTCGCGATCGGCCTGGTCGTCCACGGCCATGATCTCCGTGTGCAGGCCGGCGAGCTCGCGCAGCACGTGCGGCGGGTACCACTGCCGTTCCTCGGCCGAAAGCGGCGCGCGGGCGGCCACCCGCTCGGCCACGCGGACCAGCGACGCCTCGACGACCGCCTTCGCGCGGGCCTCGAAGCGATCGATGGCCGCGTTGCCGCGTCGGTCGACCTTGACCGTGGCGAGTCGGCACGCGACGGGGTTGAGATCGACGCCCACCGCGGTGAGCCCGGCGCGACGCGCCTCGATCAACACGGTGCCGCTGCCACAGAACGGATCGAGCACGCGCATCCCCGGCTCCGCCCATGCTTGCAGCAGCGTGCGCGCCACCATGTGGTGCATCCGCGCCGGATAGCTGTGAAAGCCGTGTGTGAGCGCGTCGGGGTCGACCCCGTCGACGGACGCGAGCGCCCGGGCGAGGACCTTGGCGATCTTGTCCTGCCCACCCTGTCGCGTGGGGCCACCGACCGCAGTCAGCGCCCGCCGTCGTCCGTCGGCCATCGGCGGATGCTACCAGCGACGCCGACGCAGGGTTAGGTCGCGGGCGCGGGCGCGGAGGTGGAATCGTCGGGCGCGACGGCCGGCGCCGCGACCGATCGGGGCACGTCGGACTCGTCGTCGGCCTCCACGTCGTCGCCGTCCTCGCCGTCGCCGTCGTCGTCCGTGTCGTCGCGGCCCACCTTGCGCAGCAGCTGCAGTGCCCGCACGAACGCGAGCACGGTCGGCAAAAAGCCGTACACGAGGTTGCCGATCAAGATGATCGCCGTGGCCCCACGCACGCCGAGCGCACGCACGCCGAGCACGAGGATCAGCACGTAGACCGGGGCACCGAACAGTGCGCGGCGTCGCGACCGCGCCCCGCGGCGACGCCGACGGCGACTCACCCAGCCCCCGAGGGCACGGCCGAGGTGGCGGTAGTTCGTCGAAAAGGAGGTCATCAGCGCGGCAGCGATGCCGACCATCAGGCCGATGAGCTCGGGGTGGCCCTCAAAGACGACGATCGAGGCCATCACGGTCGTGCCGCCCACCGGGCTCGGCACGCCGCGAAAGTAGTTCGGATCCGCCGACGACTTCTCGAGCGTGAAGAAGACCAGGCGGCTGACGGTGAACACCGCGTAGAAGATGCCGATCGCGATGCCGGGCCAGCCGCCGAGCACGAAGTACAGCGCGAACGCCGGGGCGATGCCGTAGTTGGCACCGTCGGCGATGTCGTCGGAGTACACGCCGAAGCGCGTGCCGCCCCAGCGCCGGGCCGCCGCGCCGTCGAAACCGTCGAACGCCGCGCCCAGCAGCACGAACAGCAGGCTGATCTCGAAACGACCGCGCGAGGCGAACAGGATCGAGAACGCACCACACAGCAGGTTCGCCGCCGACAGCACGTCGGCGATGAAGCGCTTTTGCAGCAGGTCGAGGTTGTAGAGCACGACCGTGCTCGAAAAGGCGATCGACGCCCACAGCAGGTACTGCACGACCTTCGGCGTGAAGATCCGCGGCGCCCATCCCTGGCTCAGAAACAACAGCGCCAGCACGGTCACGTAGCCGATCGACGTGCGCAGACGGTTCTCGGTCGTGCCGCGCCCCATCACGTACAGCACGAGCAAGAGCAGGTCGACGCCGAGCTTGGCGAGCACCAACCACACCGGCAGCAGGTCGAGGCAAAACCACGACACGACCACGAGCAGCGGATAGTCGGTGAGGCGATCGAGCACGCGCCCGAAGCCGGTGGCCAAGCCGCGGCCGCGCGCGACGACACCGTCGAGGTAGTCGAGGACGACGAAGACGACGAACAATCCGCCGACGAGCGCCTCGGACTTGGGCAGTACGTCGACCTGTCGCAGCGCCAAGAACATCAGCGGCGCGATGACGAGCACCTTGGCCAACGACAAGACGTTGGGATGGACCGCGAGGCGATCGGCGATGCGCTGCTCGAGCGCCCACAGCCAGTCGGGCTTGGGCACCTTGGGCATGCGCGGGCGGCGAGGGCGAGCCGACGTGGGCGTGTCCTGGTCGGACATTCGACCCCAGTGTGGCCGATCGCGTTGCGCGCGCCACCCGCCCTCCTCGTCGCGGGCGCGATCATCGCGGTAGATCTCCTGAACAACTATCTCTATGTTCAGTACCTCGTGGAGCGAACGGCGTGTCTCGACGTTCCCGCCCTGCCGCTGCAGCTCGTGCTGCGCACGCGGCCGGACTGGCGGTCGGAGCCGGTGGTGGTCGTCGCCGACGATCGACCGCAGGCGCCCGTGCTGTGGGCCAACGCGCGTGCCCGCCGACTGCGGATCTTGCCCGGCATGACCTTCGCGGCGGCGCGCAACCTCGCCAGCACGTTGCGCGCCGACGTGGTGTCGACCGAGCGCATCGACGAAGCGATCGACGAGCTGACCAAGGCGCTGTGCAACTTCAGCCCACGGGTCGAGCCCGCGGCCGGCCAGCCGGGGGTCTTCTTCATCGATCCCTCCGGGCTCGTGCCGCTGTACGGCAGCTACGAGCACTGGTCGTCGTGCATCCTCGCCGACATGGCGCGCCGCGAGCTCGGCAGCACGCTCGTCGTGGGCTTTCACCGCTACCGCACCTACGCGCTGGCGCGCACGCGTCACGGGTCCCACATCCTGCCCGACGAGCGGCACGAGGCCCGGCTGGCGGCAGCGGTGGTGCTGACGCACCTGGACATCTCACCGCCGCTGCGTGACGGCCTGCTCGTGCTCGGAGTCCGCACGCTCGGTGACTTGCTCGCGCTGCCGGCCGCCGAGCTACGCGCACGCTTCGGACCCGAGGCGGCCCAGCTGCACGCCCGCGCCTCCGATCGCTGGGCCCCGCTGCAGCCACGGCCGCTGACGTCGCCGGTGCGCACCGAGCTGCAGTTCGAGCCCCCCGACGACGACCACACGCGCCTGCTGTTTTCGCTCAAGCGGGCCCTGCACTCGTTGATGGCGCGGCTGGTCGAGCGCGGTCAGGCGATGAGCGCCCTGCACGTGACGCTGCAGCTCGATCACGCGCCCGACCACGACGCGTTCCTCGAGCCCGCTGCCCCCACCGTCGAGGTGCCGCTGGTCGTCGATCTGATGCGACTGCGACTGGAGTCGATGCGCCTGCCGGCCGCCGTCGAGGGAATGATCGTGCAGCTGGAGGGCGTGCGGGCGACGCAAAAGCAGCTGGCGCTGTTCGCCGCCCAGCAAAAGCGCGACCTCGATGCGGCCAGTCGGGCGCTGGCCCGGGTCAAGGCACGGTTCGGAGAGGCCGCGGTGACGCGGGCGCAGCTGCGGGCGGCGCATCTGCCCGAGGCGGCGTATCGCTGGGAGCCCACCGACACCGCGACGTTTCCATCGGCGCAACCGTTGCCTGCGCAAAAGCCTCCGCCGCTGTGTCGACGGGTGTACGCCCGTCCGATCCCGCTGCCGCCGCGGCCGCGCCACGAGCCCGAAGCGTGGCTGGGACGGCGGGGCGCCGTGCGCAGCATGCAAGGACCCTACCGCGTCAGCGGCGGCTGGTGGGTGCGCACCGTGGAACGCGACTACTACTACGCCGAGACCCAACACGGCGAAATCCTGTGGCTGTACTACGACCGCCCTCGGCGCCGCTGGTTTCTGCACGGCGAGGTCGACTGACGTTCGCCCACGGGAAACCAACGCGGCCGTCGAGGTCTTGTCGGGTATCCGTTCGCGTATCATGAAAAGGATGCGTGTCCTCGTCGCCACGGCGGCACTGATGCTCGCGACGGGCTGCGGGCGAGGCTTCTTCCTCGTCACCGAGCCCGGCCCGTGCGAGGAGGACCCCGACGCGTGCGTGTCCTCGGTGACGGTGCAGCGCG
>CALBMM010000002.1 GCA_937896535.1 uncultured Pseudomonadota bacterium
CACGCGACCTCGATCGCGGCGTCGACGAGGTGCTCGACGCGGTCACACGCGGCTTCGCGGCCAACCTGGAGGGCTCCGACTACGAAGGCAGCTACGACGCGGTCCGCCAGCGCTCGCGACTGCAGACCATCGACTCGGTGGCGACGATCATGTCGCGCGCCGGGGCATTCGCCGACTACCTCGAAGAATCCGGGCAGCCGGGCTTCTACGGCCGCGAGATCGCCGACCTCGACGCGCTCGAGCCCGCGTACGTGCAAAAGATCGGGCGACGCTTGTTTTCCCGGGACACCGCGATGTTGGTCAAGGTCGTGCCCGACGGCACGTCGGGCGCCCCACAGGCCGAGCGCGCCTCCTTCGACTACGAGCCGAAAGAAGAGGAGAAGCTGTCGGTCCCCGCCGACATCGATCCCGCCGAGGCGCACGAGCCTCTCCCGCTCACCGACATCGTACCGCCCGAGGGGCAGTCGCTCGAGTACGAGCTCGAGAACGGGATGCGTGTGGTCGTGGTGCAGTCGTCGGCGATGCCGGTGATGGACCTGCAGGTCATCGTGGGGGTCGGCACCGCGGACACCCCCGACCAGCCCGACCTCGCCCAGATGGGTCAGCGCTTCTTCGGCACCCGCGAGGATCGTGAGGGCATGAACCTCATGAGCTTCTTCGACCTCGCCGGCGGGATCTTCGACGCTGGCGTGGGACCACAGAGCACCAGCTACGCGACCCGCGGCATGTCCGTGTACCTGGATTTCCTCGTCGCGGGACTCTCGGAGCAGGTCGTGCAGGCCCAATACCGCACGGGCTCGCTCGAGATGTGGAAGCAACGGCAAAAAGACGCGCTCAAGAAGGAGAGCTGGCGTCTGACGGCCGAGCGCGAGAACGCGTACTACCGCGCCATGTACGGCGAAGGGCACCCGCACGTGCGCGAGATGATCACCGACCCCAAGGACCTACGCGACATCACCCTGCGCGATGTCGAGCAGTTCCGCTCGACGTACTTCCGCGCCGCCAACTCGGTGGCGATCGTGACCGGTGGTTTCGACATGGACCTGGTCAATCGGTACCTCGCGGCGTTCTTCGGCGCCCCCAAGCTGCGCGACCGCAAGTCGACGTGGAACGAACCGAAGATCACGCCCGAGCGGCCGCCTGCCCCGGCCCCCAAGCCGGGCGCCGTCCGCTACATGACCGAGATCGACGACGAGCGCGTGCAGACCGACGTGCGGATCGGCTACCCGCTCGCGGAGGCGTACGGGGATGAGCACGCGGCGCTGGCCGTGCTCGCGAGCATGCTCAACTTCCGCGTCGCGGCGGTGCGCCAGGAGCTCGGGGCCAGCTACGGCGTCTACGCCCGACTCGACACCGGCCGACCGTCGATTCAGGTCGGCGGTGCGATCGACAGCTCCCGGGCTGGCGAGGCGCTCTTGGCGATGGAGGCGGCCGCCGCGAACCTGCGCTCGGGCGAGGACTTCGATCGCCAGTTCGCGTTCGCGCGTCGAGAGGTCCTCAGCGACATGGTCAACGCGCAGGGGGACCCGCAGCTGCTCGCCGGCCGCCTCGCCGCGGCGGTGCGAGCCGGGCAGTCGTCGGACTACTTTCAGATCCTCGCCCAACGCGTCGCGACGCTCGAGCCCGAGGCGGTGCGCAAGGTGATCGACAAGTACCTGCAGCCCCAGCGCCGCGTCACGCTCGTGCAGGGACCCAAGCTCGGCATCGACAACGTCACCGCGGTCATCACCGCGGATCCGGCGGCGATCGTCGCGCTGCCGAAGATGGTCCACGACGAAAACGACTAGGACCAGGACTAGAACTCGACGAGCAGCCCCTGCGGGGGCCGCGGCACGCCGCGATCGGAGTCCGGGTCGATCCACTCCGACAGCTCGTCGGCGAGCCCCTCGAGCAACGCGTTGCCGAGCCGAGGTCGGCGACGGACGAGATGCCGGACCGCCGGGGCCGACAGCTTGAGCAGCCGGACGTCGGTCTCGGCACGGAGCTCGCCCGGACTTCGGCGGCCGCGCAGCAGCGTGGTCTGCCCGATCCCGTCGCCGGGACCGAGCAGCGCGAACGCATCGTCCGACAGCGACCAACGCACGGTTCCCTCGATGACGACGTGCAGCCCGTCGGCCGTGGCACCGCGCGCGACGATGACCTCGCCGGCCCCGGCGCGAACCTCGGTCATCTCCCCGGCCACGTGGTGCAGGTCCGCCGTGGTCAGCCGCGACAGCAGCGGGACCTTGCGCAGCGCGGCGATGCGGGGCGATGACTTCGGCGCGTCGGAGTGGCAGCGCACGAGCACCCCGGTGATGTTGTCGCGCGAGCCTTCTTCCTTCGCGAGCGCGATGACCTCCCCCAGCGCCTCGGACAGCGACGGGGCCCGCTCGAGCAGCTCGGGCAGCTCCGGTCGGCCGAGCGCCGGCGCGAGCCCGTCCGAGCACAGCAGGTACATGTCGCCGGGTCGCAGCTCCATCCGCAGCGCCTCGACCATGACCGAAGGCTGCGCCCCGATGCTTCGCGTGAGCACGCCTCGATGCGGGTGCGTTTCCACCTTCTCGCGCGTGATCACGCCCCCGCGGTACAGCTCCGAGGCGAGGGTGTGGTCGGTGCTGATCTGCGAGAGGTCGGCGTCGCGCAGCAGGTACAGACGGCTGTCGCCGACGTGGGCCATGCTCGCCGTGTCGCCGCGCAGCAGCAGCGCCGTGCACGTGGTGCCCATGCCCGCCAACGCCGGATCGCTCTTGGCCTTGTCGTAGACCTCGCGGCACGCCGTCTCGACCGCCTTCGACAGCACGCCATGGCCCACGGGTCCCGCGCTCTGCGCCATCGCGACGGCGACGGCCTCGCGTACGCGCTGGACGGTCATCGCCGACGCGACCTCGCCCGCCTGATGTCCTCCCACCCCGTCCGCGACGACGTACAGGCCCAGGGCCTCGTCGATGACAAAGGCGTCCTCGTTGGCGTCGCGCACGTGCCGGTCGGACATGCCGGCGCTGGTGGTGACGAAGGGCGACGGATCCGGAGCGGTCATTGGTAGACCGTACCTTCCTTCTCCCTGGTCGAGAATTCCAGCCGGAATCGGAGTCATCCGGCCAACGCGGCCGCTCGCGTGCTCGCGCCGCGAGCCACGAGCGAGGGGGTTCTTGCTACCTTCGGTTGGCGATGTCCGGGCGCGTGGGGCGAAACGCCGTCTTTTTCGTCTTTGTCACGCTGCTGGCGGGCTGCAAGGACGCAGCGCCCGAGCGGCGGCCGGCGATCGATGCAGTCGCCTTCATCGAGGGAGTCTGTGACGACCTGTTCGTGAAGGCGGTCGAGTGCGGCATCCAGGAGTCAGCCACCCGCACGAGTTGGCTCGACGAGTGCGTGGCCGACTTGATCGAAAGACACGAGGAAGATCCATGCATGGAGATTTCGTCGGAATTCTCCCGGTGCCGCACTGAGCGTGTGCCTTGCGAGGAGTACACTGAGACCATCGAGACGATGCCGGGGACTGTCTGCTACGAGTTCCGGGCCGACCTCAACGAGTGCTGGGAGGAGTGCTACCCCAATGCGGGCGACGACGGCCTCAACGACCCTGTCTGCGAGACGTATCCGCAATGACCCCGCGTACCTCCCACGCGGCGTTCGCCGCCTTGCTCGCCGCGACGACGCTCCTCGCCGCGTGCACCCGTGAGCCGCTGCGCCTCGACGAGGGGCCGCTCGTCGATGCGGAGTACTACGCGCGTGGGTTTTGCGCGGCGCGGTGCTACCGCTTGGACGCGTGCGGGGTCCTCGAGGGCGATCGCGAGGCGTGCAAGCTCGAGTGCACGGCCGACGCGATGGTCGAGTTCGACGACGACCTGTGCTGGGAGGAGCGCATCGAGCTGCGACGTTGCATCGTGGTCAGCGGCGGCTGCGAGCTCGTGCCGGGCGAAGACCTACCGATCGAGGGCACGGAGTGTGAGGACGAGGCCGCGGTGCTCGCGGCGTGCGGTGGCTGACTGCGTCCGCCCGACGCCGAGCCCAATCAGCCACGCTGCGCGAGCGTCAGCGACCACGGCAGGTCGCGCTCGCGCCACAGCTGTCCCACGATCGCCCGATAGCGGCGCGTTTCGTCCGGTAGCGCCCTTCCCTTGCGCTGCCACGCGCGCACGCGCCCCGGACCGGCGTTGTACGCGGCCACTGCGAGATCGGGATCGCCGAACGATCGGATCTGCCGGGCCAGGTAGGCCGCGCCGAGATCGAGGCTGATCGCCGGGTCGTGCAGCAGCGCCTCGCTCGGCGGCGGCAGACCGCGTTCGCGTGCGAGCTCGGACGCCGTGCTCGGCATCACCTGCATCAGCCCCCGCGCGCCGACGGGGCTGGTCGCGCTCGGATCGCCCCCGGACTCGACGAGCACCATGATCGCGAGCAGGCGGGGGTCCACACCGTGGCGCTGCGCGGCCGCGACGATCGCCGCCTCGTGACGTCGCACGTCGGCGGGTAGCCACGCGGCGTCGACCGTCGGCAGCGGCGTCGGCCGAGCGGCGAGCGGCCAG
>CALBMM010000003.1 GCA_937896535.1 uncultured Pseudomonadota bacterium
CCGGCGCCGCCGCCCACCGAGCTCGACGAGTTCGAGGAGCTCGACTTCATCGAGGAGCCCGGCTCGTCGTCGGCGACCGACCTCAGCCACATCGCGCTGCTCGACGAACCCGTCGCCGAAGCGCCCGATCTGCTCGAGCTCGCCCACGTGCAAGCACCCGTGACCAAGCCGGCTCGCCGAGACCTCGACGCCGATCTCGACGTCGCGCTCGGCGGTCTGTCGACACCGGGCTCACTCGACCACGGGCAGTACGAAGCGGCCCTGCCTCCGAAGAAGCCGGGCGCGAAGGAGGATCCGGCCCCGCCACCCAAGCGCGAAGATCCGATCAGCACGCGCAGCAAGAAGGTCGCCGCCTACGTGCCGCCGCGACTGCCCGGGCCGCACGGGCCCCCGCCCGGTCGCATGGCGTGGGCCCTGGTCGCGCTGTGCGGCATCGTGACGGCCGGCGCGACGCTCGGGGCGTGGTCGGCGGGCGCCGCGATCCCTGGACTGCCCGGCGACGACCGCGACGACGCCGGGAAGGATCCGGTGCAAGCGGCCGGAGGTTCCGGGGACGCCGACGGCAGCGGCGAGAGTGGCTCGGGCGGCGCCCGGGAATCCGGCGACGCCCCGGGGCCCACGATGACCGACGCGTGTCCCTCGTCGATGGCGCGCCTGCCCACGCCACCGGGCAAGCCGTTGTCGACGGTCTGCATCGAAGAAGCCGAGCGTCCCGGGTTCATGGAGCGGCCGACCGGCGGGCTGACGTACGAGGCCGCGCGCCGCGTGTGTGCGGCCGAGGGCCGGCGCTTGTGTACCGCCGCGGAGTGGAAGGTCGCCTGCGGCGGTGTGGCCAAGCGCGCATTCCCCTACGGCAAGCAGGAAGCACCAGGGCGCTGCCGTGCCGACCTGCGCACCGAGGCGCCGCAGACGGGGCCGTCGGGCGGGCGGTCGCGCTGCATCACGCCCGAGGGCGTGTTCGATCTCGTGGGCAACGTGGCCGAGTACGTCGAAGGCGGCCAGCTGCTGGGCGGCTCGGTCCTGACGCCGCACCCGAGCTGCGCGATGGCGTCGACCCCCAAGGCAGGCGCGGCCCCGGCCGATGCCGGCGTGCGGTGCTGCGTCGACGTCGGCGTGCGCTGAGCGGCACCGGGTTCGCCGACGCAAAGAGGGCGGCCCCGGAACCGGGAACCGCCCTCTCGCTCGCGGCAGTGCGCGCGGGCTACTGCTTGAGGAAGACCATCTTCTGGCCGTTGTCTTCCATGATGAGCTTGTTGCCGTCGATGGTGAAGGTTTGCTCTTCCTTCTTGCCGTCGACGTCGCCCTCGATGGTGATCTTGTTCCCCTCGGTGTTCTTGATCGTGTACTTGCCCTCGGATTCCTTGGACTCGCCGCCGATCTTGGCGCTCATCTTCATCGTGCCGTCGCCGAAGGTCATGGACATCTCGATGCTGCCGAGCAGCCCGTCCATCATCTTCTTTTGGTCGTCGGGCGCGTTCTTGTACTCGTCCATCTCCTTCATGGCGTTGGGATCGAGCTTCCACGTGCCGACGATCGATCCGTCGCCACCGGCCGCAGCATCGCCACCCGCCGCATCACCGGCGGCGGCCGCGTCGCCACCGGCCGCCGCGTCGCCGCCGTCGGCCGCGTCGCCGGCGGCGGGCGCATCGCCGCCGTCCTTGGTGTCGTCGGCCTTCGCTTCGCCGCCGTCCGCCTTCGCGTCGGTCTTGGCGGCGTCGCCCTTGGCGTCGTCCTTCTTGTCGCCCTTGCCGTCGGCGGCGGCGTCCTTGCTGCCCTTGTCACAGGCCGACAAAGAGCCACAGGCCAGCGCGGCCGCGACGACGTACTGAATCATCTTGCTTGCAGACATTGTTCTCCGAGCGCCGGGCGCTCGTGGCCGCGGCGGCCGCACGCTTGCAAATGCCGCCGGTGCTTTCAAGGGCGACGGCGGGTGCCGAGGGTGAGTAGCCCGAACAAGGCCCACAACGCGGCGTCAGGGCGGCTAGACGCCAGGCGACACCCCTGTGCCTCGTCGTGGTCGTCGGCATCACGCGAGGGGACGTCCGGATCGAGATCGGCATCGCCGACCCCGTCGTGCGTCGCCGCCTCGTTCGCCGCGACGACCGGCGCCCACCGAGACGGGCGTGCGAGGCAACCATCCGCCCACGGCGGTGCGCCCCCCGAAGGCGGCTCGTCGGCCGCGAGGACGACGATGGGGCCCACGGGCGCCGTCACGAACGATCGCCCCGACGGATCGTTCGCTCGCCCGCGCAAGAAGACCGCCTCGTAGACCAGCGTGGGATCGGGCCACCAGTCGTAGACCACGGCGCCGTCGTCGGCCGCCGCGGGGGCGCAAGCCGTCCACGGCGCGCCGCCCTCCAGGGCCGTCGCCGTGATCCACTCGAGCGTCCACGTGGTCCCCTCGGGCCCCGCGACGCAGCCGTGGACCTGCAGGCCCGTGTCGACGCCGACCGTCGTGTCGCCGAACGGGTGCGTGATCGCGATCGCCGGCCCCGCGTCGGCCCCCTCGAGCCACACCACGCCGGGCCGCCTCGTCCACAGACTCGTCACCGGCTGGTACGTGTAGCCCCACACGACGTACCCACCGGCCGGCACCCCCGTGGTGTCCCAGCGCAGCGGCGTCTCGGTCGCCTCGCAGGTGATCGGACGCTGCCCGTCGTCGATCGCAGTCACGCAGGTTCCGCGCTCGCCGTCGTGACCGATCCCGTCCCATTGCGGCGCCCGAGACAGCACGTCGGCGTCGGCCGGTGGGGTCAACGTGGGGTCGACCAGCATCGTCGCGTCGACGTCCGCGTCGTCGATCCACGGCGGCATCACCTCTTGGGCCTCGCGATCGCGACACGTCGCGTAAAACCGCAAGGACCGACTCCCCTCCGGCTCGTCGTCGGTGACCGTCGTGTCCTCGTACGGCACCGAGAGCCCGAGCGCGATCGTGTCTCCGGGATGCGCGACCGTCATGCACGTGCCGTCGGTGAACGTGGGCGGCACGCGAGGCAACGCAATGTCCCCCGCGTACGCCGGCCCCGCGACGCCACTCATGGTCAGCGCGCCAACGAAGCCGACTGCACCGGGACGGCGCCGCCTAGAACAGGATCCCACAGTTGCGGTTCGACAGCGCATCGATCGGATAGGCGAGGACGAAGTTGAAGCACATCTCGTCCCCCGTGCCCTCGCCGAAGTTGACGGTCGACGACGTCGGGTTGTCGAACGTGCAGGTCGTCTCCAGCGTGTCGCCCGGATTGACGAGGATCTCCGGGGCATGCGGATACGACTGCTGGTTGTTGAAGTCGAAGACCGGCACGTCGGTCATCATGTCGACACCTCCGCCCACCCGGTGGATCCGGGTCTGCAACCCTCGGCCGAGCTCGTGCATGTGAGGGCTCGAGGAGATGACGTGCATCTGCGGCCACGACGACGTCGCCAGCCACCCGCACGTCCCGGTCTCGGTGTGGCCGGTGACGTTGGGGGGGATGTTGAGTCCCACCGTGCCGAGCGTCAGGATCCCTGCCGTGTTCGGCAGGGGCGTCTCGGCCTGGCAGAACGCGACACCGCTCTGGTCGAACGCGTCGTCGTAGCCGACTTCGTTGTGATAGTGCACCTGCAGCACGTACCAGTCGTCGGGACCGCCGAGCTCGAGACCGACGCCGGGCGGCATCACCGAGTTGCCCCCACCCGGCGCCCAGCCGGCCACGAACTCGGCGTTGACCTGCAGGCTCACGTCGCACGGGAAGGCGCTGCCCTCCGTGTACGACTGCGTCGAGCGGTACAGGATCCAGTGATGGATGACGCGCTCGTCGTCGATGATCGGGGCCCAGGCGGTCGCCTGGGCGCCCGCCTCGAACGGCGAGCGGAACGCGAAGCACTGATACAGATCGGTGGCCCCCACGGCGGGAACGTGGAACGGCTCGGGGCCCTGGTCGGCGTGCGCGACCATGACGTGGGTCGGCTCGCAGGGCAGTGCGTCGGGACCCACGGTCGGCGGTGCGTCGTCCGGCGGCGGCTCGTCGCAGTCGGCGGTCGGATCCTCGGGCGCGCCGGCGGCGATCCAGGCGAGCAACGTTTCTCGACTCGCATCGTCGATGCTGCCGTCGGGCGGCATCATGCCGACCTCCGCGGTGAGGCGATCGGCGACGGCCTCGAAGACCGGCCGCGTCAGATCGTCGGGACTGGGCACGTGCAGATCGTCGAAGTCGACGAGCGGCATCGGGGCCCCGAACGACGGCGGATCGTCGTGACACAGCCCGCAGTGCGTCGTCAGGGCCTCGCGTACGTCGCACGGCAGACCGCCGACCTCGTCCGCCGGGACGTCGTCGTCGTCCTCGCCCGGATCGGCGTCGCCGTCGACCCCCGGTGGGTCGTCGTCCGGCGCCGCCGGATCACCCTCCCACGCGCACTGGCTTGCCGGACAAAGCTGTCCCGCGTCGTCGTTGCCGGTCCCGATCGCACAGCTGCTCCCCAACAGCATGGCGACCGCGAGCGGTACCCGTTCCAACCACGTCGTTCCCATCGAACGACGTCCCAGTGCAACGGCTGTGCCTCCGTGTGATCGTAGTGATCCAGCGCGCCGGATCGACCGAGGCGACGTCGCGACTGCGCGAGCTGTCGTGTCGCCTGGGCGAATTGCCCAGCCGCGGCCGTGAGCGCGACGTCAGTCGAGCTGACGCAACGCCGCTTCGTACAGCGCCTTGACCTCGGCGGAGAAGTCGACCGGCTGCTGCGGCGCCGACGGCATCTTCGGCCGCTGGACCGGCTCCGGTTCGGGCGGTGGCGCCTTCGCGGCCCGCGACGGCGTCTCCTCCGTCGGCGTCTGGTCCTCCTCGGCGGCTGGACCCGTTCGACGCTTGCCCTTGGCGAGGATCTCCTCGATGCGACGGCGTCGTTGCGCGCGGAGGTCGAAGGGCTCGTTCGGATCGCGCGGGGGCTCGCCGGCTGCGTCGTCGGACGCCGTGCCGAAGTCGGCCACCGGATCGAGGATCATGGTCGCCGCCATCTTGGGGGGCCGTGCGGGCTCGGGTGCGAGCCGTTCCGGCGCCGGCGCGGGGACGAACGACTGCGGCGGAAGGACGGGCCAGGTGCGATTGCGCTGGCTGGGCACGACGGGCAAAGGCGCAGCGGCGACGGGCACGACCGGCGCAGGTGCGTGCGGGATGTGACCGGCGACCTCGGTGCCGCCGGGCGGCTCGTCGAGCTCGGGCGGCAGCGGCACGGAGAACCCGGAGACGTCGACGGTCGGAGGCTGGGGCGTGGCGGCGACGGAGGCGAACGCACTGGGCCCGCTGTCCCACGCCTGCGCCGGCATCCCCGAGTACGGATCCATGTCCATGTGGACGGGCTGGACCGGCACGGTCGAGCTGGCGGGAACGGGAGACGGCCACCCGGCCTCGGGCTCCGGCCGCGGCATTGCCGGGACGCTCGCCGACGCGGCGGCGGGCCCCACCGGCGCCGGCGTCGAAGCGAACGGCTCCGCGGTCGGACGGGGCTTGCGACGGCGCACGACGCCCCGCTCCTTGAGCTCCTTGGAGCGGCGGCTGAAGACGAGCGTGGGCATGTCGTCGAAGTCGAGCAGGCCGTCATCGTCCTCCGCGATCGCAGGCGCGTCTTCGAGCGCCGCGGCGGAGATCGCCGCGTCGATCGTCGGCATGCGTTCTTCGTCGGTCGCGGAATCGAGCACCATTTCCGAGGTCGGCAAGCGCGACGGCTCGATGGGCGCATCCTCCTCGCGCAGCGGAGAACGACGCTGGCCCTCGAGCTTGGCGCCCACGTACGCATCGATGAAACGGCGGCAGCGAGCGTGCACGGCGGTGAAGCGAACGCCCCACGTGAACGCGTCGCCATCCGGCGCCGACCAAGCGACCGCGCCGAAGACGTCGACGCGCTCACCTTCGATACTCAGCTCGATCGTCACCGACTGACCGGGGTACGCGTTCCATCGCCCGCGCACCGAGACGCCACCACGCGACAAGTCGCGACCACGACAAGGGATCCGGTTCCTGCCGATCATCGCCACGCCGGTGCCGACGTACTCGACTCGCGGCTGTCGCCGACGTTCTTCCCCGGAACCCGCGCTCAACCCAACCTCTCCCTGGCCTTTAGCTTACTGGGTTCTTCGGTTCCCAGCACCGAGTGGATGGGGTTTTCCGTCGTTTGCCTTCGACCGAGGTCTCGGGCGTCGGTCGGGGGCGTGGCCCCCCGCGGAGACGGCCGCGCACGGCCGATCCCCGCGATCCGAGCGGCCAACTGAGGGTCGCTCCCCCCAACGTCACCGCGATGGGGTGGACGCGGCGTTCGCCTGCGGGGCCGCCGCACTGCGGATCTTCTCAAGCACCCACCGTCGCGAGCCAAGCCTCGAGTAGGCCCACCTGCCACACGATCGGCACCCCCATCGTCGATGTCTCGGCGTGCGGCGACGCGAGCCAGTCGTCCACCCGACCGGGCCGCCACAACCCGCGACTGCGCGCGCGCGTACGACCCAACGCGTCGGCGAGCCAGTCGCGAACGCCGTCGGTCAGTCGCATCAACGGCGGTACCGGAAAGTACGCCTTCGGTCGATCGACGATCCACGCGGGCAGCATCGTGCGGGCGAACGACTTGAGCACGCCCTTGCCGCCGGACGCGAGCTTGTCCGCGAGCGGAATCCGACGCGCGACGTCCCAGAGCGCAGGGTCGACGAAGGGCACGCGCACCTCCACGGCGGAGGCCATCATCATCGCGTCGACCCGCGCGAGCGGATCGCCGGCGAGCATCTGCGTGGCATCGATCCACATCGCCGCGGACGCCGGGTCGACCGACCGCGGCAGCCCGCCCACGAGGTCCGACAGCCACGCTTCGGTCGCGTCGTCCGTACACCAGTCGGGCGCGAGGGCGTCGAGCACCGCCGCGTGGGATCGATCGAAGAATGCCCGACGATACGCGGCGACGACGCTGGTCCGCTCCATCGCGGCCAACCTCGGGTACCAGTGGTAGCCGCCGAACACCTCGTCGGCCCCCTGCCCCGACAGCACGACGCGGTGGCTCCCGCGGACCGCTCGGCCCAGCAACCAAAATGCGATCGCGTCGTGGCTGACCTGAGGCTCGGACATCGCCGCCACGTAGTCCGGCAGATGGGACACGATCTCGTCGTCGGTCACGTACAGCCGATGATGATCGGTGGCGAACAGACGCGCGACCTCGTCGGCGTACGCGAACTCGTCGCCGTGCAGCTCGGGCGTGGATGCGAACCCGATCGAGAACGTCGTCAGCGGTCGATCGCGCTGGGCCGCGGCGAGGGCGACGAGGAGACTGGAGTCCAAGCCGCCCGACAGCAGCACGCCCACGTCCACGTCCCCGGCGAGGCGGCAGTGCACCGCGTCGCGCAGCGCCGCGGGCAGCTGCGCCGCCGCACCGGGTTCGGGCACCGGCGGGCCGGGGATCAGATAGCGATGTGCGCGAGGCCGGCCATCGCGATCGAAGCGCACCACGGTGCCTGGAGCGACCTTGGCGACGCCGCGCAGCAGCGTTCGGGGGGCCGGCACGATCCCGTGCAGCGACAGGTAGTGGTGCAGTGCGATCGGGTCCAGTCGCGTGTCGATCCGGCCGCCGGCCACCAGGCTCGGCAACGTGCTCGCGAATCGAACGACGCCACCGAGGTCGGCGAAGTACAGCGGCTTGATGCCGAACGGGTCCCTGACCAAGCGCAGCGATCCGTCGCGTGCATCGTGCAGCGCGACGGCGAACTGGCCACGCAGCTTCGGCCACGCATCGTCGGACCACGTCGCGAACGCAGCGAGGACGACCTCGGTATCGCCGGTGGTCGTGAACCGATGGCCCGCCGCCTCGAGCTCACGACGCAGCGACACGTGGTTGTACAGCGCGCCGTTGTAGACCAGCGACAGCCCCCGCGCGTCGTCGACCATCGGCTGGTCGGCACGCGGCGTGGGGTCGAAGATCGCGAGGCGGTGGTGAATCCAAGCCAGCCCCTCTCGGATCAGCGAGCCGCGACCGTCGGGTCCACGTGCGGCGACGCGCTCGGCCATTCGCGCGACGGCGTCGACGTCCGCTCGGGTCGCGTCGAAGCGAACCTCACCGGCAAAGCCACACATCGTCGGGTCGGCGGCCCGAGGCCACGCCCGATCTCAACATCTCGGTCGTCGATGCGACAGCGCGATTCGAGTGCCGGCCGCCCGCGACCGGCCGCGGCGGAGGCGGCCGTGGTGGTGCAACGCCGAACTTTTCCGCACAGCAGGGCCAGCCACGCGACAGGACCCCACATGAGCTTACCGCCGGCGCCCGCGCGACGGTGAAGAAAAACCCGTGCGGCGGGCGAGCGCCGACACACCGACCGCAAGGTCGGTCGCATAGGATCGAACCGGCGACTTGCCCGTGCGCACGCCCGACCACCCGCTCGAGCCCGATGACGGAGACGACGCGCTCGTCTCGGCCGACGACCCGACCGCGGCGATCGGAGGCCAGCCTGCTCCGAGGCGCAGGGCGGCCGAGCCCACGTCGATCCCCCGCGGGACCGCGATCGGGCGTTACCTCGTCGTCGACCGCATCGGCGCCGGGGGCATGGGCGAGGTCGTCCTCGCGTACGACCCCGAGCTCGACCGACGCGTCGCGGTGAAGCTGCTGCGGGTCTCGTCGCGCGCCGATCCGGCCCGCGCGCGGCGTAGACTCCTGCGCGAGGCACAGGCCCTCGCCAAGCTGTCGCATCCGCACGTCGTGTCGGTGTTCGACGTGGGCACGCACGGGCGCAGCGTGTTCGTCGCGATGGAGTACATCGAGGGCAAGACCCTCGAGCAGTGGCTGCAACAGACCGCCCGCCCCTGGCCGCAGATCGTCGACACCCTGCTCGAGGCCGGCACCGGACTCGCCGCGGCCCACGCCGCCGGACTCGTGCACCGCGACTTCAAGCCGACCAACGTGATCGTCGGCGACGACGGCCGCGTCCGCGTCCTCGACTTCGGGCTCGCGCGACGATTCGAGACCCGGTCCGGTACCTCGTCGCTGTCGAGCGGCGACGACGACGATGCCGACGACGACGACGACGACCTCGATGTCGAGGACGGTCGGGCCGGACCGCGCTACCCGCTGTCGGAGTCGGTGACCGAGACCGGGATGGTGATGGGCACGCCCGCGTACATGGCTCCCGAGCAGTTCTTCGGCGGCACCGTGGATGCGCGCACCGACCAGTTCGCGTTCTGTGTCGTGCTGTACCGCGCACTGTTTTCGACGGCACCGTTTCCGGGCAAGACGTTCGAGGAGCTCGGGCGCTCGGTCGAACGCGGCGAGCTCACCGAGCCCCCGCGGGCCTCGAGCGTGCCGCGTGCGATCCGGGCGGCGCTACAGCGCGGGCTCGCCGTGCAGTCGGCCGACCGGTTCGCGACCATCGACGATCTGCTCGCCGCGCTGCGCCACGCGACGGCCCGCCGCCGCCGTCGCCCGCTGTACGCCACGCTCGGCCTCGGCGCGACGGTGGTCACGGCGGGACTGGGTTGGCGCCTTCAGCAAGCCGGACCGTGCGAGGGCGTGCAGTCTCGGCTCGATGGAGTCTGGGACGACGAGCAGCGGGCGCAGGTGCAGCGCGCGTTGTCGGAGTCGGGGGTGGGCTACGCGGCGAGCGTGGCGCCACGCGTCGTCGCGGGCCTGGACGCCTACGCCGACGCCTGGTCGCGGGCGCGGGTCGAGGCGTGCGAGGCGACCCACGTGGCCGGCCACCAATCTGCGCGCGTGTCCGACCTGCGGGTCGCGTGCCTGGACACCCGCCGTCAGGACATCGCCGCGGTGGTCGACGTGCTGCTGCACCCCGACGAGGAGGTGATGCGCAACGCGATCGCGACGGTCGAATCGATCCGCCCCGTCGAGCCGTGCGCGGACGCCGAGCGCCTCTTGGCGGGGTTCGATGCGCCGCCGGATCTCGAGACGACGCAGGCCGTCGAGCGCGTTCGGGGGTCGCTGGCGGAGGTGCGCGCGGCGACGGCCGCAGGCAAGTACGCCGATGCGCTCACGCGCGCGCAGGGAGCACGCGAGCAGGCCGACGCGCTGGGCTACCTGCCGCTGACGGCGGAAGCCGCCGCCGCCGAGGGCATGGCCCACGAGCGACTCGGGGCCGCCGAGGCGGCGCTGGCGGCCTACGACGACGCGCTGTGGGCCGCCATCGCGTCGGGTCACCTGGAGGTGCAGGCACGCGCGATGATCGGGCTGACGTCGACCACGGCCAATCACGTCGGCGACTTGGCGCAGGCGCTTCGCTACGCCCGGGTCGCGGACGCGGTGCTGCAGCGCATGGAGGATCCCCCCGCGCTCGCGTCCCAGCTGGCGCTGACGCGGGGCACGGTTCTGCTGCGGGCGCGAAGGCTTCCCGAAGCGCTGGCGTCGTACGAGCGCGCCGCCGACCTCGCGGGCGACCGCGCCGAGGGCCAACACCTCAAGATCGCCGCGCTGACCAACATCGCGGCCACGCTGGGGACGCGTGGCGACTACGCGGCGTCGACGGCCACGACGCTGCGGGCGATCGAGCTGTCGAAGACGCGACTGGGCCCCGATCACCCGATCCTGGGGCTGATGTACAACAACCTCGGCGTGACCTACGTGCGCGCCGGTGACCACGAGAGCTCCGCGCGGGCCCAGCAGCGGGCGCTCGAGATCTCACGGGCCGCGCTCGGCGACGACCACCCGGACACGGCGCGCTCGTACCACAACCTCGGGGTCGCGCTCGCCGATGCCGGCAAGCTCGAGGAGGCGCTGGCCAACTACCGCAGGGGGTACGAGATCAAGCGCAGGACCCTCGGCCCACGCGACCCGTCCACCGGCTACTCCGCCAACAACATCGCCGATGCGCTGCAGCGGCTGGGACGCGCGCGCGAGGCCCTGCCCTACGTCGAGGAGGCGCTCGACATCTGGGACAGCGGGTCGTCCGAGCCGCACAAGGACGCCGCGTACGCGCTGTCGAGCCTGGCCGAAATCCGTCTCGCCCTCGGCGAGATCGGGTCGGCCCGCGAGGCCATCGAGCGCGGGCTGTCGATGATCGGCGACAGCGGGCACGACCCGTTGGAGGTGGCCCACCTGCAGTTCATCGCCGCCCGGGTGCTCGACCAGGTGCCGGACCAGCGCGTCCGAGCGCTCGCGCTGGCCGAGGCCGCCATCGCGTCGTACGAGGAGTCCGAGGGCCCGGGCCGCGCCGACGACGTCGACGAGGTCCGGGCGTGGCTCGCGGCGCACGAGCGCTGACGGTCAGTCCGCCGTCGCCTCGACGACCTCGACCTTGGCGATCTTGGCCAGCTCCTTCTTGAGCTTCTTGGCCGGGCCGACCACCACGATGACCAGGTGCTCGTCGTCGACCAGCCGCTTGGCTGCGGCCACCACCTCGGGCGACTTCACCTTCGCGATCGCGTCCAGGTGCTGCTGGTAGTAGTCGGCGGGCAGATCCATGTACTCCAGCTGCCACAGCTGGCGCACGAGATCCTGCGGGGTCTCGCGGCCACCGGCGAAGCGGCCGAGCAGGTAGCTGCGGCTGTCGGCTTCCTCGGTGGGGCTGGGCGCCTCGGTCTGGATGCGCTCGAGCTCTTCGAGAATCGTCTTGACGGTCTCGGCGACGGTCGCGTTCTTCGAGAAGGTCGAGACCACGAACCGACCGGCGAAACGGTCGGCGGAAAAGCCTCCGCCGGCGCCGTACGTCAGGCCCTTCTTGACGCGGATCGTATCGTTGAGTCGCGAGTTGAACCCACCGCCGAGCACGTCCGAGAGCACGGTGGCCGTGGCCCAGTCTTCGTGGCTGCGCGTGATCCCGACGTGGCCGACGCGGATCTGCGACTGGTTCGCCGGCCGGTCGACCAGATAGATCTTGGTCTTGGCGGGTGCCGGCGCGGGGGGGACGGCGATCGCGGGCGCCGTGCCCTCGGCCTTCCAGGCGCCGAAGTGCTCTTCGGCGAGCTTTTGCGCGGTGGCAGCGTCGATGTCGCCGGCCACGTACAGGACCGCCGCGTCCGGGCGCGCGTGGGTGGACCACCAGGCCTCGAGGTCAGCGGTCTCGATGTTGCCGATCTCCTTCATCTGCGCCTCGGGCAGCCGCGCGTACGGGTGGCCGGGGAACATGTGCCGTCGCAGCTCGCGGTCGGCCACGTAGGCGGGCGCGCGCTCGGTGATCGCGAGCCCGGTGCGGGTCTGCTTGACGTACTGCTGCAGCTCCTTGTCCGGGAACGTGGGCTCGGTGACCACTTCGGCCAGCAGCGCCATCGCGCGCGCCGCCTTCGAGCTGACCGCCGATGCGCTCACGCTCGAGGCGTCCATCGAGGCGCCGCCACCCAGCGAGATCGCGTGGTTGTCGAGCTCGCGAGCGAGCGACTTGTAGTCGTGGGTCTTGGTGCCGCGGGTGAGCATCGGCAGCGCCACCGAGGCCGTGCCCGGCTTGTCGGTCGGATCGGAGAACGCCCCGTAGTCCAGCCCGAGCGTGAACGTCACGAACGGCACCTCGTCGTTTTCGATGGTGACGACCTTCAGGCCGTTGGCCAGCGTATGCGTCTTGGCGTCGACGCGAACGTCGGGCGCCACCGAGGGCGCCAACTTGGGCGCAAGGCCCAGGTGGTCGGGACGCTTGAGCCCGGGCTTGCCCGAACCTTCGCCGCTGATCTCCTCCGAGCCCGCGTTGTCGTCGTCCTTGCCCTTCTTGTCCGAGCCCATGATCTGCTCGGCGATGAAGCCGAGCAGGTTCGGCTTGACGCGAACTTCGATCTCGCGGCTCGATGTCAGGTAGGTCTTCGCTGCGTCCTGAATGCGCTCGGCCGTCATGTCGCGGATCTCGGCGAAGTGGCGGTTGACGCTCTCGATGTCGCCCTTGATGACGGCCGCGTCGCCGAGCAACTGGGCCTTGGAGGCGACCGTGAGCTGCGAGGCGATCGCGTTGCGCAGCATCGAGTTCTTGGCCTTGCGCAGCTCTTGGTCGGTCACGCCGTCCTTTTGCAGCCGCGCCACGTGCTCGCGAATCGCCACGAGCACCTTGTCGGCGTCCCCCCCGAACGGCGAAAGGACCGCGCCGGCGGCGAACAGGCCGTCGTCTTCGAGGGCGAAGCCCCCGGACGCCGCGACCATCGCCAGCTCGCGGTCGGTGACCATGTCCTCGTACAGCCGGCTGCTCTCGCCCCCGCCGAGGATCTGACCGAGCATCTCGAGCGCGAGCTCGTCCTTGTGCCCGGTGGGCACGGTGCGCCAGCCGACGGCCACGATGGGCACCGGACCGTTGCGCTCGGAGATCTCGATGACCTTCTTCTCGGTCTGGACGGGCTCCTTGACCGTCACGCGCGGCGGCTCGTCGTAGCGCGGGATCCAGCCGAAGTAGCTCTGCGCGAGCTTTTCGACGTCCTCGTGCGCGACGTCGCCGACGACCACGAGCGCGGCGTTGTTGGGCACGTAGTACGTGTTCCAGAACGTCTGCAGCTCGTCGGCGCTGGCGGCCGCGAGCTCGTCCATGTTTCCGATGGGCGACCAGCGGTACGGGTGTTTGTCGAAGACGCCTTCGAGCACCTTCTCGAGGGCCGTGCCGTAGGGCTGCTCGCGGCCGAGGCGGTACTCCTCGGCCACGACCTTGCGCTCGGTGTCGAAGTAGCCGTCGTTGATCTTCAAAAAGCCCATGCGCTCGGCCTCGAGCCACAGGACCATCTCGACCTGGTTGGACGGCACGACCTGGATGTAGGTCGTATTGTCGAAGGACGTGTAGGCGTTGGTGTCGCCGCCGACCTTGCGGATGTACTCGAAGTGCGCCTTGGGCCCGATGTTCTGCGTGCCGCGGAACATCATGTGCTCGAACATGTGCGCGAAGCCGCGACGATCGGGACGCTCGTCCTTGCTGCCGACGTGGTACCAGACCTGCACCGCCGCGACGGGAGTCGAGTGGTCCTCGAGCGTGATGACCTTCATCCCGTTGTCGAGCTCGGTCATGTGGTAGTCGAACGGGCGCTCGGGCAGCTGCAGCTGCTCGTCGTCGGCGCCGTCCGTGGCCACGGTGGGCGGCGCGGTGGCCGTCTCGCCGGTCGTGGAGCGCTTGCAAGCGCCGACGGCGAGCAGCGAGAGGCACAGGAGCGTTCGCAGGGTGTTGGACATGTGCAGACCTCGGGACGTGGGCGGCAGGAGGGTAACAGCCCGGTCCCGCGACCGACGCTGCAGACCCACCGCCGTGCGCCCCCGTTTCGTGGGCCCGACGTGGGTCCGCGCACGCGCTCGGCGGGCCGTTCACTGCGGAACCCGCGACGATCGCGGCGCGACCGGCGGTCGTGCTAAGTCCACCGTGCATGACCGGGGTCTCCGACGAGCGAGGGTGCATCCGCCGCGCGCTGATCTTGATGATGGTCTCCGACGGCCACGTCGATCCCGACGAGCTCGCGACCGTGCTGCGGGTCTACGAGAAGGTCACGGGCCACGCGCTCGACGAGGCCGATGTCCGCGCGCAGGCACAACGGGTCCTCGACGCCGGCGAGCAGCTCGGCGACTGCGGCGATCTCGGCGAGGGGCTCGACGAGGCGGCCAAGCTGCACGTGCTGTCGGCCGCGTTCGCGGTCGCCGCCGCCGACGGGTTCGTCGTGGAGGAAGAGGACGAGCTGCTCGGCCGACTCGCCAAGGATCTCGGTCTGTCCACCGAGACCTACCGCGGCGCGATCGACCGGCTGCTGGCCGGTGGCTCCCTACTGGCCTGACGCCAACGCCCGCTGCACCGCCACGACGACGGCCGCCACGTCGGCGGCGGCGACCACCGTCTGCTCGCGCTCGGGGTCGATACGTCGACCGGCGAGCTCCACCGCCCAGCCTTCCCCACGCGTGAGGGCGATGACCGGCCGCCCGAGCTGCCACGCCAGGGCGATCTCCGAGAGTGTGCCCGGACCACCGGCGACCGCGACCACCACGTCCGCCATCGCGACGACGAGGACGTTGCGGGCGATCCCGAGACCGGTCGGCACGACGATGTCGACGTGGGGGTTGGCCTCCGTCGCGTCGTACCCGGGCAGGATTCCGACGACATCGCCCTCGCGGTAGCTCGCCGACGCATGGGCGCCCTCGCTGACGGCCGCCATCACGCCGTCGCGACCGCCGCTGACGATGCGCCAGCCGGCGTCGACGAGGGCGGTCCCGAGCGCGACGACGTCGCACACGAGGGAATCGGGGAGCGGGCCGGACTGGCCGATGACGGCGACGACGGGCCGGCGCGACACGGCCGAACGTTACCAGGCTCTATTTTGAGTTTCTTCACCATTATTATTGGTTGACCAACCCAAATTAAGCGGCATGCTCGAATCGAAAGGCACCGCCCATGAACATCCACCTCGTCGTCATCGACCCTCAAAAGGACTTCTGCGACCCCAACGGGGCTCTGTTCGCCCCCGGGGCCGACGAAGACATGCGCCGGCTCGCCGGCCTCGTCGACCGTCTGCGCACCGACCTGCGCGACATCCACGTCACCCTCGACTCGCACCGCAAGGTCGACATCAGCCACCCGATCTGGTGGCGCGATCGATCCGGTAGGCCTCCCGCCCCGTTCACCACGATCACGGCCGCGGACATGGAGGCCGGCCGCTTCACGACCGCGCGTCCCGACATGCGCGCGCGCTCGCTGCGATACCTGCGGGCGCTGCAGGCCGGCGGTCGCTACCCGCACACGATCTGGCCGTATCACTGTCTCATCGGCGACGAGGGCCACGCGATGGTGCCGGCGCTCGCCGACGCGATGCACGCCTGGGAGGAGCGCTTCGCGATGGTCGACTTCATCACGAAGGGCTCCAATCCCTGGACCGAGCACTTCTCCGGCGTACAGGCCGAGGTCCCCGACCCCGCCGACGTCAGCACGCAGCTCAACACGTCGCTCATCCGCACGCTGCAGGACGCCGACGTGATCCTCATGGCCGGCGAGGCGCTGTCGCACTGCGTGGCGAACACGGTGCGCGACATCGCCGACCAGCTCGGCGCGCCCGAGTACATCGACAAGATCCACCTGCTGACCGACGCCACCAGCAACGTCCCGGGCTTCGAGGCGGTCGGCGAGCGGTTCGTCCGCGACATGACCGCCCGGGGCATGCACCTGACCACCACCAAGGACTTCGCGGCCGCCGTCGCCGCGTGAAGGAGCCGACCCATGACCACCTCCAACCCCGTCACCCATCACCCCATCGTCGGAACGAACTACGGCTTTTCGGCCGTGCGCATCGCCGACCTCGGCGCGACCGAGTACACGCTGGTCGCGATCGCGGCGGATGCCTCCGCCTCCGTGCAGGGCGCGGCCGACGAGATCGAGGCATGCATCGCCGAGGTCGCGCGCAGCTGTGCGGCCAGTCCCCGCGCCGACAACCTGCTGTGCCGCGTGGTGGCGTTCGACCACCGCCTCCACGAGGTCCACGGGTTTTCGCCCCTGCCCGATCTCGACCCCGACCGGGCCTACGCCGGGTGCGTCCGCCACGGCGGCTCCACGGCGCTGTACGACGCATCGCTGAACGCGATCGCATCCGTGCGCGACTACGCGGCGGCCCTCGACGACGCCGACTTCGACTGCAACGGCATCGTGTTCGTGATCACCGACGGCGAGGACAACGCGTCGACCGCCGACCTCGCCGCGATCGCGGATGCGTTCGAGCAGGCCACGCGCGGCGGTCACCTGGAGTCGATGCTCGCGGTGCTCGTGGGCGTCGGCACGGGCAGTGCCTCGCTGACCAAGCACCTGCAAGCGCTGCGGCGTCGGGCCGGGTTCGCGGCGTTCATCGAGATCGAAAAGGCCGACGCGAACAACCTCGCCAAGCTCGCCCGCTTCGTCTCCAAGTCGATCGCGGTGCAGTCGCAGGCCCTCGGGACGGCCCGTCCGGGCGCGATCGGATTTTGACCATGCTCGCCGACGCGTTCTTCACCGCCGGTCGGGGTCACCTGGTCGCGCAGGACTACGCCCTGGCGTCGCCGGCGAACGCCGACGCGCCCTGGGCCGTCGTCTGCGACGGGTGCAGCGGCAGTCCCCACACCGACGTGGGCGCGCGTCTGCTCGCCCACGTCGTCGCCGGCCAGCTCGCCGACGGCGACGTGGACGTGGTCCGGGCCGGCGCGGCCGCGGGGCAGCTCGCGGCGGGACTCGGACTGCCCAACCGGGCCCTCGACGCAACGTGTCTGGTGGTGCGCACGTGCGGGGACGCGGTCGACGTGCGGTTGTGGGGCGACGGTGTGGTCGCATGGGCCGACGTCACGGGCGAGGTCGGCGTGCTCGTGGTCGAGTATCCCTCCGGGGCCCCCGCCTACCCGACGTACGACCTCGACCCCGAGCGCGGCGCCGCGTGGCGCGACGGCGAGCACGACCGGTTCGTCGTCCGGCGACACGTCGGCGACGGGGCGTGGGACGTCGTCTCGCGCGGCCGCGGGACGGCGGCCCCGCTGCGATTGCCCCGGGACGAGCTGCGGTGGGTGCTCGTGGGCAGCGATGGGCTGACCGCGGTCCACACCCGCGACGCCGGCCTCGGTCGCGGACCCGTCGCCGTCCCCGTCGCCGAGCTCGTCGGCGAGCTGACCCGCTTCGCCACCGCGCAGGGCCGTCCCCTCGCGCGCCGCGCCCGACGGGTCTGCGGTCGGATCGCCCAACGACGGGGCTGGACCCTGACCGACGATCTCTCGGTCGCGGCCCTCGTGGCCGAGGAGCCGGTGCCGTGAAGGTGCGCATCGACGGCGGTCCCACGCTGACGCTGCGACGCGAGCAGTTCGTCGCCGCGGGAGGTCAGGGCAAGGTCTTCGCCGACGGCAACGTCGCGATCAAGATCCACGACGACCCGAACGTGGCCCTGACGCCGACGCAGCTGGACACGCTGCGTCGGATCCGACACCCCCGGCTCGTGGTGCCCGACGCGGTCGTGCGTCGAGCCGGCGACGGCACCGTGGTCGGCCACACGATGCGGTTCTTGTCCGATGCGCGCCCGGTGGCGCAGCTGGTGCCGACGGCGTTTTGGCGGCGCGAGTCGTGGGACATGCCGCAGGCGCTGCGGTTGGTCGCCTCGATCGCAGAGGCGATCGCGGCGGTGCACGCCGCGGGCGCGGCGATCGTCGATCTCAACGACACCAACGTGGTGGTGACGGCCCCCGACTTCGAGCCTGCGCTCATCGACGCCGACAGCTGGCAGTTTTCCGGCCGACCCGCCACCGCCGCGAGCCCGGCCTACGCCGATCCGATCGCGGCGCGCCCGGACGCGGCCAGCGATTGGTTTTCGTTCGCCGTCCTCGCGTTCGAGTTGCTGTGCGGCATGCATCCGTTCAAGGGCAAGCATCCGACGCTGCGGGGGCTGTCGGCGCGCATGAAGGCCGGCGTGTCCGTGTTCGATCCGAACGTGCGCCGTCCCGCCGCCTGCCGGCCGCTCGATGCCGTGCCGGCCGACCTGCGCGCGTGGCTGCAGGCCACCCTCGCCCACCAGCGACGCCAGGCCCCGCCGGCGATCCGCGTCCACGCGAGTCCGGCTTCGCCTTCGCCCGCTCGCGCGGGCATGTCGTTCGCCCGCGATCTGACGGCGACGCTCGAGCACGGTCGGGTCCGGCTCGCGGGACCCGGCCCGATCGCGCCGTCGGTCTTGCCGGTCGACGCCAAGGCGATCACGGTCGTCGACGATGCGCTGTTCGTGCTCGCGGCCGGTCAGCTGCTGTGCGTGCAAGTGCTGGCCATGGGGACGCGACGGATCGCCACGATGCGCCTGGTGGCGTCGGTGCTGCCGCACGCCTCGCAGCTGTGGCCCGGCGTGCTGGTGCAGGACGTGCTCGGTGTGCCGCACGTGACGGTGCTCGGCGCCGACGTGGCGATCGGTCGCTCGCTGCCGCAGTTGAGCGGGGCGACCATCGTCGATGCACGTTACGACGCGCCGAACCTGACGATCGTCGCGCGCCAGGGCACCGACCCGCGGCGGGTGACCGTGACGATCGATCCGAGCCTGGCGCCCTCCGCGGACGGTCGCGATGGCGGGCCGAACCCCGACCCGATCTCGGCTGCACATCGCAAACGATCAGTGCGGACGTCGCGCGGCGGGCGCAAGGGGCTTTCGCGGGCCGGGAACGGAGCGTAAGTCCGCTCGCGCACATTGCGGCACCTTCGGAGAGCGGGCTAACCTCGCGGACGAGGTGGAGCGTCAGTCGCAGGCGCCGCCGACGGAGCTGGGAGGCACCAGCTCCGGCGTGCGCCACGAAATTCTCGGTCGGCTGGCGGTCGGCGGCATGGCGGAGCTGTATACCGCCCGCGCCGTCCACCCCGACGGGCACACCGGGCACGTCGTCCTCAAGCGCATCTTGCCCCACCTGGCGCAGGATCCCGAGTTCATCAAGATGTTTCGCGACGAGGCCAACCTCGCCGCGACGCTCGTGCACCCCAACATCGTGCGGGTCCACGAGATCGGCCACGACGGCGACGACTACTTCTTCACGATGGAGTACGTCCACGGCGAAAACTGCCGCACGATCATTCGTGCCGCGCAGGAAGCCGAGGCGCACATCCCGCTGCAGCACATCGTGCAGATCGGGCTCGGCGTCACCGAGGGCCTGCACTACGCCCACGAGCACACCGACCCGCAAGGCAACTGGCTGCGGGTCGTCCATCGCGACGTCTCGCCGACCAACATCATCATCAGCTTCGGCGGCGACGTGAAGATCGTCGACTTCGGCATCGCCAAGGCCGCGGCCGCCAGTCACGTCACGCAGGCGGGGATGCTCAAGGGCAAGGCGTCGTACATGGCGCCGGAGCAGGCGCGGGCCGAGACGGTCGACCGCCGCACCGACGTCTATGCGATCGGGATTCTTCTGTACGAGCTGACGACGCTGACGCGCCTGTTTCGCGCCGACAACGAGCTCGCGATCCTGCACCAGATCCTCACGGGCAACTTCGACCGGCCCAGCATCCGCACGCCGGGCTATCCCCTCGACCTCGAGGCGATCGTGGTCAAGTGCCTGGCCTCCTCGCCCGACGCTCGCTACCAAAACACGATCGAGGTGCGCGACGACCTGCGTCGGTTCGCGGCCAACAACGGGCTACATCCCTCGGCGGCCGGTCTCGGGCAGTACCTGCTCGATCTGTGCGGGGCCAAGGCGTACCCGTGGGCCGACGACGCCGACGCCGACGTCCCGGAATCGGAGACCACCACCACTGGGCAGAGCCCCTCGGGCTTCGACGAGCAGGACACGAAGGTCAATCGGGCGCTCGAGCCCAAGACGCCGCCGCCTCGTCCCGCGGCCACGACCGAGCCACCGACCGATCCGGTCGGCCGGTCGCGCAGCGGCGGACCGCGGACCTCGACCGACAAGCACCGTCCCGTCGAAGGACGCAGCCGCCACGTCGCATCGGCGGCGGCGCGACCCGGCAGCGCGAAGGCGGCGTCGACGATCGGGCGACCGGCCGCGCCCGGACCCCCGCGTCCGCCCAGCCGACCGCGGCAGAACTCCAGCCCCAAGATCGACGCGACGACGAGGCCGGCGCCGAGCAAGCGCAGCCGGTCGAGCAACGTGGCGGCACGCGTCGCGGCGCTGGGCAAGGCCGGGTCCGCGCCGGCGCTCGGTATGCCCGAGGCCCCGCCGCTCAAGAAGCCGGGGCCCCGAGGGCCCGGTCGTACCGCGCGGCCCGGACCGCTGACGGCCCGCCAAGCCACGGGCACGCCGATCCCCGGACCGGCGCCGGCGCCCGCGCCGTCGGGGGCGACGTTGTCGGGCGGGCCGCAGCCGGCGCAGTCGCACCGCACGCTCCCCGGCTCGGGCTCTCCCTCGACGCAGCCGGCTCCCTCGCGCGGGGACCCGAGCGAAGACGCCAAGACGCTCGTCCCGGATCTGGCACGCACGCCGATGAGCCTGCGCGCCAACAGTCCCTTGCCGAGCCGGCCCGAGGTCTCGCCGGATCGGCCGACCGTCCACCCGATCACGCCACCCACCAAGCCGGACCGGACGATGATGATGTCCCCGGAGGAGGAGGCCAAGCTCAAGTCGACCGTGCTCGCGCGGACGATGCACCTCGACGGCGCGGTGGGGCAGCCACGTGGCGACATTCCCAAGGGGCCGATGCGCTGGGGCGACTCGGCGCCGCAGGCCCAGGCCCAACCCGAGGATCCCCTGCTGGTGACGCAGCGGGCCCCCAACGCCGCCCCCCCGGCGCCGGCGAGGACCGTGGTGCCCAGTCCCGACCCGTCGCAGAGCTCCAGCGGCGGCTATCCGATCTCGGCCGACCCGCGGCTTTCGTCGTCGGACTCGGACGCGCTGCTGCGCACCCAACGTACGCCGCTGTCGAGCAATCCGGCCGCCAACCGGTTGATGGTGACCCAGCAGGCCCCGCTGTCGGGTCCCAACGCTCCGGTGCCGCTGCTCGACGAGCCCGAGCCGCGCAAGCGTGGCTTCCCGGTGTGGCTGGCGATCGTGATCGTCTTGGCACTCGCGGGCGTGGCCGCGGCGGTGGTGATGTTCTTGCTGCCTGCGTACTCGCCCGAGCCCACGCCGCAGGATGCCGGCGAGACCACACCGACCCAGGCGCCACCGGCGAGCACCCCCACGGCGACCAAGTCCGAACCGGCCAGCCCCGACGACGATACCGCGGGACCGCTCGCGAAGGCCCAGCCCCCGAAGGAGCCGGCCGATGCTTCGGCCGACGGTGCACCGTCCGAGGACGAGCCCCCCTCGGTCGCGACGCGCGAGCACGAGGCGCCGGAGCCGACCCCGGACGATGCCCCCTCGGCCGACGACGTCGCGGCGGCCGAGGTGCCGTCGACCAAGGCCGACACCACGACGGACCGCCCCGCGAATCCGAGCCGGCCATCGACCACGACCCCCAACACGACCCCCAAAAAGAAGAAGAAGGCGATGCCGCCCGAGCCCGGGGTACCGGGGATCAAGCCGGGTCGCCCGGTGCCGCCGTGATGTCCGACCCGATCCGCGTCTGCTTCGTCTGCCTCGGCAACATCTGTCGCTCCCCGACCGCGGAGGGCGTGTTTCGCCACTTCGTCGCCGAGGCCGGACTGAGCGACCGCATCGCGATCGACAGCGCGGGCACGGCCGCCTACCACGAGGGCGAGGACCCCGACCGTCGCTCGTCCGCGGCCGCCCGCGACCGCGGCTACCGCCTCCAAGGCCCGGCGCGACGCTTCCGCGATCCCGACTTCGCGCGGTTCGAGTACATCGTGGCGATGGACCGCCAGAATCTGTCGGACCTGCTCGACCGTGCACCCGACCACGACGCGCGGGCCCGCGTGCGCCTGCTTCGCTCCTTCGACGCCGAGAGTCCTCAGGACGCCGAGGTGCCCGACCCGTACTACGGCGGCAGCGACGGCTTCGAGCGGGTCCTCGACATCTGCGAGGCCGGCTGTCGCGGGCTGTTGGCGACGATCCGCGCCGACCATGGACTGGACTGACATCGCACGCACGGTCGCCGAGGCGACCGGGTCCGACCTGCGGGGCGTTCGATCGATCGCGGGAGGCGACGTGGCCGTCGCCGCGAAGGTGACGACGGACGCGGGGCCGATCTTCGTCAAGTCGCGCGTCGGCGCCCGCGCTCGCGACTTCGAGGTGGAGGCCGCCGGCTTGCACTGGCTGGCCGAGCCGGACGTGCTGCGCATCCCCGAGGTGATCGCGGTGGGTGACGACGACCATCCCTTCCTCGCGCTGGAGTGGATCGAGCGCGGCGAGGCGGCGGCCGATCACGACGAGCGCCTCGGGCGGGGACTCGCCGCCCTGCACCGCTTCGGTGCGCCGCACTTCGGGCTGGACCACGACAACCTCATCGGGCCCCTGCCCCAGGACAACGGCGGCGGCGACGTCGACTGGCCGACTTTCTACGGCGAGCGTCGGCTGCTCGCGCTGGGACGGCGCACGCACGAACGTGGGGCGCTCGATGCCGCCGGCCTGCGCCAGCTCGAGGCGCTCGTGCGCGTGCTGCCGCAGCGATGCGGACCCGCGGAGCCACCGGCGCGGCTGCACGGCGATCTGTGGGGCGGCAATGCGATGGTCGACGCGCACGGCGCCCCGGTGCTGATCGATCCGGCGGTCTACGGTGGGCACCGCGAGATCGACCTGGCGATGATGCGACTGTTCGGCGGGTTCGGCCCTCGCGTGTTCGCGGCCTACGACGAAGCGTATCCGCGGGCCCCGGGCGCCGACGGACGCGTCGGGCTGTACCAGGTCTATCCGCTGCTCGTGCACGTCGCGCTGTTCGGCGGCGGCTACGTCGGCCAGCTGCGCTCGACCGTGGCCCGCTACCTGTAGCGACCCGGCCCCGCCGCGCTCGCGCCCGTCCCTGCGGCTTTCTTGGGGACGAGCGGGCGCGCTCGGTAGACTTCGCGAGGTCGATGAGTCACCACGAGCGCACGAAGCGGACGAGCCTGGGTCGGTTGGCCCTGCGTCGCGTGGCGCGGCCCCGCTCCGCCGAGCCCGCCGTCGCCGAGCCGGTGACGACCTCGCGCGCGGTGCCGTGGAGTCGCGGGTTGTGGGGCGTGTTCCTGCCCGACCGTCGCACGGACGGCGCGCCCCTGCCCCCCAGCGCCATCGACCGCCGCACCGCGCTCAGCCCCACGGCATGATGCGGATGTCGCCGGGCTGGTCCTGCCAGCCGTGCTCGGCGTTGACCCACTGCTTGGCGAGCTCGAGCGACCCGTCGCCAGCCCGGGTGACGAAGATGTTCGTCATCCAGTTGGCGTCGTCGCGCGTGGGGTAGTCGCTGCGGTAGTGGCTGCCACGGCTCTCGGTGCGCATGCGTCCGGCCGAGGCGATGACCTCGGCCACGTCGAGCAGGTTGCGCTGCTCGAACGCGAGCGCGAGATCCATGGGCTCGGCAATGTGCAGGTCGTCGTCGATGCGGGCGCGCTGCTCGGCGACGTAGGCCAGCGCACCGGCGAGGGTCTCGTCGTCTTTTTCGACCAACAGCCGCGACCACATTTCGCGCTGTAGCGGCTGCAGCAGCGCCTGGGGTCGGGTCTTGCCCCGGGTCTCGCGCATGCGCGCGACCTTGGACAGCAGCACCTCGTCGAGCAGGTCGTCGGCGACCTTGGGCTCGGGCTTGTCCGCGGCGACCTCGGCCGCGCGCGTGCCGGCGCGCCAGCCGAAGACCTGCGAGCCGCCGAGCATCGTACCGCCGAGCCGGTCGGCGCCCTGCCAGCCGGCCGTCTCCCCGCAGGCGAGCAGACCCGAGATCGTGGACTCGGCGTGCCGGTCGATCCGGACACCACCGTTGGACGTGTGGTGGTGCAGCTGCACCTGCAGCAGGTCGCGCTGCACGTCCATGCCGTTGTCGAGCATGTATTGCTCGAACACCTCGGGCTCGAAGCCGCGGCGCGTGCCGGCGAGGTCGAGGTACACGGCGTCGTTTTCGGTACCGCGTCCGGCCACCACCTCGCCGTGGATGGCGCGGTCGATGTGGATCGCCGCGTCGCGACAGCTGACCGGCCAGTGGTAGGCCTTGATCCGGCTGACGTCGCCGATGTCCATGCCCTCGGGCAGCCAGTCGGACAAAAACGCCTTGCCGTGCCGGTTGAGCATCCGCAGCGGTTGCTCCATCTCGTACAGCATCACCATGCACTGGGTCGGCCACGTGGTCGCCAGCCCCTGCTGCATGAACTCCATGTTGAACAGCGCCGCCCCGGCGCGCAGCGCCATCGCGTAGCCGTCGCCCGTGTTTCCGGGCGGGTTGAAGCTGTAGCGAAACAGCTGGCCGACGCCGCCGGTCGCGAGCACCACGGCGCCGGCGTAGACGACGAAAGGCTCGCCGTCGTCGTGCACGCCCACCGCGCCGCGACAGCGGCCGTCGACGACGAGCAGATCGGTGAGGTTGGCGTGCTCGACGACCTGCGTGTTCGTGCCGGCGATGATCGCCTTTTGGATCTGCACGATGTTGTTGGTGCCCTTGGTGTCCTTGGACGCGGGCATCGTTGCGAGCATCTTCGACTGAAAGCGCATGCCCATCGAGCGCAGGCGCTTGATCGCCCCGGAGACCTCCTCGACGAAGATCTTGCACAACTCGGCATCGGCGGTGCCGAGCCCCGCCTGCTGCATGTCTTGCCAGGTCTGGTCCGGCGGATTGAACAGCCCGCCCTTGGGACCCACGGTGCGGATCGTCCAGAAGTCGGCCTTGGGGTTCGACGTCGCCCCCGCGCCGCGTACGCCGGGCACACCGAAGCGGCCCTTGACCGCGAGCATCGTGCGCGCGCCGGCATCATGGGCGGCGATGGTCGCCGCCGTCGCCGCGCCCCCGCCTCCGACGACCAGGACGTCCGTCTCGTAGGTCTTCACGCGGCGCACGCTACCGCTTGCCGAGGATCTCGTCGACATCCACCGCGTCGTAGACCGCCGCAGGGATCCGGTTGCGCGTCACCGCGCGGGCCGGCGACAGCGCTCGGGTCGCGTCGATTCCGATCTTGGCGCCCATGCCGTCCTCGGACGGACACGACGGGTCCAGGGGCGTGCAGCGGACCCCCGACAGCACGTGGACCTGGCGGTCGGGCTGGCACTGCAGCGCCATCGCCGACATCACCGCCGACAGGTCGCCCGGGTCGACGTCGTGGTCGACCACGATCACCTGCTTGGCGTAGATGTCACCGGAAAGCAGCGCATCGATCACGCGCTTGGGGTCTTCGTCGTCGCGCTTGCGAATCGAGACGATCGCGGTCAGCGGCGCCGGCAGGGAGATGTCGACGACCTCGGGGCCGGCCTTGGCCGCGTCGCGCCGCGTCCGATGCTCGAGCGCCGGCACCGACAGCAGCAGGTGCTCGAGCCCGCCGGAGACGATGTCGACGAAGTACGGGTCGTCGCGGTGCGTGATCCGATCGACCGTGAACACGGGCGTCGTGATCGCGCCGGTGCCGTAGCCGGTGAACTCGCCGAAGGGACCTTCGGGCGTGCGCGCAGTGGGGTCGACGGTCCCCTCCAGGACGATCTCGGCGCCCGCGGGAACCTGCAGGCCCGCGGCGGTCGTGGTCACGGGCAGCCCCTGGCCCAACAAACCGCCGATCACATCGTACTCGTCGACGCCCGCCGGGCCGGCGTACAGCGCCCCGAGGGCCACGGCCGGGTGCACGCCGATGATCACGGCGATCGGCATCGCCTCCCCGTGCGCGACGTACGTCTCGAAGATGCCGTGCAGGTGGCGGCCGGGCTCCATGTAGATGCCCGTGCGGCGGCGGTCGAGCACCATCATGCGATGGAAGCTCAGGTTCTGGACGCCGGTCTGCAGATCGCGGGCGACCACGAGCGCGGCGGTCAGGTACGGCTGCGGCGCGTCGTCGGCGTGGTAACGCAGCGCGGGCAGCCACGTCAGGTCCGCGTCGTCGCCCTCGCGGACGTGGGCGTGCACCGGCGCGTCCTCGACCGACACCGGGGGGATCGGGTTGCGGGCCGCCGCCTCGAATTTGGCGCCCACGTCGCGCAGCGGGCAGTCGAGCGCCATCGCGAGTCGGCCCATCGAGCCGCCGACGTTGGTGACCAGGGGCAGCGTGCACCCCTTGACGTCCTCGAAGACGAAGATGGGGCTGCGCTGCTGGTCGGCGAGCTTGGTGACGATGGCGGACGTCTCGAACGCGGGGTCGACTTGCCGGGACACATGCACGATGTCGCGCTTGCGCTTGTCCTGCACGAGCCGCAGGAACGCCCGCAGGTCCGTCATCCGTCCGCTTCCTCGATCGCCTGCTGCCGCAGCTTCTTGCGGCTGACCTTGCCCGAGCCGGTCTGGGGCAGCTCGTCGACGAACCGAAACTCCCGAGGCACGCGCACGAACGGCAGCGCCTGCAGACAGTGCGACTTGAGCTCGGCCCGGTCGACTTTCTCCGTCGGCGAGGTGATCACGTAGGCCACCACGCGCTCGCCCAGCGTGGGATCGGGCAGACCGATCACGGCGACCTCGTGGACGGCCGGGTGGGCCGACAGCACGTCCTCGATCTCCTGCGGGAAGATGCGCTCCCCGGCGCTCTTGATCATCTCGGAGCTGCGCCCGACCAGAAACAGATGCCCGTCCTCGTCGATGCGGCCGAGGTCACCGGTGCGCAGCCGGCCTTGGTCGTCGATCTTGCCGAGCTCGACCTCGTCGCCGGAGACGTAGCCCTTCATGATGTTGGGTCCGCCGGCCGCGACCTCGCCGACCGTGTTCGGGCCGACGGGCGTCTCGTCGGGTCCGAGGATCTGCAGGTTGACGTTGGGCAACGCGCGACCGACCGAACCCTTCTTGACGAACAGCTCGTCGGGTCCGATCCAGGTGATGCGCGGCGCGGCCTCGGTCTGCCCGTACGCGAGGTGAATCCCGACGTTGGGCAGCGCCTCCGACAGGCGACGCAGGCCGTCGGGCGACAGCGCGCCGCCCGTGATGAGCACGTACTGCAGGTTTTCGGGCGGACGCTCGGCGAGCTTGGAGCGGTCCAGCAGCTGCTGGAAGTGGTACGGCACGCCGGAAAAGCCCGTCACGCCGCTGTCGCACAGCTCGGCGTGCACCTTGGCGGGGAAGGAAAACCCGGCGGAAAACACCACCGTGCTCGCGAGCATGGTGTGCAGCAGCAGCTGCATGCGGCCGTGGATGTAGTACAGCGGCACGACGACGAGGATGCTGTCGGCGTCCGTGAGCCCCATCAGCTCGTTGGAGGCCTGCAAGTTCGACACGAAGTTTTCGTGCGAGAGCATCACGCCGTTGGGACGCCCGGTCGTGCCGGACGTGTAGACGATCATCGCGACGTCGTCGGCGGTGACGTTCGGACTCGGGGCGGGCGAGGACGCGTGCGCGCCTTCGATCGACGCGAGCGTGGTGACGTCGGCGGCGTCGTGCCAGCCCAGGCGCAGGCCCGGCAGGTTCAGCCCGCCCTCGGCCGCGTGCTTTTCGTGCTGCTTGGGATCGAGCACGACCGCCTTGGGCGCCGCCTCGTCGAGGATCCCCTGCATCGCGGCCTTGGCCGCGAGCGTGGGCACGTCGACGTTCTGCGCGCCGCTCTTGAGGATCCCCCAAAAGTAGACGAGTGACGGCGACAGGTTGTCGGACAGGATCGCGACACGGTCGCCCGGCCCGATGCCCTGCGCGTGCAGATAGGCGGCCACCGCATCGGAGCGGCGGTCGAGCTCGGCGTAGCCGAGCCGTTCGTCACCCGGAAAGATCGCGGCGGGCTTGTCCGGGAAGCGGGCCGCCGCCCGACGCAACATCTCGAACAGCAGCATCGCGTCCTCCTGGGCGATCAGCCCTTGGCGTTCTTTGCGATGTAGGCCGCGAGCTTTTCGACGCTGCCGAAGTTGTCGGGCGTGATGTCGTCGATCTCCACGTCGAACCCGTGCTCGTTCTCGATCCAGACCACGATCTCCATGATCGCGGTCGAGTCGATGACGTCGGAGAGGTTCGAGCCCTTGTCGATCTTGGCGTCCTTGGGCGCGAGCTCGGTCTGGATGTACGAAAGCAGCTTGCTAGCGATGTCGGACATGACGGTTCTCGGTGGAGCGCGGCGGTTGTACCCGAAAACGCCGCACCCGCGTAGACCGGTGCGCGTCAGCCGCCCAAGCGCTTCAGATCGTCGGCGCCGGGCAGGCTCGACAGGTCTGGCACCAGGACGATCTCGATGCGTCGGTTGAGCGCCTTGCCCTCGTCGGTGTCGTTGCTCGCCGTCGGACGCCATTGCCCGTAGCTGGCGGCGCTGACCTGCTCGACATCGACCCCCGCCTCGACCAGCACGTTGACGACCGCAACCGCCCGCCCGGCCCCGAGCTCCCAGTTGCTCGGGTACTTCTTGGTGCTGATCGGAACCGTGTCGGTGTGGCCCTCGACCTGAAACCGCCGACCGGACATCGTGGCGAGCACGCGTCCGACCTCGGCGAGCGCCTCCTTGCCGTCGGTCGAGACCGTGGCCGAGCCGCTGTCGAACAGGATGTCGGAGGGCAGCTGCAGGACCATGCGACCGTCGACGATCTTCACGCGCAGCTTGCCCGCGTCGATGAGCTTCTTGAACTGGCCGAGCAGCGCCTGGTACTCGGCGATGCGCGCCGCGGCGAGGACCTCGCGCGCGGCCTGCTCGGCGAGGGCGATCCGCATCCTCTCCACCGACGCCTCCAGCTTGCTCTTGTCCTTGACGAGGGCGGCGAGCTCGGCCGCGTTGGCGTCGCGCTGCATCCGGACGACCTCGTAGTCCTGCTCGAGCTGCTCGACGCGGCGACGCAGGGCATTGAGCTCCTTTTGGAAGTCGATCGATTCGTCGTAGGTCGCGTCGAGAAAGCCCCGCTCCTTGTCCAGCTGCGAGCGGGTCGCGACCAGCTCTTCACGGGTGCCGGCGAGCTCCTTGGAGAGCGCGTCGTGTTGGCCCTGGGTGACGCAGCCCGTGGCGGCGAGGCCGAGGACGAGGGCGAGGGTCCAGCGATGGTCGTGGTGCATGACGGGGCTCGTCGGGGTCATGGGCCGGCGTGGTGACACGCCGCGCAAGTGGTCAGAAAATCGCCATAGACGATCGCACGATCGTCGAGATCTTCGGCGGCCGCGGCCCGGCTGGCGAGGCCGTGCAGCTGCTCGCAGAGCACCTGGAGGTAGTCCGACAGCTCGTCGTCGGGGTCGACCCCGCAGCCGGGGGCCCGCACGAACGCGGCCGTGCCCTCGTGCCACGCAGCGTCGGAGGGAGCGACGATCCCTTCCCACATCCGCGCGGCAGCCCAGTGGTGGTGGGCCATGATGCCGCCCGACGGCGCCGGAGCCTCGGGGAGCTGCGGCGTGGCCTGGACGGCCAGATGGCAGCGTCCGCAGCTGGCCGCCAGCTGGGCGGTGCGGACCGCCGCGGCCGGCACGTCCGGGGCCTCGCGCACGCTGTCGGCCGCCTCCACCAAGCGCACCACGTGGGGTCGCCAAGCCATCGCGTACAGCTGCGGCTCCTCGAGCTCGACCACCTGCTGGGCGCGTGCGTGGATCGATCCGAGGTCGCCGTCGATGACCGCATCCTTGACGGCGGCGGCATCGGAGAAGTGCTGCTGCATCCGTGAGTGCAGCTGGGGGTCTTCGACGTGGGGGGCGCTGGTCGGCGGATCCGGCTCCTGCGGTCGGCAGGCGCAGGCGAGGCACACGCTCACGAGCAGCCCGGTGCGGCGGGTCGACGACATCGCCGGGACCTTGCCAGCGTCCAGCGGGCACGAGCGCGCAGCTTTTGCCGCGGACGTACGCGCCGCGCTCACGGTGTCAGGACCGTGGGATCGGCGACCCGGAATCGGGCGAGCCGTGCCTCGTCCACGGTCACGCCCAGTCCCGGCGCCGTCACGGCAATCTCACCGAGCTTGGGCGCCTTGCCCTCGGCATCGGCGGTCAGCACGTCCTCGGCGAGCAAGAACCCGGCCTGTCCCTTGCCGTCGAGGCAGTCGAAGCCGCGGACCATCGCGCCGAACACCTCACCGACGCGCGACAGGATCCCCGTCTCGCCCACGAGCGTACCCAGATGCACG
>CALBMM010000004.1 GCA_937896535.1 uncultured Pseudomonadota bacterium
CGCCGCCAAGAAGCCGGCCAAGGGCAAGCCCGCCAAGAAGGCCGCCGCCAAGAAGCCGGCCAAGGGCAAGCCCGCCAAGAAGGCCGCCGCCAAGAAGAAGGCCGCCAAGCCGGCGACCAAGAAGCCCGCGACCAAGAAGTCTTCGAAGAAGAAGACGACTCAGCGCAAGAAGTGAGCTCGCACCGCGCGCCGTCCCGATCGGGCGGCGCCGCGGTCCCCGCCCCTGCCCAATTGTTTGCTCCGACGGCCGTCGTGACGCACGCTGATACGCGATGCGCGAGCACGACGAAGACTCGGTCGACGAGGCTCGTGGCGGCGGACGCCTGACCCGGACGCTCGGGCGTCGGATCGATTCGCTCGGCAGCGCGGTGCTCGTGTTCCCGCTGCTGCTCATCTACCAGCTCGGGATCCTCAGCGGTCGCGGCCAAAACGGTGTCGACTTCGTGACGCGGGCGCTCATCGGCGTCGCCCGCCGCGACCTGAGCAACTACCTCGTCATCTTGGCGGTGATGCTGGTGGTCTACGCCGCGGTGGTGATCCTGCTGCGCAAGCGCGGGACGTTCCATCCCGGCGACTTCCTGCCGATGCTCGTGGAGTCGAGCATCTACGCGCTCGTGATGGGCTCGCTCATCATGTTCGTGATCAACCAGTTCGCGTCGCTGGTCCCCGGGCTGGCGATCGCGGGCACGGGGCCGCTGGACGTCATCGTGATCTCGGCGGGCGCGGGCTTTCACGAGGAGCTGGTATTCCGCCTGATCCTCATGGGCGGGCTCGGATGGCTGCTTTCGGGCATCGTGTCCCCCACCCGCGCGTGGATCGGCGCGCTCATCCTCTCGTCACTGGCGTTTTCGCTGGCGCACCACATCGGCCCGGCCGGCGAGGCGTTCACGTTCGCGGCGTTCGTGTACCGCACGCTCGCGGGAGCGTTCTTCGCCGTCATCTACCAGGTGCGGGGCTTCGCGGTCGCGGCCTGGACGCACGCCCTGTACGACGTCTACGTGCTCAGCCTGTCTGGTTGAGCGGCTCGGTGTCGGCGACCGCCACGGCCGTGTCGACCTCTTCGTCGAGCTCGTCGAGGCCTTCGGGCAGCCAGGCGCGGGCGTAGCCCTTGACCGGCGGCGTAGGGTCCTTGCGCGAGCGGACCCGCACGAGCGTCCCGGGCTGGTCGACGTGGCCGTACGACTCGCTCCAGCCCGGCGCGGCCGCGGGGACCATCCAGTCGTACAGCGCCCGGGCGTCGCGTGGGGCCAGGTTCACGCAGCCGTGCGAGCGGGCCCGGCCGAAGCCGTTGTGCCAGTACGCCGCGTGCAAGGCGTAGCCCCGCGCGAAGTAGGCGGTCCACGGCACCTTCGCGACGCGGTAGGTCTCGTCGGAGTCGGCCATGCTGTTCATGGTGCGCTCGGCGATCTTGCGCTCGATGCGGAAGACGCCGGTCGGGGTGCGGTGGTTGACCTTGCCCGACGAGATCAGCGTCGCGTACACGGGCTCGGTCCCCTCGTAGGCGACGAGCACCTGCGCGTCGAGATCGATGTCGATCCAGGACTCGCCGTCCTGCAGCGTCGGCGGCACGTCGGCCGCCCGTGCGATCCGCAGGTCGTGCCGGTCGATCCAGCCGTACGGCGTGGACGCGAAGCCGTCCTTCTCCTCGCTGACCACGACCAGCGTGCGGGCCGGCAAGCGCTTGACCACGCGGGAGCGACGGCGTGCCTCGGCGTACACCGGGACCGAGCTGCGCTCGGACGTCGCCGGGGCCAGGGTCCAGGCCACGGGGAGCGCGTGGGTGTCCTCGCGCAGCGATACCCCGACGAAGCGGGACGGGTTGTGGCGACGCACGTCCCGGGCCGGGATCAGGCCCGAGCGCGTGCGCCAGTACTTGACGCCGTCGATCGTCTCGGTGCCCAGGCGCTGCACGGTCAGGCTGCCGTCGGGTGCGCTGGGCGGCAGCCCCATGGCCGCGTCGTTGCGAGACGCGTAGATCGGCGCGCCGTCGCGAACCTTGCCGTACGTGCCCGGCGTGGTCCCGCGCTTGGGCACCCGGGGCAGCAGCTGCGTCGACGGTTTGCGCGACGAGGTCTGCGTCGGAGCGCAGACCCAGCCACGGGGCGCGACCGACAGCCACTGGCCGTGCTCACACGCCTCGGCGTCGGACTCGGCCGGGTCCACGGCGAACACACCGACGTGTGTCCCCGCCGCGAGCAGGCCGAGCGCCGGGGCATCGGCGCGCGGGTGCAGGTACACGACGGCCGGCTCGTCGATGCGCCGCGAGCCGGGCAGCAGGTCCGCGAGCGGGCGCTCGACCGGAACCGACGAGGCCGGCGGGACACGACGGCCGGACGGGTGGCGGCGCACGAGCCGGGCAGTGCTCGTGGGCGCCGTCGGGCCCGTCTCGGCCGCCGTGGCCGCCGTGGCCGTAACGAGGGGACTGGCGAGGGCGGCGAGGGGCAAGGTGGTGCGGTCGTCCGTCACGCGGCTCCAGGCGGCGCGTACGGGGCCGCTGACCCGCCCGCACCCGACGGTCAGCACCACACAACACCCGATGGCGAACCTGCCCCAACGCTGCATGTCCGCAGATACGAGCAATGCCTGCACCAGCGATCACGGCCCGTGATTTCGCGGACTTGAGGGGTTGGGATCCCAACCTCGAACGATCACCGTTGCCCAAGTTGGGCAAGCTTCGTTGCGCAGCGTCCGGCCTCAAGCCCCGGCGACGACGGTGATCTGCCGTGCGGGATCGAGCAGGGTCTGGGCCAACTCGCGCACGTCCTGGGCCCGCACCCCGGCCACCCGTCGCGGGTAGCCGGTGAAGCTCGGCAGCTCGAAGGCGGCATCGAAGGCGATCGCCGACGCGAGTCGTCCGCGGCGCTCGAGGTCGGTCGCGAACTCGCCCTGCAGCACCGCCTTGGCGTGGCGCAGCTCGTCGCGGCCGATCGGCTCGGTACACACGCGACGCAGCTCGGCTTCGATCGCGGCGAGGGTGCGGTCGACCTTCGCGCGCGCGGTGGCGGCGTAGACCATCACGTCCCCCGCATCGATCCCTTCGGTAGAGCTCGCCGACACGTGGTAGACGAGCCCTTCTCGCTCGCGCAGCGCCATGAACAGTCGGCCCGTCTGCGCACCGAGGACGGTCATGAGCACGTCGAGCGTCGCTGCCCGCGCATCGCCCATCGCCAGGCCGGCGAACGCGAGCACGACGTGGGCCTGCGTGCGCGTCCGATCCGCGGCGACGTCGAGGCGCTCGGCGACGACGCGCCGCGGCGGCACCCGCGACCACTTCGGTGCGTCCGTGCGCGGGTGCTCGCGCGGCAGCACCTCGTCGAGGCAACGCTCGATCGCGTCGCGCTCGACGGCGCCGGCGATTCCCAACGTGGCCCCGGCCACCGGGTACCGACGGCGAAACCACGACTGCAACCCGCCGGCGGTCACGTCCTGCAGGCTCTCGGGCGTGCCCTTGCGCCGCAGCCCGTAGGGATGACGCCCGTACAGCCGCGCCGCGGCCGCTCGCACCGCGACCCCGCCGAGGTCGTCGTCTTGGGCGACGATGGCCTGCAGCGTCAGCCGTCGTTGTTCGGCGACGGCCTCGTCGGTCCAGCGAGGCGCGACGACGCACTGGGCCGCACGCGAGAGCACGTGTGCGGCGTCGTCGGCGAGGCACTCGAAGTGCACGCCGGCGCAGTTGCGACCGCAGAACCCGTCGAGGACCGCCGCGCGCCCCTCGATCTCCCGGGCGAGCGCATCACCCTCGATGAAGGCGTTGCCACGCGTGACGAGCTTGCTCGCCAGCGGCCCCCACCCGTTCGTGCGCCGGGTCTCCAGCCGCTGTCCGCCCGGCCACATCCACCATCCGGCGACCATCGGCACTCGCTCGTCCGGCCACAGGCACACCTGCACCCCGCTGCGGTGCACGAACGTGTCCACCTCGTGCCCTCGTCGGCGTCCGCGACGAGCGGCCCGCGGTGCCTTGAGCGCGCGCGACAGCTCGCGCCGCAGCGACGCCGGCTTGGGCCCGCCGTCGCGAGGCACGACCACCGACACCGCCGCCCCGTTCGGCACGAGCCAGCGGCGGCACGCGTTGCGCACGTCGATGGGCGAGACCCGGTCGAGCGCGGCGAAGTAGGCGTCCTCGGTCGCGAGACTCCCGCCGAGACTCAAGAAGTAGCCCAGTGCATGCGCCCGGCCGGCGGTGGTCTCGGTGCGGTAGACCTTCTCCGACCGCAGCACCGCCTGGGCTCTCGCGAGCTCCTCGCGCGTGACGCCGGTCGCCCGCATGGAGGCGACCTCGGCCATCAGCGCCGCGAACGCCTCCGAGCCCTGGTCGACGTCGGTCCGGGCACCGATCGACCACGTGCTCGCCTCGCGGTAGCCGTACAGGGTCGCGTGGCCTTCGGCGAGGAGCCCCTTGCCCCGCTGCAGCCGAGTGGCGATGCGCGACGAGTCGCCGTAGCCGAGCACGACCGCCGCGACCTCGAGGGCACACGCCTCGGCGTCGGGCAGCGGCGGTGCGGCCCAGCCCATCGACAGCTGCAGCTGCGCGACGTCGCGGGCGTGCACCTTCACCGATGCGCGCGTGCGTCGTGGCCGGGCGAAGCTCGCCGTCGCCAACACGGCCCGACCGGCCGGCACGCCGTCGAGCCAATGTCGGGCCCGCCGCACGACCTCGTCCGGATCGCGCGCGCCCGCGACGACGAGCACGAGGCGGTGGCCCGCGTACGCCCGCCGATGAAAGCGACGCAGCGCCTGCACGTCGTGCGCACGCACGCGACGGATCGAGCCGAGCACCGAGCGCGCGTAACCGTGGCCGCGAAAGAGCGAGGCCGACACGTCCTGGGCGATGCAGGCCGATGGATCGTCGGCATCGGCCCGGATCTCCTCGACCACGACCTCGGCCTCGGCCGCGAGCTCCTCGGGATCGAAGGTGGGGTGCAGCACCGCCCCGGCGATCGCGTCGACCGCATCCGGCGCGCCCTTTGCCAAGACGGTCGCGTAGATGACGGTTTCGTCGAGGCTCGTGTAGGCGTTGATGTCCCCGCCGAGCCGCTCGATGGCCTCGGTCAGATCGACGACGTCGCCACCGGGAAGGTGTGCGGGCTTGAACAGCAGGTGCTCGAGCAGGTGCGCACAGCCGCTTTCGGCCGGCGTTTCCGCGGCGGTCCCCGAAAACACCCACAGCTGCACCGCCGCGACCGCTTCCTTGGCTCGGCCCATCGCCGGCAGCACGAGGATGCGCGCCCCGTTGTCGAGCCGCTGCTCGACCACCCGGGGTGGTCGCGCCGCGGCGGCGGGGCGTGTGGTGCGGCCTCGGCGTTCGGATGCCACGCGAGGGCACCAGTATCACGAGCCGCGCTCGGTCACTGGGCAAACGGGCAGGCGGCCCGACGCCTCCGCGCCGCCCCCGACGCCCGAGCCCGCCAAACCCGTCCCCGACGCCCCTACGCGGGCTCCGACAGAGGTTTGGGTGTGATACGTTGCGAACGTCGCGCCCTTTTCGCCCTTCCCGCATGAGCCAGCCACACGTCGACGACGCGCCCACGGTCGGGACCCAAGGCCCCTCCGGCAGCGAGAGCAGCGCTTCCCCCACGCTCCCGACGCCGACGCCCGGTCCCTATCCGACCGAGCCGAAACAACTGGCCGAGTATCGCGCCGCACCCGGCGACGAGAAGACGTTCGTCAAGCTGCGCCGGGCGTTCCGCGATGCCGAAGACTGGCGCGCGCTCGCGAGTCTGTTGGTCGTCCACGCCGCGCACATGCAGACGCACGGCGATCCCCGCGGCAAGGCGGCCGAGCTTTGTATCCAGGCGTACGAGCTGTGGCTGGAGCGGGTCAAGGACCGCACCGCCGCCGGTCATGCGCTC
>CALBMM010000005.1 GCA_937896535.1 uncultured Pseudomonadota bacterium
CTTCGCGTCCCGACAGCTCGCGGGATTCGGCGAGGGTTTCGACGGCGAACCCTACGGTTTCTTCGACGTGGCCGCGGTGGGTCGGTTTCTCACGGGTCCGCGATTTTCACTGCTTTGGTTCTGGGACTCTCCGACGGCGATGTGGATCCACATCGTCGCGTTCGAGGTCGCTGCCGTCATGCTGCTCGTCGGCCTTTGGACGCGGGCATCGGCCGTCGGGTGCTTCGTCCTGATGACCTCGCTGATGGATCGCAACCCGCTGTTTCTGGAGGGCACCGACGTGGTCTTCCGCGTGTTCTTCGTCTACCTGCTCTTCGCCCGCAGCGGTCACGCTTGGTCGGTCGACAACTGGCGAAGGTGTCGAAGGCTCCGCCGGGCCGGGCGCCTCGACGACGGGCGCGACGGGCGCGACGGCCACGACCGGGAACCGACCTACCGCCGGATCCCGGTCTGGCCGCGTCGCCTGATGATGCTGCAGCTCGCCGCGCTCTACGTGACGACCGGCGCGCTGAAGTCGGGCGCGGTGTGGACCCGCGGCGACGCCGTCTACTACGCGATGAGTCTCGACCACTTCTATCGCTTTCCGACCCAGCCGATCACCGCCGTGCTCGGCACGAACCTGCTCAAGGTCGTCACCTGGGTGGTCCGATTCGGCGAGATCGGCTTCGGGTTGGTCTTCGTTGGCGCGGTCGTTCGTGTCTTCGACGAGTCGCGCACCTCACCGCCGCGCCGTCGCCGGCTCACCGCGATCGTTCGCTGGATCCGACGCTGGCTGCTGGGCCGTCGGATCTGGCTCACGTGGGCGCTGCTGACGATGGGCGGCATCTTCGTCGTGGTGAACATCGGAATGTTCCAACCCGTCATGCTCGCGCTGTGCCTGGTCTACCTGCGCGGTGAAGAGGTCGCCGCGGCCTGGGCCCGGGTGACGCGACGCCCCACCCCAGCGCCGGCGGCCGATCCTCCGACGGCGGCGCGCGACGGGGTCACGGTACCGACTTGGGCCTGGGCGACGGTGTGGACGTCGACCGTGGTCGGCGTCGCCCTCGGCTGGGCGCCGCTGTCGTGGGCCGCGCTGGCATTCGCGGTGGGCGTGACGACCCACCGCGCGGTGCGCTCGCGCCTCGCCCCCGGGCGAGGACCCGCCCGCTGCTACGGTCCGCTGGGCCGCATCACCCTCGTGGCGCTGCTGACGTTTCACGTCGTGGCCGTCGGCGCTTGGCTGGTGCCCGATCGCGAAGACACGCGTGACTTTCGGAGCGCCGTGCATCCGTGGGTGCAGCCCTGGCTGTCGATGACGCGAACGACACAGGGCTGGGGGATGTTCGCGCCCAACCCACCGCGTCACAACGTGTTCATGAAAGTGGTCGTCATCGACGGCGACGACCGCTGGGACATGCGAACGGACCTGTATGCCGACGAACGACGGGTGTTCCCCTTCCTGTTCAACGACCGGATGCGCAAGATCAACCGGCGGATCATCGGCGGGGAGTCCGGCGGCGGCGAGTGGTACGGCAAGTGGTACGCGCGCTGGCAGTGCCGGGCCTGGGCACTCGACCACGACGGGCAGGTCCCGACCCGCGTCGAGCTCGTCAAGATCTCGTACGCGATCCCATCGCCGGAGGCGACCGCCCGCCTCGGCTGGTACCGCCCCGAAGATCGCCTGCGCACGGCCGCGACGGAGCGCGTCGTCGTCACCGAAACCTGCGCTCGAGCCGTGCTCGGCCAACCCCTGCCTTCGGTCGCCGAACGCTACGGCGTCGTCTCGAGCGTCCCGCACCGCCCGTGGAGGATCCATCGGCGCGACAAGTGGGACCGCCGCCACGACCCCGTCGCGCTCCCCTTGTCCAGCCTCGTTCAGGCAGCGACGCGCGCTCCCTGAGCCCGCCGCCAGCGAGCATGTCCGGCTCTGCAACGGCTGACACGCGGCCGTCGCCGCCCTTGACGACTTCACGTCCCGCTCGACGACCGACGGTCGCCGGCTCAGTGCTCGCCGTCGGCCTCGGCCATCTTCTGTAGGGTCGTCGCGATCGTCTCCGCGTCCAGGCGCGCCCGCTTCATCAAGGCCCGCGCTCGCGCGAAGTCGTCCGCGTCGATCGCCTCGAAGAAGGCATCGAGCTCGCCGATCTCGGCGAGCCGTTCGAGCACGACGGATCCGTCGAAATCAATCGCTGCCACGCGGGCACAGGATACCACGCAGGAGTGGGCTTGCGGGAAGCTCCGCCGCTGGGTCGACCATGGCCCGTCGACGGCGCACGGCCCACGACGAGGACGACGACGAGGACGAGGACGATCGGGCGATGGCGGAACACGCGGTGGTGATTGCGGGCGGTGGCCCCACGGGACTGATGCTGGCCGGCGAGCTCGCGTTGGCGGGGATCGATGCCGTGATCGTCGAGCGACGCACGAGCCAGGACCTCGATGGGCGGCGCGCCGGAGGCCTGCACGCGCGCACGCTCGAAGTGCTCGACCAGCGCGGCGTCGTCGAGCGATTCGTCGCCGAAGGCCAGACACATCCCTTCGTCATGGCCTTCGAGGGCCCCGTGCCGATCGGCGATCAGCCGACGCGCCACAACTACGTCCTCGCGCTGTGGCAGCACCACTTCGAACGCATCCTCGCCGGCTGGGTGCTCGACGAGCTCGGGGTCGAGATCCGTCGGGGGACCGAGGTCGTGGGCTTGGACCAGGACGACCAGGGGGTCGACGTGGCGTTGGCCGACGGCACGTCGCTACGAACGAGCTGGCTGGTCGGGTGCGACGGTGGCCGCAGCATCGTTCGCAAGACCGCGGGCATCGACTTCGCCGGCTGGGACCCTTCGACGAGCTGGATGATCGCCGAGGTCGAGATGGACGAAGAGCCCCCCTTCGGCTTGCGCCACGACGCGCGAGGCACCCATGCGATCGGTCGACGTGGCTCCGACGAGCCGATCGGAGTCGTGCTGACCGAGGCGACGATCGACCACGTCGGCGAGCCCGATCTCGAGGAGCTGCGTCGCGCCCTCGTGTCCGTGTACGGCACCGACTACGGGCTGCGTCGCGCCAGCCGCATCTCGCGCTTCACCGACATGGCGCGCCAGGCCGTCACCTACCGGCACGGTCGCGTTCTGCTCGCCGGCGACGCCGCCCACGTGCATCCGCCCCAGGGAGGTCAGGGTCTCAACACCGGCGTGCAGGACGCGGTCAATCTCGGCTGGAAGCTCGCGCTCGTGATCGCGGGGGCATGCGACGACGCGCTGCTGGACAGCTACCACGCCGAGCGCCACCCGGTCGCTTCCCGCGTGCTGCACAACACCGGCGCGCAGGTGGCCCTACGCACCCCCGGGGATCGGCATCAGGCGCTGCGCGAGACGATGCGCGAGCTGATGGGCTGCGACGAGCCCCGCCGACGCGTCGGGGCGATGATCGCCGGTCTGGACATCCACTACGACCTCGGCCCAGGCCATCCCTTGCTCGGCCGCCGGATGCCCGACCTCGATCTACGGACGGACCGAGGGCCCGCGCGCGTCGCCACGTTGCTGCACGATGCCCGCGCCGTGCTGCTGCGCCTGGACGGGCCCGACGCGTTCGACGTGTCCCCGTGGGCCGACCGCGTGCGGCGGATCGACGCGAGTCACGACGGCGCGTGGTCGCTCCCGGTCCTCGGTGAGGTACCCGCCCCTTCGGCCGTCCTGATCCGCCCCGACGGACATGTCGCGTGGACGGGTGCGCTCGACGACACGACGCTGCCCCAGGCGCTGTCGCGATGGTGTGGTCGGCCGGGCCGCGCGTGACTACCCCGCGTCGGGCCACTGCAGGTCGAGCTCCATCGGGAACACGACCGTCAGCGCCTCGGGACCCGCCCCGGGCGAGCGGTGCTTGAACATCGGCGGCGCCGGCCCACGCAGACTGATCACTTCTCGCGCGAGCGTTCGAGTCACGATGACCGTGTCGCCGTCGGCCAGCTTGCGCCCCTGCAGGTAGTACCCGTCGTCGCGCGCCTCGATCCTCGCCATGCGCAGATGATCCCAGCGCAAGGCGTCGCCGTCCAGATGCGCCGATCCGAGTGGGCCGCGCGCGCTCACGCTCGACCGGTGTCACCCGACGAGGACCAGGGTCGCCGAGATCGCCAGGATCATCGCGGTCTGACTGCCCGCGGCGATCCACGCCACGTCGTACCGTCGCAGAAACGCTTGCCCCGGAAGGCAGGTCGCGACGCACAAGCCCAGGCCGAGGAACGCCCCCAGCCCCAGCGCCGCCCCGACCTCGGTCACCCCGAGCGCCGCGTGCAGCAACGCAATCGACACCGTCAGCACGAAGGTACACGCCACGCCGACCGCATACGTGTAACCCGGCACCTGCCGAGTGTGCTCCTGCTTGCTCTTGGCCCCGTAGGCCCGCGCCCACGGCTCACCGAACAGCACCACGAACCACACCGTCGAGACCACCTGTCCCACCACGACCCCGACGAGGACCGCCACCCAATCGAGGGCACCAAAGCTCAGTTCCATCGTTTCGACTCCATCCCGCCACGAGGCGAGTGCCGCCGAACCTAGCGCGTACGTGGCCGAAGCGCCGGCAATACACCTTTGCCGCCGCCGCAACAATCGCGACGAGGCCCGGCCACGTCCGCGCTCACAACGAGCAGGCGCCGACGTTGGGAAACAGCGGGCTGGGCTGGGCGAACGCCAAGCACGTGTGGGCGCCCGGGCACATGGGATTGTCGAGGTTGCACAGCGAGGTGCAGCAAAACTGCTCCTGGCACTCTTCGACGAACGCCCCTTCGTGACACACGAATCCGGGCGCACACGAGTTCTGAAACTGGCAGCCCGTGCCTTGGCCTCCGGCGCCGGGCGCCGGAAAGCACGAGAACCCGCCGTTGGCCTCGGGCAAACACGCCTCACCGAGGCCGCAGTTTTGCAGGAGAGGGTTGCACTCGGGCACGCACAAGCCGAAGCCCGGGTCGTTGTCGACGGGACGCAGACACATGTCCATGCCCTTGCTGCACGCCGGCTGCTGCAAGTCACACATCGCGACGCAGCGGTCCAGCCAGCACACCGTGCCACGGCCGCAGTCGTCGGCGCCTTCGTTGACACCGCACGTGCGTGTGCACGGCTGTCCTGCCAGCCCCGGTGAGACGTCCACGGGGACGCACTGCGCTCCCCAAGCCCCGTCGACCTCCACCGGCGCGCACTTGAATCCGTCGGGACACGCGTTGTCGACGAACAGCGTGCACTCTCCTTCCCACGCGGCACACAGTGGGTCGCCGCTGTCGGTCCCTCCGACGGTGACATCGCTGGCGCCCGTGGGATCGGTCATCCCCGAGCTCGTGGGCATGGCGCCGCCGTCGGTACCGGCGGAGTCGGTCGGGCTGGTCGTCACGCCGCCCTCGAGGGAAGCGTCGCCGTCGTCGGCCGAGCCCTTCGACGTTCCCCCGTCCGCGCTCGCGGCGTCGGCGGCAGAGAGGTCGTCGAACGCCGGATTGCCTCGCGCGCAGCCGTCGGCGGCGAGCACACCGAGCACCACCGCGATCGTCCTGGCACCGCTCACGCCTTCCACGATACCGCAAGGAACGGCCCGTGCTAGCGTCGCCACGCGATGCCGATCGACGCGCTGCGAACCGACGACGAGCGATTCTCGGGCCTCCCCGATTTCGCGTTCGCGCCGCACTACCTCGAGGACCTGCCCGGCTACGAGGGACTGCGGCTGCACTACCTCGACGAGGGCCCGACGGACGGTCCCGTCGTGCTGTGCCTGCACGGCCAACCGAGCTGGTCGTTCTTGTACCGACACATGATCCCCGTGTTCGTGCAGGCGGGCTGCCGCGTGCTCGCGCCGGATTGGTTCGGCTTCGGACGCTCCGACAAGCCGATCGACGACGACGTGTACACCTGGGACTTTCACCACGGCACGATGCTCGCGTTCGTCGACGCCATGCAGCTGCAGCGCATCACGCTGGTCTGCCAGGACTGGGGCGGTCTGCTCGGCTTGACGCTGCCGCTGACCCACCCCGAACTCATCGAAAACCTCCTGGTGATGAACACGGCGCTCGCCGTCGGGAGCCGGCCGAGCAAGGGCTTTTTGGCGTGGCTCGACTTCGTTCGGAGCAACCCCGACTTCGACGTCGCGCGCCTGATGAAGCGAGCGATCCCCGGGGCGACCGACGAGGTGGTGGCCGCCTACGATGCGCCCTTCCCCGACGCCCGCTACAAGGCCGGCGTGCGGCGGTTTCCCCTGATCGTCCCCATCGACCCGACGATGGACGGCGCCGCCGCCAGCCAGAAGGCGGCGAGCTTTTGGTCGACGAGATACGAGGGCAAGTCGCTGATGGCCGTCGGCGAGCAGGACCCGGTGCTCGGCCTGCCCGTCATGAAGGTGATGCAGCAGCTGATTCGCGGCTGCCCCGAGCCGATCGTCTTGCCGCAGGCCGGACACTTCGTGCAAGAGGAGGGCGCTCCGATCGCGAGCGCCGCGGTGCAGGCGTTCTTCGGCAAGGGCTGATCGCCCCCCTTCGTCCGCGAATTTCCGACGCGGTGCTCACCAGCCCGCCGAGCCCGGCACGCCCTTGAACGGACCGCTGTAGTCGTCGGTGACCCAGCCCCCGTAAAAACCTCCGGGCTGCGGGCGCGCCCGCGCCGTCCCGACCCAGCAGGCGTCGAACGGTGCGCAGTACAACGCGAGCCGACCCGCGATGGCCGCGAAGTCGTCGAACGGATCCGGGTAGCTCCAGGCGACCGACCGCAGCGTCGCTTCGCCGACGACGACGGAGAAGTACACGGCTTGCCCCTTCCATTCGCACATCGACCCGCGCTCTCGCTCGCGTCGCAGCACGGTGACGTCGACGTCCGACATCGGCACGTAGTAGCTCGGTGGATGCGACGTCTCGAGCACCGCGAGCGCCTGCCGCGAGTCCACGACCGTTCGACCCGCGTGCTCGATGCGGACGCGGGCGGCGACCGGCTCGATCGCCGGCGGTCGCGGGAACGACCAGACCGAGCGTTGGTGCGGTTCGGGTGGTTCGATCGGAGGTCGCGGACCGGGATGGGCGGACCAACGCGCACGCAGCTCGGCGATATGCGGGGGGATCTGCACGGGCCTTCGGGAGGCTAGCGACGAATGCTCGGCGCGCTCGCCCGATGGCCACAGTCGTAGCCAGTACGGCCTCGTTGGGCACCGACGCGCTCCCAACCCCTGGACATCGTGTCCGGCGGGCTTGGCACGGGTCTTGGACTTCGGGGGCGCGCGATGGACCGGGTACGACAAAAGGGCACATGGATTCTTGGACTCACCGCTGCGCTGGCGCTCGGCGCCTGTGATTCGGACTCCGACGCGCCCGAGCTGCCCGCCGAGGCCGGTGCAGGAAAGGCCGACGGCCTCGCCGACCTGCTCGTCGACGGCACCCCCGAAGCCATCGGCGTGCTCGCGCTGCTCAACCACGCGACGACCACCGAGGGGATCCTCGACGACGACGTCGGCCTCGACCGCCGCGCCGCCGAGTCGATCACCGATTTCCGCGCGGGCCCCGACGGCGCGTACACGGGCGGGACCCACGACGACGGGGTCTTCCACTCGATCACCGAAGTGGACGGGCTGTACTTCGTCGGGGCGAGCGCGCTACAGCGGATGCTCGACTACGCGTACGCCCACGACTTCGTCCCGACCGGCGGCGATCTGCTCGGCGTCTGGGACAACGTGGCGTTCACCGTGGACGAGGCCAACGGCGCTCTGACCTGGATCAACCGCTCCACCGAGGACGTGCTCGACGCGTCCCTCGATCGCCGCGCCGTCGACAGCGTGCTGGCCGCCCGCCCGTTGCCGTCGATCCAGGCGCTGTCGCAGCTGTACTTCTTCGGGCAGAGCGCCATGCTCACCGCCCGCGAAGAGGGCCGCACGCCGAGCGAGGGTCTGCTGTGCACGGACAACTCGCAGTGCCCCGGCATCCTGCGCTGCGTCGGCGTGCCGAACGAAGACGGCTTTCAGCAGTGCCTGGCGTCTCAGGACATCCCCGGCCAGCACGCCTCGTGCACCGGCCTGGGTCAGTGCGACGACGACCTCGAGTGCTCGGGCTTTACGATCTTCTCGAGCGGCGAGTGCCGACCCGCCTGGATGGCCGCCGACTTCACCTCGGAAGTCGACGCGACGATCGCCGCCGGCACGACGGCGCAGTTCACCGTCGAGGTCGCCGGGCTCGCCTCCGTCCCCGAAGACATCATCGTCACCGTCGACCTCTCGGGCATCGACCCCGCCGACCTCCGGGTCGTCATCGCCGACCCGTCCGGCACCGAGTCGCACCCCTGGGACGGTCCCTCGGCCGGCGGTGCACCGATGCCGACCGAGCTGCTCGCGCTCGACGGGATCTCGCGCGACGACATGGTCAACGGCACCTGGACCCTGACGATCGAAAACCTCGGGGCCAGCGACGCGAACCTGTCGCTGTGGAACCTCTACCTGTCCTCGCGCTTCGACTGATCGTCGGGGCGCAATCGCGACGCTGCCTTTGTGGCCATGGCCGCGACCGCCGACGTGCGCACGTCCGGCCCGGTCGCCGCCGTGACGTCTCCGGGAGGCGCGCGCGCGACCCCGGGCGTCGTTCCGGGCGCCTGAACTCACCGGATCGGCGAGGGGACGTGTCCCGCCGTACGCGCGAACTCGCTCCGATTTCCTACGAAATCGCACGCACAATACTTGTCTCGTGCGTATTTCAGGATACCTTTGCTTTCGCATCCGATGCGGGGCCTGGGCGACACATTCGGCGAAACCGGCCCAACGGGGCCCGCCCCTCGCCGTCGCTCGCCCTTCCGCAGCGACGACATCGTCGCCGAGCGCTACCGCCTGCGCTGGCCGCTGGGGCGCGGTGCGAGCGGCTCGGTCTTCGAAGCGATCGACCTCGAGCGCGACGTCCCGGTCGCGATCAAGCTCGTCGACCTGCGCGACACCGACCGTGAGCACAGCACATGGGCTCGCCTCGAACGCGAAGCCACGGTGACGGTCGTCGCGATGCACCCGGGCGTGGTGCCCGTGCTCGACGTCGGCCGGATCGCCCGCACCGGCTTCATCGTGATGGAGCTTCTTCGCGGTGACTCGCTGGCGGACCTCGTCGGCGGCGGCCGGCGACTCGAGGCGTCCGTCGCGATCGCGATCGCAACCGGCATCGCCGAGGTGCTGCGACACATCCACTCCCTCCCCCTCGTGCACCGCGACCTCAAGCCCGCCCACGTGTGCCTCGACCCCGACGCCGGCGCGGGCTGGCTCACCTTGCTCGACTTCGGCCTGGCCTTCGTGCCCGGCGACCCGATGCTCGGTCGCATGGCGGTCAGCGGCGTGGTCGAGGGCACGCCCGCGTACATGGCTCCCGAGCAAGCCGAGGCCGACCGCCCCGTCGGTCCGCCGGCCGACATCTACGCCCTCGGCTGTATACTGTTCGAGATGCTGACCGGCTACCCGCCGTTTCGCGACAGCGTCGACACGGTCCTGAGCATGCACCAGTTCTCGGCCCCCCCGAGGGTGGAGAGCTTCGGTCCTCTGCCCTCGTACGCGGTGCCGCTCGAGCCTCTCGTGGGCGCGATGCTGTCCAAGGCACCCGAGGACCGACCGACGGCCCGGGAGGTCATCGCTCGGCTGCAGGTCCTCGCCGAGCTCGCCCCTCAATGAGCCGAGCCTCGTGTCAGTCCCGGATCCGTCCGGTAGACTCCCCGCCATGCGATCGCATTGGCTTGTCCTCGGTTCGGTCCTGATCTTCGGGTGTGGTGACGACGGCGGTGGGGGCGGCTCCACCTCGACGACCGACGCCTCCTCCTCTTCGAGCAGCGGCGGCGCCGACGAGAGCACGGGCACCAATCTGTGCGCCGAGTGTGCCCCCGCCGTGCCGCCGGAGTGGATCGGGCCCGTGCTCACGACCGTGGCCATCACCCAGGTCACGGTCGAGTGCCCTCCCGAAGTGCCCAACGAGGTCGACGTCGTGCGCGATCGACTCGAGCCGGAGGCCGCTACCTGTATGTGCGAGTGCGGCGAGCCCCAGGGCGGCTGCGGCCCGGTCAGCGCGACGTATCACGACGCGATGGGCTGCGACGGCAAGGCGATCGGCAAGCCGGTCGAGGTGACCGCCGACATGGCGTGTGTCGGCGGCGGCTCCGAAGCCGCCCTCGCGATCGAGCTGACGAACACCGAGCCGACGGCCACCTGCACCGCGACGCCCACGACGAACATCCCCACGGTGTCGTTCAAGGACAAGCTCGTCGCCTGCGCGCCCGACTCGATGGCGTGCGAGGACGGCGGCACCTGCATCCCGGACGTCCCGCACCCGATGGGCGTGTGCATCATGAAGGACGGCGACGAAACCTGCCCCGCCGCCTACCCCACCAAGCACACCTGGTACCGGCAGATCGACGACACCCGTGGCTGCAGCATGTGCACCTGCGGCAACGACTTCGCGTGCACCGGCACGGTCGACCTGTTCGCGACCGACGACTGCGCCCCCGATGCCATCGGCCCGCTGAACCTCGACGCGTGCAACCCGGTGACGTTCAACAAGGGCGACACGCCGGGCCTTGCGCTGACCGCCGAGCTCACCGGGACCTGCACGCCCAACGGCGGCGAGTCGATGGGCGACGCCGTCCCCGAAGATCCCGTCACGGTCTGCTGCACCGCCGGCGCATAGCCGACCGTCCTCGACGGAGAAAGCCGGCAGCTCGCTGCCGATGCCAAGCACCCCTCGCCGCTGCGGGGGGTGCAGGCAGCCAGCTCTAGCCGGACGGCACTCCGCCGCCACCGACGGAGTTGAGGGCGAAGCCGGTCATGTCCGAGTACGTGTACGGACCCACGAGGCCGTTGACCGTGTCGAAGGTGCCGTCCGTCGGGTCGACCCGGTACGCCTGCGTGTTCATCGACACGCCCCAGACGTAGCCTTCGAAGTCGATGCTGACGCCGTGCACGTAGTTGGGCAGCGGGTAGCTGTACACCGTGGTGAGCGTCTCGACGTCGACGCCGACGAGCGGGCTGTTGGCCATCCAGAGGATCCCGTTGGCGTCCTCCATGCAGCCACCACCGCCGTTGACGGTCGCGCCGTCCCAGGTCTCCGTGGCCGGGTCGAAGCGACCGACCTGCGACGAGCACGTGAACACGTACCCCGACGCGCCCACGGTCATGCCGTAGCCACCGTACGGTGCCGTCCAGTGCTCGTAGTCGCTGAGGTTGTCGATCGACACCCGCAGCAGCTGGCCGCCGCTGAGCTGACTCGCCCAGAAGTTGCCCTCGGAGTCCACCGCGCCGCCGTACATCCCGTAAAAGCCCGGGTTGATCGTGGGGATCTGCACCGAGTCCTCGACGATGCCGGTGTCGCCGTCGACGAGGTTGATCTCGATCGTCGTGTTCGCGATGACGCCCGCCGTCCACACCTTCTGGTCGATCTGCGCGCAGTCCTGCGCGCTCCATACGCCCTGCGTCCACGCGACGGGACGCTGCGAGGTGTACGTGAACGGCGTGTACCAGGCGCGGCACTCCTCGTCGTCCCACGGCAGCCACGTCGCGTCGGTCGACGTCTCGATGACGCCGTTGCCGTTTTGGTCCACGCAGTTGTCGGGGTTGGCGTAGAACTTCGTCAGACCGCCCTGGCGGTTGGCCACCGCCACGTCGCCCGACAAGCTCACCGACGTGCGCGACGGGCTTCCGCCGGCGACGTCGCGGGTCATGTAGCGCCCTTCTTCGACCAGCGTCTGCGTGTTGATCTTCGAGACGGTGTCTTGGCTGCTGTTGGCGATCCAGATGTACGAGACCTCCGGGTCGCCGCTGCCCTTGCCGCCGCAGATCGGGTCACCCATGTCCGGGATGCCGCCGAGATCGAAGTTCACCGGTCCGGGGGGCGGCGGGCCGTCGTCGCCCAAGTCGTCTCCGGCCGACGTACCGTCGCCCGCGCTGTTGGATGCCGCGGTCACGTTGCCGCCGGTCTCCCCGGCGCTGACGTTGCCGTCACCGCCGTCGGCGGGCGCGGTGGTCTCACCGTCGCCGCCGTTACTGGTGTCGTTGGCCGGGCACGCGGTGGCGAGCAACGCGGCCGTCGCAAAAAGCTTTGCCTTCGTCATTTTGGGAACCCCTCTCCCCGTCGAAACCTAGACTCGCAGCATATCCCAACGCGTCCACCCCCACGCAGGCGCCACCGCGTGCGCCGACGGGCGAACTATCAAAACGTACATGGCCGGTCCCCGAGCCCACATGTGGGAGGGGCGCAGGGCTCCGGTGGACACCGGACATCGGCGAGCGCCGGAGATCCCGCCGGCGTCGGCGGGTACTATGAAGACCTCGATGGGAAGGCCATGGTCGGCGTGGGTGTGGGCCGTCGCGGCGCCCCTGGGCTGCGCCTCGGGTGCCAGCAACGACGACGGTCCGCCCGTGATTTCGAGCTTTTCCGGCGGTGGCTCCGGACCCGGCGACGACGAGACGACCTCCGACGTCGACTCGGGCGCCGACGACAAGCCCGAAGACGACACGTCCGACGACGGGCCCCTGCCCGGTTCCACCGGTTCGGACACCACATCCGACGACGGCCCGATGACGTCGTCGGACTCGGGCGGCGTGCCCGGCGACTGCGATGACGGCTCCACGTGCGCCTCCGCGGCCGTTGTCGGCGGAATTGCCGGCGACGAGCCCTCCCAGCTGTCGACGAGCGGCGACACGGACACCTGGGTCACATTGCAGGTCTCCGAGAACAACAGTGACGTCATCGGCGAGCAGCTGACGTTCACGGCGTCGCTGACGAGCCCGGCCGGCAGCGACTTCGACCTCTTCGTGTTCCGCGGCAATCAAGGCAGCGCCACGGGTTGCGGCGGGCAGCAGGACAACTCGACCAACGCGGTCGGGATCGACAGTGTGTTCATGAGCTGGGGGGAGGGCGCGCTGGCCAACAACGCCGACGACAGCGCCTGGGTCGCGATCGAGATCCGCTCCAAGAACGGGATGTGTGTCCAGGGCGCAGAGTGGACGCTCACCGTCATCGGCGACACCTGATTCGCCGCCCAAAACCGCGCGCCGCACGGACACGTGCCCCATGGTGGTGCGGGTCGCGGGGGGATACGATCGAGCAACCCCATGCGCGTGTGTTTGACGATCGCCGATGCCTCGTTGCATCGCGCGCTGGCGCAAGAGCTGCGGGGTTACGACGACTGCGAGATCACCGACGCCACGCAAGCGCGGATCGTGGTGCTCGACGGTGACCACCCCGAGCTCGCCGAGCAGCTGCGCACGCTCGCCGCTCGCCGGCCACCGCCGCGGATCCTCCTGCTCGCCAACGAACGGCAGCTCGACGCGCCGCCTCCAGAGGTGGACGAGGTGGCACGCAAGCCGCTGAACCCGGGGGAGCTGCGTGGCCGACTGCGACTGATGACCCGCCGTGGACGCCGGACGGGATCGAAGTTCGAGTTGTTGCTGGCGACGGCGGTCGAGTCGGCCGGCGACATCATCGAGATCACCAATCCCGACCCCCGCTTCGAATACGTCAATCCGGCCTTCACGCGGATCCTCGGCTGGCAGCCCGAGGACATCCTCGGCAAGACACCGGCCGCCGTGATGCGCAGCGACATGCACGAGCCGGGCTACTTCAAGTCGATCGACGAGACGCTGTCGTCGGGTCGGCCGTGGCAGGGTCTGCTCATCTCGCGCACGCGAGACAACCGCCTGGTGTACCTCGAGTCGACCATCGCACCGGTCACCGACGACGAGGGCAACGTGACGCACCACGTCGCGGTCAAGCGCGACATCACCGGACGAATCGCCGCCGACAACGAGCTGCGCCGCCAAAGTGAGGAGCTCGAGCAGGCGCGCGACGCCGCCCTCGAGGCCAGTCGCAGCAAGAGCCAGTTCCTCGCCAACATGAGCCACGAGCTGCGCACGCCGCTCAACGCGATCATCGGCTACAGCGAGATGTTGATCGAGGACGCCCGCGCCTCCGCCGACGACGAGCTCGCCGAAGACCTCGACCGGATCAACAAGTCCGGCCAGCACCTGCTGTCGCTCATCAACGACGTGCTCGACATCTCCAAGATCGAAGCGGGCGCGATGGAGCTGTATCTCGAGGATTTCGCGATCGCCACGGCGATCGGGGCGGTGACGGCCACCGTCGCGCCGCTGATGAAGTCCCACGACAACGATCTCGTGATCGAGATCGACCCGTCGCTGTCCACGATCCGCGCCGACCTCACCAAGGTGCGACAGACCCTGCTGAACCTGCTCAGCAACGCCTCGAAGTTCACCGACCACGGCAAGATCGTCTTGCGGGCGACGCCCGTGACGCACGAGGGCCGGGCCTGCGTGCAGTTCGACGTGGTGGACACGGGCATCGGCATCGAGCCGGAGGCGATCGGCCGCCTGTTCCGCCCGTTTTCGCAGGCCGACGCGTCGACGACCCGCAAGTTCGGGGGCACGGGGCTCGGGCTCGCCATCAGCCAGAGATTCTGCGAGATGATGGGCGGCGGCATCACGGTGTCCTCCGTGCCCGGCGAGGGCTCGACGTTCTCGGTGCGGCTGCCGCTTCGCGTCGACGAGGCCCCGACCGCCCCCGTCCGCCCCCGCGCCAGCGGACCGGATCGGCAGCTGCACGTGGTCGTGATCGACGACGACGCGGACATTCGCGACTTGCTCGAGCGCTCGCTGGCCCGTCACTCGATCGCGGTGCGCACGGCCGCCGGCGGTCGCGAGGGCCTCGCCCAGATCCGCGCCGAGCACCCCGACGCGATCGTGCTCGACGTGATGATGCCCGAGCTCAACGGCTGGGGGGTGCTGACCGAGCTCAAGGCGGACCCGGCCACCGCCGACATCCCGGTCATCATGCTCACCTCCCTCGGGCAGAGCGACATCGGCTTCGCCCTCGGCGCCGTCGATTTTCTCGTCAAGCCGGTGCCGGCCGAGCGCCTCGCGAGCGTGCTGCGCCGCCATGCCCGGCCGGAAGCGGCGAGGGTCCTCGTCGTCGACGACGACGAGGCCGGTCGCATGCACGTGCGTCGCAAGCTCGAGAGCGCCGGTCACACGGTCTACGAGGCCGCCGACGGCCAGCAGGGCATCGAAGCGATGCTGGCGACCAGCCCCGATCTCGTCTTGCTCGACCTGATGATGCCGGTGCTCGACGGCTTCGCCGTGCTGCAGCGGATGCGGGGCACGCCCCAGCTCGAGGACATCCCCGTCGTCGTGGTGACCGCCAAGGATCTGTCCGCGGCCGAGCGCACGATGCTCGCCGGCGCCCGGGCCGTGATCGAGCGCAGCGGCCACCCGCGCGAGGAGCTCGCGCGCTCCGTGTCGGGTCGCGTCGCGCAGCTGCTCGGCGTGTGAGACGGCCGATCAGCTGGCGCGCGACAGCCGGCGCGGCGGGACGGGGTGGCCCTTCGTCAGCTCTGCGATGAGGTCGGTCCCCTGCGGGCAGCTGACCCCGAGTCCGAACTCGACCAGTGCGGTCTCGCCGACGAGCGCGACGCGACCGACATGGGCCGTCACGAAGACCTGATGCCCCGAAAGCCACAGCTCGAGCGTGGCATCGTCGCCCACGGCCAACCCGGGCGCTCCGGTCGCCAGCAACCGGGTCCGACCGATCTCCAACCCCTGCAGCGCGTGCGAGCGTGCGCCGACGTGCGCGGTCACGGCGCCCGTGAACGGCACCGTGCGGGACTGAAGCAGGATCGGCTCGGACCAACCGGGGGGGATCGTCCGCCGTCGCGTCTGCGCAACCGAGTCGGGGTTCGCCATGCGTGCGCGACCCGGTAGGTGCCGGTCGCGAGTCGAGGTTCCCGTCCGACGCGGCGCCGTCGCGTGCGTTTGGTGACATCCGTCCGGGCCGACGACTCCGTCGTCGAAAACCCCTGAACCCTGTCACGCGAAGTAGGTCGCGAAGGCGTCCGCCGACCACGTCCGTCGCTGTCGATCGTCGCGCGGCGCCCAGGCCGACGGGGCCGCGACCGCGCGCAGCAGGAAGTCCAGCAGGGGCAGATGCCGTCGCATCACGCGACGCAACCGATGCTCGCGCATCGGGTTGAAGCCGCCGAGCAGCGACAACAGCTGTCGCGGGTTCTTGCGCACCCACGCCCACGACCCCATCTCGAGCGTCAGCGGAAGGAACAAGCGCTCCGGATGTGCCGCCCGATGCTCGTCGTACGCGTGGTCCCAAAGATCGCCCCGTACGGTGTAGACCCGGGCGATCGGCTCGACGCGATAGACGTGGTTGGGCAACGTGCGGTCGAGCAGTCGCCGCAAGCCGTGTACCTCGGCCACGTGGGGAAAGGGCCGCCGCGTCCGCGCCCAGGGAAACCACAGCCGGTCGACGGAGCCGAACCCCGAGTGCAGGTCGAGCAGCAGGGCCGGATCGGCCGAGAACACTTGGTCGCGCACGAACTGCAGCAGGGCGCAGGCCTCGGGCTCCATCGGCCCATCGGCGGGCCCCATGTACCAGGGCAGCAGCGGGCTCACGCGCTGCCCACCGACCCACGGCGTCGCGAGAGCGTCGTCGCCCACCGGTGCGTTGCGCATCAGATCGACGCCGCGTCCGTTGCCCCGCCGATGCAGCGACATGCCCACCGGATTGACCAATGGCACGGCGCACACCCGCACCCGCCGAAGGTGCGCCTGCATCATGGGGTCCCACCGTGCGAGCTCCGCGAGCGTCGCCAGAAACGCCAGCACGACATGGGTTCCCACGCGCTCGACCCCGTGCACGCCACCCACCAAGCACAGCGTGGGCACGCGACCGCGCGCGCCGATGCTCAGACCGTGAATCGGCCAGCTTCGGCCCCGCGCGACCGCGCGACCGATCACCTGCACGTCGACGGTGTGGCCGAAGGCCTCGACGAGACGCTCGACGGCATCGAGCTCCGGGAGGGGATCGGGTCGCCCGGCCGGCCGGGCCCAATCGGCGAGGTCAGTCGGCTGCAACGTGGCAGGCCTTGAGGGCGAGGCCTTCCCACAACAGGTGGGACGCAAGCGTGGAGGTGGCATCGGAGACGTCGGCGTCGGGGCACACCTCGACCAGGTCCATCCCGGCCACGTCGATACCGGCCAGTCCCCGCAGCAGCGCCAGCGCCTCGCGCGAGGTCAGCCCGCCGGGCACTGGCGTGCCGGTCCCCGGCGCGTACGCCGGGTCGACCGCGTCGATGTCGAACGAGACGTACGTGGGGTGCTCGCCGATGGCCGTGCGGATCTGATGGGCGATGCGCGACGGACCGAGGTCGCCCAGCGAGTCGGCGCTGAACCGGCGTGCACCGACCGCATCGACGACCACGTGGTCGTCGGGCCCGAGTCCGGGCCCGCGCAGTCCGACCTGAAAGACCTTGCCCGGCGCGACCAGACCTTCGTCGATCGCGTGACGGATCGGCGTACCGTGGTGGTACTCCTCCCTCCACATCTTCCCGTCCGAAGTGTCCGAGTGCGCGTCGACGTGCACCAGCGCCAGCGGACCCCGAGCCGCCACCAGTGCGCGCAGGATCGGAAGCGTGATCGAGTGGTCGCCGCCCACGACGAACGGGCTCGCCCCCGAGGCGATGACGGCGGCCGTGAACTGCTGCACGACCTCCCGCATCGCCCCGGGATTGAACGGGGGGGTCATCGCATTCCCCCCGTCGACGACTCGCAAAGCGTCGAACACGTCGACGCGGTGGCCCGGATGAAACCCCTCGACCCGCGCGCTCGTGCGGCGCACGTGGTAGGGGCCGAACCGGGCGCCGGGACGGTAGGTACACCCACCGTCGTAGGGCACACCGAAGACGACGACATCGGCGTCGACGCCTCCCTCGCGAAGATTGACATTCCGGCAGCGAAAGAAAGGCTGCTGTCCGCTCTCGACGTACTGCGCGACCGATTGCTGGCTGCTCATGCGTGGCCTTCCCCGACGATCCGAAGCAGTTGGTCGCGAACGCGTCGGGCGAGCATCGACGCGTCGTCGGCGGCTCGCGGCGTGAACACGTCGCCGACGGTCAGCTGCACCCGCGCCAGGCGGCGCGACGCCGCCTTGACGTAGTGCGGCACGAACAGGTCCTCGTCGATCCATGCCAGCGCGGGCGTGTCGTACGTGACGCCGATCGGCACGACCGGCACCTGCAGCCGGGCCGCAATGCCGAATGCCCCGCGGTGTAGCGGCAGCACCGTGTTCCCGGTCGTGGTCGTCCCCTCGGGAAACAACAGGACCGGCACCCCGCGACCGAGCGTGCGCATCATCTGACGCAGCGCCTTGGCCCCGGCGTGGGGATCGCCACGGCCGACGAAGATGGTGCCGAGACGGCGCATGAGCTCGCCGAAGACGGGCCAGCTCGCGACCTCGCGCTTGGCCAGCGCCACACAGGGAACCTGCGCCGCGATCGCGACCGGGTCGAGGTAGCCGAGGTGGTTGGCCACGATGACCGCGGGCCCCGACGGGATCACGCCGCGCAGGCGCACGTCGAGCCCGTGCAGGGCGCACATGTTCTCGGCGATCCATTGCAGTCGACGGGCGCGGCGGGCTTGATCGAGGGGCACCTGCGACGTCGGGAGGCCGAAGTCGTCGCGGAGCACCGTGCGCAACTCGGCACAGAACAACGCGACCTTCGTCAGGCGTAGCCCGGCCCGTCCGGCGGCACGCGGAGTCTGCCACCACGAGGGGGCGGACGCGGGAGCGGGGACCAGCGCGCTCACTGCAGCAGCCCCAGCGCCGGCACGCGGTCGGTGGTCACGCGGGTGGGCAGGAGCCCGAGCCGCTCGTAGCGCTGGCGCAGCGTCGCGATCTTGTCCTGGTCGATGCAGGCGACGATGCGCTCGTCGCCCGGTCCGTAGAAGTCGTGACGGACCCCGACTTCCTCGGCGCCGAGGGCCGCATGCAGGGCCCGCGCCGCGGCGTTGTCCTCCTTGACCGTGAACCAGCAACGGTCGACGCGCCCGATGACCGAGCGCACGTACGCGCGGATCATCAGGTGGACCGCACGACCCCCCTGGTGCGTGGGGACCACCGCCAGTGTGGTGCAGTAGGCCTCACGATCTCGCACGAAGCTGAGCAGGTAGCCGACGACCTCGCCGTCGTGCTCGACCGCAAAGCACTCCTGCCCGAAGAAGTCGCAGCACAGCCGCACGTAGTAGGGACCGAGCACGTCCTCGTCGTCGCCGCCGAAGATCTGCTGCTCGAGGCGCATCAGCGTCTCGAAGTCCGTGGGACACAGGTTTCGCACGTGGTAGCTCATGGGCTCGTTTGCGACACAGCGTGATCGACGGGTGTGGCAAGTCGATCACGGCCATGAAACCTCGGCACGACGTTGTCGCGACGAATCGGTGGCAACCACGAGGCACCGAGGTCACGAACCCCCACCCCAGCGCATGTCCACACGGTGACGGATTCGTGTCACGATCGGCGAATGCGACGCCTCGCTCTGCCGCTGTCGTTGGGATTGCTCTGCGCGTGTCCGGGGACCGACGACGCGGTCGGCGACGGCACGACCGGCGCCGCGACGACCGGTGTCACCTCCGGCAGCAGCGACTCCGGCAGCAGCTCGTCGGGTCTGATCGGCGGCGAGGAGTCGACCGGTGAGGCGATCCCGTGGCCACCCGAAGATGGGCTGAACCTGTGCATGCGCGAGTGCGAAGGTCCATGGGACTGCTGCCCGCCCGGCTCCACGGGGCAGTGCCCGGGCACCTACCCGTACAACTTCGAGTGCTTCAACGGCTACTGCGTACCGGCGGCCTGCGAGTCCTCGGCCGAGTGTCCCGACGAGGGCAGCTGCGAGGTGCTCGACGGCATCCCGCAGTGCGTCCACGTCTGCACCGGCGACGACGACTGCGCGGCGACCCCGGACACGCCGACCTGCGGCGCGATGACCGACGCCGGCATGGGCTACTGCATCGAGCACTGCGAGGTCGCCGGGACCTTCTGCGGCAACACCTCCTGCGACCCGGTCTCGGGCGAGTGCGTCTGCGAGCCGGGCCAGTGCATCGCCGGCTGGTCGTGCGTGTAGTTTTTTGGACTTGTGCGCCGGAGATCGCTAGGCCGATCTCAGGATGCTGCGCGTCATCATGGCTGCCCTCGTGCTCGCCGGTGGATGCGGCCTGCAGCCTCGTCGGGCGCACCGGGAGCTGACCGCGGTTCAGCTCGCGAAGGTGCCCGAGGACGCCCCGCGCCGCGCGTCACGGCACGCCGCCGACCCGGTCCTGGCCAGCGCCCCGCGGCGTGCCCCCTCCCCGGGCCGACCGGCTGCGGCCCTCGACGACGAGTCGCCCGAGCCGCCCGAGCAGGCGGCGACGCGCGAGGCCACCGTCGTCAAGGAAGTCTTCTTCGGCGACGGCGACCGGCCCCTGGTCGCGCTGACCTTCGACGACGGCCCCAACCCCGCGACGACCCGCAAGCTCCTGCACGTGCTGCACGAGTACGGCGTGCCCGCGACGTTCTTCGTCCTCGGCGATCGGGCGTCGAAGTGGCCCAAGCTACTCGCCGACATCCGCAACGACGGACACGAGCTCGGCAACCACTCGTGGTCGCACGGATCCTTGCGCGCGATGGTGCCCGCCCAGATTCGCGACGAGCTCGACGACACCAACGCCGCGATCGCCCGGGTGACCGGCGCGACCCCGGGCCTGTTTCGCCCGCCGTTCGGCCGCTACGCCCCGTCGTCGCTGCCGATCGTGGCCGAACGCGGAATGAACTACGTGCTGTGGTCGGTCGACGGCCTCGACTGGGGCTCGGAAGCCGACGAGATCGCCCATCGTGTCGTCGCCGACACGCACTCCGGTGACATCGTGCTCCTGCACGACGCGACCCCGAAGACCGCCGAAGCACTGCCGGCGATCATTCGGGGTCTGCGGGCCAAGGGCCTGGGCTTCGCCACGGTGTCGGACCTGACGGGTCTTCCCGCCGTGGCGAGCCTGGACTGATCAGCCTTCCGAGAAGGGAGGCGGCACCCGGTCGGCGGAAACGTCCGGCTCGAGGTCGGCGATGATCGGCGGCTCCAACGTCGGCCCCGACGAGACGGCGGGCACGACGGCGACCGGCTTTTCGGCGACGGCGATCTCTTCGTCGTCGTCCGGCAGCTCGAGCGCTTCCTCGGCTTCGTCGCCGGTGATGCGCTCGATCGCGGCATCGAAGCCGCCCGCTTGAGAGGTGTAGACCGCCACGCCGATCGCGCCGGCGGTGCCCAAGAACATGGTGGCGGCGAGGAACTGTTCGAGCTCGATACGCATGGTGGACTCCTTTGTCCTCGTGGAGGACGCTCGGTTGGACGCGCAACGTCCCCCGGTCTTGGTTAACGCTACGAAAACCGCGCGAAATCCCCGACAAACCGGCGAGATCGTCGCCGGCGCGGCCATCGGCGACGCGCGGGAACGAACGGGCCCCTCGTGCGTATGACGTCGGGGATGCCCCTGGCCGGCTCGACACCCCGTGCGCGTGCCCTGCTGCTGGCGGGGCTTTGCGTGCTGCCGTTGGTGCAGTGCGGTCGCCGTGCGGCGCCGTCGCGCGTGCCGACCGGCGCGGCGCTGACCGTGATGACGTTCAACGTCAACTACGGCGTGGATGCCCACCCCGACAACCTCGCCGCGATCACCGACGGCGATGCCGATCTGGTGCTGCTGCAGGAGACGACCGAGCGCGCGGAGGCGGCGATCCGCGCGCAGCTGAGCGAGACGTATCCGTACATGGTCTTCTCGCACTGCTGCGGCGCCGGCGGCCTCGCCGTGCTGTCGAAGTACCCGATCGTCCAGCGGCAGCAGCTGCCGCCCACGGTCGGATGGTTTCCCGCCGAGCGGGTCGTGCTCGCGACACCGATGGGTCAGGCGCAGGTGCTCAACGTGCACCTGCGTCCGCCGGTGTCGGACTCGGGCAGCTGGGTCTCGGGGTACTTCAGCACCCGGTCCCTGCGCGGCGAAGAGATGGAGGCGTTTTGGCGCGAGGTCGACCCCGACCTGCCCACGATCGTCGCCGGCGACTTCAACGAGTCCCGCAATGGTCGCGCGATCGGCTTTCTGCAATCGAAGGGGCTGCGGACCGTGCTCCCGGAGGTCAAGCCCCACGCCACGACGTGGCGCTGGCCCACCCCGCTGGGGACGATGCGCGCGCAGCTCGACCACATCGTCGTCGACGAGCGCTGGCGGGCGACCGCGACCGACGTCGTCGACACCGGGCGGTCCGATCACCTACCCGTCGTCGCGACGCTGACGATGCGCGCGCGCCCGACCGTCGACGACGGCGCCCACGGCTCGCTGCGCTGAGACGCGCTCACGCGTCCGTGGTCGTCGCGGGCTGCGACCACTCGTGGATCCACGCGGCGGGGGTGGGTTCCGCCGCGGGGGCCGGTTGCTCGTCTGCCTCCGCGTCACGGGCCCCGTCGGGCTCGGGCTCGACCGGCCGGCCGGGGCGCGGCAAGGGCTGAAGTCGAAGGGGGCGGCGGGGCTGCCCGTGGCTGGGCTCGTGCGCGTCGTTCATGGCGGTCCATCCAAAGCAGTTGCAGCGGTGACAACGATCGTCGCACGCGGACCGATCTCGGTTGCATCTTGTGCCCAGGACACACGCCAGATCCGTGGGACACGGTAGGCACAGCCCCCCGATCTGTCGCAAATGCGGTCGCCTTGCGTTCAGTGATCGTCGGATCAGATCCCGAGCCGTGCGGCGACGTCGTCGAGCCAGCGGGCTTCGACCGCGGCGTAGTCCACCGGCGCATCGAGCCGCGCGAGGATCGAGAAGAAGCCGAACTGCAGCCGATTGAGAAACAAGATACCCGGAGGCATCGAGGAGAACTGGTCCGCGGGCAGCTTGGCGAACTCGCGCCCCATCGCCTTGAACCGCTCCACGACCTCGGCCGCATACGGCCGTGTGACGCGAAACGGCGCGTGGAAGACCGGCCGCAAGGCGAAGTGCATGTAGTCGAGCACGCGCGCGCGGTGGACCCCCGGCTGCACGAGCAGCATCTGGGCCGCGGCCTCGTCGAAGCCGTCGTAATCGCCCCTGCCCGCGGCGCGATGCGCCCGCACGATGAGCGCGCGCCGGTCGGCGTCGACGTCCTGCACGCAGCCGAAGTCGACGAACCCGACCCCGCCGTCGGGAAGAAAGAAGTAGTTGCCCGGATGCGGATCGGCGTTGAACAGCCCGCCGCGCATGATCGATCCGTACACGAACGACCACAGGGTCTCGCACCACGCGGCGCGCTCGTCCTCGGAGGCGGCGCATGCTCGCTCGAACGACAGGCCCTCGAGCAGCTCGGTGGTCAGCACGCCCGAAGCACTCGCGTCCTCGACGACGGTGGGCACGACGACCTTCGCATCGTCGGCGTGCAATCGGGCGAACGTTCGGTACCGCTCGGCCTCGAGGCCGTAGTCGAGCTCCTCGCGAAAGCGGGTGCGCGCCTCTTCGATCAGCCGCCCGACCTCGAACTTGGACAGTCCCATCGCGCTGAAGGCGACCTCGAGCAGGCCCGCGTTGCGCAGGTCCGACTCCATCGCCTCCACGATGCCCGGGTGACGCACCTTGACGGCGACGGGGCGTCCGTCGTTCGTGACCGCCCGGTGGACCTGCCCGATCGACGCGGACGCGATCGGCTCGTCGTCCCAGCTGGCGAAGACCTCGTCGACGGAACGGCCGAGCTCTTGTTCGATGGCGGCCCGAATCTGCACCGGATTGGACTTGGGCGCCGAGGCGCGCAGCTTGGACATCGACGACTCGAACGTGTCACGGTGCGCCTCCGGCACGAGCCCGTCGACGTAGCTCGCCATCTGGCCGACCTTGGCGGCCACGCCCCGCAGCTGTCCGAGGATCTTGGCCGCGCTCTCGGCCGAGCCGCCCGAGCGCAGCATCGCCAGGCCGCTGCTCGCCCCCGCGTGGGCCCATCGGGCCAGCCGGCCGAGTCGGCCCCGTGGAAGCTTGCGTTCGTCGGACACGGGCCGTTCATGGTCTCGATCCGCGCGCCCCGGCGCAAGCGGTCGATGACGGACCTCAGCGAAGCGGGGGGTCGAGCCGGTACCACCCCATCGGACCCGTCAGGCCGCGGGGCAGTCCGCGCAGCCGGGCCCTCGCGCGCTTGAGCGCACCGTACGCCACGAAGAACGCCCACACCCCCCTGCGCTGCGCGGCCGTCAGCGGACGATCGCTGCACACGAGCTTGGGATCGGCGACGCCCGCGTCGAAGAAGCGCACGGCGGCTCGGACGGGTACGGTCACGATGTCGCCGAAGTCTCGCCGCGGCCCGAAGACGATCGCGTCGAGCGGGTCGCCATCGGGGGCGGTCGTGCCGAGCACGCTGCCGTAGTTGTAGGGGCACGGCAGTGGTGAACGCAGGTCGACCTCGCCCGACGCCTTGCGCTTGGTCCAAGAGCCAAGTGGCACCTCGATGCGCACACGGACCGTCTCGCCGTCGCCGACCGGCAGGGACACCTCGCCGATCTACGCGACGTCGGTCACGGCGACAAGGACATGGGCTGATACGATCTCGATCGTGCGTCCCGCGGGTAGGCCAGGTCGATGGATCCTCGGGCTGCTCGGCCTGGCGTGCGTGCCCCACCCCGAAGACGACGCGGCCCAGGCTCCGACGTCGGTCCAGGCCCCGGCCCCGGCGCCCGTGGCGACGGCACCAGATCCGACACCGGCGGCCGACGCCGTCGATGTCGCCGACGCGGGCGTCTCCCGCGAGGTCGACGAGCCCGCGGTCGAGTGGGACGACGACGCGGGCGATGGTGACGACGTCGAGGTAGGCGACGGCGGCGACGACGACGACGGCGGCGACGACGACGACGCCATGGACGACGATGATGCGTTCGCCGGGGAGGACGACGAGCAATCGGTGCTCGGCGAGATCGCGGCCGCGGACATCGTGCTCGACCCCGGGGAGGCCGAGACGGTCGAGGCGGTCTTGCCCACGATCCATCCACGCAAGTGGATCCGTCATCGTCGCGCCCCTCGAGAGCGCCTCGAGCAGATCGCCCATCGCTACGACGTGCCGGTCGCGGACTTTCGCGAGTGGAACGGCATCTCGCCCGACACGCACAACGTCAAGCAGGGTCGTCGACTGCGCGTGCGGGCGCGCCGGCTGCCTCCGCCACGACGCAAGCTCGACTACACGGTCGCGGCGGGCGACACATGGTGGTCCGTCGCGCTGCGCCACGGCGTCGATGCGCGGGACGTGCGGTCCTACAACTGGCCGTACAAGGGCAAGATGGCGCCGGGCACCAAGCTGATCCTCTGGGTCGATCCGATCGTCCACGACTGGATCACCGATGGTCAGCCGCCCGAGACGGTCGACCCGGGCCAGCAAGTGCGACGGGGGGCGGTGGGCATCGGCCCGCCCGACGACGGCCGCCTGCTCAACGGCGTCGAGATCCCGCCGAGCTCGACGTACAACCTGCGCCTGCCCAAGTCGGCGTACGGCACGACGTATGCCGTCAGCGAGTTCGTCGCCGCGATGGCCGACTTCGAGAAGACGGGGGGCCACGGCCGCCCGCTCGAGATCGGCGCGATGAGTCGGCAAAACGGCGGAGAGATCGGCACACACCGGTCGCACCAGACCGGGCGCGACGTCGACATCCGATTGCCGCGCAAGCCCAACGTCGCTCGCTTCCGACCGCTGACGCCCAAGCGTGTGGACTGGGGCGCGACGTGGAAGCTCGTGCAAGTGCTCGCGACGCACGACGTCGCGGTCGTGTTCCTCGACTTCGACATGCAAAAGCAGCTGTACAAGCACGCCAAGGCACACGGGGCGACCGAGGCCGAGCTGCGCAAGCTCTTGCAGTACCCGCGGGGACGCGGCGCAGCCCGCGGGTTGGTGCGCCACAGCGACGGACACGTTCGACACATGCACGTGCGCTTCGGCTGCGGCCCCTACGAGACCGAGTGCGTCCCGTGAGGCCCGGTGCGCCCGCTCGCGGGCAAAGCGCACTTGCGCCCGCCGCGGCCATACCGCACCTTTTGGCCCATAATGCTTAGGTTGAAGATGCTGGATGGTGGCTGGTGGTCCTGCATGCGCACCCTCGCGCTCGCGGCCGTCGCCTCGTCGGTGGCCGGCTGCGGTGACGACGTCGACCTCGGCGGGTCCGGGGGCGGCGACACGGCGGGCACGGGCGGCGACACGGACACCGAAGGCGAGCCGCAAGGCCTCGACGACCGCGTCGTCGATTTCGTCGCGACGCGTTGCGCCCAGATGGCCGAGTGCGATTGTGCCGGCGCCGGCAACGTCGATGCCTGTGTCACCGAGAGCGAGGCGGTCTGGACGTCGCGCATGCTCGTGGGCGAGCAGCGTGGCCTGACGCTGGACGAAGCGTGCCTCGAAGACAACCTCGTCGCCCTCGAGACCGCCGAGTGCCGCTGGCCGTCGACGGTCTACGCCGGCGAGCACCTGTGCGACCGCTACTGCAGCGTGTTCTTCGGCGAGGCTCAGCTGGGTGCGGCGTGCGAGGCCTACGACAGCGTGGTGTCCGACTGCGCGCCGGGACTGATGTGCTCCAACGGCACGTGCGTCGACCCCTGCACGCCGCTGACCGGCCTGTCCGTCGGCAGCTACTGCCGCACCGAGTTCGGCGCCGACTTCGACGACTGCACCGAGGGCTCCTTCTGCGACTGGCAGACGCAGACGTGCCAGCCGCTGGCGCAGCTCGGTCAGCCCTGCGACTTCGAGCAATGCGCGCCGGGACTGTGGTGCGACTGGAACAGCGCCACGTGTCGCACCGCGGCGGCCGAGGGCGCGCCGTGTGATTCGTCGAACCAGTGTGCCGACGGGTTGTGGTGCAACTGGGCCGACGACGGCGCGCAGCGTTGTCGGGCACCGGCCAAGCTCGGCGAGCAATGCCAGGACATCGGGTGCGAAGAGGGTCTGGCCTGCGACGGGTTCACCTGCGTCAACCCACCGCCCGCCGGGCTCGCGTGCGTGCAGGGTCAATGCGACGACAGTGCCGTCTGCGATTGGGACACCAACACGTGTCGTGCACGACCGACGCAAGGTGCCTCGTGCCTGTTCGGGGTGTGCGCCGACGAGCTGTGGTGCGACACCGGTACGGACCCGCTGGGGGTCTGCGTCACCGTCAACGCCAATGGTGAGGCGTGCACCGGCCACACCCAGTGTGGGTCCGGCTTTTGCCCCCGCGGTTTCTGCGAGGCGCGTCCGGGCCTCGACGAGGACTGCGAGAACGTCGGGATCTGCGAGCGCGGCCTGGTCTGCAACGGCCTGACCTGCCAGCCCACCGACTACCGCGGGCCCGCCGCCTGCGTGTACGACGGCTGGTAGCGGCGGGGCCGGCCGCAGCAATGCGCTGCCGCACGTCGTGTCCCGGCCGCTCCGCCCGACGGAGTTGTTACTCTGTGCCCCAATGAGGGTTGGGGCGCAGTCTTGGTACCTGGCGGGGCTCTTGGCGTGCACGGCGTGTCCGGTATCGGACGATCCGGTCGGCGACGGGACGGACAACTCCTCGGGGGCGGCCGACACTGCGGCGACGACCGCGAGCAGCCAGACGACCACGAGCACCCAGCCGGGGACCACCGACGCGACGACGGCGACGACGACCCCACCGCCGGCCGACTCCTCCGCCGGCGACGGCAGCAGCAGCGGTGGTCCGCCCAGCGATGGTGAGAGCGGGGTGGTTCGCTTCATCGCGCTCGGCGACAGCGGCGAGGGCAACGAAGCGCAGCAGCTCGTGGCCAACGCGGCGGAGCTCGTCTGCGAGGCCGACGGCTGCGACTTCGCCCTGCTGCTCGGCGACAACTTCTACGACGTGGGGGTGACGTCGGTCGACGACCCGCAGTTCATCACGAAGTTCGAGCTCATCTACCAAAACCTCGGGATCCCGTTCTACGTGATCCTCGGCAACCACGACTACGGCACGCTGGCCAACGATTGGCCGCGCGGGCAGTACCAGATCGACTACGCCGCGCAAAATCCCAACTGGATCATGCCGGCCTTCTGGTACACGTTCTCGTCCGAGTCCGGCGACACCCAGTTCTTCGCGATGGACACCCAGCGGATGATGTGGGACCACCAAACCGACGAGCAGTGGGCGTGGTTCGACGAAACGATGGCGGCGAGCACCGCCAGCTGGAAGGTCGCCTTCGGACACCACCCGTACATCTCCAACGGGTCCCACGGCAACGCGGGCAACTACGAGGGCATTCCCGCCATCGATTTCATCTCCGGCGGCGTGGTCAAGGAGTTCGTGGACACGCGGGTGTGCGGTCAGATCGACGTGTACTTCTCCGGTCACGACCACAACCGGCAGGCCTTCGACCCCGTGTGCGGGACGTACTTCATCGTCTCCGGTGCGGCAGCGAAGGTCAGCGACTTCGAGTTCCGCGACGACAACCCCACCGCGTGGGGCGACGACCAAGCCGAGGGGTTCGTGTGGGTCGAGATCACCGGGCAGACCTTCACCGCCCGCTTCTACGACTACACCGGGCTGTTGGACTACGAGCAGTCGTTCACGCGCTGAGGGGTCTTCGGTGAGCGCGCGGCGGCGCGGTCTTTGGCGCGAGCCGCTCGTGCTGATGGTCGCGCTCGGCGTGGCGATCTTCGCGTTCGATGCGTGGCGCCGCTCCGGCCGCGCGGACCCGCAGACGATCGAGGTGACCGACACGGTGCGTCAGCACGTTGCCTCTGAGCTGAAGGCACGACTAGGACGCGCACCGAGCGACGAGGAGCTCGCCGCGGGCGTCGAGCGTTGGATCGATCGAGAGGTGCTGTACCGGGAGGCGCTGGCACTCGGCTTGGATCGCGACGACCCGGTGATTCGGGACCGGCTCGTGCGCAAGGTCGAGTTCATCCAGCAGTCGGTCGCGCCGCCGGTCGAGGTCGACGACGTGACGCTGCAGGCCTACGCCGCCGCCCACCCCGAGCGCTACGGTGCACGCATGCGCTACGACTTCGTCCAGCTCGCCTACGCGAAGGCGGCCGACCCCGACGGGGCCCAGGCGCGAGCCGGCCTCGCCGAGCTGCAGGCGGGGGCGGACCCGAAGGCCCTCGGGCCAACGGTGGGCACGAGTCGCAAGTTCACGCCGGCCAACGCGGCGCGTAGCTTCGGGCCCGCGTTCGCGGAGGCGCTCGCGGCCCAGCCCGTCGGCGAGTGGGCGCTGCTCGATCTCCCCGACACGTACACGCTGCTGCGGGTCGACGCGGCGACGGCCGAAGGCGCGCCCGACATGCGCGAGATCGCCGAGCGAGTCCGTCGCGACTACGTCTCCGAGCAGCAGCGTGCCCATCTCGACGCCGTGGTGCAGCGCCTGCGCGAGGGCTACCGCATCGAGGGCGTGCCGTGAGACCCACGCGGCTGCGCTGGTGGTGCACGCTCGCGCTGTTGTGGCTCGGGTTGGTCTCGACGGCGAGCGCCCACGAGTTTCGACCCGCGGTCGCGGCGCTGTACGAGCAGCCCGACGGGTCGTGGCTCGTGCAGATGCAGCCGGCCTTCGACGCCGCCCGCGCGCCGATCGCCGATGTCGTCGCGGAGTTTCCGGCGCAGTGCGAGCGCGAGGGACCACGCCTGCGCTGTCCGAAGGGCGGCCCGACCTGGATCCGCTACGCCGGGCTGCAGGACAACCCCGTCGACGTCGTGGTGCGCATCGTCGCCCGCGACGGATCGCAGCGCACGGAGGTACTGCGGGGCGAACGCGACACGGTGCAGCTGTCGGGGAGCGAGGACACGGCGGCATTGCTCGGTCGATTCGTCGCCCTCGGCGTCGAGCACATCGCGATCGGAGCCGATCATGTGATGTTCGTGCTCGGTCTGTGGCTGCTCGTCGGTTTCGGGACGCGGCTGTTGTGGACGATCACCGGGTTCACCCTGGCGCACTCGATCACCCTGGGGGCGAGCGCGATGGACTGGATCCGCGTCTGGCAAGGACCGGTGGAGGCCGTGATCGCGGTGTCGATCGTGCTGCTCGCGGTCGAGATCGTTCGCGACGCGCCTTCGCTGACCCGTCGCGCTCCGGTGGCCGTCGCGTTCGGCTTCGGGCTCCTGCACGGCTTGGGCTTCGCCGGTGCGCTGCGGGAGATCGGGCTGCCACCGGATCGGGCGTGGACCGCCCTGCTCGGCTTCAATCTCGGCGTCGAGCTCGGCCAGGTGCTGCTGCTGCTGTCGGCGGCCGCCCTCGCGCGGCTCGTGGGCGATCGGCTCCGTGAGAAGGCAAGGGCACGCCACGCGGCCGCGGTCGCGGGGGGAGCGATCGCGATCGCGTGGACGATCGAGCGCATCGTGGCGCTTTGGTGACGCTTCCGGGGCTCAGCCCAGCGGTGTGCTCGAGATGATCGGGCGCCACAGCAGGCACTGCGCGGGCACGTCTTCGCCCGCGAATGCACCGGCGAGCTTGCAGTCGGTGCCGCGCAGCGAGTCCATCGCGTCCACGAGCACCTGCAGCTCGACGGCGTTCTCCGCCGAGATCGTCACCGTCCACTCGTTGGGGTGCACCGCCTTGAGGCGGCTGGCCCAGCCGTTGAGGGCGCCGTAGTCGTACGCGCCGTCACGCAGCGGGATCTCGAGATCGTCGCCGCCCCCCGTCGAGGCGGCGAAGCCGTCCTCGCGAATGTGCACGGCAACCTTCAGATCGGGCGTGTCGTCGGTCTGCCCGGTGGGATTGGACGACCATTTCGGCGGTGACACGGGGATCTGCACCATGCGGGCGACTTCCATCGCCAGCAGCAGCGCCGGGATCATCATGAACATGCACGACAGGACGGGGATCAGGTTGGCTTCGATCGGTTTGTCTTCGTCGTTGCGGCGACGGGCTCGGGGCATCGGGACGACCTCCTCGGTTCGGGCAAGACACCACGGTCACCTCGAGGTTCCTGGGCTCGTCGGCGACGCTCCGACCGGAGATCACCTCGCCCGCCGCCGCACCCGGACGGTGTCGCTCGGGCGCGTTCGAAGCGGCCGCAGTCGCGCGTCGATTGCGCGAAACCGAGCCCGCCAGCGGGACCTCCATCGGCAATGACATTCCGATATCGTGTAATTTCACTTACCTAGACGCCCAGAAGAGTAAGGACGAAACGACCTTCGCCTACACCACCCTCACGATCCCACAAGGTCTCCCAAATCTATGTTTTGACTGTGCTTTTCCATGTTCACCCCACGAGCGACCTGATAACTTGTTTCCCGATGACACGGTCGTTTCAGGTCGCGCTCTTCGCCACGGCGGCGCTCGCGCTCGGGGCGTGTCAGAAGGACTCCGAAATCCCCGACCCGTGTGGCGGCGGCGGATGCGGAGGGTATGTGGATCCGCTGGCGAACCTGGAGGCATCGGGGGGATCGGGGTCGACGATCCGCCAGCACAGCGACCAGGCCGGGACGATGGCCGAAGGCGAGTTCGGGGTGTGCCCCCTTCCGCCGGACCAAGTCCCGCCGTTGGAGGCGCTCGACAGCTCCTCCATTCCCGAGTTCGACGGTCGTCGTTCTCGGAAGACGAATCACCGGGCGGGTGAGGGGCGGCTGCAAGACATCGACATTCACGAACGAATGATGGGAGTGCAGGGGCTCATCTTCGAATGCATCGATCTTGCGGCCTGTTACGAAGGAGGCGAGGGACTCGCGGGTGGGGACCTCGATTTTCGGTTCGAGCTGTCGCCGGCAGGCAAAGTCATGGCGGTGTCGGTGACACCGTCGACCGAGCTGGCACACCCGGGCGTCGTGGACTGCGCCCGTCGATCGCTGTACGAGTTCGAGTTTCCGAGCTACGACGGCGGATCGATGATGGTGTCGTACAGCATGCAGATCGAGGTACAGGACGCGTACTGACGTCCCCCTTCTTCGGCCGCGACCGGACGCGACCCGGTAGCGCGGCGTTCGAAAGCCCTGACTTCGTCGGGGCTTTCGTTTTTTTGCCCCTCGCCGACGTGGACCGGCTCGCCGGTGCCCTCAGCGAAGCCGGTGCGGGAATGCGACCGGCAACGCGATGGGCTCGGAACGCTCGAGCATCTCGTGCTCGAGCGCGCGGGCGATCGTGACGGGGTCTCGCGGCGGTCCCGAGCCGCAGGGGCGGCCCACGCGGGTGGTCAGCAAGTCCATCGCCGCAGCGTGCGGCGCGGTCGGCTCGCGCGCGACGACCAGACACGCCTGGTACATCGCCATCGAGGGCGCCTCGCTCCACGCGACCGCGGCCAGATGGCCCGACAGCTCCGCCCGAGCCGCCGCGGGCATGTCGTCGCGACAGGAGCGACACGGCAGCACGTCGTCGAGTCCACCCAGCTGCGCGTGGTCGGCGAGATGGCGTACCTCGTGGATCGCCACGTGCCGCGCCGCCACGGCCACCAGTGCGTCGAACGCCGGTCGCAGCCGAGGCCTCCGTCGCAGCTTGGCCGAGACGATCGCGAGGGTCTCGAGCTCCTTTGCCGTCAGCGAGGGACAGCCCCTGTCCCGCTCGTGCTCGACGATGCCCTGCAGTCGCCGCAGCTGCGCGTCGTCGAGGCCGTCGTAGTCGACCCGCCGCAGCAAGCGACGTCGCACGCAACCTCGACGCGCCCGGACGTCCCGCACGACCGCACGCAACCGTCGTTGGAGCGTCGCAGTGGCCTGCAGCTCGGCGAAGTCGCCCGGTCGCAGCGAAGCTTCGACCTCGCGTCGCAGTGACGGCGCCCAGTTGCGCCCCATGGGAGACAGCGGCACATCGTCGGGGTCCAGCAGCGGCCACACGTCTTCGACGACGAAGTCCTCGACCCGATCGACGACCACGGTCGCGAAGTCGTCGCCGCGACGGGTCGCCCCCAAGTACGGCTCGCGCAGCGTCGTCTCGTCGAGGCGCTCGACGAAGCGAACTTCGAACGCATGCGCACCCACGCCCACGTCGGTCACGTGTCGCACGTGGTAGGTCGAAAGCTGCAGCACCCGGGCGTCCTCGCGCTCGGCGATCTCGGCCTGCAGCCAGTAGGGCTGGCGGAATCGGCGTAGGTAGTCCCCCCATGCCCAAAGCAGGTACAGCGCCCGTCCACCGTCGTCCTCGATCCGGTCGGTGGCGATCGGCCGCAGCTCCAGCAAGAGGGCGTGCAGGTTGGCGTCGCGCCCGGCCTCGCCGAGCAGCGCCGCGAATGCGGCCGGCTCGTCGTGAGGGTGGCCGCGACGGGCCCGCGCGGCCTCGATCACCCAGTCGGGTAGCAGCTGGGCGTGTACCCACCGCAGATCGATCGCACGCAGGGCATCCGGATCGGGCGTGAACGTGGGGGCGTAGACCCGCTGCCCCGACCAGTCGATCTCACCGCGACACAGGGCCCGCACGGTCGGATGACGCGTGATCACGCCCAGCCCCGCGAGCAGCACGATCACCGCGACCCGCCGGCCCCACGACCGCCGTCGCCCCGTGTGGGTGCGCCCGCTCCCCGACGTGCCCTCGAACGCCAACCACGCGTTGGACACGACCGGACGGCGTCGGGTTCCCGAGGTCAGGGGTTCTCGGTCAGCTCGGCCTCGAACGGCCACCCGGGCGGCTGCGTCACGAACAGCTGGCCGGGCGCGCGCGAAAACTGCCACGTCGTGTACAGGTTGAGCGCCATCGCGGCCGCCACGAGCGGGGCGAACAGACGTCGGCGCCCCACCCCGCCGAACACGAGCGCGACGAGCACGAACGGCAGCCAGTCCACGGCGAACCGATACACCGTCTGCAGCTGCCCGCTGTTTTGGTACAGCAGCGACGGGATCGCCATCGCCAGCGCCGTCCCCCACAGCACCCAGCGCTGTGGGAACGCCTCGCGAGACAGCGGGGCCAGCAGCAACCAAGGCGACGTCAGCCACAATGCCATGCCGTGCATCGAGACCCGAAAGGGCCCGGTCTGCGGCCACAACCACAACAGGCACTGCAGGTTGCGCGGCAGGTAGTGGGTCGAGAGCATCCCGATCTGCTGCATGCGTGCCTGCCAGCGGATCTCGAGGAAGCGGTGGCCGAACTCGAACGGGTCCTCGAAGCGGGCGGCGTTGTGCCACATCAGCGCCGCGCCCACGATCAGGATCGGGGCGGCGAATGCGAGCGCCTTGCGAATGTCGCGGCCGTCTCGCCACCACTCCCACGCGAACAAACCCACCGCGAACACGGCATTGGCGGGCCGGCACGCGAACGCCACCGCCAGCGCGACGCCGGCCGCCGCGGGACGGCGCGCGTTCCAGCTGGTGGCGACGTAGATCGTCGACGCGAGCGCAGCGACGACCTGGGCGGTGAACCACACGCGGCCATGGGCCGCGACGAAGCACGCGGGACTCGCGAACGTCCACGCGGCCGCCGCCCACAGATGCACGCGCCCGACCTTGCCCTCGTGGCCTCGCTCCCTATCGAGGAACCAGACCAGGACGGCCGGGATCGCCGCGCCCAGCAGCACGGTGAGCAGCACGTCGAGCGTGCCGAGCCCCCACACCGCGACGAAGGGCAGCAGCACGACCGCTGGGCCGGGCGGAAAGGTGATGTACCAGGTCTCCCCGCGACGCCTGAACTCCGACAGCGGCAGGTCGCGCCAGCCCTCGCCGAGGATCCACCACGTCTCCACGCGATGCTCGCGACGCGCGTCCTGGCACGCCTTGGTGCGACAGGGATAGCCGCGCAGCTGCTCGCCGTCGCGCGTCTCGAGGTCGAACACGACCGCGTAGTCGTCGAACGTGTGACCACGACACTGTCCTCGCGCACGCTCTTTGGGACCGCACCAGCCCGGCGGCTTGTCGGGCAGTGCCGTGCGCCCCTGCAGCCATCCCGCCGCGAGGTGCACGAAGTGGTTGTCGCGGCTGGGCTGCCACAGCTGCTTGCCCGCCAGCACGCCGAGCCCGAGGGCCGCGACGAGGTAGACCGCGAGAACGCGGAGGCGTCGCGTGCGAACCGTCGGGTCAGCTGCCGCAGGCATCCGGGAGGTTGCCGCTGATGTCGACACCACCGCCGACCATCACCTGCGCGAGCAGGCCGACCGGCTGGCACGTTGCAAGCTGCTGATTGTCGAGCACCCAGAAGTCCAACCCGACCGAGCTCAGCGACAGGAAGTTGCCCATGAATACGAGCGACGGGTTGTCGCGGACCGTGAAGTCGCCCCCGACCTCGACGAGGTTGAAGAAGCCGTCGGCGTTGGCGAGGTTCGGGTTGTCCCCGAGGAAGAAGTAGGTGCCGGTCGCCTGCAGCGACATGGCCGCGCCGACCACACCGAGCGCGGCGTGCTCTCGGATCTGAAAGCCCCCGCCCACGAACTGCACGTTGTGCAGGCCGGCGACGTTGGGCAGCGCGGGGTTATTGATGAGCGCGAGGTCCTGCAGGACCACCGTGAGGTTGTCGAGCGCGGAGATGTCCACGAGCGAGGCATTCGCCTCGATCACGAGGTCGCGTCCCACCGACGACACGTTCGCCAACCCGTCGAGATCCGTGATGAGCGGATTGCCCTGGATCCGCAGGTCCTGCGGCAGGTCGGTCAAGCCGATGAGCCCGTCGATGTTCTGCAGGCTGTTGTTGAAGTTGACGCGGACGAGGTGACCGACGCTCGAGATGCCCGACAGGCCGTCGATGTCGGTCAGCAGGCCGTTGCTGTTGATCGACAGCAGGTCACCGACGCTGGTCAGCCCCGACACGCCGTCGATGCTCGTCAACGAGGGGTTCTGATCGATCCACAGACCGCCGCCGATCGCCCCGGAGATCGACGACAGTCCGTCGAGGTCCTGCAGCGACGGGTTGATCTCGAACACGATCCACGACGCGACCGACTGCACGTTGGACAGCCCGTCGACATCCTGAATGGACGCGTTGTTCTGGACCACGAGGTTGCTGCCGATGGAGGTGACCGATTCGAGGCCGTCGAGGTTGGGCAGCGACTGGTTCTCGGCGATCCACAGGTTGCCGCCGATGAACTGGGTGTTGGCCAGGCCGACGATCGAAGTCAGCGAAGGGTTGCCCTCGATGCGGATCTGGCCGGTGACTCCGGTGACGCCGAACCAGGGGCCGAGATCCTCGAGGTTGTTGTTGAGCGCGATGAACAACCCGCCGATGTTGCCGCCGAGGCCCGCGAAGCCCGAGAGGTCGATCAGCGACGAGTTGCCGACGATGTCGACGCTACCGGTCGAGCCGGTGACGTTTTCGAGGCCGTCGACGAACAGCAAGCTGTCGTTTTCGCCCACCTCGAGACCACCGAGGGTGCCCGAGAGGTTGAACGGGCCCTCGAGCGTCTCGAGCGAGTCGTTGTTCCAGATTCGGAAGCGGCCGCTCACCGTCGTGAGCGAGTCGAGGCCTTCGAGCGACTGCAGCGAGGGATTGTCCTCGACGAAGAAGAAGTCACCGACGGTCTCGAGTCCGCCGAGGCCGGCCACGTTCGACAGGCCCGGGTTGTTGAGCAGGTACGTGTAGCCGCCGACTTGGCGCAGGTTCTCGAGGCCGTCGACGTTCTGCAGCGCCGGGTTGTCGCGAATGTCGAGGTTGCCGCCGACACTCTGCAAGCAGAACATCTTGTCGAGGTCGAACGCCTCCGGCTGACCGAACACGAACACGCTGCCGGTGACCGCCGTGACGCCCTCGAAGGCATCGAGGTCTTCGGGGTCGTCGAGGATCGCGTCGCCGTCGAACTCGCCTTGCTCGCAGCCTTCGATGCCGGTCGAGGAGCTGCCCCCCGAGCTGCTGTCGCCGGTGCTCGCCACGCCCGTGGACGTGTCGTCGACCACACCGACGGTGGTGTCGGACTCCGCGGCCGTGGTCCCGCTGTCGGTCGACCCGGTCGTGGTGTCGGATCCGGTATCCGTGGTGTCGGTATCGGACGAAGTCGTCCCCAGCACGCCAGAGCTGAAGATCACGTCATTCCGCCCACACCCAACGGTGAGAAACGCTGTGGCGACCGCAATGGAGGTCACCAATCGGGCGAGTCCGAACATGGATGGGGGCAAGTGTGGCAGGTCCGCCTTCACCTGGAAAGACGATGGGGACCGTCTGGCGGCCTCCTTGGCCTCTTCGGTCCATGGGGTCACGCACATCGCGGTAGCGGTTTTCGGTATGGTGAGGGTCCGCTGCGGCCATACCGGTCGCGCGGACAACGCCACCGATGACCTCTCCCGACGCCGGCGACACCACACAACGACGCCAGGCGTTCCTGGCGGGGGTGATCGAGCACGGTTTCGCCATCGGACTGCGCACGGCCACGGACTTTCTCGAGCACTTTTCGCCCACGACGATCATGCGCGCGCTCTCGGACGAGCCCGACCGCCGCGCCCGGATTCTCCAAGACACGATTGGACTGCGTCCCCGCATCGCGTTGCGCAAGTCGCCGACGTCCTCGGGTGAGGATCTGCAGATCGCCCTCGAGGAGGGAGAGACCGACGCCGCGACCCTGCTGCGGCTGTTCCCTCCCGCCGACGCCGCGCGCTTCCTCGATGCCGCACTGTTGTGGGCCTACGTCCGAGAGCCCAGTGACGTCGCGGGCGAGCCGGCGCATGCCGAGAGCGTTCGTCGGATCCGAGAGCACACCGCCCACATCATCAAGACCGCATGGACGCAGGGCATCGTCGGGGCGCGCGACATCATCTCGGCGATCGGGGTGGCCCCGCTGATGGAGCGACTGCCCCGCGAAGACGTCACGACGCTCCTCGAGCGTGCGCTCGAAGACGGGCGTCAGGGTCAGCCGTTCACCGACGACGCGCTGCTCGAGCTCGTGCCGCTCGATAGCCTCGTCGACCACGTCCCGCTCGCGACGCTGTGGGAGTGGGTGATCGGGGCCAAGATCGTAGCGCCGTTGGGGTTGGTCGGTGATGCGGTGGCGCGCCCGGCCTCCGTCGCGCCGCGCGAGCCGGCGCCGGTCCACGAACCCGCGCCGGTGCCCGTGGTCGCGACCGCGCCGGTGGTCGTCGCAGAGGAAGAGCCCGAGTACGAAGACCTCACGCTCGACGAGCCCGACGAGTTGCTGTTCGACGAGACCGAGGCGCATCCGGATGCGTCCAACGACGTGACGGTCATGGTCGATCCCGCGGGCACCGAGCCGGCGTCGATGCTCGGTCGCGAAGAACGCTCGGGCTAGTACGACGCCGTCAGCGTCGCCCTCCACCGCGGCGCGAGACCGAAGCTGTATCCGGATACCGCGAGCGGCTCAGAATTCCCCGGTCGGAGGGCTAGCTCCGCGGGCGAATGCAGATCGGTGTGGCGCCGGTCCAGCTCGTCGGGGCCGCGCTCAGGCGGTCCTTGCTCGCGTTGAGCACCAGGCGGGTGTCGCCGAACATGTCACCGAGCGTGCGGCTCCAGTACACGCCCTTGCTGACCAGCTTCGCGGCCCCCAGCGAGTTGAGCTCTCCGGCCGTCGGCAGCTTCCAGCCACCGATCCCGGCGACCTCGAGGTCCTCGCAGTAGCGGCTCGCGCTGTCGAAGGACCCCTCTGCCCCGTCGTCGGAGACGATGAAGATGTCGAGCGCCCGCACCTCGCGGTCACGCAACGCCGCGGCGATCACCTTCTCGCCAGGGCCGGGCGTCGCCGCGATCTTCGCGGGATCGGGCGGTACCACGTCGTCCGGCTCCGGCGGCGGAGGCCGATCGGATGCCACGTCGGCGGTGGGCGTGACGGCGGGGACGGGCGTCGGCGCGACGGGGTCTTCGCCGCCCGGCTTGGGCGGATCGGGGATCTGCGTCGGCATGCTGCCGTCGTCGGCGGCCGGCTCGGGTGTGTCGGCCGCGTCGTCGTCCTCGTCGTCGCCGCCGTCCTCGTTGCCGTCGTCGTCCTCGCCCTCGTCCTGTTCTTCGTCGTCCTCGTCGTCGTCGTCTTCGGCCGCCTTCGCGTCGGCGTCCGCGGCGGCCTTGGTGTCCGGCTGGCTGGCCACCTTCGGCTCGTCGTCGCCCCCCATCATCGAGATGCCCACGGCGAGCAGCGCGACCACGACGAGCCCGCCGACGACGAGCGCGAACCCCTTCGGGCCACCGAGCGCACGCGTGAACTTGCCGCCGGGCGTGAAGCTGACGTCCTCGAAGTCGTCCTCGAGTGCGGTCGCCTCCTGGGAGTTCGCGTCGAGGTCGACGGCGAGTCCACCGTCGCGCGGGAGCGCAGGTGTCTTGAGCGTCAGGTTCGTCTGGACCGGGACCTTGGGAAAGTCGGCGATGTCGTCCGACGGCGCCGGCGCGGGCGGAGCGACCTGCGTGGTGTTCACGCCCGCGTAGTCCGGCGCGGAAGCCTCGAACCCACCGGGCTCGATGCGCGCCGTGGCGGCATTGGGATCGGACATCTCCGGGCTCAACGCGAGGTCGGCGAGCTCGGGCGGCGCCGGCTCGCCCGGGGTCGGCCACGGACCGCTGTCGCCGGGACTGAGGTCCGTGGGCGCCCTCCCGACCAGAGAGTCGGCCCACGCCGCGATCTCGTCGGAGTGCACCGACTCGGTCTCGGCCGGCGCCGGCCCCAGGGGCGCCGGACCGATCTGGGTGTTTCCAGCCACGGCGACGGCGATCTTCGAGCTGTCACCCGGTGGCCGGATCATCGTGTCCGTTTCCTCGTCGAGCTCGGGCGGCGGCGTGGGTACCGGCACCACGGGCCGCGGCAGCGCACCGCGACCGGTCACCATCCGCTTGAGGACGGAGACGATCCGCTCCTCGAGCGCACGCGCGCGCTTGGTCTCGACCGCGAGCGTGAGGGTCCGACCGAAGGGGACGCCGTGGGCACGCAGCAACGCCCGCAGCTGATCGATCGAGTCGCGCGGCAGCGAGCTGGAGCGGCACAGCACGTACAGCCCTTGCCCCTCGTGACTGTCGATGACGCGCGTCAGCTCGTCCGCGTCTTGCTCGATCCCGGGCACCAACGCCACCCGATGCCCCCGCGCCTGTAGCGCAGTGGCGGCCTCGGCCACGGTCGGTGCATCGGCCTCGGCGAAGCTGATGATGACCGGAGGACTGACGGCATCGCCGGAGTCGGAGTCCGTGGGTGGGGGCGGCGTCATCTCGCGAGCGTCTGGGAAGTATAGACCAGCGCGCGAACGGGCGAAAAATCGAACGGCGCATCGCGACCAGCGCGGTCGCGCGATCGCCGGACGTGGCGACGAGTGTTCAGCGGCGGCGCAGCATCACGTACCGACCGTAGCGCTCGCGGACCACTCGCAGGCGGACGCCCTTGTCGAGATCGGCCTGTCCCAGCAGCGTGCTCGCGTGGCTGCCCGACTTCACGAGGGTATCGCCGACTTCCACGATGACGTCGCCGTGGCCCAGTCCCACCGACGACGCGACCGAGCCCCGTGACACGGAGGCGACGAACGCACCCGCGGCGCCGCTGGGCAGCGCCAGCTTGCGTCGCGCCGCCGGGCCCACGTCTTCGAGGGTCAAGCCGAGGGATGCGGGCTTGGCCGCGGACTTCTTGCGACGAGGCGCCGGCGCCGGGCCGGCCCCGCCGAGGTCACCGGGGAGCTTGGCGAGCGCCACGGTCACGTCCGTCATCGCGCCGTCGCGCCAGATCGACAGCTTGACGCGCGCCTTGGGGCCCGCCGTCGAGATCGCGTTGCGGAACATCGCCACGTCGCGCACCGGCGTACCCTCGACCTCGTCGATGATGTCGCCGACCTTCAGACCCGCGCCCGCGCCGGGACCGGCGGGCTCCACGTCGTCGATCAGCACGCCCTGTCGTCCACGGTAGCCGAACGACGCGGCGAGCTCGGGCGTCAGGTCGCCGAGCACGACCCCGAGCCAGCCGCGTGCGACCACACCGTCTTCGATCAGCTTGGTCATGATCGCCCGACACATCTGGATCGGGATCGCGAAGCCGATGCCGTTGCTGCCGCCGTCGCGCGAGGCGATCGCGGTGTTGATCCCGACGACGCGTCCGCGCAGATCGATGAGCGGCCCGCCGGAGTTGCCCTGGTTGACGGCCGCATCGGTCTGGATGAAGTCGCCGTAGTTGGCGATGCCCATGCTGCCGCGCCCGGTGGCGGACACGATGCCCGCGGTGATCGTCTTGGGCAGGCCGAACGGACTGCCGGCGGCCAGCACCCACTGCCCCACGCGAATCTCGTCGTCGTCGGCGAGGCGGGCCGGTACCAGCTCCCCGGCGTCGATGCGGATCACGGCGAGGTCGGTCTGCGGATCGGTCCCGACGACGGTCGCGTCGTACTCGCGATCGTCGAACAGGCGCACGCGCAGGACCTCGGCGTCCGCGACGACGTGGTTGTTGGTGACGATGTAGCCGTCGCCGTCGACGATCACGCCGGACCCCAGACCGCGCATCGTCCGATCGGGATCGGCGAAATGGCGCAACATCGGGGGTAGGTCGGCCGACATCGAGCGCTCGGACGTGATCGAGACGACCGAGGGCGCGATCGCGGCGGCGGCGTCTTCGAACGCGTGCTCGAGACCCACGATCGCCGGGGCCGGCTCGGGCTCCGGGGGTCGAGCGATCGGCCCCGAGGCGGGCGCGGGCTCGGCCACAGGGGCGGCCGCGGCCACCGGGGCGGGTGCTCGGGGAGCGGTCGTGGTCGGGGCGGCGTTTCGATGGCAGGCCGGGGCCACCGCCATGGCCGCGGTCAGGAGCAGCGTTGCGCGGGTCGGCATGGGGATGGGTCAGTATAGCCGGGCATCGCGGACGTGCCCGTCGGGCGCGGGTTGCGTCGTCTGCGGGGCCACCGTAAGGATCGCCGCGCGATGGCCAAGCTGTACTTCCGCTACGGAACGATGGACTCCGCCAAGACGATGAACCTGCTGGCGGTCGCCCACAACTACCGCAATCAGGGCAAGAAGGTGGCCCTCGTCAAACCCGCGCTCGACGATCGCTTCGGCCGCGAGACGATCGCATCCCGGTCGGGACTGGAGAAGCCGGTCGACATGCTCATCGCCGCCGGCGAGTCCCTCGACCCGGCGCGCTTCGAAGGGCTCGACTGCGTGCTCGTGGACGAGGCGCAGTTCCTGTCGCGTCGCATCATCGACCAGCTGCGCCTGCTGACGCGCTCGCACAACCTGCCGGTGATCTGTTACGGGCTTCGCACGGACTTTCGTACCCGCCTGTTCGAAGGGGCCAAGCGACTGATGGAGGTCGCCGACAGCATCGAAGAGGTCAAGGTCACCTGCCAGTTCTGTCGGCGCAAGGCGGTCTTCAACCTGCGCATGGTCGACGGCAAGGGCGTGATCGAGGGCGCGCAGATCCAGCTCGGCGGCAACGAGAGCTACGCGCCGACGTGCTTTGCCTGCTACGCCGACCGTGTCGACTACGACGCGCTCGTCGACGCCCCGAACTGACGCGCGGCGCGAGCCGCTACGTGGGGGTCACGGGCTCGGCCGACTGCGCCCACTCCATGAACCACTCGAAGGACCAGTGGGAGAAGGCGTACGCGAGCACGAACGCGCCCATCATCACCGGCAGCTGCACCGACTGCACCGCCGCCTTCGCGCGCCAGTCGTCGGTGTCGATCGTGCCACGCCAACACACCACGGCGGCGATCGTCAGGATCGCGATCGTGGTCGCCCACCACATGTCGTCGGGCATCGGACCCACGACGGCATCGCCGGCGGCGTGGGCCATCGCTCCGCCGATCGCCACCTTCCAGCCCTGCGCGTTCATTGCACCGTCGCCTCCTTCGTGACCACCGCGTGCTCCACCGTCCCGCACACGGTCGCGCCGTCCCACACGATCGTCTCGCGCACGGTCGCGCCCGCGTCCACCGTGGCCCCCGCTCCGACTTGCACGTGCGGGCCGACCCGGGCGCCCGCACCGATGCGCGCGTCCGGTCCGATCCAGACCGGCCCGACCAGATGTGCGTCCGCGGCGACCTGCGCCGTGTCGTGCACGCCGGTCAGTGGGCCCGGCGCATACGGCAAGTCCACCTTGCCATCGAGCACGTTGGCGACGCCCTGCAGATAGCGCTCGGGCGTGGAGTGCTCCCACCAGTAGCGCTCGGTGCTCACGCCGAACACCGGCGCGCCCTCGTCGAACGCCTCGCGGTAGGCCGTGCGAATGATGCACTGCTCGCCCTCGGCCGGGACGCGGTCGAGAAAGCGCGGCTGCACGACGTGGATCCCGGTGAACATCAGCGGCGGGCCGGCCGGCGCGTTCTCCTCGCCGGCGCGGCGGCGGGTCAGCAGCTCCATCAGGCGACCGTCGTCGCCGAGGCGAAGGCTGCCCCAGTCCTTGGCCTTCGGATCGGGACGCAGCACCATCGTCGCCTCCGCGTGCGTCTCGCGGTGGCGCGCGAGCAACCCCGACAGATCGAAGTCGACGAGGATCTTGCCGTTGACGACCACCAGTGGACGGTCGGTGCCGTCGTCGAACAGATGCCGCGCGTGACGCAGCCCGCCGCCCGTGCCGAGGATCATCCCCTCTTCGTGCGAGTAGTGGACGCGGGCGCCCAGCCGCGATCCGTCACCGAGCGCATCGGCGATCTGCTCGCCGAGGTGATGCAGGTTGACCACGATGTCGGTGACGCCGTGGTGGACGAGCCAGCGCGCCGCCCACTCCACCAGGGGCGCGCCGCAGATCGGCAGCATCGGCTTGGGACGCTGCTGCGTGAGCGGGCCCAGGCGCGTGCCGAAGCCCGCCGCCAGGATCATGGCCGCTACATCTCCCACAGCAAGTTCTCCAGGAGGACCACGGTCAGGATGATACCTCCGGCCATCACGGCCACCACCCCGAGGCCGCGCAGCAGCGCGGCGCGCCGAGCCTTGCGCACGGCCTCGGTGAGCGCCTGCTGGTCCACGCCCTCGTTGAGCTCGGAGAGCTCCTTGAGGGTGGTCTCGGCGCCCTGGCCGTGGGCGCGGATCATCAGCCAGGTCATCGCGAAGAGGAAGATGCCGCCGCCGCCGAGCATGTAGATCCGCAGGCCGATCGTCCACTTGCGCTTGGCCTCGGCCATCGCCGTGCGATCGCGATCGCGAGTCATCAACGCGACGGGAGGCCCGTGCACCCGCGGCGGCAAGGTGCCGAGCAAGAACGCGCGCAGACGGGTGTCCTCGACACCGTCGAGGGCGAGGTCGGGCAGGCGGTCGAGCCACTTGCGCTCGAGCTCGGCGTCCCATTCCTTTTCGAGCCGCGTCACCGACAGGTCGTCCTTTTGTCGGGCGACGAGGGTGCGCAGGCCGTCGGCGTCCGAGGACGCAATACGCACGAGGGCAGTCGACTCCCCCGGGCGGTTGGTGAAGTGATAGGCCTCGAGCTGGTAGATGCCGGGGCCGAGGTCGGGCAGCACCAGCTCGCGCTCCGGCTCGCGGCCGAGGACCGGCGGCTCGAACGTGCCGACCCACGCCCCCGCGGGCGAGAACACGTCGACGAAGACGGGACGCTTGGCCGACAGGCCGGACGCGAACACCTTCGTCGCCGTGCCGGGTCGGACCGTGGGCGGCTCGGCTCGAGCGGCGACGGCCCCCGCGAAGGACACGAGCCGCACGCGACGCTGCGCGAGTACCTGGTCTGGGGCGATCGCATCGCGCAACGCGACCTCCACCCGCACGACCTCGCTCGAGAGCATCCCCGAAAACGACGCGAGTCCGCTGCGATCGGTCTCGCCTTCGAAGATGCGCACCGGTGCATCGGGACGCCCCACCTTCTGCGCCAGCTCGCCGTCGACGAGGTCGACCGTGATCGGGCCCTGCCACGGCTGACCGTCGCCGGAGGTCACGCGCACGAACAGCTCGTTGTCGAAGCCGCTGAGCACCCGCCCCCGCGGACGTACGACGATGCGGCGATCGCCGGGCTGCGGATCGCTGTCGTCGGCGTACTGGGACATCGACGTCGAGATGACCGGCTCACCGAGCTTCGTTTCACGCGTTGGGACGACCTGCACCGTGAGCGATTCCGAAAACGGCGGTGCGCCCACGGCTTCGATCTGCGCGTGCAGGGTCGCGTCCCCTTCGGCGAGCGCCGGCACCGCGAACGTGCCTTGCGCCATTCCGTCACCGGTCGGTGTGAGCGTTCCGAGGTCGTGCGTCCGCCCGCCCTGCTCGACCGAAAGTCGCGCCGTGACCTCCCCCACCTGCGCGCCGGTCTCGGGCACGACCTGCACGCGCATCGCCAGCGGCGACTGTGCGACCCACGCCGTCTCCGCCTGCAGGACCACGCCGTGGGTCACCCGCTGGGCGTTGACCCAGAGGCTGAGGACGATGCCGATCGCCAGGCCGATCGGACCCCCGATCACGAACAGCCGATTGAGCGCGGTGCGCTCGATCGGTGACGTCAGCAAATCTGGCGGTGCGTCGTCGGCCAAGGGTCAGCTCGCGCCCGTGGCGTAGCCGGGCGTGCGCGATTGTCGTATGCTCCGCGCCTTCATGAAAGTCAGCGTCATTGGAACTGGATATGTCGGTCTCGTCGCTGCGGCCTGCTTCGCCGACCACGGCAACGACGTGCTGTGCGCCGATATCGACGAGAACAAGGTCGAGCGCCTGCGCAAGGGCGAGATTCCGATCTTCGAGCCGGGCCTGGACGAGCTGGTGATCCGCAACGTCGAGGCGGGGCGGCTGCGCTTTACGACCTCGAACGCCGAGGCGGCCAAGCACGGCGACGCGATCTTCATGGCGGTCGGGACACCGTCGTCCTCGGATGGTTCCGCGGACCTGTCGTTCCTTTACAAGGCCGCGGCCGAGGTCGGCGAGCACCTCGACCACTGGGCGGTCATCGTCGACAAGAGCACGGTGCCGGTCGGCACGGCCGAGCGCGTCGCGCGGATCATCAAGGAGAAGACGGACCAGGAGTTCGTCGTCGCCTCCAACCCCGAGTTCCTCAAAGAAGGCTCGGCGGTGCAGGACTTCATGCGGCCGGACCGCGTCATCATCGGCACCGACGACGAGCGTGCCCGCGATCTGCTGACGCGTCTGTACAAGCCGTTCTCCCGCTCGTCCGATCGCATCATCTGCATGGACGCGCGCTCGGCCGAGGTCACCAAGTACGCCTGCAACGCGTACCTGGCCACGCGCGTGTCGTTCGTCAACGACATCGCGAACCTGTGCGATCTCGTGGGCGCCGACGTGGAGAACGTGCGCGCGGGCATGGGCTCGGACACGCGCATCGGCAACAAGTTCCTGTACCCCGGCGTGGGCTACGGCGGCTCGTGCTTCCCCAAGGACACGCGCGCGCTGATCAACACGGCGCGCGAGCACGGCCTTTCGCTGTCGCTGGTGGCGGCGGCGGAGCGCATCAACGAGGCGCAGAAGCTGCTGATGGTCCGAAAGCTCCGCAGCGTGTGCGAGGACGTGACCGACAAGACGTTCGCGATCTGGGGCCTGGCGTTCAAGCCCAACACCGACGACGTGCGCGAAGCCCCGGCCCTTCGCATCGCGCGGACGCTGCTCAACGACGGCGCGAAGTTGCGCATCCACGACCCCGAGGGCACGGAGAACTTCCTGCACGACCTGGGCACCAAGGAAGGCATCACGGTCTGCGAAGACCCGTACGAAGCCGCCGAGGGGGCCGACGCCCTGCTGCTGGTCACCGAGTGGCGTCAGTACCGAAGCCCCGACTTCGCCCGCCTCAAGTCCCTGCTGCGCGGCAAGATCCTCATCGACGGCCGCAACCAGTGGGACCGCAAGCTGCTCGAGGGTATGGGGTTCAACTACCAGGGCATCGGCCGATAGGGCCCGACGCGGCCTGAGGAATCGGAGCGTCGGCGTCCGTTGAACCGACGTGCGACGCAGCATCGGGCCCACTCTCCTCACTTTCGCTCTCGCCGGCCTCGTGACCGGGACCGCGGCCGAATCCCGGGCCGCGGCCCCGAAGACGAAGGCCACGCCCACGGCAAAGGCGCCCAAGACCGGTCAGCCGATCAAGGCGGGTGCGAAGTCCACCCACCTGCTGTGCCGCGGCCCGTTTCAGATCGGCGTGGGGACGTACGGCGGCACCGTGCTGATGGGCAAGGCCCGCAGCGCCGCCTCCGGCGCGGGCGCGCGGGGCCAGTGGCTGGAGCCCTCGCAGTGCGCGTGGGCCGACCGCGGATGGGTCAGCTCGACCAGCATCCACATCTTCGTCAACCGTGACGAGTTTCCGTTCGCCTGGGTGACGCCGATCCTCGCGACCTGCGCTCACGACTCGGAGTGCATCATCGACTTCGAGTACGCAGAGGGCTCCGCCGCCATGGTGTTCGTCGAGGACTTCATGCAAGGCGGCATCGTGACGTGGCCGCGGGGATTTTGAGCCACGTCTCGAAATCGAACGAGCCGCCCGGGAAATCCCGCGCGGCTCGTTTTCGATCCGAGAGTCGTCGGAGGACTAGTACTCGTCGTCTTCCCACTCGCTGCCCGCGTCGAGCTGCGTGTTGAACTCGACGATGATCGGAGGACCGTCGTAGGTCGGGAACGGCACGGACGCGACCGCCTCGCGGACGCAGTCGGACAACTCGGCATCCTTGGCGAACTTCTTGGGCAGCGTGGCGTTGACGCCCAGCGGCCGCGACTTGGACGGGTTGAGCTTGACCGCGATCGCGAGGTCGCCCTGCAGCTGCTTGTCCGAGGCCATGCCCCGCTTTTCCTTCGCCGCGACCACGCACTCGTCGATGGCACCGAAGCTCTGATTGAACGCGAGCTCCATCTGGTACTCGTCGGGGCGCTGGCCACCGCCGCCGCCGCCATCACCGAGGTTGAGGTCGAGCACCGCGTTGGGATCGAACTCGGCGATCTTCGCCTTGACGGTACGACCCGAGGCCGACTTGACCTCGGGGTTCTTGCAGGCCGTGAGCCCGACGGCCATGGTCAACGCGATGAGCCCGATTGAGATGCGCATGTCCGAGTCCTCCCTGTCGCCATCCGCGCCGAATCCAGCGGCGCGGACCCATAGACGATATTCGATCTGAGTTTATTCCGTATCAGCGCGTACGCCGCTACTATCGATGCACTTTGGTCGCCCCCACGTCCGAAGCCCCTCACCATGAGGCGGTTTCCGCCCAGTGCCCGTCGTGTGGGCTGCACGAGCTGGTGCTCGTCCACCTGAGCAAACGCAGCGACGGAACCTGGGTCCAGACCGACAAAACCCACCTGCTGTTCCGCAACAAGGTCGATACGGGGGCGCTGCGGGTTCAGATCGACGTGTGCCCGGTCTGCATGGGCGCCTGGTTCGACCACGGCGAGCTCGACGTGCTGTCGGGCAAGCTCGAGGACGTCTCGGCCGTCCTCGACGACGAAAAGACACCGTCGCACCGCCCATGCCCCCACGGGCACGGCAAGATGGTCGAACAGAAGCTGCCGGGCATCATCTCGACGCCCGTCGACCTGTGCGAGACCTGCCACGGGATCTGGCTCGACGGGCACGAGCGCCGCAAGCTGGCCAATGCCACGACCGCCGAGGGTCAAGGCACGAAGACCGAGCGGTGGATCAAGCGTGGCGCGATCTGGGCCGCGCAGGTGCTCACCCACTTGCCCGTCGAGGTCGAAAACCCGGCCCGGGGCACACCGTGGGTCGTCTACTCCCTGCTCGTCGTCTTGTTCACGACTTTCCTGCTGCAGATCTACGGAGCGATCGACACCTACACGTGGGGCCTGGTCGCCGGCCGGGTCAAGCACGAGGGCGACTGGTGGACCGTGGGCTCGTACATGTTCCTACACGGGACGTGGCTGCACATCCTCGGCAACGCCTACTTCCTCTATACGTTCGGCGACAACGTCGAGCACCTGTTCGGGCGGGCGCGCTTCTTGGCGTTCTTCGTCGCCGCGGGGCTCGTCGGCGGCCTCACCCATCTGCTGCTGACCAAGTCGACCGCGCTGCCCGTCGTCGGTGCATCGGGTTGTATCGCCGGCGTGCTCGGAGCGTACCTGTGGGCGTTCCCGCGGCAGAAGCTGTTTCAGGTGATCTTGTGGGTGCAGGTCAAGATCCCCGCCTGGGTCTACTTGGGCGTGTGGGTCGTCTTCCACGTTCTCATGGCGCGGTACGGCGGCAAGAGTGCACAAGACACGGCGTGGTGGGCCCACCTCGGCGGCTTCGTCACCGGGCTGGCCTGCACCCCGCTCGTGCTGCGGTGGCGACGACGCGAAGTGGCGCGACGGGTCAAAGTCCCCGCGACGCCGTGAGCCGCCTACGCCTCGGGCGGACGCCAAGCCGTGTCGGCGAGGTCGCCCTCGTCGAACTCGAAGAAGATCCGCATCTGCTCGCGTAGGAAGTCGCGACCCTGCTGCGTGGCGAGGTCGATGCCGTACGTGTTGACGTAGCGCGGCGACTCCTGCAGCCACATCTGCCAGGCCTCCTGGCTGACGTTGTCGAAGACTTCTTGGCCGAAGTCGTCGGTGAACGGCTTGAAGCGCAGTCCGGGCAGCTCCTTCTTGAGCTTCTTGCAAAAGACCATTCTCGGCTCGTTCATCGTCGGGTTCCTATCAGGCGGAGGATAGCGATGCGATCACGCATCGGCCAGCGCGGCCCGGACCACGTCGACGGCGTCCGCGACGGGGATGCGGCTTTGCTCACGCGAGTCGCGGTGACGCAGCGTGACCGTATCGTCCGACAACGTCTGCGTATCGACCGTGATCGCGTAGGGCGTGCCGATCTCGTCGTGGCGCGCGTAGCGGCGCCCGATGGCGTGCTGCTCGTCGTAGCGTGCGTTGATGCCCGCGGCGAAGAACTTCTCCACGATGTCGCGCGCGGCTTCCGGCATGCCGTCCTTCTTCACCAGCGGCAGGATCGCGGCCTTGATCGGGGCCAGTCGCGGGTGCAGGCGCAGGACCGTGCGCGCGCCCTTGCCCTCCGCGTCGCCTTCCTCTTCGTCGTAGGCGTCGCACAGGATCGCGAGCAGACCGCGGGTCGCTCCCGCGGCGGGCTCGACGACGTGCGGCAGGTAGCGCCAGCCGTTCTTGCCGGTGTCCGGATCGGGCTTTTGCGCGTCGAAGTAGACGAGCTTGCGACCCGAGGCGTCCGAGTGCGCGCGCAGGTCGAAGTCCGTACGGCTGGCGATGCCTTCCAGCTCGTCCCAGCCCCACGGGAACTTGTAGTCGATGTCGAAGCAGCCGTCGGAGTAGTGGGCGAGCTCGTCGTCGCCGTGCTTGCGAAAGCGCAGGTTCTCGTCGCGGATGCCGAGCGACTTCCACCAGGCCACGCGCTGCTCCTTCCAGTACTCGAGGTACTTGGGGCCCTCGCCGGGCTCGCAGAAGTACTCCATCTCCATCTGCTCGAACTCGCAGGAGCGGAAGATGAAGTGCTCGACCTTGACCTCGTTGCGAAAGCTCTTGCCCATCTGGGCGATGCCGAAGGGGATCTTGGCGCCCGTGGACTGCTGCACGTTGAGGAAGTTGACGAACATCGCCTGCGCGGTCTCCGGGCGCAGGTAGACGGCGTCGCTGGCCATCGCCGCCTCGACCGCTTCACGGATCCCGCGGTCGTCCTTGCCGGCGGCGACCGCCTCGCGGATCACGGAGATGACGTCGCCCACCGGATCGACCGGACCGAGCGAGGTGCGGAACATCAGGTTGAACTGACGCTCCTCGGACATGAACGGCGAGGCGCAGTTCGGACACACGTACCCGCGCTCGCCCACCTTGGCCCCGGTCAGCGTCTTGCCGGCGCGCTCGAGGGCGTGGCCTTCGCTCGTGAGCTTGTCGAGGGCGGCCTTGGCCCGGCCCTTGTCGGCGAGGTCGATCGTCGTGTCGGTCCCGGGCTCGGCGCGCGGCGCCTTGTCGGCCCGGAAGCGCTCGCCGCACACGCGGCAGTCGACCAGCGGGTCGGAGAAGTTGGCCAGGTGCCCGGAGGCCTGCCACACCCGCGGGTGCATGATGATGGACGCGTCGATGCCGATGATGTCCTCGCGGCTGTGGACCATCGCGCGCCACCACTCGTTCATGAGGTTGCGCTTGAGCTCCACGCCCATCGGGCCGTAGTCGTAGGCCGAGCGCAGACCGCCGTAGATCTCCGAGCTCTGGAACACGAAGCCTCGCCGTTTGCACAGCGAGACGATCTTCTGCATGCGGTCCTCGGCTACGGCGGCGTCGCGGTCGCTCATACCGCAGTCCATAGCACGCTCGTCCAGGAGGGAAAACGAGCACGCCCCCGACGCGCGATGGCGACGGGGGCGTGGGTCTGCGCCGGGGCGCGTCCGGCTACGGGGTGTACGGCGCCGGGAGGGCGGTGAAGCTGAGGTACATCCACCAGCCGCCGCCGTCGTTGTCCTGCTGACGCAGGAAGTCGCTGAGCGGGCCACTGACCGGCGGGTTGTCGACCATCGTGTTCATCGCGACCTCGTCGCTGATGAAGCCGCGGACGAGACCGCCCACCAGGTTACCGGCCGGGTCGCCGACGTACGTCGCAGAGACTTCCGCCATCGCGAGCGGGATCGTGACCGACGAGGTCACGACCTCGATGTTCGCCGCGTCCGACGTGAAGCACGGGCCCATGGGGGGGACCGGCATCGTGTTCCCCGCCGTCAGGTGCGCGGGGTCGGCGGCGAGGCACGGACCGGCGCTGCTGTTGAGGTACATCGTCGGGAACGGTGCGACGCCCGGGGTCGGCACGCAGGACGTGCTGTCTGCGGGCGCAGTGCAGTCCGCGTTGACGAAGGCCAAAGACTCCGACGCACCATCGGTTTGGTCGAGGGGGGTGAAGTACAGAACGAGGCCCAGGTCCAGGACGCCGTCCGGATTCTCCGGGTCGTCTTCGTTCAGGCCCGAGTTGAAGCTTTCGTTGACCGTGGTGGTCACGTCGATGCCGCCGAGCGCGAACATGTGCGGGTCGAGCAGGTTCAGCGAGTTGAACCGGAACGCGACGTCGTCGCCCATCGGCGGATCGCCGGTGGTGTCCATGCCCGTCGGATCGGTCGGGTCCGTCGGATCGGTCGGGTCCGTCGGGTCCGTGCCCGCGGTCGTGTCCGCACCGGTCATGTTGGTGGGGTCGGTGGGGTCCGTCCCGGTGGGCTCGGTCGGGTTCGTGCCCGCGGTGCCGGCCGTGCCCGCGCCGGTCGTGTCGCCACCGCCGCCACCGTCGTCGCCACACGCACCCACGACGAGGAGCGAAGCGGTCAGCAGAGAAGTCAAAGGCCGAATGGATCCGCGCATTGGGGGAATGTCGGACAAAAGCCGGCCGGACGCCAGCACGACGATCCGGGCGCCTCGCGAGGGCAAGTGAGCCCACTCTCTTTGCGATCGCGGGTGGGCGCGCAAACGGCACGCGGTCGAGCGAGATTTGCTAGCGTGCCCGCGATGACGCCCACGGCAGTGCTGCTGGCCGCGCTCGCGGTGAGCCCGCCCGAGGCTGCCGCGGACCCGAACACGCCGCCGGACATTCCGGTCGCGGGGTATCCGGAGCCCGCCCCCGCGCCCGACGGTACCGAGGCCGCGACGTCCGACGGTGACGCTGCACCGCGCAAGCCGCCACGGTTGCTGTCGACGATGACGGGCTGGGATCCCGACGAGCAGGCGAAGATCTCGGCGTGGCGCGCCGATCCCGACGCGCCGAAGGTCGTCACGAGCGACGGCGAGCCGCCTGTCGATCGATCGCGCCACCGCTTCCACTTCACGCCGGACCTGCAGGTGCGCACTCGCTTGGGCGCGGTGTCGGAGTTTTCGCTCGACCGCGACGGCACCCAGATCGGCGAAGGGCTCGAGGTCGGCGGACGCGTGCGCTGGCGGCCCGTCTTCGGCTTCGGCGTGCGCGAGCAGCTGCAGATCGTCGGCATGCTCGACGTCGCCAACGGCCAGTGGGCGCCACGGGGCTCCAACGATCCGGTGGTGCAGGACATCATCGACAACGGGCAGCCGCCGGTCGCCACCGACTTCCGCGTCGTGGACCCACGCGAGCTGTATCTGCAGTGGACGACGCGCGTCGGCCAGCTGCGGCTGGGGCAGATGTCGTTTTCGTGGGGGCTCGGTCTCGTCGCCAACGACGGCAACAACATGGACCGCTTCGGCGACATGAAGTTCGGCAACGACGGCGACGGATCGATCCAGGAGCGGATCCTGTTCGGGACCAAGCCCTTCGCACGGGCCGGCGGTGCGGGCAAGGACGTGGTCGTGGCGCTCGGCGCCGACCTGGTGTTCCGCGATCCGAACGCGAGTCTCGTCGACGGTGACCTCGCCGGGCAGGGCATCGCCGTGGTGCGCTGGCAGCCCGAGCACGCGCCCGGCAACTGGATCGGCGCGTACGGGGCGTACCGAAAGCAGCGCTCCGCCGACGACGGCGACATCTATCCCGACGACTCCGACCTCGAGGTCGGGGTGATCGACTTCGCGGGTCAGGGCGCCAAGCAGGTGCGGCCGAAGCTGACGCTCATCGGCGCGTTCGAGGCGGCGATGATCGCCGGGCGGACCACGTTCGCGCGCGGGGACTTCGAGCAGCACCGCGTGCTGCAGGCGGCCGGTGCCGTGCGCGGCTACCTCGGCAATCCCAAGACGTGGCTGTTCGGGTTCGATGCGGGCGCGATGTCGGGCGACACCAATCCCGACGACGATCAGATCAACGACTTCAAGGCCGCGCCCGGCTACACGGCCGGGCTGGTCATGTTCCAGTACTACCGCGGCTGGCAGACGGCGCGGTCGCAGCGACTGGCGGAGGATCCGGACCTGCTCGGCGTGCCACCCAACGGCACGCAATACATCCCGACGGAGGGCTCGGTCACCAACGTGGTGTACTGGCATCCGAAGGCCAGATACGCGGTGCTCGAGCGCTTCGAGCTGTGGGGCGGGCCTTTGCTTGCCGCCTCCGCGGTCCCCATGGCCGATCCGTTCGCGACGCGCCTGCGCGGCGGCGACCCGACCAACTCGCTGGGGGGTCGAACGAAGCGCCGCTACCTCGGCACCGAGCTCGACCTCGGACTGCGCGGACGCTACGAGCTGCGCAAGGTGTGGTTTCAGGCGGGCCTGCAGGGTGCCGTGCTGTTCCCCGGCGTCGGGTTCGTCGACGCCGACGGCGAGACCGACAAGCCGGTCTGGGCCGGCTGGGTCCGCGCCGAGATCCGGTACTGACGCGCGCGGCGGTCCGGCTCGCTACCGAGCCGACGCGGGACGACACAGCGCGTCGTGTACGGCCGCGAACACGCGCGGCGCCATGAGCATCGAGGTGTGGCCGAGGTCGGCGAGCTCCACGTGCGTCCCCCAGGGCGCCCTCGCGGACGCGAGCGGTCGCACGACCGTGTCGCCGCCGGCGACGATCGAGGTCGCGTGCACGTGCGCCGGCACCGGGGCATCGTCGAGACGACGCAGCAGCTCGGAACCGGGGCGCAGCTGCACGCCGACCGCGGAGGGCAGCCACGCCGCCGACTCGGTGCCGCCGTGCGGGGTCGCGAGCGTGATCAGGCGGTCGACGCGACGGTGGCCCCCGAGCAGCTGGATCCACGTGCGGGCGACCAGGCCGCCCATGGAGTGGGCGACGATGTCGATGCGGCCGCCTCGAACGCGGGCATCGATCTCGCGGTCGAGCGTGATCGCCATCGCTTCGACCGTGCCGGTGCGTCGGCGCAGGCCGACGGTGGGGTAGTCGTAGGCGAGCTGGCGGTCGATGCCGCAGGCGCGCAACCACAGGCGCATCGGCCAAAAACCCGCGCCGGATCCGGCCAGGCCGTGCACGAAAACCACCGTGCGCAGGTCGGCGCGGCGCGGAGACACGGCCCGTGATCGGCGTAGCGACAGCGGGGCCAGCACGCCCTGCCCCACCGATGCGGCGAGCTCCTTGGCCAGCTGAAGGCGGGTGCGGCGGGCCGCGGCGTCGAGGGCGTCGGGCATCGTGGGGGTCCCCCTGGGTCGAGCCGAGATCCGGCGCAGGACGCCTTCGACCGCAGGACTCAGTTCGGCAGCAAGTCGTCGTCGAGCTCGGGCGTGGGCGGCACGCGGGCCAGCGCGGAGGCGTGGTGGTGGGTCAGCCGCCAGCCATCGGGGCCGCCGACGAAGACGTTGGTGGCGATGAGCACCACGTTGCCCAAACGCTCGCGACACAGCACCGTGGCCGACGACTCGCCGTGCAGGGCGACGGTGGGCGCTTCGCAGCTCGGCGTCGGGCCTTCGTCGTTGTCGAAGATCGAACGCCAGCTGGCCATCACCTGGTCGCGGCCGCGGATCGGGGGCCAGCCGGGGTGCACGCAGGAGACGTCGGGGTGGGTCGACCAGCTCTCGTCCATCGCGTCGGCGTCACGCGCCTCGAACGCGTCGTAGAAGCGCGCATTGGCGGCAAGGACGGCGTCGGTGGCGTCGGACACCGGGCCACGATAGCGCGGGCCGAGCCCGGGCACACGCGCGCGCGGGCCGTGTACCCTGCGGCGGTGTATCGCGCAGTGTCAGCGGTGGTAGCCGGCGTAGCGCTCGCGGCGTGCGCGCCCGAGGACAGCTGGGATGTCGAGGACCCTCCACGGGTCGCGTTCACCTACGAGACGCCGCCACACATGGACGTGCCGATGGACGAGGCGACGTGGCCGACGACACCACTGCCGCTGGTCGAGACGGCAACCGACGCCGGTGATCCGGGACTGGTGATGACCGCGGCGATGTGCGGCTACTACCAGATGCGGATGGCCGACGCCGATGTCGGCTTCCACTACGAGTACGACCCGGTGGCGGACACGTACAACGAAGCCAACAACGTGCACCGCAAGTCGGTGTCGGTGTTCTCGCTGACGTGGCTGTACGCGTTCACGCGACGCGAGGAGTTTCGCTTCAACGTGGAGCGCGGGCTGTCGCATCTGGTGGGCTACGCCGTGCAGCAGCCCGACGGAAGCCTACGGCTGTCGGACCTCGGCGCGACGTCGCTGCTGTCGATGGCGATGGCCCAGCACGCGCAGGTGACGGGCACGACCGCCTGGGACGAGACGATCGACCAGCTCGGCGCGCACCTGCTGACGATGATCGACGCCGACGGCAGCTTCAACGAGGGCAGCCCGCTCAGCTACGCGCAGGCTCATCTCGCCCTGTGGCGGCTGTACGACCACACGAAGGACGAGACCTACCTCGACACGTTGGAAACCGTGGGGAAGTTCTTCTCCGACCATCGCGACGACGAGACGTGGATCGACTCGTTTCACATCTACGGGTTGTGGGCCCACGAACCGCTCACCGAGCTGTACGGCGTGCGCCCGGACGACTGGCTGCCCGAGTTCGTGTTCCATGTCGCCGACCCGGTGGTCGACGGGCAGTTCACCCCGCTCGACGACGTGGACGAGAGCTGGATCGGCGGGTTCGTGGAGTCGGAGACGACACCCACGTGGCGAACGATCCTCAAGCTCGAGGGAACGATCGACGCGTACCGGATGGCGGACTGGGCGGGGGACGAAGAGCACAAGGCGCGCTACCGCAAGTCCTCGATCATCGCGGCGCAGTTTCTTCAGCGCCTGCAGTTTCGCGCCGGCGAGACGCAGTCCCATCCCCAGCCCGCGCTCGGACTGGGTGGCGTACCGTTTTCGTTCGACGATCCGATCATCCGGATCGAGGTGCCGGGGCACATGGTCAATGCGATCCTCAAGACCGTGGAGTACCTCGATCTCGAGGACTATCCGGGACGCGCCGGGTAGACTCGACGCGAGGCGGCCCGAGCGTCAGATCAGCTCGCGGGCCAGATGCGCCAGGCTCTTGTCCGGGTGGTCGGCCAGCTCGTCCACCAAGCCGGCGTACGCCGGATCCGGATGATGCTTGATCCCGGCCAACACGCCGCGCAGCACCGGTGCGGGGGGATCGGCGTCCACGATCTCGGCGAGGAAGTCCACGAGGTCGGCCGCACGCAGCAGTCCCGGAAGGCTCGACAGCGCCGCGCCGCGAACGTCGGGATCCTCGTCCTCGCGGGCCATCTGTTCGAGACGTCCCAGATGCGGTTGGGCAGCCGCGCCGTAGCGGCGCAGCTCGGCGGACGTCTGCGCGCGAACGTCGGCCACCTCGTCACGCAATAGCTGGCCGATCAGCGAACCGACCCAGGCCTCGTTGCGCCCGGCGTGCAGCGACCGAGCCACCGCCGCGCGCACCCGCGGTTGCGCATGCACGGCGAGCCGCTCGAACACGGGGCGCACCACGTCGTCGTCGCCGGGATGCAGCGCGGCCGCCAATGTCTGCACGCACGCCTCCACCACGACCGAGGCGGGTTCCGTGGTGGTGTGCGCCGCGACGGCCTCGACGACCATCGGATTCGAGACGAAGTCGGCCAGCCCGCGCATCGCACCGGCCCGCACGCCGGGGTCGGGGTCCCGCATCAGCGACTGCATCAGCTCGCGCTTGGAGCCGTTGCCGGCCGAGAGCGTCGCCGCCCCCTGCACCACCGCCCGACGCACGCCGGCATCGTCGTGGGACGCGTACGCCGACAGCAGGTCCATCGCGTGGTCGCCCCCGATCCGCGCCGCGGTGGCCACGAGCTTGGCGCACTCGGGATCGGCAGGACCCGCGTCGAGCACCGCGCGCAGGCGAGCGACGTGGGGGGGTCCGCCACGCCCGGCCAGCACGTCGGCGTAGGTGTCCATGGCCGCGTCGCGCACCGACGGCGAGCCGGTGCGCAGCAGCTGCGCCAACCGAGGCTCGACCGCGAGAAAATCGTTGGCCGCCTCGTCGGGGTCGTGGACGAAGCGAAGCTCGCGGAGTGCGTCGGCCGTCGCGTCGCCCGCCTCGTCGGCGGCCAGCGCCGGCCACCGCGCCTCGATCGCCGGCAGCTCCGGGCGGGCCAGCGCCGCGTCGACGATCCGCACGGCTCGCTGGTGCTTGGGGCCTTTGCCCGACGCATCGCGAAACTGCACGCGAATCCGGTAGCTCGTGTTCTCGTTGCTGGGCTCGGTGTCCGGCGGGACCCGAATCGCGAACGACACCGCCTCGCCGGTGCGTGCCTGCAACCGCAACCCCGAGCCGACCATCGCGTCGACCACCGTCTTTTGCACGATGTCGCCCGTGGGGGAGCCGTCGCGCGAGCGCACCGCCGTCCGCAGCAGACACACCCGAAGTCCATCGAGCTCGACCCCGCGTCGCCCCGACTCCACCGTGATCTTGCCGGCGAGGAGCCCGCCGATCGCGACGCGATCGGCCTCGAGGTCCACCGTCAGCTTGGGCCGACCACCGAGCCAGCCCTCGACCACATTCCAAACGCCCATGGGGGTCTCGTCGCGCGGGCGGCCGGTCGCACGGTCCGACCCACGGCAGACCTGCGCGAATATCACCGGGCCTGTCGGCCAGCAAGAGGTCGGTACGTGCGTGGTAAGCTGACCCGATGAAAAACGCGTCGATGTGGCGGCGTTGGGTCGGACTGGCCATGGTCGCCGCCGGCTGCCCCGCCGAGGATGGTGGCGGTACCGGGGGCGAGACGAGCGCGGCCGAGACGAGCGCGGCCGATACCTCCGGCGCCACGAACGTCACGGCGACCGGCGCGGTCGACAGCACCGGCGACGGCTCCTCCGGTGGTACCGGCGACGGGCTCGTGCCCGCGAGTGGTCTGCACATCGACTGGGTCGAGGCCAACCAGGGCGTCGGCATTCCGATCGGCCAGGACGGCGCGTGGGTCGGACCCGGTGACCGCATCGCGCGACTGCTGCAGGGCCGCGTCACCCTCATCCGCGCCTTCTGGCAGCTCGACGCCGACTGGGAGCCGCGCGAGATCCAGGCCCACCTCGTCCTCGAGTGGCCCGACGGGACGGTCGATCGACGCATCGACAGCAAGATGATCGAGGACGACGCTTTCATCGGCGACCTCGGCCGCGTCTTCTTCTGGGGCATCGAAGCCGAGCTCGCCGTGCCGGGCTTGACGTACTCGATCGAGCTGTACGAGGCCGACGGCACGCCGACCGAAGGCGCGCCGACGGCCCCGAACTTCTTCCCGTCGGTCGAGGGCACGCCGCAGCTCATCGGCATCGAAGACAGCTACCAGCTGATCAAGGCCGTCATCGTTCCGTTCAACTACAACGAGCCGGGCGGCGGCTGCACCACGCAGCCCGACACTTCCGATTCCACGATGCAGCTGTTCGAGGATCTGCTGTACATGCAGAACCCGGTCGATGCGACCGAGATCGTGCTGCACGAGCCCATCGAGTGGAACGAGCAGCTGACCGCCTTCGGCCAGCTCAACACGTTCCTGTCCGAGCTGCGCTTCGACGAAGGCGCGCTTCCGGAGACCTACTACTATGGTCTGGTCGACGTCTGCGCCGGCGGTCTGGGCGACGCCGGCGGGCAGGCCCTGGGCATTCCGACCAACCCCACGTCGATGGATGCGGCGTACCAGCGCGTCTCCTCGGGACTGTCGCTGCAGCCGGACTGGTCCGCCGAGACCTTCGTGCACGAGGTGGGTCACTCGCAGGGCCGCATGCACGTCGACTGCGGCGGCGCGGCCGGCTGGGATCCGACCTATCCCTTCGACGGCGGCGACGTGGGCGAGTGGGGCTTTGGGGTCATCGACTTCCAGCTGCGCCACCCCACGGTCAACAAGGACTACATGACCTACTGCCACCCGACGTGGGTCGGTACCTGGGGCTGGAACAAGGTGCAGCCGGTCATCGAGACGCTGTCGACCTGGGACGCGAACTACCCGGGCAACGGCAACGTCGCGCCCGAAGATCCCTACGGTGGCTCGCTGCTGCTGGGCGTCGTGCTCGAAAACGGCGACGAGACGTGGATCACCGTGCCCGGCGGACTGACCGGCTACGAGGTCCTCGGCGACGCCGAGGTCGAGTACGACTTCGGCAACGGCGTGACGGTGCGCACTCCCGCGGTGATGCAGCTTCTGCCCGACACCGACGACCTCAAGATCGTCGCGCCCCTGCCCGACCGGTTCGAGGACGTGCACGCGATCACGCGCGTCGTCGGTGGACGGCGTCAGCTCGTCGAGCGCGGCGCCGTTCGCGAGCATCACCACCAGCGGCTCATCCACCGCCGACGCTGAGCCCGAACGCTGCCCGGCCCGAGGTTTGGTAGGCTGCCGTCATGCGGTGCGCTGCCGTCCCTTACCTCATTGCGTCGTCTCTTCTCGCCCTCGGCTGTCCCGCCGAGGACGACGGATCCGCCGACGGTGACGGCGGGACCGTGGCCGACGGGGGAGGGACCGAGGGCACCGCGGGCTCGGCCACGTCGACGTCCGGCGCCAGCGCGAGCGACGGCGTGGACGTATCCACCGGTGCGCCGCCGTCGGACATGATTGCCGCGCGAGGCATCCGGATCGACTCGGTCGAGGCCAACCAAGGCGTGGGCGTGGCGATCGGCGAGGACGGAGCGTGGGTCGGCCCGGCCGATCGCGTCGCCCGACTCCTGCAGGGCCGCGTCACCCTCGTGCGGGGCTTTTGGACGCTCGACGCGGACTTCCAGCCCCGCGAGATCGAAGCGCACCTGATCCTGGAGTGGCCCGACGGCACGGTCGAGCGTCGTATCGACACCAAGATGGTCGACGGCGAGAGCTTCATCGGCGACCCCGACCGCGTGTTTTGGTGGGGCATCGAGGCCGAGCTGACGGTGCCGGGACTCACGTACTCGATCGAGCTGTTCGAGACCGACCCCGCCTTCGCGGACGGAGCACCGGACGCACCGCCGTTCTTCCCGGAGGTCGAAGGCACGCCCCAGCTCATCGGCATCGAGGACAGCTACCAGCTGATCAAGGTGGTCGTCGTTCCGTTCGCCTACAACGACGGCGCGGGCTGCGACTCCGTCCCGGACACCTCGCCGGAGACGATGCAGCTGTTTCACGACCTGATGCTCATGCAAAACCCCGTCGACCAGGTACAGCTCGAAGTGCACGAGCCGATCCCGTGGACGGGCAACGCCTCGTACAGCGCGCTCAACGTGTTCATGAGCGGCCTGCGCTTCGACGAAGGCGCCCTGCCGGAGACCTACTACTACGGGCTCATCGACTACTGCATGTACCCCGAGGACAACGTCGTCGGGCAGGCGCTCAACATTCCCAGCGACCCGACCTCGATGGACGCCGCGGCCCAGCGGGTCTCGTCGGGCTACTCGCACACACCCGAGCTGACGGCCGAGACGTTCGTGCACGAGGTCGGCCACTCCGCCGGCCGTCGCCACGTCACGTGCAACGGCATGGAAGGCGGCCCCGATCCCTCCTATCCCTTCCCCGGCGGCGACGTGGGCGAGTGGGGCTTCGGCGTCGTCGACTTCTCGTGGCGTCACCCCACCGTCCACAAGGACTACATGACGTACTGCACGCCGACTTGGGTCGGCACGTGGGGATGGAACAAGATCCAGCCCGTCATCGAGACGTTGTCGACGTGGGACGCCGACTACCCCGGCAACGGCAACGTCGGACCGGAGGACCCCTACAGCGGCTCGCTGCTGATGGGCGCACTGCTCAACGACGGTACCGAGCGCTGGATCACCGTGCCGGGCGCGTTGACCGGCAACGAGGTCGCCAGCGACACCGAGATCGTGTTCGAGCGCGGTGACGGCACGACGATCCGCCAACCCGCGGTCGCGCAGATCATGCCCGACGGCGACGAGGTCCTGTACCTCGCACCGCTGCCGGCCGACTTCGAAGGCATCAGCTCGTTGCGCCGCGTCAGCGGCGGCCGCAACCATCCGATCGTTCGGACGAGCGTAGACGAGCACCATCGCCAGCGCATCGTCGACCGCCGCGGCCACCGCTGAGCCAGCCCCTCGAACCGCCCGACCCCGAATGCACGACCCGTACTTCGACGCCACGTGCGCCGACATTCGCGGATTCGACCTCGGTGACGACGCGCCGTTGCTGGCGCTCGTCGACGACGTGACCGACCTGACCTCGGACGAGCGTCTGTTTCGCGGCGTGCTGCGGGCCCGGGCCGGTCGCAACGCCGACGCGATCGCGGACTTCGACGCCGTCGTCGACGCCGGACACGCCCGGTCGCTGGCGCTGTACCTGTCGGCGCACTGCCGCGCGTCCGCCGAGGATCTCGAGGATGCGCGCAAGCGGCTGACGCGGGCCGAGACAGCCGCCCGCGCCGACCACCTGGTCCCTCCCGCCGACCTCGCGCATGCCAGGGGCCGGCTGGCCTGGCTGGCCGGCGACGTCGCCGAGGCGATCGCGTCGGTGCGGCTGGGGCTGGACAGCAACGACGGCAATGCGTTGCGCTGGGTCGACGCGGCGACGCTCCACGTCGGGACGGGCAACTACGACCGGGCGCTCGAGTGCGTGGAGCAAGCCCTCGCCCTCGAGTCCGACCTCGTCGACGCGCACTACGAAGCCGCGGTCATCGCCACGTTGGCCGCCCCCCACGGCAGCGCGGCGACCAAGTGGCGCGCCGCGTTCGCGCTCGACCCCGCCTTGCGCCGTCGCGCCTCCGCAGACCCGCGTCTGGCCGACGCGCGCGACATGCCGGCCCTCGCCGCGGTGATCGGACCCCCGCCGGCCCCCGACGTGCGGTGGATCGACGACGCGCCCAAGTGGCTGCAGGACCTGCGCGACGCGCTCCCGCTGCGCGAGCGGGGCATCGCGTGGCTGGACGAGGACGCGCGCCGGCGTCACGCCGCCGAAGTCTGCACCGCGTACGAGACGGGACTGACCGGAACGATGATGACCGAGGCGACGCTCGCCCACGCGCGCAATCGCCTCACGACCATGGTCCCGGTCGCACGCCTGCCGATCCGTCCGACCCGCGACGGCCAGCCCGACTTCGCCGAGCTGTGGATCGACGAGGCGGAGCCCGATCGTCTGTGGCTGGCGTGGTCGGCCTACATGCCGCCATTTTTGTGGATCGACGTCGGCACGTCGGCGGAGCGGATCGCCGCGTGCGTCGATCCGCTGAGCACCGGCCGTCCGACGCGCCGAGAGCTGCCCCGAATCCACCGCGTGTTCCTCGGCTACACCGGAGGACTCGTCGTGCCCCACCCGGTCACGGGCGAGCTCGAGACCGCCGGGATGCTCGGGCTCGAGCAGTACCTGTCGCTGAGCCCCTACCTCGAGTCGGGTGCCTGGGGGGCGGCGTTCGACGACGATCCCTGGCCCGACGTGATCCCGGACCAGCCCGACCGCGACGCGAAGATCGAGACGCGCCAGCAGGCGTGCGCCGCCCAGTCGGACGCGCACGTGTGGTCGATGACCCGTCGCCTGCGCCACAGCCGTGCCTACGTGACCCTCGAGCTGCACCACGACGACCTCGTGGTGCTCGAGATCCGGTACGCCCCCAATCCGCATCCCGACGTGATCGAGGGACTCAACGCCGCGTTCGAGGCCGACTACCCGACCGACCTGCCGCTGGACGCCCTCGCGGCCACCCTCGGACTCGTGTTCGACTCGGCGCCACTGCTGCAGCCCAAGCTGCGCGAGCTCGACGAGGCGGGCGACCACGAGCAGCTCGCGGGCCTGCTGTATGTCCTGTCGGCGCTGCGCCACGGCGAGCTCGACGCCCACGACGTGTGGCGGGCACACGCCGGCCACGAGGTCGCGCTGGTCCGCGAGACGATCGTCAACATCGCCGTCGCGTACAACTTCGAGTCGTTGCTCGAAGAGCGGACGCTGCTCGAACCCGACGAGGAGCTGCGCGCGGAGATCGAGCGCATGCTCGACGCCGGCCTCGCCCCCCCGCACTGGGATCCCTACGACCCGATCGGGATCGAGGATCCGTTCGACGACGACCTGGAGGACGAGCCGTGACCGACGTCGTGACGATCGTGTTCGACCATGGGGTGAGCGCGCAGGCCGTCGGCGCGCTGGCGCAGGCACGAGGCTGGCGCCCGACCGGCGACACGCCGCGGGGCCACGACGTGCTCGCGTCGCGCCGCTACGTCGCCGACGACGACACCGAAATCCTGCACGGCGAGGACCACAACGGCGCATGCCGATTCCTGCGGGTCGAGGGCAAGCGTGCCGCGGCGATCGAGGGCGAGGTTCGGGCCGCGCTGTCGTGCGTGACGTCGGCGCAGGTGCTCACGCGCCTGGCCGAGGGCGACGCGCTCGCGTGCATCCGAACCGCGGGGATGCTGATGCGGATTCGCCCCGCGACCTTCGACCTCCGCCACTTCCAGGCCCTGTGCGCCCTGCTGACCCACGACGAGGTCGCCTTGCGCCGGGCCGGGATCCGGGCCGCGTA
>CALBMM010000006.1 GCA_937896535.1 uncultured Pseudomonadota bacterium
GTGCGCTGCCACTCCGCGTAGGTCGTCTCGAGGTGCACGCCGGCATCGGTGACGATGTCGTGGCACGTGCCGCACATGTCGCCGGACTCCATCGTCGCCGAGTCCAGCAAGGCCGAATACGCCGAGCTGTGTCCCTCGTTGTCGACCGGGTCGTGAATCGCTCCGAGCATCACCGAGTTTCCGGCGAGCGTCAGCGGATTGTTGTGCGTGCCATCGACGGACTCGACGGTATGGCAAAAGAAGCAGGTGACCCCGCGCACCTGTTGGGGCAGCTCGGGCAGGTTCAGGCCGTCCGTGGTCAGGCCCATGCGCACGGCCAGCGGAGCATGGCAGTTGACGCAGAAGTCCCCGAGCGCGCCGTTGGTCTCTCGTTGCCCGCGCGCGTTCATGGCGAGGAACACCGGGTCTTCGCCGGCGTACGCGTGCATGCTCCCGAGCCACTCGCGGTAGTGCGTGGGGTGGCAAGACTCGCAGTACTTCGGATCGAGCCGAGGATTGTCGAGATCGAGCCCGTCGGGCGTCTCGTCGTCCTTGCACGCGGTCGCGGCCGCGGCCAAGGCGACCAGGACGGCGACCGAGAGCCGACGTGTCCGTCTCATGGCATCGCTCCCTGTCGGATCCACTCCGCGACGGCGCAGCGCTCGCCTTCGGGGAGCGCCGAGCTGCCCGGAGGCATGCGCAGGACGTCGTCGTCGATCTCGAGGCGAACGACGACCTCGCTGCACGCGGGATCGGAGGGCTCGACGAAGCCACCCTGCAGCAGCGCCGCGTGGGTGGCGGCCGCGTCGCCGACGATGAACCCGCCATCGGCCCCCATGGCGTCGGCGGTCGCGTGACAGGCCGCTCCGGCGGTGCCGCAGCGGGGCTGGATCGTCTGCGCGAACACGTTGGCGTACGTGGGCTCGTACAGCGGGGTGCAGCTGGCCGTGGCGAGCTCGACGCAGGCGGGAGGCTCACCGCCGCCGCCGTCGCCGTCGCAGCTCCCGAGCCCGACCACGAACGCGCCGAGCGCGACCCAGCGCACGCACGTGGAGCAATCGATCACCGAGGACACGCTCGGCGGAGACGGTAGCGCATCCCCGCGACGGGATCACGTCGTGGGCGTCCCCCGCGACGATCCGTCGCGCTCGGCCCCGGGGCGACCGCGTTATCCTCTGGCCGATGCGCCGCATCCTCGTGTGCCTCGGGATCGCCCTCGCCGCCACCCCCGCCTTCGCCGCCAACGGCCTGCGCCCCCGGACCCCCGCGGTGTTCGGAGAGGTCGCCTGCATGCAGACCGTCGCGCAGGGCGACGTCGTCGACATCCCCTACTCGGTGCCGTTCGACGATACCGAGCTGACCCCCGACGAGCTGACCGACAGCCGCCAGCACCAGTTCTTCGCGTTCGGCCGGCAGCGGTTCGACTTCACGCCGCCCACCTGGATCAACCAGAGCGACTACGACCGCGCCGAGGCCAACGGGGACATCACCAAGATCTTCGGCGACGACGACATCCTCGAAAAGTCCTCGCTGTGGCCCGCCGGCAGCTGGGTCCCGATCACCGCCGACGACGCGCGAGTGCCGATCACGATGGCCCAAGCCGCCATGGGTGTGCAGTGGGACACGACCGACGTCCCCCCGGGAACGTGGCTCGTGTACGGCTACACCTGGGAGCCGGAGAACAACCTGTGGTCGCTGCGTCAGGGCGCGATCCGGCTCGAGGCGCCCGGCGACCCCGACTCGGCGGGTCCCTCGCTGTTCATCGAGCCGCTGTCGAGCCCGCTGGCGACGCGCGGGGAGCCGCTGGCGATTCCCGGCTGCGTCGTCGCGTCCCAAGGCACCACCATGACCGCGTACTGGGGGACCGCGGAGGGCGTCGACGAGCCCGAGTGGGTGCCGTTCGCCGAGGACGTGCCCGTGCAGACCGGCGCCCTCGACCTCGACTTCGATGCGCCGGCCGAGACCGGCGACACGGTGCGCATTCGCGTCGACCTCACCGACGCGGCGGGCCGCACGTACACCGCGTACCTGGTGACGCTCCTGGGCGTCGTGGGCGAGGCCCCGGCCGCCGACGACGACGGCGGCGGCGGCTGCCGCTGCGGCGGCACCGCGCCATCGCCCGCGTGGCTCGGGCTCGCGAGCGTGGGACTGCTGGGCCTGCGCCGCCGTCGGAAGCGCTAGCAGACTGCTCCAAAACGCGGAGCGTTTTGGAGCAGTCTGCTCGGTGCCCGTGCCCGTGCCCGTGCCCGTGCCCGAATCCGTGGCAGCGATGGGGGCTCAGCGCCTTGTCGAGGTGCGTCACTGTCGCGTATCCGCGCCAACGCGTGGTTCTGCCGTCGCGTCGAACGGCTCCTCATCCAGGCCCATGTCGATCCCCATAGTCCATGGCAGCGAGGGTCGAACGAGAACACCAACCGCCTGCTCCGCCAATACTTCCCGAAGGGCCACGCTCTGGACGGCTACACGCAGGCGCAGCTCGACCGGGTCGCTGCGGAGCTCAACGAGCGGCCTCGGACAACGCTCGGATTCAAAACACCGACGGAAGCGTTCATCGAAGCGTTGCCTTGACCAGTTGAGGGCAACGAAGCGTTTCTCAGAAACCTGCTAGCCCCCTACGGACCGGCGACGGCGCAGACGTTTGCCGCGCCCGGCGTGCCGAACAGCTGCGGCGCGTACTCGTCGGACGAGGCACACCACGACAGCCCCTGGTCGTTGCCGACCGGCGTCATGCTCGTGGGATCGAGCGCGATCGAGATCCCGGGATCCAGCGACGGCCACGCGGCGCCACCGTACTCGACCTCGTCGAACACGACGCCGGCACAGAGCACGCGGATCGAGTCGCCGTCGTTGAGGAAGGAGGTCTGCGCCGGCAGCTCGATGTCGGGCACGAAGCCGAGCTCGGCCGCGGTCCCCTTGCCGAGCGTGACGAAGCCGCCGGGCGCCACGAGCACGCTCTGCCCGATCTCGAAGGTCTCGAACAACGCTTGGCCTTGGAGCTGGCATCCGAGCAGGTCGAACGCCTCGGCGTCGCTGGGGTTGTACAGCTCCAGCCATTCGCCTGCGCTCTGCACCGGGTTGGCGAGGGCCACGACCATGATCTCCGAGATCATCACGGCGGCTCCGGCCGTGCACGCGGACGTCGTGATCTGGCACGACGCGTCGCACTGCAGCTCGCCGGTCGCCCCCGGCAAGAGCGTGCCGCAGGTCGTCGCCCCGAAGTCCGTGCCGTCGCAAGCTTCGCCGGCGGCCTTGATCCCGTCGCCGCACGAGTGGCACTGGCCGACGTCGAGCTGACAGGTCGCGTCGCACTGCAGCGTGCCGCCGACGTATCCCTGCCCTTCGCAGGTCGCGTCGCCGAGCGCCTCGCCGTCGCACGCCTCGCCCTCGTCGATCACCCCGTTGCCACAGGTCTGCTGGCACACCGAGGCGTCGATCCAGCACTCGGTGGTGCACGCGACGTCGCCGACCCAGCCCGGGCCCATCCAATCGGCACACGAGATCGGCTCGTCCGCCGCCGGGTCGCACTCTTCCTCGAACCGGTTGACGACCCCATCACCGCACGACAGCGTGCACAGCGACGTATCGAGCTGGCAGTCATCGTTGCAGCCCAGCACGCCGTCGTAGCCGGGGCCCGCCTCGGTCGCGCACGTCGGGCCGAACTCCCACGTCTTGATGTCGGTGCCGTCGCAGGCCTCGCCCTCTTCGGCGACGCCGTTGCCGCAAAACGGCGCCGGGTCGGGCGTGGGGCCTGGCCCCGGGTCGCCCGTCCCGTCGTCGTCCGCCGAGGGCATGGGGGTCGTGCCCCCGGTCCCGCCGGACCCCGCACCGGGGCCGGCCGAATCGGCGCCATCGTCGCCCGACCCCTCCGCGCCGCCATCGGTGCCGTCGGCGGCGTCGACCGTGACGACGGGGTCGCAACCGACCACGCATGCGACCAGACAGGCTCCAACGAGGGGAAGAACGCGAGATGTCATCGTGCAGTCCAAACGGTGATCGAGCGCGCCGACGGGCGGCGGCTGCAATCTGCGTAGCCGCTCGCCTCGGATCGATCCGGGCCCGTTTGCCGTTTTCGACCGCCGGTCTCAGCTCGCGACGTTGCCGCACGCCGACGCGACGCCGGTCACGACGCTCGACAGGAACGTGTTGTACTCGAGCTCGCAGATGTCGCCGTAGGCGCCCGCCGGGAAGCTCTCGGTGAACTCGATGAGCCGGGGCGCGATCTCGGCGCCGGAGGCACCGTCCCACTGAAACGGCGGACAGGCGTTGGGCGGTTCGTGCCCGATCAGGCTCAGCGGCACCACGTTCTGATGAAAGCCGCCCTTGCGGTCGACCAGGGTCTGCACCCACGCGGCCGGATCACCGGACGAGCCCCAGCCCGTGACCTTCTCGAGGTCGTCTTCTTCGTCGGTCAGCAGCACGATCACCAGCAGCGCGTCGTCCCGCAAGAATCCCTCGTGGCGCCCCTCGGGCATCAGGGCCTCGTCCGAGAGCGCGTCGAGGACGTTGTCCATCGGTCGCTCGTCCGGATCGCCGTCGATGCCCTGCGCCAGCGCGCACGCGAGCTCGGTGCCGAGGTTGGGTCCGAGCTCCATCCAGACCTCGCCGCTGGCGAACGCGCACGCGGTGCCGACTCCGTCGGTCGTCTTGAAGGTCGAGTCGTCCGTGGCCAGCACGCCGATGTGAAAGCCGTCCATCCCACTGGGGATGTTGGTGTTGACCTGGTTGACCCACGCCGCCGCACTGCCGACGAGCCGCGCCTGTTCCTCGGCCATCGTCTCGCTGTTGTCGACGACGAAGATCATGTCGACGCCGATGCACGGCTCGCCGGGCACGATCATCGGTCCGTCGTCGCCGCTGCCGTCGGAGCCCGAGTCGGCTGGCCCATCGCTACCGTCCATGCCGGTCGTGGGCCCCGCGTCGGTGCCCGCGTCACTCGTGCCCGAGTCGTCGCCGGTCGCCCCGGTCGTCGGCATCACACCGGTGCCGGCCGTGGGACCGCCGGTGTTGAAATCGAATCCGTCGTCTCCGCCGCCGCCGCAGCCGGCCAGTGCCAGTGCCAGGGCCGTCGGTGCCCACCCCGTTGCCTTGCTCCGCAAAACGCCCACCGTCCTCAGCTTAGCGACGTTGGCCGCGACGGGCGACGGCGAGGTTTGCACGGCGGGAACTCAGTCGTTGGGGGCGCCGTAGGAGATCCACAGCTTGATGACGTCGATTTCCTCGGGCGACAGCGCATTGGCGCCCAGCGGCATCTGCTTGCCCGCGAAGCCGTCCGACGTCAGCTTCGTCATCAAGTAGGAGTTGGTCGGGTTGCCCGGCGTCACGAGGCTGAGGTCGGGATTTTGTGTCGACGCGATTTCGAGCAGGTTGTCGCGGGAGGCGCCCGCCGTCAGGTCCAGGCCCGCCGCTGGTGCGATCTCGCCGTGGCAGCCCGCCGTGGCGCAGCGTGTGTCGAGAATCGGCTGCACGTGTCCGGACAGCGTCGCGCCGCTGTCGGGATCTGGCACGCCGAACTCGGCCGCGTACTGACAGTCGTCGTAGTCGATCGACGCTTCGGGCAGGTCCCCGCCGTCGGCGTCGAGTCCCTCGATCCAGCAGGCCACGGCGACGATCTCCGCCGCCGACAGCGGGGTGTTGGCCAGCGGCATGGGGCTACCCGGCACGTTGCCCTGCAGTCGCTGCAGCATGTAGGAGTTCCACGGGTCGCCGCGCTTGATCTCCTGCATCGCTTCTTCGTCCGAGGCGCCGAAGATGCCGTCCTGGTTGGGGTCACCGACGACGAGCTCGGCCTCGAGCAGCGTCTGGGTGGCCGCAGGCAGGGTCTCGAAGTTGTTGACGGTGAGAAACCTGGTGCCGGCGGCGTAGGTGACCTGGCCGTCCACCGATCCGGCGGGCAGCATGCCGCCGGCGCTGACGCGCGAGAACTCGATCGACTCCGGCATCAGCGGGTCGATCATCCCCTGCGGGATCGCGTCGCGCAGGTACAACGTCACCGACGCGATCGAGCCCATGCCGTCGGTGTTGAACTGCACGTACGCGAGCTCGGTGTCGAAGTCGACGTTGTTGCCCGTGGTGAACGTGACGTGGTCACCCGTGGGCTCGCAGCCGTTGTAGACCGCTTCCTCTTCGGCGAGGTTGCAGGGGTTGCCCACGTGCCCGAGCATCGCCTGCGGCGTCCGCAGGTCCGGGTATTCCTTGTTGTTGTGGCAGACGTTCTCGAACGGCGTGCACGTCCGGGTGATCACGCCCTCGTGGAGCGCGAAGTAGGTCGGGTACAGCTCGCGCGCCTCGTCCACGTACGCCTGTCCGTTGCCGTCGCCCGCCGCCGGCTCTCCCCCGGAGTCGCCGCTGCCGCCGTCGTCGGCCGAGCCACCGCCCGTGCCGCCGGGGTCTCCCCCTTCGGCCGCGGCGCCCGGGCCATCCCCGGCCCCCGCGCCGAAGCCACCGTCGCCCCCCTCGCCGACCTGGCAGCCTAGCCCGAGCGAAAGAACTCCCGCGAGCGTGATGATGTGCGACGTCAGTTGCGGCTTCGACATGGCTCCGTTCCCCTTCGGCTCCGTGTGTGCGATGCGGCGCGTGGCTCAGACCACGCCGGTGAAGATGACGTTCATCGGGTCGATGCCCGGGTAGACTTCCTCGATGTTGATGTCGAGGACGGCCAGCGCCATCGCCATGTGCTGCGTGGTGCTGTAGATCGGCTCGCCCGCCAGCGGCTCCATCGTGTTCGCGTCGGTGCGACCGAACATCTTGCCGCCCTGCGTCACGAGGCCACCGAGGTACGGGAAGGCCTGGAAGCGGCTGCCGGGGCCGCCGGTGTGGTCGGAGCCGCCGCCGGAGTTGTAGCCGGAGCCCATGAGGTTGTCGCGACCGAACTCGCTCTGGACCATGATGAGGGTGTGATCCCACATCGACGCGCCCGTCTCGGGATGCGTCATGCGCTTGAGCGCGAAGCTCAGGCCCGCGAACGCGCGCGCCAGCTCGTTGGCGCTCGTGGTGTAGGCGCCCATCTCGTTTGAGTGGGTGTCCCAGCCGTCGTAGCCCACGGTGACCGCGGCCGAGCCGTACTGGATGAACCGAAGCGCCAGCGCCATGTTGCGACCGAGCTGGGTGGTACCGAAGATGGCCTGCAGCTCGGCGTTGGTCAGCTCGTTGCCCGCCGTCGGCGCCTCGGCCACACGCAGGGCGGGATCGAGGAACACGTTGCGGAACGCCTTGACGTTCTTCTTGCCGTTGTGGACGCGGGCGAGTCGGATCTTGTCGGACGCACCGCGGGTGGCGATCGCGTGCTCGTCCAGGCCCGCCTCGAAGTCACGGGCCCAGTCGGGCTGGCCGCCGGCGTCGTCGCCCGACTGCTGGGCGAACTCGGCGAAGCTCGGCACCTCGACGGGCGAGATCGTGCCCATCGGCTTGGAGAACGGCGTGGTCGCGTTGCCGGTACCGATCGTCACGGACGGGAACACGAGGCCGGCCGAGCCCTCCGTGTAGTTTTTGTGCATCGCGTAGACCAGGCTCATGATGCCCGGGCCGCCCTCGGCCTTGCCGCTGGAGATCCAGTTGCGCGCGGCCTCGTGGTTGCCCTCGCCCGCCGGGGCGCCTGGCGTGTGGTCGACGGTGCCGATGACGGCGATCTCGTTGCTGATCTGCGGCAGCGAGGGCATCGCCATGCCGAAGGCCGTGGTGGTCTCGGGGTACGGCGTCTCGTCGAACACCGCGCCCACGCCCCACTCGGTCCCCGGCGCGCCGGCGAGCGTGCCGTAGGGGTTCCACTTGGTGTCCAGCGCCCCGTTGAACATCGGGACCGAACGGCAGCCACCGTCGAGGTTGATGATGATGACGTGGTTGTGGCGGCTGTTGGGGATGTCGAGCGCGGCCTTGGAGATCCGCGGGACCCAGATATAGGGAGCGGCGGCGGCGGCTCCGAGGCCAGCGAGGCCGTACTTGAGGAAGGCGCGGCGGTTGTGCTGCTTGATGGTCGACATTGTCTTGGTCCTTCCTTGGGTCCTAGTAGAAGAGGAAATCCGCGGCCTTGAGCGTCAGCCGGCAGGTCTCGACGGCGAACTCTTCGGGCGTGCAGTTGAGGTCGTCGCGACACCCTTCGATGCCGAGCATCATGGCGTCGGTCGCTCCCTCCGGGATGGGTTTGACGGTCGCGGCCGAGTAGATCTGGTTGGCGGCCGTGGACAGGGACTCTGCGGATTTGTCCTCCGGGTCTTCGATGAACTGCAGCGGGTAGATCGGCGAGTTCTCGGTCGCCGCGGCGCAAAGCTCGGTGGTCAGCGTGGCCTGGGTCAGCGCGGCGATGAGGCCGGTGCGCACCGCTCGGAACTGCGAGTCGTGGTCGGGGCATCCGCCGAGCAGACGGGCGCGGTCGCGGAACGTGTAGTCCGGCTGGCCGTTGGCCATCGTCGGGTAGGTGTTGGCGTGCATGCCACCGGCGCCCGATTGCACGGTGGGGAAGCGGTGATCGCAGCTACCGGGCGCCTCGCCGATGAGCCGGGCGGCCGAGCGCAGCCAGTCTTCGGCGTCCATCTGCTTGATGGGCCCGCGCCAGTACGGCGGGTCCATGTCGGCCGGGTCGATCTTCTCTTCTTCTTCGTAGGTGTTGGTCGCGGTGTAAAGACCCGAGGTGAGGATCTCGCGCTCGACCGCGAGCACGTCGCCGCCGGTCGCATCCATCAGGTCGACGAGGGCCTGGCGAACCTCGGGAAGCTCGCTGCCGGCGTCGTAGCCGAGGTAGCGCTCGAGGGCGCGGTCGACGTACGCCTCGTGGAAGACGGCCTGCTCGGTGATCATGCGGCCGGGCGTGCGCAGGATGTCCCAGTCGGCGGCCGAGAGCATCGACTGGTCGATGACGTTGGGGCCGTTGACGTTCGTGTCGCCGGGCACCGGCGGCGGGATGAGCACCGTGACGTCGTCCCAGTAGTTGGAGTTGCAGTCGCTCTGGTTGGGGCTGCAGTTGAGGGTGTTGAGCACCACCGCGCGCGCGTTGGACTGGTTGGCGTGCGGCGCGTCGCGCTCCTCCCACAGGTGCCACAACGGCTCGAGCGCTTCACGCTCGGCGGGGTTGGCATCACGACCCAAGAACGCCAGGAAGTTGAAACCGACGAGGTCGACGCCATCCCACCGGCCGAGGAACGCCGGGTGCGTCGCCGCGATCTCGGCGAACTCGTCGTACGTCATCAGGCCCTGGTAGACCTGCCCCACGAGTGCGTCGAGGTCGGCGATGTACTCGTGATGAACGATGTCGGTGTTGTAGTGGAACGTGTCGCCCCAGGCGCGCTGGTTGACCAGCACGTACTCGGGGCGCGCCATGAAGGCGTCGATGATCTCCTCGGTCGTGTGCCACTTGCAGTCGGCCTCGTAGTCCGAGTCGAGCGGCGAGACGCCGAGCAGGTCGATGTACGCGCGGCGGCACATCTCCACTTCGTCGGCCTTGGGCGGCTCGACGCCCTGCCCTTGGATGTACGGGCAGGCCGCCTCGTCCACGACGTTGGTGAAGGTCATGTCGTCGCAGACCGAAGCCTCGGGCGCTCCGTCGTCGCCGGCGTCGTCGCCCGCGTCGTCGGCCGCATCGTCGGCTCCGTCCGTGTCACCGCCGGCCCCGGGGCCCATGGTGTCGACGCCGGTCGGCTGGTTGGCTTCGTCGTCCGCGCCTGAGTTGCAGGCCAGAAGGCCGAAGGCGACGGTCGCGATGAGTGGCAGTCCCGTGTTCCGCATGGTCGTGTTCCCCAGGAAGCTGCTCCCCCACAGCGTCCGACACGTCAGACACGCCCTTGCAGGTCGCTTTCCGGACCCGATGTGATTTTTTTTGCGTCGGTTTCCTACCCGGCCCCGGGCTGGCAACCGAAAGGATTGCAGCGACTTGCGCCGGCCGGGCGCAAGATGGGCCCGCGCGATCGCGCGTTTGCTCGAATTACGTAGAGCGTCCTTCGGAGTCCGAAGGACGCTCTCGCATGGGGGCGATCGCCCGGGTCCGGCCTAGCGCGGCAGCGCCGTGGAGGGCCAACCCGGCAGCGCGCGGCGCTTGGGCACGATGAGGATCATCAGCAGGTACATCACGACGCCCGGTCCACCGAGCAGGGTGGCGAGCACGAACGCCAGCCGCACCCACGTGGGGTCCCAGCCGAAACGCTCCGCCACCCCACCGCAGACGCCGAAGAAGACGCGATTGGTGGACGATCGATACAGGTGGTTCATTGCGCTGGGGTAGTACCCACCGCGCCCCGGATCGATTGCACCGCCCCGAAAGAAACCCCGATGAGGGCCCGGACGCGCTGCTGCTGCGATGCCTGCGATGCTCTAGATGTTGGCCCGCGGCCAGACGTTGGGCCACCCGCAAGCCGCGGTGGCGGGTGCGACGAGGTCGCCCACCCATACGTCGTCCCCGCAGGCCCCGACCTGGTCGAAGTGCCCCGTCGCCATGCCGTCGATCGAACACGTGCAGCCAGTGCCATCGCACTCGAGGACGTACGACCTTCCGTCGCTGCACTCCCGCCACTGCATCGTGCATCGATCGGCCGAGTCTCCTGGGGAGGTGCCCACAGGCCCACAGATACCGAAGAGATCGGGACACGTCTCGGCTCCCTCGGCCTCCACGGCCGCGCACGCGGTGCTCGACGCATCACAAGCCGAGCTCGCCTCGCACTCCCAGTAGTCGGCCAACGCCGGGGCGCACTCGTCGGGAAACAGATTGACCAACTCGTCCGTCCAGTCGCAGTTCGCGGCGACCCAAAGAGCCCGCTCGCCGTCGTCGACCATCTCCCCGTCGCACTCGATCTCGCGGTCCACCGTGCCCGCGCAGGCTTCGAACGCCCGCTCCGTGTCGCTCGCAGCGGGCGCGCATGCGCCGGCCCCCGAAAATCCGATCCACCACAGCATCCCTGCCCGACCCAACTTCGTCATGTCTGCCTCCCCCCGCGCGAACGCGGCCTTTCGAGGGGCTGACAGGACGACGCCCGAGGATTTTCCTCGGGCGCTCGTTTTTTCTCCGGCCTCCCGTCGCCGAGAGCCGGCCGTCTCGGGCGGCCTCTACGCCTTGAGGGCGGACAGCGGCGTGTTGGAGTAGCCGTTGCCCGACCCGAGCTCGGTGATCTCGGGGCAGACCGACTGCACCGCGGCCAGCATGATATCGGTCGCGTTCTCTTCGCTCGGGGAGCGGTAGTGGATGCCCGGGTTGGTCAGGGCTCCGCCGCCGCCGCCGGCGACGATGATCGGCACGTCGAAGACGGAGTGGGTCAGACCCGACGCGGCGTCGGAGGTCGCGACCAGACACGCGTTGTCCAGCACGTTGCCTGCGCCCTCCGGGGTGTCGGCGAGCTTCTGCAGCAGGACCGCGAGCTGCTCCATCGTGAAGATGGTGGCCTGGTCCACTGCGTCGTTCTGCGACGCCTCGTGGGTGAGGTCGTGGTGACCCGAGGACAAGCCCGGGAAGACGGTGTAGCCGACCGAGCCCGAGAACTGGAAGCTCGCCACGCGCGTCACGTCGCAGATGAACGCCATGCGCAGCAGCTCGGCCATCGCGTCGTTGACCGCGGCGATCTGCTCGACCCCTTCGACGTCGTCGTTGGTCTGCGCGGGGCTGCCGGGCAGCTCGCACGCGGGCGCGAGCGCGTCGATCTGGTTGCGAATCTGCTCGATCGAGCTCAGGTGCGCCTCGAGCCGTTGCTTGTCCGCCGAGCCCACCCTCGCCTGCAGCGCGATCACGTCCTCGCCGATCGCGTCGAGGGCGTTGATGCGGTGCGGCTTGTCCGGATCGTCGGGCACCGTGAAGGACGCGAACATCTGGTTCCACGCCTCCTGCGGGTTGAAGATCTGCGGCAGCGGCTGGTCCGGGCCCTTGTGGGACATGAACTCGAGCGTCGGGCCCTCGGAGCCGATGATCCGCTTGGACACCGCGAGCTGCACCGACGGCAAGAACGTCTGCGAGCCGACGAGATCGGCGACGACCTGGTCGATGCTCGGTCCGCCGAACTTGGAGGCGTACGGCGCCCCGTTGGCCGGAAGCTCGATGAACGGGTGACCCGACAGCAGCACGCAGCCGTCGTGGTGACCACGCCGGCCGGGCTGCGCCGCCCCGCACTGCATCTGCGAGCAGATCGACACGTACTCGCGGACGTTGGCGAAGGGGGCCAGCTGCGGCGTGAGCTCGTAGCCGGCCCCGGTCGTGCCCGGATAAAAGCGCAGACCTGCCCCGGGGTTGTTGGCGTCGTTGAGCGCGACGCCGTTGCCCCAAAACCACGTGACCAAGCGACGCGGCATGTCGGTGCCGTCGGCGAGGGCCTCACCGTTGGCATCGAGCATCGCCTCGAGAATGGGTAGGCCGAGCGCGACGGTGGTCCCGCCGATCGCCCCGCGCAGCATCGTGCGCCGCGACAAGTGCATCTTCTTGAGCAGCTTCATGCGTCCGGCTCCCCCACTACGCGAAACAGCGGACTGGCCACCAGCTCCACCAACAGTGCCTGCATGCGGTAGCCCTCGTCGGCGAACGTCGCCTCGAGCGCTTCGAGCTCCTGCTCTTCGCCCTCGACCTCGAGGTGTCCCGTCGAGTGACGGAACAGCCCGCGAACGATGCAGCCTGCGGCGCGCTCATCCGCCCGAACGAGGGTCCCGAGCTCGGCGGCGCCTTCGAAGGGCTGGCCGTCGATATCGGCCGAGGCGTCGATCGGCGCCCCGTTGTCGAGCGTGCGGAAGCGGCCGATCGCGTCGTAGTTCTCGAGCCCGAAGCCGATCGGATCGATGAACGCGTGACAGCCCGAGCAGGTCGGGTCTTCCATGTGGGCCTCGAGACGCTCACGCATCGTGACCGCGTCCGAGGTGTCGGGCAGGTCCGTGACGATCCCCGGCGGTGGAGGTGGCACCGACGTGCACATGATGTTCTCGCGGACGAACTTGCCGCGCAGCGTGGGCGAGGTCGACGCGATGTGGCCCAGCGAGGCCATGAGACCGGCGTGTCCGAAGATGCCGCCGCGCCTCTGTTCCGGCGGCAAGGTCACCTGCGTCATCTCCGTGCCGAAGCTCGCGGGGTCCGGCAGCTGGTACAGCGCGGCGAGCTCGGCGTCGACGAACGTGTACGGCGCGTCGAAGATCTGCAGGAAGTCGCCGTCCTGTGTCCAGGCCACGTCTTCGATCAGGGTCAGCGTCTCGCGCCACATCGAGTCGGCCAAGACGGGGGTGAACTCGGGGAATACCGCCGGGTCCTTGGGCAACGTCGGCAGCTCGCGCAGCCGCAGGTACTCGGAGAAGAACTCGTCGAGCGCCGCGGGTGCCTTTTCGCCGGCGACGATGCGCTGCGCTTGCGCCCGAATGCCGGCCGCCGTGTCCAGGTCCCCGGCCTCGGCCGCATCGAGCAGCTCACCGTCGGGGATCGAGTCGCTCAAAAACAGCGACATCCGGGTCGCCATCTCGTAGCCCGTCAGACGGCGGCGCCCTTCCATCTCGCTGTCGGGCTCGCCGACCTCCACCTGGTACAGAAAGTACGGCGACTGCAGCATGGTCGCGATGATCCGGCGCTGTCCGGCGAGCGCGTCGCCGTAGTCCGCCGCGGCGGTCATGCCGACCCCGACGTAGCGCGTCAGCTCGTCGTCGGTGAGCGGCCGTCGGAACATGCGCCGGCCCAGCTCGCTGACGAAGTCGGCCAGGCAGGCCTCGTCCGTCGGCCCGCTCGGGGTGCACCCGCCGTAGGCGGCCAACATCGCCGGCTGCCCGATGGCCGCGTCGGCGACGAGGTTCGCCGACGATTCGAAGGCATCGACCTCCGCATCGCCGAGCGACAGCTGCGACGCGCCGATCGAGTCGAAGCCGTTGAGCGGCGTATTGCCCGGCGGCGCCGCGACCTCGGCCGCGGCGTCACCGAACAGGTCGCGGACCGCGTTGACGTACTGCCGAGACAGCAGCAGTCGAATGCGGGCCGGTGCCGGCTCGAGATCTTCGGAAATGGGCTCGTCGTCCCCGGGGCCATCCCCACCGTCCATGCCGGCGTCTTCACCACCGTCGGCACCGCCGGAGTTGGCCCTCCCGTCGTCGATTCCCGAGTAGCACCCGAGACTCCACGACAGCGCGACGAGACCCGCCAAACGGATCGACATCATCCCGCGCCCCACGTTGCCAAGCTTGCCACGAAACCACTGCGCGCGGCGACCGACCCCACGTCCCACGAACGTTGCAGTTGCCACGTGCGGACGCTGGTTCATCGTCGTGCCGACAAAGTGCCGACGCCTACATGCACCTTCACTCTGCGAGGCGGATCGGACGCTCATCGCGTTGGCCAAGCCACGCTTCGATCGTCGCCGCGTCGAGGGGGTACGTAGCGGGACGTAGCGTTGCTGCCGCGCTCGCGCGAGTCGCCCGCGCTCGCTCGGCCACGAGGCGCACGGCCGCGTAAGGGTCGTCGGCGAGAATCTCGAAAAGTTGCTCGCGCAGCGCGTCCGATCCCTGGGCGCGCGACCAGCCCAGGTGCCAGGCCCACAGCGCCCGCTGCCCCGCGTCGCCCGCGAGCACGCCCTGCCCCGCCGCCACGATCGCATCGGTTTCCTCGGGCGCGGGCGGATGGTCGTACCAGCGCGTGAGGGCATCGGCGAGGGCGCGTGGCGTCGCATCGAGATGACACAGCGCGCACGCGGTCGGTCGGCCCGTCTGCTGCGCGACCGCGACCGACGGCACGTCGATGTGGTGACTGCGGATCCCCTTGAGCAATCCGTAGGTCGTGTGGGGCATGTGGCAGTCCATGCAGCTGGCCTGCGCCGGCGTGTGGTGGGCGTGGCTGTGTACGTCCGCGGCGATCGCCCGGTGGCAGCCGGTGCACACCGACTCGTCGATCGCCTCGGCTCGCAGCTGATCGTCGGGCGCCGCGTCGTGCATCGAATGGCACGACAGGCACGACAGCTCGCCGGAGCCGAAGCACGCCGACTCGATCATCCCGTTGTACTCGCGACCCGAGACCCGAACCATGCCGTCGTACCAGAAGCGATCGACGAGGAAGTCGGCGTCGACCTCGAGCACCGGCTCGATCCACGGCTGGTCGGCGCGCAGCGGATGCCGGGCGACCCGGGCCCACGTCGACAGCGGCGCGTGGGCGAGCGGCTCCGACAGCGCGTGCGCGCGCCCCGACGTGGTCCAGCCCGCTTCGTCGACGAAGATCGAGATCGAGTGGCACTGCCCACACACCTCCGACGAGGCGGCGGCATCGAGGCGGCCCGGGTGCACGATCGTCGGGTCGGGTGCGTCGTCGCCGTAGGCCGCATAGCGGTGGAGCGGATCGCGGTGGACCTGCACGTGGGCCGCCCCGGGGCCGTGGCACGCCTCGCACGCGATGCCGAGCTCGGCGACCTCGCTGTCGACCTTCGCGGTCGCTTCGTCCCAGCCCGGATTGCCGGCCACGGCGTGGCACTTGATGCAGACCCGGTTCCACGTGAACGTGGTCGGCTCGCCGGGCGGGCGCAGCAGCGTGGCCTCGTTGGGCACGAAGCGACCCGGCGCCGGATCCTCCAGCCACGCCCACGTCGCGGATTGCAGCGAGCCGTCGTCCGCGGCGTGCCAGTACACCTGCATGTGATGCGAGCCGGTGACCATCACGACCTGCCGGCGCGCGTCGCCCTCGCGAAACCAATATCCCTCGTCGTCGCGCTCGGGGACCGTGCCGTCGTCGAGCGCCACGCCGTCGAAGCGGCCGAGCATCGCTTCGGCCGAGGCCGGCTGCGTCATGGTGCGGTGGTACGTGTCGTGCCACGTGGCGTAGGCGCTCGGGTGGCACGCCTTGCACGCCGCCGAGCCCACGAACCCGTCGCCGCGCGTGCCGGGAATCGCCGCCGCAATCGTGGCGTGCTGGGCTCGGCGGGCCAGCGTGCCTTGCACCCGCGCGACGGTCACGGCGGCAACGACAGCCGCGAGCACGCCGCCGGCCGCCACCGCGCCCCATCGCCGCGCGCCCGGGCTCATGCGCTCAATGGCCCATGCGCCGCCGAAACGCCTGCAGGCTGGTCGCGTGCAGCATCGGATTGTCGCGGCGCACGTCCTGCAGCGTCGCCTTGTGGCCACCGTAGGCGTGGCCGGGCAAGAGCATCGTCTCGCCGGGCAGCGCCGACAATCGCTCCGACAGCGTCCGGTACATCTCGTCGACGTCGCCACCGGGCAGGTCGACGCGACCGCACCCTTGCAGGAAGAGCGTGTCGCCGGCGACGAGCGAGCCCGCGTCGTCGTGCTGGGTCTTTCGCACCCAAAAGCACTGCGAGCCCGGCGTGTGTCCGGGGGTGTGGCGCAGCTCGATCTCCACCTCGCCGATCGTCAGCTTGTCGCCGGAGTCGTGCGTGACCAGATCCGTCTTCGACAGGCCCGTCACGAACAGCACGCCGTCGGCCTCCTCGCGGTGCACGTGGACCTTGCAGGGGTTGATCTCCTGCAGGCGCGGCAGTCCTTCGATCTGGTGGCCGAAGATCTCGCCGCCGACGTGATCGGGATGGTAGTGGGTCGCGAGCGCACCGGTGACCTTCATGCCGTCCTCGGCGGCGACGGCCAGGATCCCCTCGACGTCCCACGCCGGGTCGACCACGACGCACTCGCCCGCGTCGCGGTCCCCGAGCAGATAGACGAAGTTCTCCATGCCTGTCGCGATCGGGTCGTCCTTGCCGAAATCGCGTCCGGCGAGCAATTGGCGCACGTACAGCCGAGCCATGTGACCCCAGACGATAGCAGCCGCCCGTCGTATCGTGGATTCAATGAAGGCCTTCAGTCTGAGCGGGTTCATCGACGCCCACCGCGACCAGCTGCGCCCGCCCGTGGGCAACGCCCGCGTCTTCGACGACGGCGACTTCATCATCATGGCCGTCGGGGGCCCCAACCGCCGACGCGACTTCCACCTCGATCCGGGCGACGAGCTGTTCTACCAGCTGCAGGGTGACATCACGCTGCGGGTGGTCGAGGACGGCACGCCGCGCGAAATCCCGATCCGCGAGGGCGAGATTTTCCTGCTGCCCGGGGGCATCCCCCACTCGCCGCAGCGACCGCCGGACACGATCGGGCTCGTCGTCGAGCGCAAGCGGGCCCCCGGCGAAGAGGACGGCCTGCGATGGTACTGCGACGACTGCGGCGGGGTGGTGTTCGAGCAGTTCTTCCCGCTCACGGACATCACCACGCAGATCCGTGCCGCGATCGAGGCATGGGAGTCGGACGAGGGACGGCGCACCTGCCCGACGTGCGGCACCGTCAATCCGGCGAAGTAGGCACGATCAGCGCCAGGGCTTTTCGGCCGCGCCCGGCTCGCCGCGCATGTCGTCGAGGGCCGCGACCATCGTGGTGCGCACCTGGTCGCGCAGCGCGTCGACGCGCGCGTCGAACTCTCCGTCGGCCGGGGCCTCGACGGCCGGCAGCACCCGCAGCCGGATCCGCGTGTCGACGCCGCGGGGAAAACGGATCGATCCCTTGGTGAGCAGCCGCTGCGTGCCGTCGACGACGATCGGCATGACCGGCACGCCCTCCGTGACCGCGGTGGCGAACGCCCCGTTCTTGAACATCTGCAGCGCGCCATCGCGACTGCGGGTGCCCTCGGCGAAGAACAGCACCGCGCCGCCGGTCTCGAAGACGTCGCGCACCATCGCCTGCATGCGCTCGAGGTTGCCGGCCTTGCGACGGTCGACCGGGATGTGCCCGGACGCCCACAGGTGCCAGCCCAAAAACGGCATCTTGAAGAGCGTGGACTTGGCGACCCACCGGTAGTCGATCGCGAGCTGCGAGCCGATCGCCGGGATGTCGAGGGCCGAAAGGTGGTTGGCCACCAGCACGCAGGCGCCGGCGGTCTGCAGCCGCTCCAGGCCCTGGGCCTCGATGTTCATTCCCACCTGCCGCGCGACGCCGGCGCACCAGCCCTGCATCAGCACCTGCGACAGTGGCTGACCCGACACGAAGCGGGCCACGACCGAGCTGGAGGTGTACAGCATCGTGTGGCCCAGGAAGGCGCGCCAGCTCGCGGCATCGCGCAGCCAGCGGGCCGCGCCGACGATCGACGAGCCGGATGCCACCTGTCGGGCTAGACCTTTCCGGGTGGCAACGTGTCGGTGGCCTGGACCCGCACCTCGCGGCCCCGCTTGCGGACGTCGCTGCCGTTGCCGACGTAGGCGACCACGACGGTGATGTTGTCGTCGCCGCCCCGCTTGTTGGCGAGATCGAGGCACAGCTGGGGCAAATCCGCGTACCAATGGTCGCGGGCCAGCTCCCCGATCTCGGCCCCCTCGATGTAGTTGGCCATGCCGTCCGAGCACAGTAAGAACGCGTCGCCGAGCGTGACGTTGAGCGGGATGACATCCGCCTCGACGTGCCGCTCGAATCCGACCGAACGCGTGATGATGTGCTTGAGATCGCTGTGCGCCGCTTCCTCTTCGGTCAGCAACCCGGCCTGCACTTGCTCGTTGAGCCACGAGTGATCGTTGGTCAGCTGCCGGCATCCCCCGCCACGCATCAGAAACGCACGGCTGTCACCGACATGTACGACGTAGCCACGATCCCCGTAGATGAACAGGCCGGTCAGCGTGGTGCCCATGCCCTGCAGTCGAGTGTCGGCCGCGGCTTGATCGAAGATCCGCGCGCTCGCTTCACTCGCCGCCGCGCACAGGATCTCGGCGATGGCCGCGTTGCGATGGTCGGGGTCGACCCCGGTCAGCGATTCCAACCCGCGCCGAACGACCTTCGCCACGATGTCGACGCACAGTTGCGAGGCATGCGCGCCGCCGGCGTGTCCGCCCATCCCGTCGGCGACGAGGTACAGCCCCAACTCGTCGTCGACGAGGTGACTGTCCTCGTTGTGACTGCGCACCCGCCCCACGTCAGTGGCCGGCCAGGCGAGGATCCGCATTGGGAGACCATACCACGCCCCTCGCGCCGTTCGCGAACCTCGCGCAGTCTTGGGCGGCACGGCCCCCACGCCCCTCGCCCGCGGGGGGTGTGCGACTGGAATCGTCGGCGACCGTCGTGCGTATGAAGGCGACCGCGGGGGAACTTTCGGGGACGGTCATGGTCGAGTCTGACGAGCGAATGGGACGACTGGCGCGCACGTTCGCCGCAGGGGTCCTGGCCCTGCGGCTGGCCCCTGCCCTCGGCTGCAGCGCCATCGAGGACTTCGTCGACGGCTTCGGAGACGATCCCCCGCCCGCGATCCCGGCGAAAGCCGACGACGCCCCTGCCTCCGGGCCGGCCGCGTCCGAGACGCCCGAGCCCACGGTCGCCGAGACGGCGGACGGGGCCGGCGGGCCCAGAGCCGGCGGGGTCGCCCGCATGATGGCCAAGGTCGAGGCGGCCAAGCCCAAGCTCCCCGCCTACGGCGTCGTCCGCGACGGGGCGCGGATGTTCATCGCCCCCAGCCGCGTCGGCGGTCACTTCGTCGCCGGCGGCGACGACCAACCCCCGCCCGTCGGCCGCTACTACTACGGCGCGCCTCCGGCCACCGAGACCAAGCCGAGCGGTCGGGCCGTCCGCATCGTGGGTCTGTCCGGCGACATGCTCGAGGTCGAGACGATGACGACCGAGGACGACGAGCTCGCCTGCGCGCCGCTGCAGCCCGAGCTGTCGCGCGTGCGCACACGGCTGTGGGTCGAGGAGTCGGCGTTGGTGCCGGTGCTGACGCATTCGGTCACCGTAGATCTCGACGAGCACGCGAAGGTCACGCTGTCGCCCGGCGTGCCCGTGTTCGCGACCGACGACGAAGGCACGTTCCGCATCTTTGCCGACGGCGTCGAGCTGACGTTGCCGCTGCCCGAAAATCCCCCCGACCGCTGGTACGCCGCCGCGCTGCCCAACGACGCCGAGGCTCCCGTGGGGACGATGGGCACTTGGTACAACATGACGCTGGCCGGCAAGATGTTCCCGCCCGACGGCGCGGCGGGACGCCAACAGGGACAGCTGTACGGCGACGCCAACGGCAACACATGGCTGTTCGCCGACGATACGGTCGACGGCAACGTCCGCGTGCGGGTCAAAAACCGCTGCCTCGACGTCGAGGGCGTGGTCGTCACCGATCCGCGCAGCCCCAAGCCCACGACCAAGACGCCGGCGTGGGCCCGACGCGGCGCGCAGACGCGGCCGCCCCACGTGCTGGCGGGGACCCGACTGCGATGGGAAGACGGCTCGGATGCCGGCATCGCCGTCGCGCCGATCCTGCTGACGGGGACCGAGTCCAAGTCCGGCGCCGACACGTGCTTTCCGATCGCCTCGGACGCCGAGTCGCCGTCGCTGTGCGTCGCGACGACCGATCTCGAAAAATCGCCCGGCAAGCGTGCCGAAGAAGGCCTCGTGCTGACGGCATCGACGGGCTGGAACAACGCGACCGACCTCGACGTGGCCGTGATCGACGAGCTGTGGGAGCACTCCGACGCGGTGCTCGACTGCTTCCGCGACCGCGTGAGCAAAAAGCCCGGCTACAACTACGCCTCGGCCAACATCAACATCAAGGTCAAGACCGACGGCTCGACCACGGTCAACTGGGGCAGCGCCTGGACCTCCCACGGCAGCTCCACCAAGCTGCAGACCTGCATCGAAGACGTGGCCAAGACGTTCGCGATCGTCGGGCCGGTCGACGAGGACACCAACACCTCGTTGAACCTGTCGGTCACGCGGATGTAGCGGGGTCGGTCGGGGTCTTCGACCGTCGAGCCTGGTCGCGTCGAGCGCGACGTGGCGATGGACGATCTCGGCGGGTCGCGGCCGTCGCTCGCGAGGGCCCCGCCCGGCTCGTTCAGACCTTGAAGGCTTCGGGCTCGTCCGAGATCGTGACCTCCGACCCGTCGAAGCGGATCCGCTTCGGCTTGTCGTCGATGATGGTCAGGATCGCGGTGGGCCGACGCCAGATCCGCTCGAGGTTGCGCAGCGTGTCGCGGGCGTAGTCGAGCTTGAGGTCGCTTCCCTCGTGGCGGTGTCCGAGCAGCAGCTCGCCGCGGTTGAGGTAGTTGGCGTCGACGACGTAGATGAACGGCTGACCGAAGTTGGTCAGCTGCGCCAGCATCTTGTCTTTGACCTTCTTGAACTCGCGGGTCTCGATCTCGAGGCGCCCGGACCGGCGGTTCTCCTGGAACGTGAAGAACTTCTGCTCGCGGCAGAAATCCATCGTGAAGAACTCGTCGATGAAGGTGACGTCGTTGTACAGACGGCGGACCTCGAAGATCTTGTCGCGGCCGCCCCCGAGCTCCTTGTCCCAGGTGGCGCGGGCCGCCATGTCGTCGCAGTTGTCCCAGTCCGAGCCGTAGCGCCCCATGTTCCAGCGACGCTCGATGTCGCGGAACAGCTCGATCCCGATCTTGTACGGGTTGAGCTGGCCGGGGGCCATCGCCATCACGCCCGCGGCCGCGTCGGCGTAATCGATGATCTCGTCGTCCTTGAGCGCGCGCTCGGTCATGAGCTTGGAGTGCCAGTAGCTGGCCCACCCCTCGTTCATGATCTTGGTCTGCATCTGCGGCAGGAAGTAGTAGGCCTCGCCGCGGATGATCGACAGCACGTCGGCCTCCCACGCGTCCAGCGGCGCGTGCTGCAGCAAGAAGCCCAGCACGTCGCGCTCGGGTCGCTGCGGGATCTTGCGCTTGCTCGCCTCCTTCTCGGCGCGACGCTTCTCCCGCTGGGCCTGGATGAACTCCGGCGGGTTGACGTAGTCCTCGAGGTAGCCGGACACGTTGGGCAGCCGCCCGCGCATCACGGAGTCCTCGGGGTTGACGTCGTCGTCGTCCCGCGGGGGCGGCGGCGGGTCGCGGAAGACCGCCCACGGGTCGATGAGGTTGTCGATCGACAGGCAGGTGTCGATGAAGGACTCGACCGACGAGATGCCGTGCCGGTCCATGTGACGGCGCACGCGCGAGGCGTTGTTGGCCATCACGTCGATCATCCGCCGGTCGGTGCGCGAGAAGTAGTGGTTGTTGCGGAAGAAGTCGTTGTGCCCGTACACGTGGCACATCACGAGCTTCTGGTCCGTGTAGCTGTTGCCCGACAGCAGGTACGCGTAGCAGGGGTCGGTGTTGATGACGAGCTCGTAGATCTTCGAGAGCCCGTACGTGTGGCTCTTGATGAGATGGTCGTACTCCATCCCGTAGCGCCAGTGCGGGTAGCGGACGGGGAACCCGCCGTACGCGGCGATCTCCGACATCTGGACGTAGTCGACGACCTCGAAGACCTGCGTGAAGTAGCGCAGCCCGAACTCGTCGGCGTACTGCTGGATCTCGACCTGGAGGTCGCGGAGCTCACCGCTGACGGGCGCCATGCTAGCGGCCTCCCTTCAGGAACTCTTTGATCGAGTCCATGATGTCGTCTTTGCCGGTGATCTCGGAGGTCACGAGCTTCTGGTGCGTCCCGAACGCGGCCCGGATGTCCTTGATGAACTGCCCGGAGCCGTAGGGGCTCTCGACCTGGCCGTACCCGAACTGGTTGCAGGCCGGCAGCAGCGTGTCGCGCAGCAGGCTGATGCACGTGGCGGTGTCGTCGACCGACCAGTTGTCGCCGTCGGAGAAGTGGAACGCGTAGATGTTCCAGGTCTCGGGCGAGAACTCCTTTTCGATGAGCTCCGCGCAGACCTTGTAGGCCGAGCTGATCATCGTGCCGCCGGACTCGCGGGTCCGAAAGAAGGTGTCGCGCTCCACGACCCGGGCCGTGGCGTCGTGGATGATGTAGCGGGACTCGAGCCCCTGGTACTGACTGCGCAGCCAGGTATCGATCCAAAACGATTCGATGCGGACGATTTCCTTCTGCTCGTCACCCATCGAGCCCGACACGTCCATCATGTAGATGATGACGGCGTTGCTCTGCGGCCGCGGGTCGGTGCGCCACGAGCGGTAGCGCTTGTCCTCGCGGATCGGGACGATGATCGGGTTGCCGGCCTTGTACGTGCCGGCGGAGATCTGGCGTCGCAGGGCGCGCTTGAACGTCGCCTTGAACGACCGCAGGCTCTCCGGTCCCTGGTTGCGCAGCGAGACGTAGCGGTCCTTCTTGGTGTCGAGCGACTCGGTGCCCTTGGGCTCGATGCGCGGCAGGCCGAGCTCCTCGCCGAGGATCGCGGCGAGCTCGTCGAGGGTGACCTCGACCTCGAGGGCCTTTTCGCCCTCGCCCTCGCCCGCCTTGCCCGATCCCTGCCCGCCGTCTTGGGGCTGGCCACCGACGGGATCGCCGGGCTCGCCCTCACCTTGGCCGACGCCCGACTTGCCACCGCCCCCGAGCGTGAAGCGCGGGATGTCGATCTGGGGCATCGGGATCGTGACCGTGTCCTTGCCCTTGCGGCTCATCATGTCGCCGCGCGAGATGTATTTGCGCAGGTTCTTGCGGATCTTGCCGCGCACGATCTCGCGGAAGCGATTGTGGTCCTTGTCGATCCTGGAAATCATCGAAGGCGTCGGCGCGCGATCACGCGAGCCGTCGCAGGATAACACCTGGCGCGTCGGCCGGCCGGGGTAGCCCCCGGACCGGCCAACAAGGCAGATTACAGGACGATCAGGTTGCCCGCGCCACCCTGGCCGCCGTTGTACTGCGCCCCGCCGGCGAACCCGGTGGTCCCGACCCCGCCGGTCACGTCGAGGGTGCCGGTGACGGTCGTCGCAGGCGAGCTGATCTGGATCGCACCGCCGGCGCCACCACCACCGAACCCGCCGTTTTCGCACGGTGCGGCGTTGGGGCTGCCGTTACCGCCCGAGGCATCGATCGTGCCGCTGACGTCGACCGCCACCGCGGAGAAGATGGCGATCGCGCCACCGCCACCACCGCCGCCGCCGCCCTCGTCGTCTCCGGGCTGCAGGCCACTACCAATGGGCGAGTCCTTCTCGACCGCGCCACCACCACCGCCGCCACCGCCGCGCAGCGGTGGCAGGCTCGCGTAGGTCTCCCCGGCAAAGCCGGGTGTGCAGCCCTGAACCGAACCGCCGACCGTGCCGAACCCGAAGTGCGAGCCGCCGCCGCCACCAGCGGTGACGTTGCTGGTGTTGGCGCCGACCGCCGTCGAGGCGAGGCCAGCGGTCGCCGGCGACTCACCCGCGGGCGAGCCCCCCGACACTCCGTTCTCGTTGCCGCTGCCGCCAGTGCCAGCGCCGTCGCCACCGTCGTAGCCACCCGGGCCACCGGCGCCGCCCTGGCCGGCGATGTTGCAGCCGGCGCCGCTATTGGACGTGCCGTTCTCGCCGGAGACGTCGATCGAACCCGCGACGTTGACCGCGCCCGCGGCATTGATCGTCAGTCCGGTCGAGCCGACCACGAGTAGCGTCCCCGAGGCCGTGAGCGTGAGCCCGCCGGGCGGTGACCAGGTCGAGGTTCCCTGGTTCCAGCCGCCCACCGGCGCGCCGTCGAGCAAGCCCGTGTCCGTGTCGAACACGTGGTTGCCGCCGAGGATGATGTCCGGCGCGCTGCAGTCGATGTTGCAGAAGCCGGGCATGCCGTTGTTGCCCCCGTCGTCGCACTCTTCGCCGTCGGCGAAGTCGGGGTTGCCGTCGCCGCAGAAGGGCCCGAGGCCGAGGCAACCGAAGTCGCAGCCGTCGTAGCTGCCGTCGTTGACGCCGTCGTCGCAGATCTCGTTGATCGGGTTGACGAAGCCGTCACCGCAGAACGCGGGCTGACAGGTGCCGGGCGGCATGCCGCTCGCGTCGTCGGGGCAAGTGTCGCCGTTGTTGTTGTTGCCGTCGTCGCAGACCTCGCCGGCGTTGTTGTTGATCGTCCCGTCGCCGCAGGCCACGAACGTGCAGTTGTCGTCGCACGTCGCGGTCTCCGTACCGTCGTCGCAGTCCTCGCCGATGTCGACGTTGCCGTCGCCGCACGAGGCGAGCGACTGGCAATCCAGCGAGCAGAAGCCCGACACGCCGTTGTTGACCCCGTCGTCGCAGTTCTCGCCCGGGTCGATGAACCCGTCGCCGCACGTGCCGCGTGGGCCCGTGCAGTCGACGTTGCAGAAGCCCGACAGGCCGTTGTTCGGACCGTCGTCACAGGCCTCGAAGCCGGGGTCGAGATTGCCGTCGCCGCACGACGGGCCCGCCCCGGAGCAATCGGCGAGGCAGAAGCCGTAGCCGCCGTTGCTTCCTCCGTCGTCACAGCTCTCGAAGCCGGGGTCGACGTTGCCGTCGCCACAAAACGGCGCGAGTCCCTGACAGCCGTTGGCGCAGAACCCGTAAAAGCCGTTGTTGACGCCGTCGTCGCACACCTCGTCGCCGGCATCGGTCATGCCGTCACCGCAGAATCCGGCGGGGCCGAGGCAGTCGACGGCGCAGCCGTTGTACATGCCGTTGCCGCCACCATCGTCGCAGACTTCGCCCGGGTCGACGTTGCCGTCGCCACAGGTCCCGCGGGGCCCGAGGCAGTTCGCGGCGCAGAAGCCCGAAAAGCCGTTGTTGGCACCGTCGTCGCACACCTCACCCGGGTCGACGTTGCCGTCGCCACAAAAGCCCCGCTCGCCGAGGCAGTCGGTCGCGCAGAAGCCGGAGAAGCCGTTGTTGACCCCGTCGTCGCACACCTCGCCCGCGGCGGGGTTGAGGACGCCGTCGCCGCAGATCGCGAACGAGCAGTCGGCATCGCACGTCGCGGAGGCGCCGAACGTGTCGCACTGCTCGCCGGCGGTGACGTTGGTCGTGCCGTCGCCGCAGCCGGCGAACGAGCAGTCGGTATCGCAAGCCGCCGACTCTCCGCCGTCGTCGCAGGCCTCGGAGTTGGCCGGGTTGAGGAAGCCGTCGCCGCAGGCCGAGAGCGTGCAGTCGGCATCACACCCGCCGCTGTTGCCGTTGGTGTCGCAGACCTCACCGGCGCTGACGTTGAGGATCCCGTCCGGGCACACCGACGTGGTGCAGTTGGCATTGCAGGTGGCCGACTCGCCGCCGTCGTCGCAGGCCTCGAACGCCGGGTTGAACACCCCGTCGTTGCACATCGGGACGGTGCAGTCGTCGTCGCACGTCGCCGTGTTTCCGCCCTCGTCGCAGACCTCGCCGGCCGTGACGTTGAGGATCCCGTCCGTGCAGACCGACGTCGTGCAGTTGGCGTTGCAGGTCGCCGACTCGCCGCCGTCGTCGCAGTCCTCGAACGCGGCATTGAAGACGCCGTCGTTGCACTCCGGCACCGTGCAGTCCAGGTCGCACGTGGCCGAGTTGCCGGCGGTATCGCAGGCCTCGCCCGCGGTCTCGTTGGAGTTGCCGTCACCGCAGCTGACGACCGTGCAGTCGTCGTCGCACGTCGCCGACTCGCCGAAGTCGTCGCAGACCTCGAAGGCCGCGTTGAACACCCCGTCGTTGCACGCCGGCGCCGTGCAGTCCTCGTCGCAGGTCGCCGTATTTCCGCCCTCGTCGCAGGTCTCGGACGCCGCCGTGTTGAGGATGCTGTCGCCGCAGGCCGCCACGGTGCAGTTGGCATTGCACGTGGGCGAGTCGCCGTCGGTGTCGCAGGGCTCGATGAACGGATTGAAGACGCCGTCCATGCACGCCGGCAGCGTGCAGTCGTCGTCGCAGAACAGCGAGTTGCCGCCCGTGTCGCACTGCTCGCCCGCCGCGGCGTTCCAGTTGTTGTCGTTGCAGGTCACCGGGGTGCAGTCGTCGTCGCACGTGGCCGACTCGCCGCCGTCGTCGCAGACCTCGCCGGCGCTCGCGTTGACCTGGCTGTCGCCACACGCGGCGGTGGTGCAGTCGGCATTGCAGGACGCCGACTCGCCGCCGTCGTCGCAGTCCTCTGCCTGCGGGTTGAAGACGCCGTCGTCGCAGCCCGGAGCCGTGCAGTCGTTGTCGCAGGTGGCCGAGTTGCCGCCGTCGTCGCAGTCCTCGCCGGCGGTGGCGTTGAACACCGCGTCGCCGCAGACCGCCGTGGAGCAGTCGTCGTTGCAGGTGGCCGACTCGCCCGCGTCGTCGCAGTCCTCGCCCGCCGAGCCGTTGGTGTAGCCGTCGCCGCACGCCGCCGTGGTGCAGTCGGGATTGCAGCTCGCCGACTCCGCGCCGGTGTCGCATTCCTCGCCCGCAGTCGCATTGAAGACCGAGTCGCCGCAGGTGGCCGCGGTGCAGTTGGCGTTACAGGTCGCCGACTCGCCGGCGTCGTCGCAGTCCTCGCCCGCCTGCACGATCCCGTCGCCACAGCTGGCGAGCGTGCAGTCGGCGTTGCACACCGGGGTCGCACCGCCCGTGTCGCACTGCTCCCCTGCCGTCGGGTTGAAGACACCGTCGCCGCACGCGGCCGGCGTGCAGTCGCTGTCGCAGGTGGCCGTCTGAGCCCCGTCGTCGCAGGCCTCGCCCGCCGTCGCGTTCACGGTAGCGTCGCCACAGCTGACCGCCGTGCAGTTGCCGTCGCAGGTCAACGACTCGCCCGCCGTATCGCAGGTCTCGCCGGCCGTCGTGTTCAGGACACCGTCACCACAGCTGGCGCTCGTGCAGTTGCCGTTGCACGTGGCCGTCTCGATGCCGTCGTCGCAGTCCTCGCCGGCGGCCATGTTGACGATCCCGTCCCCACAGGTCGCGAGGGTGCAGTCGGTATTGCAGGCCGCGGAGCGGCCGGCGTCGTCGCACTCTTCACCGGAGGACGCGTTGAAGGTGCCGTCCCCGCACGAGGCCGCGGTGCAATCCACGTCGCAGGACGCCGACTCGCCGCCGTCGTCGCAGGTCTCGCCCGCGGTCGCATTCACCGTGCCGTCGCCACAGGCGGCGAACGTACAGTCGGCATTGCAGGTCGCCGACTCGCCGGCGTCGTCGCAGTCCTCGCCCGGCGAGGTGATGCCGTCGCCGCACGTCACCACCACGAGCGTGCAGTCGGCGTTGCAGTTGGCCGTGGGGCCACCGTCGTCGCACTGCTCGCCCGAGGTGACGTTGAGCTGACCGTCGCCGCACGTCGCGGTGCTGCAGTCGGCATCGCAGCTCAAAGACTCGCCGCCGTCGTCACAGTCTTCCCCGGCGGTCGCGTTGGTCACCCCGTCGCCACAGCTGGCGCTCGTGCAGTTGCCGTTGCACGTGGCCGACTCGCCGCCGTCGTCGCACTCCTCGCCGGCCGTCGCGTTGAGCACACCGTCGCCGCAGCTGCCGTTGGTGCAGTCGGCGTTGCACGCCGCGGTGCGTCCGGCGTCGTCGCATTCCTCGCCGGCGCTCGCGTTGAAGATCCCGTCGCCGCAGGTGGCGTCGGTGCAGTCGGAGTTGCACGTCGCCGACTCGCCGCCGTCGTCGCAGTCTTCGCCGGCGGCGGCATTGGTCACGCCGTCGCCACAGGTCGCGGTGGTGCAGTCGGCGTTGCAGGTCGCCGACTCCGCCCCGTCGTCGCATTCTTCACCCGCGACCGCGTTGACGATCGAGTCGCCACACGCCGCGAGGGTGCAATCGTCGTTGCACGTCGCAGATTCGCCACGGTCGTCGCAGTCTTCGCCGTCGTCGACCGTGCCGTCGCCGCACACGCCCGGCATCGGCCCGGTCGAGCTGCCGTCGCTGCTCGAGCTGTCGGCCCCTTGCGTCGTGTCGACCATGCCGGAGTCGGTGCTGTCGGCCGTCTCCGTCATCGCGGTGGTCGACGTCGGCGGGCCGTCCGTGGTGGCGCTACCGGACGAATCGCCGCCGGTGGACGTGTCGCCGCTCGTCACGGCGGTGACGGCATCGTCACCACAAGATGCGAGCGCAAAAACAGATGCGAATGCCAAGGCTACGCCAAGGCGGGCGCGGGGGCGGAACATGGGGGAACTCCGATCGCGAGCGAAGAGGTCGCCACCATCGCGTACAGACACCGAGGAGAGTCTGCATCGATTGGGGGTACCGGCATCGTCGCACAGCGGTCGAGTCGCAGGGGCGTGGTGCCACGGATTTTTCGCCGCCTCGTCGTACGGGCGCAGCTGCGGCGAGCGTCGACGCAGAATCGTCGCGCTCGCGTGCGTAGGCTCGGAAGGTCCGCGGTGCGAGGTCGCGGACGATCACGCAACTCGGGTTCGCGTAGGAACATCGTCCCGGACATCGCTTCGGTGACCAGGGGTTGTCGACGCGCACCACATCCGACACGTCGCGACAGCGACACCCCGCCGACCGGCCCCCTCGCCCGCCGGCATCCTTTTATATACGGCTTCGACCTCGGCGATTACCCCGGGCTCGTGCCGGCGTCCTCACGGTAGTCCGCGAGCAGCTCGCGAAACCCGTCCGTCCACGGCACCGAGGTACGCAACTGCGGATCGATGCGGACCACCACGCGGTACCCCGTGGCGTAGTCGACGTCTTGGTCGACCGGCATCACGCGCATGCCGAACGTCAGACTCGAGCGGCCCAGCTTCTTGACCCAAATGCGCACGCGGACCTGTCCGGTCCCGACCACGGGCCGGTGATAGTCGATGTGGTTGGCCGCCACGAGGTGGTGTTGATCGGAGTCGGTGTTGAAGTCGAGCTCGCCGGCCAGACCCAGGTGCCGCCAAAACGATCCGATCGCGTGCTCGAACAACAGCAGGTAACGCGCGTTGTGGAGGATCTGGAACGCGTCGAGGTCGTCGAAGTAGACGCCGTGCACCAGGTCGTGAAAGCGCATCGCGCGGGGTTTTAGCGCGACGCGCGGGCCCCCGCCATCGTGGACCGCAGCCGCGCCAGACCCGGGCACAAAGGTCAGCTGTCGCAGGACGGGATGGGGTCTTCGAACGTGTCGAGCACGGCCAAGACGCACGCGAGACGCTCGGCCGCGGCGGCGACCCCCGTGCAGCCCGAGGCGGCGCGTCCCACCGCGGCCGCGTCGTTGGCGGACAGACTCAGGCTCCCCGCCCCTTGGCCATCACCCTGGCACGCGTCGTGGAAAACGCTGCCGTCGGCATGCACGACGACCTGCACATCGCGCGAGACGGTGTCCCCGTCGACGAGCAGCCAGTAGGTGCCGGGGGGTTCGGCAACCAACGCCGCCGGGATGTGACGACCGGCCGCAGCGCCGACGCGATGGCTCCAGAACGCGGCCTGCATCGCGTGGGCGAAGACACGACGAAGGTCCGCTTGCGGGACGCCCGGACCCGCGCTAGGCCGCGGTCGTGAAACTCGTTCCGTTCTTGCTGGTCGCGCTCGCGGCCTTCGGCTGCGGCCCCAAAGATGCGCCCCCCACCACCACCCCGACCGACGACCCCGCGCCCGCGGCCGACGACGGCGAACCAGGCCTGCCGGACACGCAGACCGCCGATCGACCGACGATGACCGCCGAGCAGTGCGAGGCCGACGGCGGGAGCGTGGTCGGCGACATCGGCGACGGCGCGATCCACCGTCCCGAGTATCGCTGCGAGAACGGCGAAGAACCCGTCGGCCGCATCGAGCAGGGCGTCGAGGGCTCGGTGTGCTGCCCGGGCTGAGCCCGCGCTGACCTGGTGGGCCACACCGACGCGGCCCACCTTCGTCGTGATTCGGTGCTCTAGACCCCCCTGCGCGCCCTTCTCCGAAGGGCGCCGAGCCTTGCTATCCTGCGGGCGGCCACCCGAAAGGCACCCGCAAAAGTGACCAAGCTCGTCGACCGCATCGCTTCGCTGCAGGACTTCAAGAAGTACGAGGACCTCCATTGGTCGGGGTCGTTCGAGGAGTACCTCGACCTCGTCCGCGAAAACCCCCGGATCGCCCGCACGGCGCACGAGCGCGTCTACGACATGATCATGTCGCACGGCACCGAGGAGTACGTCGACAACAAGAAGAAGATGGTCCACTACCGCTTCTTCGACGACGTGGCCCACGGCGGGCGCGATGCGATCTTCGGCCTCGACATCCCGCTGATGCGGCTCGTCAACGTGCTCAAGGCCGCCGCGCTCCGCTACGGGACGGAAAAGCGAATCCTGCTGCTGCACGGGCCCGTCGGTTCGGCCAAGTCGACGATCGCCCGCCTGCTCAAGCAGAGCCTCGAGGAGTACAGCCGCACCCCGGAGGGTTCGCTGTTCACGTACGAGTGGGTGCTGCCCAAGGAGCTGCGTCACCTGACGGCGGGGCAAGAGGTGTTCCCCTCGGCGATGCACGAGGAGCCGCTCAAGCTCATCCCGGCCGACTGGCGGGGCAAGGCCATCGCCGAGCTCGGGCTGTCCAAGGACGGGTTCACCCCGTACGTCAAAGGCGACCTCAACCCCGCGTGCCGCCACATCTTCGGCGCGCTCATGGAGCACTACAAGGGTGACTGGGGCAAGGTCGTCAGCCACATCCGCGTCAAGCGGCTGCTGATCTCCGAGCAGGACCGCGTCGGCATCGGCACGTTCCAGCCCAAGGACGAAAAGAACCAAGACTCCACCGAGCTGACCGGCGAGATCAACTACCGCCGGATCGCCGAGTACGGCTCGGACTCCGACCCGCGCGCGTTCAACTTCGACGGCGAGTTCAACGTCGCCAACCGCGGCGTCATCGAGTTCGTCGAAATCCTCAAGCTCGACGTCGCGTTCCTGTACGACCTGCTCGGCGCGACCCAGGAGCAGAAGATCAAGCCCAAGAAGTTCGCGCAGACGGACATCGACGAGGTGATCATCGGCCACACCAACGAGGCCGAGTACCAGCGCCTGCTCGAAAACCGCTTCATGGAGGCGCTTCGAGACCGGACCGTCAAGATCGACATCCCGTACATCACCCGGCTGTCCGAGGAAAAGAAGATCTACGCCAAGGACTACAACACCGAGAAGGTCCGCGGCCGCTTCATCGCGCCGCACACCCTCGAGATGGCGGCGATGTGGGCGATCCTCACTCGCCTCGAAGAGCCCAAGAAGCACCAGCTCGCGCTGCTGCAAAAGCTCAAGCTGTACGACGGCAAGACGCTGCCGGGCTTTACGCAGGACACCGTCAAGGAGCTGCGCAAGGAAGCCAACCGCGAGGGCATGGACGGCATCTCGCCCCGCTACGTGCAGGACAAGATCGCCAACTGCCTGGTGTCCGACCGCGGTCAGATGTCGATCAACCCGTTCATGGTGATGAACGAGCTCGAGTCCGGGCTGCGCAGCCACAGCCTCATCACCTCCGAGGAAGATCGCAAGAAGTACACGGAGATGCTCGCGGTCGTGAAGCAGGAGTACGAGGACATCGTCAAGAACGAGGTCCAGCGCGCCATCTCGGCCGACGACGAGGCCATCGCGCGCCTGTGCGGCAACTACATCGACAACGTCAAGGCGTACACGCAGCGCGAGAAGGTCAAAAACCCGTACACGGGTCAGGACGAAGAGCCCGACGAGCGGCTGATGCGGTCGATCGAGACGAAGATCGACATCCCCGAGTCGCGCAAGGACGACTTTAGGCGCGAGATCATGAACTACATCGGCGCGCTGGCCATCGAGGGCAAGCAGTTCGACTTCCGGACCAACGAGCGGCTGTACAAGGCGCTCGAGCTCAAGCTGTTCGAAGACCAGAAGGACAGCATCAAGCTGACCTCGCTGGTGTCGAACGTGGTCGACAAGGAAGCCCAGGAGAAGATCGAGGTCGTCAAACAGCGGCTCATCCGCAACTACGGCTACGACGAAATCTCCGCGACCGACGTGCTCACGTACGTCGCCTCGATCTTCGCCCGCGGCGAGATCAAGGGGGACTAGCGTTTGGACCCGAAGGCGCGCGAGCCCGAGGTCGACCCGGGACCGATGCAGATCGAGATCCCGGGCAAGACCGCGATGCTGCTGGTCTCGCTCGCGCAGGAGCTGGGGGCGAGGACGCCCGGCCAAGTCGTCGCGCAGGCGTTGGGGTTGCTGCAAACCGTGCGCGAGGCGAAGGCACGAAAGCAACGGATCGTGCTCAAAGACCCACAAACCGGTCGAGAAATCGATCTCGCCCTGTGATCATGCCGTAGGGCAAACCACGGAGCCTCCGCACGACGCGGACGCTCGTCGTCGACCCGCGGCCGATTGGCGTCACGCTTTCGTGACGCGTATCTTCCCGCGCATGCGACTGTCCACTCTTTTCGTAGCTTCCTTGGCCCTGACGGCCTTTGGCTGTGGTGACGACTCCGGCGGCGAGGACGACGGAAACTCCTCGACGCCCACCACAACCGCCGGCACCGGCGACAGCACGGGCGCCGACGGCGGCCCCACCACCGATCCCACCACCGGCACGCCCGCGACCGATTCCGGCGAGCCCGCGACCGACTCCGGCGATCCCCCGGCGACCGACTCCGGCGGCGCGACCGATTCCGGCGGCGCCGATAGCTCCTCCGGCGGCGCGGCCACCGAGTGCGAGACGTTCTGCGCCGGTTACTTCGCGACCTGCGCCGCGTCGGACGACAACGACTACGTCGACGAAGCCGGCTGCGTGGCGGCGTGCGACGGCTACGAGATGGCCGAGTTCATGTGCAAGGACATGCACATGATGATGGCCGACAGCGCCGACAGCATCCACTGCCTCCACGCGAACTCGGGCGACAACTGCCCGTAGGCACTTCGTTCTCGCCGTACTGACCTCTCGGAACGCGCCCGCGGCCTTCGGCCCGGGCGCGTTCGCTTTTCTTCCCACGCGACGTCGCGACGCCGCCCAGTCTCCCGTGCAAGGCCGTACGCCGCCGCGCGGCGTTTGCCCCAGCCGGCGGTCGGCAAGGCGTGCCATCCTCGCGACGCGATGGTCGAGCACAGCCTCACCGACATGAGCGCGGTCAAGCCGCGGGGTCCGAAGATCTTCGTGGCCGTGTTGGCCGCGGCCGCGGCGGCAGGGGCCGGCTGGTACTTCTTTCTGCGGACGCAGGGCCCGATCGGCGAGCCCGAGGACCCGGCGAAGATCCTCGTGGTGGGCTCGGACGAGGCGCTCGCGGGCGTGGACGTGCTCGGCGACCACGGCTTTGCGCTGACGCTGACCACGCTCGCCAACGTCGAGAAGAAGGCCCAAGATGAGGTCGGCGACTACAGCGGGCCGCAGGCCGCGCTCAAGTATGCCGACCACGCCGGCATCGGCTACGTCGCCTTCGCCTCGCCGACCGAGGTCGGTCTCGGCGACCTCGACGTCGCGGCCGGCAGCCCGACCGTCGGCACCGAGCACCGGTGGGTCGTGCTCTCGGTCGGCGACCTCGGCATGCCCGCCAAGGTCACCGTGGGGCGCAGCGCCGAGACGGTCGTCGACGTGCCGTCGTGGGTCGAGCTGATGCGGGCGATCTTCGAGCAAGAACGCCCGGCGCAGACCCTGTTCGCCGAAAACCAGCTGCCGATGGACGCGGTGGAGCTGCACAAGAAGATCAGCTCGGCGGTCGCACTGCACGGGGCCTACAACGCGCTGGAGACCAAGGCCAAGAAGTTCGCCCGCGAGCGGGCCAGCCGGCTCGTCGACAACGAGACGGCCGACCCCAAGCCGGTCGCGTTCGGCGGGCCCCTCGAGCACTCGCTCGGCCTGCCGTTGGCCAACGGCGGCACGCTGCTGATGGTGCGTCCCCGCGTGGTGGAGGACGAGTTCGGCGACAACGTCAAGCTCGCCATGCTCCCGACGACGCAGCTGTGGTTTGCCCCGCCGGGCAAGACCGACCCCGCCGCTCGCGTGCGGTGCGAATCGCTTCGGGGCGGAACGCTGCCACCTTCGTCGGACAACGTCGTGCTCGACGACACCGGCACGGTGCTCACGCTCGACGGCGGCGACCGGTGGGACGTGTTTCGCATCGATCCGAGCGCCACCGGCTGCGATTTCCAACGGCTCGGCAGCGTGCCGTACGTCGACGCGACGGAGACCGGGGGCACGCTCTTCGCCCCCAGCGGCAAGGCGCTGCGTCACGTGGAGGAAGAGGACCGGCGTGGCGCTCGGATCTACGACCCGGCCGGTGACCCTCTCGACATCGACTTCCCCGGCTGCACCGACACGGGACAGCCGACGTGGGTCGACGACGGACACATCGCCATCGTGTGCGTCTACGACCCCGCCGTTGCCGAAGAGCGCGAGGCCCTCGCCAAGCTCGAGGCCGAGGAGGCGCTCGATCCCGAGGCCCTCGCCGATCCCGATGCCGCGGATCCGGATTTCGACGAGGCCCTGCCCGACCGCCCCGGCGAGCTCGACGAGCCCGAGCCGGATGCCGAGCCCGAGCCGTCGCGACCGGTGCACCAGTCGTGGCTGTACGTCGTCGACATCACCACCACGAAGATTGCGGCCGTGCCCCTCGCCGCCTTCAACCCCGAGCACCAGGCGTGGAGGCTGCGCCGGGCCGGGCATGGCGACACGGCCGTGCTCCTCGCGGGTCCGCCATGGCAGCAGAGCGTGTCCGGCGTCGTTGCGCTCGCCGAGCCGGCGGCGGCCCTCGTGAGCAAGGCACCCGCCGATGCCGCGGCGCCGTCCGTGCCGTTTCTGCCCGAGCCGGATCCGACCGTCGTCGCCCTCGCCGCGGATGCCATCGCGTTCCGCGGCGTCGCGATCTCGACCGAAGGCACGTTCTTCGATCCGTCGCCGGACGGCACCAAGCTCGTCATGGAACAGAACCCGCCGGGTCACCACGACCCGCACGGCTACGACATCGTCGTCGTCGACCTCGCCGACCCGAGCAAGACCACGACGATCGCGGCCAGCGACAAGGCCGGTCACAACGACCCGCGCTTTTCGGCCGACGGCAGGTCCGTGGTCTTCGAGAGCCGCTATCCGGTCGACGCCTACAGCGGGCTCGAGCACGTCGCGCAGATCGTCACGTTGTCCGGCAAGTAGTGCGGGCACCGCCCCGCTGCCGGCGGCGAGGACGGCTGGTAAGCTCTACGAGCCATGACGGACGCCTCCACGCTGCAGTCGCTCGCCTATCTGTACATCGCCTTCGGCCATGCGACCGACGACGAGCTGTCCGCCGCGGAGATGCGAACGTTGGCCGCCCACCTGCATGCGTGGGTGCCCCACGAGTCCCTCGACACGGTCGGGGAGGCCCTCAAGGGGGCGATGGGGCAGTACCGCGCCCTGCCCGGCCGCCGCGACAAGATCGGCGGCGCACTCGAGCGCGCCAGGTCGCTCGCCGGGTCATTGCCCGCCCAACAGCTGCCGAAGATCCACGAGGACCTTCAGGCGATTGCGGCGGCCGACGGCAACGTCTCGGACGAAGAGACCAAGATGATGGCCGCGATCGCCAAGGTCATGTCCGGCTGACGCGCGGGCCGGCGACGACGGCCCGCGAACTACGAGCAGCTCCCGCACAGATCGCCTTCGACGGCGTCGGCGCACAGCTGATCCCACTCGCTGTCGCAACAGAACGCGTCACCGGCACACACGCACGCCTCGACCGCCGGGTCGGCGCCACAGCCCGGCACTCCGAGTGGGACGCAGCACGGGCTGGGCCCACCGCCGGAACCCATGCCGCCACCGCTCGTCGCCCCCCCGCCGCAGTCGCCACACGCCTCACCGTCGACGAGGTCGGCGCAGATCTGATCCCACTCGCTGTCGCAGCAAAACGCATCGACGGCGCACACGCACGTCTGGACGCTCGGATCGTCGCAGCCGGGCGAGCCGTTGGGCGCACAGCAATCACCCGCACCGCCACCGCCCATGCCGGTCGTCCCGCCACTGCCCATGCCGGTCGTCCCGCCGGCGCCGCCGCCACACTGCCCGCAGCCCTCGGAGTCGACGAGACCCACGCAGATCGAGTCCCAGTCGGTGTCGCAGCAGTAGCTGTCGACGTTGCACACGCACGACTCGACGGCCGCGTCGTCGCAGCCCACCGAGTTGTTGGCCGCGCAGCAGTCTCCGACGTTGCCACCGGGTGGAGGTGGCGGGGGTGCGCCGCCGGTATCGCCCACGGCACCGCCGCTGTCGCCCATGCCGCCGCCGTCGACGTTGCCACCACCATCGTCGCCCACGCCACACATGCCGCAGCCGAGCTCGCCCACGAGGTCGACGCACGCGCCGTCCCACGCGTTGTCGCAGCAGAACGGATCTTGGGCGCACACGCAGGCAGCGACCACCGCGTCCGCGCATCCGAGGCCACCGTGTCCCGCACAGCAATCGCCCGCCGCGCCTCCGCCGTCGTCGGGGGGCGGCGCCCCGTCGCCACCGTCACCGTCGACCGGGCCGGATCCGGGGTTGTCGTCTTCGGGCTTGTCGTCGCCGCCACCGTCGCCATCGGCCCCGGTGCCGTCGCCGGCAGCCATCCCGACGGTGTTGCCGAACGCGCCGAAGTCGTTGTCGGTGCCCTTGGCACAGCCGGCCAGAGCCACGGCGAGCAGGCCGGTCCAGATCGCGGGAATTGGCTTCATCGTCTCGTCCTCGTCATCCGCCCAAAAGATGCACGTTGCCCGCGCGCCGTCGGTCTTCACCTGGAAGTCCGTTGGCGTCTCCCCACCCGCGCTGTCGGATGCAACCATACACGAAACGACTCGGCTTGCGACCGAAAAATCGCCGTAGCATGCAGAATTCGAGGTCCTACGCGCGTTCTCGCTGCGCAATACGTACCGAGCCGCCTACGCAACTTGCCCAATCGTTGCGCCGCGACGCGGTGGCCGATCTCCGCGATCGAACCCCGCAATGCGCCACAGGGCCCGTGCGCGGCCGTGCCTGGCCTTGCATGCCCATCCGGCCGGCGGCAGGCTGCCGGCTCGGGCCGCGATGAAGGTGTACCGCAGCAATCGCGTCGAGCAACTGCTGCTCGCGCTGCAGGACGCGGTACGGACGCCCGCCGGTGATCCCTTCGCAGCCGAGACCATCGTCGTGCACAGCCGCGCGATGGCCGTGTGGCTGTCGATGCGGCTGTCGGAGCGCTTCGGTGCCTGGGTCGGCGGCGCGTTCCCGTTTCCCCGCCGCTTCATGCACGACGTGCTGACCGACGTGCTCGGGGCCGAGCGGGCGGGTACCGACGCCTGGGCGTCGGCGCGTCTGGCCTGGGCGGTGCTCGCCGAGCTGCCTCGTCACCTTCGCGATCCCGCGTTCGAGCCACTGCGCCGCTACCTCGATCGAGACCCGCGCGACCACGGTCGCTTCGAGCTCGCGCGACGGATCGCCGACGTGTTCGATCAGTACGCGGTGTACCGGCCCGACCTCGTGCGCAGCTGGGAGGCCGGCCGCGACGAGGACTGGCAGGCTCGCCTGTGGCGCGCGCTGGTGGAGCGGATCGGCAACCGCCATCCCACCACCCTGGCGCGGGAGTTCTTCTCCGCCCTCGGCTCCGGCCACGCCCTCGGGGCGCACGTGCCCGCGCGCGTGTGCGTCTTCGGCATCAGCTCGTTGCCGCCGCTGTACTTGCGGATGTTCGCGGCCCTCGGCGAGCGGATCGACGTGCACATGTTCGTGCTGTCGCCGTCGCGAGAGTACTGGGCCGAGATCCGCAGCCAGCGGGAGGCGCTGCGGGCCGCGCGGCGCGAACCCGACCGGGTCGCCGCGCCGATGCTCGGCGGCCAAGACGAAGGCAACCCGCTGTTGGCGTCCTTCGGCGGGGTCGGGCGCGACTTTCAGCGCGTGCTCGAGGCCGAGGTCGACTACGTCGAGCCCCCCGGCGACCTGTACCGTGATCCGGCGCGGACCGACATGCTCGGCGTGCTGCAGGCCGACATCCTGCACCTGCGCCGCCGCGCTGCCGAGCGCAAGGACGCGGCGGCCGCCGGGCTGGGCCCGCGCGCCCTGCCACCGGTGCCGCTGTCGCCGGACGACCACTCGATCCAGATCCACGCCTGTCACTCGCCCATGCGCGAGGTCGAGGTCCTGCACGACCAGTTGATGCAGCTGCTGCACGTCGAGGGCGTGGCGCCCCATGACATCCTGGTGATGACACCGAACATGGAGCAGTACGGCCCGCTCATCGAGGCGGTGTTCGAGCGCGGCAGCACCTCCGATCCGCGCTTCATTCCGTACACGATCGCCGACCGGACCCCGCGGCGGGAGAGCCCGGTGCTCGAGGGCCTGCTGCGGGTGCTGTCGATGGTCGACGGTCGCGTCGCCGCATCGTCGGTGCTCGACTTGCTGTCGCTGGAGGTCGTGCAACGGCGCTTCGGCATCGACGGGTCCGAACACGACACGATCGCCGACTGGGTCGCCGACGCCGGGATCCGCTGGGGCGTCGACGCCGACCATCGCGTCGAGCACGACCAGCCCCGGTACGAGCAGAACACTTGGGAGTTCGGCCTGCGTCGGATGCTGCTGGGCTACGCCCTGCCCAGTGACGGATACACCACGTTTGCGGGGGTGCTGCCCTTCGACGAAGTCGAGGGCGGCGACGCGCTCGTGCTCGGCAAGCTCGCTCAGTTTCTGCGCACGCTGTTCATCGAGCTCGAGGATCTGGGCCGACCGCGCACGCCGGCCGGCTGGGCCGATCGGATCGGCCGCACGCTCGACGCGCTACTTTCGGCCGACGGCGACACGGCCTGGGAGCACCAGCAGATCCGCGCCGCCCTCGAGGAGGTGGCCACCGACGCCAGCGCCGTGCGGTTCGACGACACGATCGACGTGCGCACGATCCACGAGCGCCTGCAGTACCGCATCGAGCAGGATCGGCCCGCGCGCGGGCTGATGGCCGGCGGGGTGACGTTCTGCGCGCTCCTGCCGATGCGCACGCTGCCGTTTTCGGTGGTGGGCCTGCTGGGCATGAGCGACGGGGAGTTTCCGCGGGCACCGACCCGGGTGGGCTTCGACCGCATCGCCGCCGAGCCGCGCGCCGGCGACCGCTCCCGTCGCGCCGACGACCGGTACCTGTTTCTCGAAGCGCTGCTGTCGGCGCGGTCGCGGATCGTCGCGACGTACGTGGGTTGCAGCATCACCGACAACGCGGCGCTGCCCCCCTCGGTCGCGATCGCGGAGCTGCTGGACGTGCTCGCGAGCACGTTCGTGCCGACCGGTCTGTCCGCGGACGCCAGCGCCGCCGCGCGCATGCGGGCGATCACCGATCACGTGGTGGTCCGCCACGCAATGCAGCCGTTTTCGCCGCGGTACTTCCCGATCGCCGGTGATGCCGACGACGGGCGGCTGTTCAGCTTCGCCGCGGCGTGGGAGGACGGCGCGCGCGCGATCGCGGGTCGGGGCGACGCGACCTCGGCGGCCCCGTTGCTGCTGCAGCCGCTGCCCGCCCCGTCCGGCGACCGCCAGGTCACCGTCGACGATCTGGTCCGCACGCTGTCGCATCCGTGCGCGCAGCTGCTCAAGCGCCGGCTCGGCATCAACCTCACCGACTACGGCCGCAACCACGAGGACCGCGAGCCCACGGAGCTCGATGGCCTGCAGCTGTGGAAGATCGGCGACGCGGTGCTCGACATGCGCATGCAGAAGGTCTCGCTGACGCGCGTGCGAGACGTGCTGACGGCACGGGGTGAGCTGCCCCTGGGCGTGCTGGGGCAGGCGCGATTCGACGCCGTGGCCGCGGAGGTCGAACCGATCGTGAGCACGACCCAGGGACTGCGGGGCCCCGCCCCGCGGCCCGACGTCGCGGTCGACCTCGACGTCGACGGCACGCGACTGCTCGGCCGGATCGGCGATCGTTGGACCAACGCGGTGGTGATCGCCCAGTACGCCAAGGTCGGCCCCAAGCACCAGCTCGCGGCGTGGATCCGCCACCTCGTGCTGTCTTCGATCGTGGACGAGCCCGTCGTCACCGCGGTGATCGGCAAGCCCGAGCGCTCCGGCGGCGCGCAGCTGTGCCAGCTGCAGCCCGTGCAGGATCCCCAGCGGCTGCTCGCCGATCTCGTGCGCCTGTACTGGATCGCGCAGCGCGAGCCCGTCCCGTTGTTCGTGCGAAGCTCGTGCGCGTACGTCGAGGCGTTGCCCGGCGGCGAGGCCGAAGCACTGTCGGCCGCGCATCGACCGTGGACCGATCGGGTCAATCCCGAGGGCGGTGATCCCCACGTGCAGCGGCTGTTCGGCGGCGACGATCCGCTGCAGCCCGGCTACTCGCCCCTGCCCACCCCGCTGACGGCGGGCGACTTTCCCACCGTGTCGGTCGCCGTCTTCGGGCCCCTGCTGCAGCACCGCAAAGAGCACTGAGATGCAGCCCTTCGACGCCAGCCGCGTGCCGCTGTCGGGCACCAACCTCATCGAGGCCAGTGCCGGGACCGGCAAGACGTACGCGATCGCGAGCCTGTTCGTGCGGCTGCTGGTCGAGCAGGGCCTCGACGTCGATCAGATCCTCGTCGTGACGTTCACGGAAGCCGCGGCGGCGGAGCTGCGCGATCGGGTTCGGCAGCGCCTGCGCGACGCGGTCTCCGCCTACGACGATCCGGCGCACGCCGAGCCCGACCTCGCGCGCTTGGTCGCGAGGCGGCAGCAGGCCGGACGCGGCGACGCCGACCAGCGCCGACTGGAGGCGAGCGTGCACGCATTCGACGAGGCGGCGATCTCGACGATCCACGGCTTTTGCCACCGCGTGCTCGGCGACCGCGCCTTCGAGACCGGCGTCGCGTTCGACACCGAGCTCATCATCGACGACGGCCCGATGGTCGACGAGTCGGTGCGCGACTTCTGGGCATCGCAGCTGCACGCGGCCGACGAGCGCTTCGTTCGCTACCTGTACGACCGACGCGTGGGACCGTCGAGTCTGCTCCAGCTGGCCCGACTCGCGACGCGCCATGCTCACGCGCCCGTCCGCCCCACGGCCGCCGAGCCGGGACCCCCGCCCGCGCAGGCCGAGTACGACGCCGCCTACGCCCACGCCCGCGAGGTCTGGGGAACGACCAAGCAGGACGTACTGAGCGCGCTCGCCGGTTTCGGACACTTTCACGAGTCGTGGCGCGTCGGCGACGCACCGCTGTGGTCGATCTCGATCGACGCGTTCTTGCGCGACCCCGAGCCCGGCAGCGCCCTCGACTGCCCGTACTTCGACAACTTCCTGCCCAAGACGCTGGTGGCCAAGACGTACTCGGCCGCGAAGAAGGCCGGCCGACGCCCGCCCTCGCACCCGTTCTTCGACGCGTGGGAGGCCCTCGCGCACGCCCGCGACGCGTGGTGGGCCCACCTGCGTGCGCGGGAGGTCGACCTGCGCCGCCGGCTCGCCAAGTTCGTACGCGGTCAGCTGCCGCGGCGCAAGGCGCAGGCGAGCGTGCAGTCGTTCGACGACCTGCTGACGAGACTGCGCGAGGCGCTGACCGGCCGCGGCGGCAAGCCCCTGGCGCTGGCGATCCGACAGCGGTACCGCGCCGCGCTCATCGACGAGTTCCAGGACACCGACCCGACGCAGTTCGCGATCTTCGATGCGATCTACGGAGGAAGCGGCGGCAAGGGCAGGAACGCCGCGCCGTGCTTCTACATCGGCGACCCCAAGCAGGCGATCTACGGCTTTCGCGGCGCGGACGTGTTCGCGTACCTGCAGGCGGCCCGGGGCTGCAGCGCGCAGTACACGATGGCCACCAACTGGCGCTCGGACCCGGCGCTGCTGCGCGCGGTCGCCCGGCTGTTCGCAGTGCACGACCCGTTCTTGCTCGAGGGCATCGACTTCGTCGACGTCGCCCCCCGCCCCGGCGCGACCGACGAGCTGTGGTGCGACGGGCAGGCGGTGCCGGCGATGACGATCGACTTCGTCGGCCGGACCGAGGACAACGAGATCAAAAAGCAGATCCGCGGTGACTGGGCGGAGGCCGAGCTGCCCAAGCGCGTGGCGGCCGACATCTCCCGGCTGCTGTCGTCGAACACGCGCGTGGGCGGACCGGACGGCCGACGGGTCACCGCCGGCGACGTGGCGGTGCTCGTGCGCAAGAACGACCAGGCGTTTCGCATGCAACGGGCGCTGCGGGACCTCGGCATCGCCGGGGTCGTCTACGGTGACGCGACGGTCTTCGAGACGCCCGAGGCCGCGGAACTCGCACGGGTGCTCGCCGCGATCGTGGAGCCCACGCGCAGCGGCCTGCTGCGGGCCGCGGTGACGACCGAGCTGCTCGGCGTGACCGCGCATCGGCTCGAGCAGATGCTCGGCGCCGACGACGATGCGGACTGGAGCGATTGGGTCGACCGCTTCCGACGCTGGCACGGGCTGTGGACCGAGCGTGGGTTCGTGCAGATGTTCCGCCCCCTCATCGAGCAGCCGGGGGTGCAGGCTCGCGTGCTCGCGCTGACCGACGGCGAGCGCCGCATGACGAACCTGCTGCACCTGGGCGAGTTGCTGCACGATGCGTCGGGATCCGAGCACCTGGGCCCGGCGGGCCTGCTGCGGTGGCTCGCCGATCGCGTGCGCGAGCCACCGCAGGTCGCCGACGCCTACAAGCTGCGCCTGGAACGAGACGACCAGGCGGTGCAGCTGGTGACCGTGCACCGCAGCAAGGGGTTGGAGTACCCGGTCGTGTACTGCCCGTATCTGTGGGACGGCAGCCTGCTGTTCGCCTCGGAGGAGGACTACCTCGTCGTCCACGACCCGGACGCGGGTCACGAGCTGGAGATCGACGTCCGGCTCAAGGAGGACAAGCAACCCAAGCTCGAGCTGGCCAAAGCGGAGAAGCGGGCGGAGAACCTGCGGCTGTTGTACGTGGCCGTGACCCGCGCACGCCACCGCTGCGTGCTGACGTGGGGTGGGTTCTGGCGCAGCGAGCACTCGCCGCTGGGCTACCTGCTGCACGCGCCGACCGAGACGACGATCTCGGATCCACAGACGGTCGCGACGCGGATCAAGAAGGCCGACGACGCGGGGCTGCTGCGGCAGCTGCAGGCGCGCGGCGAGGGTGTGTGGGAGATTCGGCACAGCGTCGAGGCACCCGCCGACGACAGCCTGCGTCACGGCAGCACGCCGGTCGAGATCGGCCCGAGCCGAAAGCCCCAGCGCACGCTCGACCGCACGATCCGGGTGTCGAGCTTCTCGGCGCTCGCCTCGTCGGGCTCGGTCGCCCCGGTGACCGACGAGGGTCGTGACCACGACGAGCGTGCGACCGCGAGCGCGACCACGCCGGTGCTGGCCGCCCCGACGGCCCCCGCCGGGAACGGATCGACGGTGCGCCTCGCGTCGTTTCCCCGCGGCGCCCGGGCGGGCAACTTCTTTCACGACGTGCTCGAGCACGTCGACTTCGCGGCCGAGCGTCCGGCGATCACCGAGTGCGTGCGCGACAAGCTGCGCGCGCACGGGATGTTCGCGGACGCCTGGGTCGAGGTCGCCACCGAGGCGGTCGCCGATTGCCTGGGCACGCCCCTGGTCACCGCCGACGGCTTCGCCCTGCGCGACGTCGCGGCGGCCAAGCGGATCAGCGAGCTCGAGTTCATCCTCCCCGTGGCCGATGCGGCCGACCGCGCCCTCGCCCTGACCCGCGAGCGCCTCGCGGCCGCGTTCGCCGACGAGCCACGCGGGCTGCCGACGGGCTACGCCGACCGGCTGTCGCGGCTTTCGTTCCCGGCCCTGCGCGGTTTCCTCAAGGGCTTCATCGACCTCGTGTTCGAGCACGAGGGCCGCTGGTACGTCGTCGACTACAAGACCAACTTCCTGGGTGAGCACGCCGACGACTACACCCCCGACCGGCTCGCCATGCGCGACGGCCGCGTCGAGGCGCGGGTCGAGGACCACTACGTGCTGCAGTCGCATCTGTACTCGGTCGCGCTCGTCCGACACCTACAGCGAGCGCAGCCGGGCTTTGCCTACGACGAGCACTTCGGCGGCATCGCGTACTTGTTCCTGCGAGGGATGTCGCCGCAGACCGGACCCACGCGGGGGATTTGGTTTCAGCGGCCGCCCGCGGGCCGCATACAGGCCCTGTCGGCGCGAATTCGGGGGCAGCGATGAGCGCGACGATCCGGCGACTTTCGCAGGCGGGCGTGCTCGCCCCGCTCGACGAGCACTTCGCCAAGGTACTCGGCGATCTCGTTCCCGGCGAGCCCGAGTCGGTGATGCTCGGCGCCGCTCTGGCCAGCCGAGCGGTCCGACACGGTCACGTGTGCGTCGACCTGCGGCGCATCGTCGCGCAGCCGCCGACCGACGCGCAGGGCATGCCGCTGCGCGACATCGAGTGGCCCGGACACGCGGCGTGGAGCCTACAGCTGTCGGCCAGTCCTCTCGTCAGCGCCGGCGAGCGCCCCACCCCGCTCGTGTTCGACGGCGGTGCCCGCCTGTATCTGACGCGCTACTTCCAGTACCAGCGGCGGCTCATCGAAGCTCTGCGCCCGCGGCTGCGCGCCCCCGACGACGACGTCGACGCGGCGCGACTGCGCGAGGGCATCGCCCGCCTGTTCGGACCGACGCAGCCGGATCATCCCGATGCGCGCCAGCGCCTGGCCGCGGCCGTGGCCGTGCTGCAGCGGTTCGCAGTGATCTCCGGCGGACCGGGTACGGGCAAGACGACGACCGTGGTGCGGATCTTGGCGTTGCTTGTCGAGCAGGCCCTCTCGGCGGGGCGGCCGGTTCCCCGCCAGGTCCTGCTAGCGCCCACGGGCAAGGCCGCAGCGCGCCTGGGCGAGTCGATCGCGGCCCAGGTGATGGGCCTTGCGTGCGACGAAGCCGTGCGCGACGGCATCGCCCGCACCGCGGCGACGATCCACCGCGGGCTGGGCTATCGGCCCGGCTCCGCGACGCGATTTCGTCACGATCGGGGTAATCCCCTGCCCGCCGACATCGTCTTGGTCGACGAGGCATCGATGATCGACCTGGCCCTGATGGCCAAGCTGGTCGACGCCGTCGCGGACGATGCGCGGGTGATCCTGCTCGGAGACATGAACCAGCTGGCGTCGGTGGAGGCGGGTGCGATCTTCGGGGACATCTGCAACCGGGGGGCCCCTCGGTCCGTCTCTGCGGCACTGGCCCGCCGCATCGAGCTCGTCGACCCTTCGCTGCCCCTGCCGTCCGTGGACGAGCGGGCGCCGCCGATCGCCGATCACATCCTGGAGCTGACGCACAGCTTCCGGTTCTCGGCCACGGGTGGGATCGGAGCGCTGGCCCGCGCCATCGGCCGGGGCGAGCCGGCCGAGGTCACGACGGCGCTCGGGCCGAAGGTCGCGTCCGCCGACGCGCCATCGACCGCGCGCGAGGTCACGTGGGTGCCGATGGCCGACGACGACGACCCCCGTGCGGTCCTCGGCCCCACGGTCCGCGCCGGCCTGCAGCCGTACCTCGATGCCCGCGACCCGCAGGCCCGGCTCGACGCGCTCGGACGATTCCGGGTGCTGTGCGCCCACCGCCACGGGGTGTGGGGCGTGGAGCGGGTCGGCGCCGCGATCGAGCAGATCCTGGCCACGAGCGCCGGCCTGCGCACGGGCGACGACTTCTACGACGGCCGCCCGGTGATGGTCACCAAGAACGACTACCAACTGGACCTGTACAACGGCGACGTCGGGGTGATCGTCGACGGCGAGGACGGGCGACGACGCGCATGGTTTCCGGGCGTCGAGGGACTGCGCAGCCTGTCCCCCTCGCGGCTGCCGCCCCACGAGACCGTCTTCGCGATGACGGTGCACAAGAGCCAGGGCTCGGAATTCGACCGGGTGGTGCTATTGCTCCCCTCGGCGGTCTCGCCGATCCTCACCCGTGAGCTCGTCTACACCGCCGTGACGCGCGCCAAGCAGCAAGTGCTGGTATTCGGGGACCCGCGCGTGGTCCACGAGGCGGTCTCACGCCGCATCGATCGGGCGTCGGGTCTGCGCGAGGCCCTGTGGGAACGATGAGCAACGACGACGACGACAAGCCACTGCGGGGCCTGGCCCGGGGATTTCGCGACCGGACGCTGGTCACGGCCAAGCTCGCCACGAAGGTCGGGCTCAAGTTCGCCAAGCGCACGTTCATCAGCCGCGGCCGCGACGGCGCCGAGCCTCGAGACGAGGACGACAGCTCGGTGGAGGTGGCCACCGAGCTGGTCGAAAAGCTCGGCAGCCTCAAGGGCCTGGTGATGAAGCTGGGCCAGATCGCCAGCTACATGCCGGGCTCGATGCCGCCCAAGGCGCAGCGGGTGCTCGCCAAGCTGCAGGCCAACACCACGCCGATGGAGTGGGCGCAGGTCGAGGGCCTGCTGCGCGCCGAGCTCGGAAGGCCCCCCGAGGAGCACTTCGACGAGATCGCCCGCATCCCGTTCGCGGCGGCCTCGATCGGCCAGGTCCACCGTGCCCGCGTCGACGACCAGGCCGTGGCGGTCAAGATCCAGTATCCCGGCATCGAGGAGGTGCTCGAGCAGGACCTCAAGGCCGCCAAGGTGCTGGCCAAGGTGGGCATGCTGGGCACCGACCTCGACGCTGGTGCGCTCACGGCCGAGCTCAAGGCCCGGATCCTCGAGGAGTGCGACTATCGGCTCGAGGCGCGCAACCAGACGATCTTTTCGCAGCTGCTCGAAGACGTCGACGGTGCGCGCGTGCCCAAGGTGCTGCACGCCCACTCGTCGGGTCGGGTGCTGACCACGTCGTTCGTGGAGGGCGCGGGCTTCTACGATTTTTGCGAGAAGGCGCCGCAGGCCGACCGCGACCGCGCGGGCGCGATCGTGTTCCGCGTGTGCATGGACTCGATCTTCCGGCACTGCTGCTTCAACGGCGACCCGCACCCGGGCAACTACCTGTTCCACGACGGCGGCGACGTCACGTTCCTCGACTACGGCTGCGTGCGACGGTTCGAGCCCTCGATGATCGAGGCGTGGAAGACGGTCGCCGAGGCGACGCTCGCCGGAGACAAGGCGAAGTGGCGCGAGGCGTATCCGGCCCTAGGCTTCGTCAAGCGCGTCGACAAGTTCGACTGGGACCACCAGTGGAAGATGATGGAGTACCTGTACGAGCCGTTCCGCTCCGAGGTGCCCTACGAGTTCACCCACGAGTACGTCAAGCGCTCGTACTCGATGATGATCTTCGACAATCCCAACCGCACCAAGACGGTGATGCCGCCCGAGTGGCTGCTGCTCAACCGGCTGCAGTGGGGCGTGAACTCGATTCTCGCCCATCTCGGGTCACGGGTCCGTTGGGGCGACATCCTGCGCCAGAGCGCCAGCGCGCCCACGGTTGCGGCCCCACGCTGACGACACATCTGGTATCGTCTCCACCTGGATTGGTTGCGATGGATCTGACGCAGAAGCCCTCCGTCCCCCTGTTGGTGCGCGCCGCGATGGCTGGCGCGCTCGCGGCCACCCCGCTGGGCTGTGGCGACGACGAAGGCGGCGACGATGCGGCGTCGACCGACGTCGCCCCGACGGCGGGCCCCTGCTACCACACGCCCGGCGTCGACCCGCTCCAGTGCGAGATGGAGTCGGAGACGCTGAACATGGTCACGGGGGGCGAGACCGGTACGGGCACGATGACCGCGACGGGCAACCCCTCGACGACGGACACCGCGCCGACGGCCGGGCCGTGCGTGCACGCCGACGGCGGCATGCTGCCCGAGTGCATGACGACGGGCCCCGAAGACAGCACCGGCGGCACCGACAGCGGCGGCACCGACTCCGGCACCGGCGATTCCGGCAGCGGGACGACCGGCGGCACCGGCTGACGCCCGCACCGCGCGTCGGCGCCCGAGACGATAGCTACCCCGGCATCGGCCGGCACTCCATGATCTCGACGGAGTCGCCCGGGAAGATCGTGAAGTGGGGGTGGTCGACGAAGAGCTCCGCGGCCGCCGCGTGTGATGCTGCCTGCATGACGGCGTAGGCCGCCATGACGTTGCGAATGTCCTCGATGCCTTCGGCGGACACGCGCTTGGTCTTCCCCAGAGGGGCACCGACGTCGACGATCGCGTCCGCATGCTTGGTCGCCCAGGCGCACCAGGCGGCCATGCCCTCGGCCTCTCGCGCGCGGCGTTCGTCGTCGGACAGTTGGGTCCATCCGGTGCGCTCCAGCGCCTCCGGCGTCCCGATGAAGATGGCGAGGAATCGCTTCATGTTGATACTAACTTAGGACTAAACGATCCTTGTTTGCAAGTGATAAGCTCGGACCAGGAGGATGACCGGGCCTCGGACCTACGGCGACCCCTGCGGGATCGCGCGCGCCCTCGATGTGGTCGGCGAGCGATGGGCGTTGCTGGTCGTCCGTGAGCTTCTGCTCGGGCCGCGCCGCTTCACGGATCTGCGAGCGGCACTGGGGGCGAGCCCGAACGTGTTGTCGCAGCGGCTCGGCGAGCTCGAGGCCAACGGCGTCGTGGCACGCGGCACGGCCGGCGGATCGCACTACGGCCTGACCGATTGGGGACGACAGTTGCATCCGATCCTCCTGGCGCTCGGCCGTTGGGGTGCCCACGCCCCGCATCGTCCCAGCGGCGAGCTGTCGGTGGACGCACTGATGGTCGCGCTGCAGTCGACATTCGTCGGCGCTGCGGCGCGCGAGCTGTCCGCGACGCTGGAGCTCCGCGTGGGCGAGGAGTCCTTCACGGCCGACGTGCGGGATGGAACGCTGGCGATCCTCCGTGGTGCCCCGCCTCGTCCGCACGCCGTGGTCACTGCGGGTCCCAAGGCCTTGCGCGAGGTGGCCTTCGGCGATCGTGACTTGGCTGCCGCCGACATCGAGCTGCAGGGCGACCCGAAGATCGCACGCAAGTTCCTCGCATCGTTCGCTCGGCCATGAGCCCGGGTCGCAGGGCCGCGCTCCGCGGGTGCCTTCGCGGCGCGACGCGGTCCCGACCTCGGCGGCCCCCTCCGACGCAACGCGGACCCCGCACTACGACCCCGAAAGGCGCGGGGCCGCGAGGTTCCCCCGGCGAACGTGATCCTACGCAGCTGGCCCGGTGTCGAAAGGGGAGCCAAGAACGGGGTTCGGGTGTTATGTCCCCCGTCGCAGGCACCATCTTGGCGTTCGAACACGAGAAACGGTCAGCACTTCGGCTTCTGCAAGGCATCGAGCTCGGCACGATGTCGGCGGACGAGTCCTACAGCGAGCTGCGCGAAGCCGATCCCACGCTCGTCCACTTCATCTTCAAGTGGTTGCGCAAGCGCTACCGCGACCATCCGGCCGCCGAAGGCGTGCTCGGTCGTCTCTCCGCCGTGTGCAACGAGCATCGCGACATCACGCGACACGCCAAAGCCGGCCAGGACGACCCCGTCGTCGGATGGTTCGAGAGCACCTACGAGTATCGAGATCTCGACGCGAACGAGTTCATCGACCTCGTGGTCGAGAAGCTCGAAGGCTGAGCCGACACATCAGCCCGCTGCGGGCAGGATCGGCAGCAGGCGCGAGTCCGCGAGCGCGGCTTGGCGATGGCCGAGCCCCTCCCGGTAGCGCGGGTCGGCGGTGAACTTCAAAAAGCGCGCGCCATCGGGGTACTCGATGAGCAGCACGCGGTCCCACGACTCGTCCGCCGGACCGATGACGTACGGCTGCGCCGCGCCGACGAGCAGCACCGAGCCGCCGGCCTCGGCGAGCAGCGGGCGCACGTTCGCCTCGTAGCGGCCGTACGCGTCGGCGCCCGAGATCGGCGTGGGCGGGGCGAGGGCCGGGTGCTCGGCGTAGTCGGCCACGTCGCGAAACCGCAGCAGATTGAGCATCACGAAGCGCCCCGCCGGCGGGTCGGCGAGCAACGTCTGCAGCTGGGAGGGGGTGGGGGCGACGAACACGGCTCGGACGCTACCAGGATGAGCCCGGACGCGACCGAAACCCGCGCAGGCTCCGTTCCGAACGAGGTAGGAAGTCCGGCGCGGCTTCGCGCGTAGGATGCGGCAGCCATGTCCCCGACCCTTCGCCTCTCCGTTGTCGCGCTGCTGTCGACCCTCGCGGGCTGTGACGCCGAGCCCAAGACCGACGCGCCCAAGACCGCCACGCCAAGACCGGCCGCCGACGTCCCCGAAGACGCCCCCCCGGCGAAGACTCCGGCCGCGAACGCCGACGCCGACGCCGAGGCCGACTCCGCCGCGGCCGTCGCCGACGCCGACACGCCCCCCGTGGCCGCGGCCGACGACGCCGCGGATGCCGACGACGCCGCCGCCGCCGCACCGGCCACCGCGTCGCCGAAGGTCTCGATGGCGGTGGTGCAAGGTCTTCCGACCGCCGCCGCGTGGAAAGCCACCGGCCCGTTCGCGACCGTCACGCTGGCCGCGGGTGAGCTGACCGCGGACCCGAAGGAGGCCGGCGACGGCGAGCTGCCACAGGCGCCCGAAAAGGGCATCGACCCCGACACGGGCACGTTCTTCAACCACGTCGATCGGTTCGGCTGGTCCGCCGACGGCAAGAGCTTCGCGATGTGCATGCAAAACGAGTCCGAGTGCACCCAGTGCGTCTTCGTCGACGACACGGGCAAGGAAGACAAGCTCGAGATGTGCGGACCGAAGTCGAAGGCCGAGGCGCGGTGGAAGGCGGGCAAGTACGCCCCCGGTCCGCTGACCTGGACCGCCGGCGCCGACGTGACCGTCACGTGGAAGGCGTACGAGGTGGCCGAGGAGGATGGGCCGGACCTCGTGATCGGGGCACGGGCCGATGGCTCGGATGCGATCGCCGAGGTCTCGAAGATGCACATGGCGCAGGGCTCCGACGGCGTCGCCTTCCCGGAGCTGCTCGTCCTCGACAAGACCGGGACACGGCTGGCCGTGGTCGGCCACGGCTGGATGGGCGAAGGCTCCGACGAGTGGCACGTCCGGATCCTGGGGACCGGCTGGCTCGCCGCGCAGGCGTACAACGCCGCGGGTCTGAAGCTGCTGCGCGAGGGCAAGGAGGCCGATGCCGCGGCGATGTTCGCCAAGGCGACCATCGCCGACCCCGACGCCTGGAAGGGTCCCTACAACGCCGCGTGTGCGTGGGCCCGCGCCAAGGATGCGCAGGCCGAGGCCGCGCTCGCCGAAGCCGTCCGCCGCGGCGGCGCGTCGGTGCGCGACAAAGCCCGCAAGGATGCCGACTTCGACGGCGTGCGCAGCGAGGCCTGGTTTACCAAGCTCGTCCCTGCAGCCTGAGCTGCGCGGCCCCCCACCGTCTCAGTGGAAGTCGGGGACCAGCGTGTTCTCGCGAAAGAAGACCCAGTCGATGTTGCGGCCGGTCATCGCACGCCGGACGTTGACGACGTCGGTGCCGGCGTCGGCGCCCGCCGACTCCTCGCTGCCGCCGCAGTACCAGGTGAACGTGCCCGGTCCGATCGGCACGTCCTTGCGCTCGCCCTTTTTGACCAACACCTGACCGGCGTCGCCGACGACCCACAGGTCCTGGTGGCTGCACTTGTCGCTGGTCTTGCCGGCCACCTTGCGTCCCTTGGGCACGGGCTCGCTCGGCGCCTCGACCCACAGCCGTGCGTTGTAGACCGCGCCCTTGCCGGTCAGCTTGAGCGTCACTTCCTTGGTCGACGACGACAGCACCTCGCCGAACGTCGCGCCGGACGTCTCGACCGAGATCTTGCGACCCGGTCCCACGCTGACGATGAAGAAGCCGACCACGTCGTCACCCTTGGTCCGGATGCGGTCGACGGTCGCACGCGCAGCCGGCTCGAACGCATCGAGGTCGCCCCCCTGCGGATCGACGGCGAGGCCGGCGATGAATCCCGCGATGTCGCCGAACAGCAGGCTCAGGGTCTCGATCTGCGCGTTGTCCTGCTCGCCGATCGCGACGGCGAAGTGTTCCTGCTGGCCGCCCGCCACCTGCCCCTCGAACAACACGCGCTCGAGCTCCGGCAACGACCGCAGCCCCATCTCCCAGATGTCCGGCGAGCCCGAGGGGCGCTTCGTCTTGATCTGCACGGGCTCGGACCCGTACGGAAGCTTGGCGATGGTGTAGTAGATCTCGTCTTCGGTATTGCCGAGCGAGAGCACCTGCGAGGAGGAGGGGGGAAACGAGATGCCCGCCTCGGCCATGTCGGTGGTGTGCACGACCCGCAGTGACATCCGCAGGCGCACCGGAATCGGGACCGCTTGCGCTTGGGTGACCTTGACCTTTGCCGGGGTCTTGGCGGCGGGGCCGGCCGAGGTCGGCGGCACGACCGGAGCGACGAGGGTCGCGAACAGCGCACAGGCAGCGAGAATCGTGTTCATGGCGGCTCCACGAATAGAGACCGCCGCTCGGTCGATGTGAACGAAAAAAGAACGCCTGCCGAATCCAGCGGCGCGCCGTCCCCGAACGGTTTTATCGTTTCGACGTTGTCCGGCGCCGAGGAGGAGGTCACGGAGCAGTCGCAGGGGGCGCCGAGCCTGACCCCCTCGCTCGAGGCGGGCTCGATGGCCTCCCTGCTGGGCGCGCTCGCGCGGACGGAGCGGACGGCCATCGCGCCGGGCACCGTGGTGGCCGATCAGTACCGGATCGAGCGACCGATCGGCGAGGGCGGCATGGGCGTGGTGTACCTCGCCCGCGACGTCACTCTCGACCGCGACGTCGCCGTCAAGGTCTGCTCGGACCTGTCGCGGACGGCGATCCACCGCATTCAACGAGAAGCCATGGCGCTCGCCAAGCTGGCGCACCCGAACGTGGTGGTCGTCTTCCAGGCCGGGGAGCTCGAGCAGCGCTTCTTCATCGCGATGGAGTACGTCGCGGGCGGCACGGCCACGCAGTGGGTCGCGTCCGGCCGCCGCGCGTCGGAGGTCCTCGCGATGTACACGGCGGCGGGTGACGGACTCGCGGCAGCCCACGAAGCCGGCCTGCTCCACCGCGACTTCAAGCCGGACAACGTCCTGGTCGGCACCGACGGTCGGGCCCGCGTGGCCGACTTCGGCCTCGTGCAGAGCATCGCGGCCGAGCCGGAGTCGACGAGCTCGACCGGCACGCACGGGATCGTGGGAACGCCGGCTTACATGCCACCGGAGCAGTGGATCGGCGACGACCTGGATGCACGGGCGGACCAGTACGCGTTCGCAGCCTCCGTGTGGGAAGCGCTGTTCGGTCAACGCCCCACGCGCGCCGCCATCGAGGACGAGCGCGTCCCGGCGCCCGCGAAGTGGATCGATGGCGCGGTCCCCCGACACGTCGTCTCGGTGCTGCGCCGTGCCCTCGCCGAGGACCGCGAGGCGCGCTGGCCGAGCATGCACGAGCTGCTCGCGGGGCTACGCCACGACCCCACGGTGCGACGCCGACGCGTGCTGGGGATCGGGGCCGCGGTCGTGGCGGTCGGCGGTGCCCTCGTCGTCCGGTCGCTCGCGACCCCCGAGGTCACGCCGCCGTGCACCGAGGTCGCCGCCGCGATGGACGACGCGTGGAATCCGACCCGCGCCGCCGCGCTGGCCGAGGTGGTCGGGGAGCCGAGCTGGACGCCGATCGAGGTGCGGGTCCGCGGTCGCGTCGACGACTGGGTGGCGCAGGCGACGACCGCGTGCCGAGCGACCCGGGTCGATCGCTCCGCCTCCGAGCAGGTGCTCGATCGGCGGATGGTGTGCCTGGAGTCCCGCAAGCACGAGCTGCAGGCGATCCTCGGCGTGCTGGAATCGGGAAGCACCGAGGCGATCGGCAACGCAGCCACGGCGCTCGATGTGCTGCCCGCCGCGGCCGGGTGCTTGACGGCCGACGCGCTCGGAACCCAAGCCCTGCCCACCGACCCCGAGCTGCGGCGTCGCATCGACGAGGCGCAGGCCGCCGTCGCGACCTCCGTCGCCGCGGCCCTCGACCCGACCCGACTCGACCCGCTGGCGGCGGCCGAGCGCGCGGTGGATCTGGCCCGCGCGACGGGTTGGCGACCGATCCTCGTCGAGGCCCTCTCGGCGCGCGCGTCCGCCCTGTACGAGCGGGACCGGAAACAGGAGGCGATCGCCACGCTCGACGAAGCGGCACATCTGGCGCTGGCGCTGGGCAGTGATCATGCCGCCGTGCAGATCCACGCCGACCGGGCGTGGCCACTGTCGGACCTCGATCGCTTCGGGGAAGCGCAGCAGTCGATCGCGACCGCGCGCGCGCTGTGGGAACGCACCGGCAGAGACCCCGCCGCGGGACAGCGAATGCTCGGCGCCGTCGCCCATGTCGCGCTGGCGCGCGAAGATCCACAGGAGGCCTTGTCGGCGACGACCGAGCAGATCGTGCTGGCGCGCCGCGCCTACGGCACGGCGGCGACCGCCGTCGCGCTGCACGAGTCGAATCTGGCGCTCGCGCTGGCCGCCGCGAACCGGCCCGATGACGCGGCCGCGGCGATCGACCGTGCGATCAGCCTCGCGCGCGGTGCTCTGGGCGACGAGCATCCCCGTGTCGCTCGCTACCAGGCCACGGCCGCCCGACTCGCGGTCGATGCCGGCGACGTTCCGCGTGCGGTCGACCTCGCGACGCGGGCGCTGAAGCTCCAAGAGCGATGGTACGGGCTCGACGACCCCCGTCACATCATCCTGCTACAAACTCTGTCGTTCGCCGCCCGTCGCCGGGGGGACTACGAGACCGCCCAAGCCCTGCAGACCCGTGCGCTGCAGATCGCTCGCAGCCACGACCCCAGCTCCCCGATGATCGCCGAAATTCAGTCCAACCTCGCCGGGATCGCGGTCGAGCGCGGAGACTTCGAGACCGCCGCCCCGCAGGCCGCACAGACGCTTGCGACGCTCGAGAAGGTTCGCGGGGTCGACAGCCCGAAGCTCATCACGGCGTTGCTGCTGGTGGGCTACATCGCACGGGAGCGGCCGAACCCCGATCTCGATGCCTCGCTCCGCGACCTGATGCGCGCGCATGCCCTGGCCGTCGAGCACCTCGGGGCCGACGGCTACGACGCGGTCAACCTCGACGTCGAGATCGCCAAGACGCTCGTCGCGCGCGGCGAAGCGACGCAGGCCGTGCCGCGACTGCAAGCGCGCCTCGAGCAGCTGCCGGGCCTGGACCTGTCGCCCGAGGTGAGCGTGGAGGTGCAGCGGGGACTCGCCGAGGCCTACCTCGCGCTGGGGCAGACGGCGCGTGCGTGCGAGTTCGCGGAGCAAGCCGTGGCGGACCTGCGCGGCATCGATGCCGCGCCGCTGGGCGAGGCGCTCGCCCAGTGGCGGCGAGAACACTGCGACGCGTCGCGGCGGGACGCGACGACGGGGGTACGACCGTGAGCGCATCCGAGCCCGAGACGAGGATCGCGGCGCTGCGCGCCGAAGAGCGGTGGTCCGAGGCGGCCACGGAGGTCCTGCGGTGCTACGGGCGCGAGTTGCTCGAGTACCTCGTGGCGATCGCCCGCAGCGAAGCGGACGGGGCGGACGCGTTCTCCCAGTTCACCGAGGATCTGTGGCGCGGATTGCCTCGTTTCCGCGGCGACGCGAGCGCACGAACGTGGTGCTACACCCTGGCCCGGCACGCCCTCGCCCGCGTGCGGCGCCAGCCCCATCGCAAGCCGGGCCGCGCGATCGCCCTCACGGATGCGCCGGAGGTGGCGCAGGTGGCCGCCCACGTGGCGACGACGACGATCACGTACCTGCAGACGAGGGTGAAGGACGAGGTCGCGGCGCTGCGCAACGAGCTTTCGCCCGATGATCAGGCGATCTTGATCCTGCGCATCGATCGACGTTTGTCGTGGCAGGACGTGGCACGTGCGCTCGCCGACGAGGAGACACCGCTCGACGGCGACGAGCTGCGGCGTCGTTCGGCGACGCTGCGCAAGCGGTTCGGTCGGATCAAGTCGGACCTCAAGCGCATGCTCGAGCCGCGACTCGATCGAAAATGATCGCGACATCTTCGTTCACATCCGCGCCGGGGCGGTCTCCGACTATGGACCCCGAGAGCACCTCACACAGGTGCCGCGGGGTGGAAAGACGAAGACCATCGTGAAGACTCTCGCTCTCATCCCCCTCGCCCTGTTGTCCCTCGCCGCCGTCGTCGCGTCCGAAACGCCCGCCACCGCCGGCCCCAAGCCGGCGCCATCGGTCGCCACCTCCGGGGCGCTGCCCAAGCTACCCTCGAACACGGCGCCGGCCGGGCCCGACTGCGCCGCCTCGCTGCAGAGCCTCGTCTCGGATCTCTCGGGAACCGAGTACGGCGACACCGTCCGCGCGAGGACGGCGCTCATCGCCAACGGCAACGCGCTCGCCGAGTCTTGCGGAACGTCCTCGGGCTACTGCGTGCTCTCGACCACGGCCACGTTCGCGGGCGACGAGATCGTGGGCACCTCCAAGGTCGGTGAGCCGACCAAGACGGCCCGCGTCGACGTGCCGTTCCGCATTCTCGCCGACCACGGCAAGGCGAGGATGATCTGGAAGTACGGAGGCAAGTCGCACGCGGGCGCCGTCGACTCCTGCGTGGGCGGAATCTGGACCGCCACCTCGTCGTCGTCGGCGATCGCGATCTCGCTGTCGGCTCCCGAGACACCACCGACGTAGGTCCCGGCGAATGCACGACCGGCTCAGGCGTGCGACTGTTGTCGCACAGATGTCCGACGAATCGCTGGTCGTGCACCCGCAGTGGCGGGGATGGGTCGCCGACAACCTCGTGCGCGGGGCCAAGGCCGGGGACCTGGTCACGCAGCTGACGGACGAAGGACTGTCCGAGGCCGACGCGACCGCGCTCGTCGGGAGCGTCGCCGCGGAGACCTGCGGCGTGCTGGCCCAGCAGTGGTACCGACGCGCCCAGGCGCTCGAACAGATCGTTCGCCTGCGGGCCGAGCATCGCAACCCGACCACGGACGGTACGGCCGAGATCACGCGCGGTCCCCTGCCCGATCCCGACACCTTCCTGCGCCAGCACTGGATCGGGGGCGTGCCCGCGGTCTTCACCGACGTGGTGCCGCGTTGGCCCGGCTACGGACGATGGTGCCCCGAGGATTTCGCAGCCCGCTTCGGCGACGTGGAGATCGAGGCATCGGTCGGCCGCGACGGGCTGACGCGCCCGGACGCGGACTGGACGCGAGTACGGTCGCGACTGTCGCTGCGCGCATTCGTGGAACGCATCACCTCCGGGGCGGGCAACGATTCGTACGTGATCGCCAAAAACGACGCGCTGCGCAATCCGAGCCTCGCCCCGCTGCTGTCGGAGGTCGCCTTGCCGCCGGATTTTTTCACCGACACGCTGGTCCCCGAACGTATGGCGCTGTGGCTGGGCGGCGCGGGCACGCACACCCCGTTGCACCACGACACCGACAACTCGATGTTCTGCCAGGTCCACGGCCGCAAGCGGTTCCGCCTCGCGCCCCCCGAGAGCATTGCGCTGCTGCTGCGCTCGGACGGCCTGTACTGCGACTGGGATCCTCGCTCCGATGCCGAGCTGCACGACGATCCGCCCACGCACTTGACCGAGCTCGAGCTCGCCGCAGGCGAGGCGCTGTTCATCCCCGCCGGCTGGTGGCACCAGGTCGATGCGCTCGACGTGTCGATCTCGGTGAGCATCCTGCACTGGGCCTGGCCCAACGACTTCGGTTGGTACAAGCCGGGCACGGCGCTGGCCGGTCGCCGCGTGTGAGCCCTACCGGCGTGCGTGGGCGAGCCCGCGGTCCCGGTGTCGTTGGACCAGCATCGTGACCAGGCCCGTCGTCAGCAGTGATGGCACGACCGCGCTCACGGCAATTCCCGCGTTCGCCATGCGCCCGATCCTCTCCGCTCGCTCAAAGTCGACCGAGCTCGTCGCCCTCCACTGGGCCCGAGCCACCCCCAGCAACGTCGCCCCGGTCGCCGCCGACACGACAGCCGCCGATAGCAGCATGACCCCGGCGATCGTTGTCGTGCGGCGCGTGGGTGGCCGCGCGTCGATCCAGCGGGCGGTCCCCCAGCCCGCGATCGCTGCCCCCAGCGCGGCGGAGACGGCCGCCGACGTCGCGAACCCGATCTGCGGCGACATTCTCTCGGCGCATCGAATGTCGCACACCTGCTCCACCGACAGCGATTGCGAGCCCAGACCCGCGCCGACCACCGTCGCGGCGCCCCCGATCCCGACGAGCAGCGGGCCGACGGGATCGACCGGCTCCGACGCGACCTCGTCCTCGTCGGCAACGCCCGCGGGCATCGAGTGCACGATCGGGTCACTCGACGCCGGGCTCTCCCCGGCCGACGGCTCCGACGCGACCTCACCGCCACCGGCATGGGGCGCACCGGCGAGCGCCAGCACGAGCGAGACCTGCAAACCAACCATCGAACGATCGGATCCTGCGCGATCGAGCCGGATCTGACCAGTGCGTCGGCGTCGCCGATGGAAGTCGAGCCGTCGAGCCCATCGCCGCGACGGAGCACTCTCGTCTGGATTGGTCTGCGACGGAAACGAAACTCGCCGTGTCCGATGGAGAAATGATCCAGTGGTCGCCGTCGAACGACGGTAGTGCCGGGCCGCAGACGTCGTTTGCCCACGGCACGAGCCATCCCCTCGTGCCGGCCCCGGGGCCGGTGATTCGCGTTGATACGCTCCGCGACATGACGCCCCCGTTCCTCTCCGCTTCACGACAGTCGCCGATCGACGTCGTCCCCGCACTCGCCGTCACGATGGCGCCTCAGCTGACCGTGGACTGGTCGGGCCTCGACCTTTCGTTCGAGCGCTCCCACGACAAGGACGAGGCGACGAAGTTCGAGTACCTCGCCCATCCAAAGGCGAGCCTGCGGCTGGGAAAGGGCGCGGACGAGACCGTCTACCTCCTGCGCGAGCTCCACTTTCACGCGCCCTCGGAGCACTTCGTCGACGAGACCCAGTACCACGGCGAGCTGCACGTCGTGCACCAGCACGCGCGGTCCGGTCGGTTCTGCGTGCTGGCGTTTTTTCTCCAGCGCCGACGCATGGAGGAGGGATGGGCGGCCGAGTTCTTCCCGTTCGTCGAAGAGGAAGACGATGGCGGGGCGAACAAGCCCGACAAGCCCATCTCGATCCCGGGGAAGGTGCTGGCGCCGACGCGGGAAGACCTCGACCGCTACTACCGCTACCAGGGATCGCTGACGACCCCGCCCTACGCGGAGACGGTCGACTGGATCGTCTTTCCCCGGCCACGCTTCGTTGCAGTGCCTACCCTCGAGAGACTGAACGCGAGCTCCAAGGACGCACGCGTCCTGCAGCAACGCGACAACCGCCTCGTGCTCGACGTGACGAAGAAAGCGCGGAGAGGTTGACGACCGCGGTCCCGGCCTGGGCCTCGAGGACAGTTGCGAACGCGAGCTGATACGCTTCGCGCCGTGCCCGGCCCAGCTCGCCACGCGTGGCTCGTCGCGATCGCCCTGACGGCGTGTGGACGGACGGCGCCTGCGCCGACCACCTCGCCTGCCGCCCCGCCGGTCGAACCCGCGGCGGCGGTGGCCGAACCGGCCGCGCCCGTGGTCACGCCGCTCGTCTACGACGAGTACGGCGGGCTGTTCGTCGAGGCGGCCGTGGGCGAGGACGCGCCGCGTCGGTTCATCTTCGACACCGGCGCTTCGGCGAGCACGCTGTCGACCGAGTACGCGCAGGCGCAGGGATTGCCGCTCGCGGCCGGGGACGAGGTGACCGGCACCGCGGGCTCGGTGGCCACGCAGACCACGGCGGCCACGCTGCACGTGCCCGGTCTCGAGGACGTGTCGATCGAGTGGGTCGTCTACGGCTTCGGCAGCTATGACCCGACGTGCGTGGGGATCGTCGGCTACCAGCTGCTGCGCCTGCGTCCGTTCGCGATCTCGTACGCCGATCGCACGGTCACCTGGGACGCGCCGGCGCCGGACGTGGTGCCGATCGCCATGACGCTCGACGGAGGGATCCCGCGCATCGCCGGCGAGCTCGAGGGCGTCGCCCTGGACTTTCGGATCGATACCGGGGCCACGCTGGCGCCGACGCCGGACTTCTATCTCAACCTCGCGCCGTCCCAGGCCCAGGCGCTGGGACTGGCCGACCGCAAGCCCGTGAAGGTCTTCCAGGCCACGGGGACGGGTGGGACGCCGCTGCAGTTGCCCGTGTTCGAGGTACACGATCTGCGGCTCGGACCCGTCCACGTCGCGCGCGCATTCGCGATCGTGCAGCCGGAAGTGGGCTACTTCGCGCGCCCCGAGGCCGTCGGTTTTCTCGGCAACTCCGTGCTCGACAAGCTGCAGCCACGCTTCGACTACGAGGCGGGGACGCTGCATCTGACACCGCCGTCCTGAGCGAGCACGAGCGCGAGCGGGGCGACGGTGCTACGGTCCCGGCCTGGGCCAGCGGCCCGGAGCATCTGTGGCGCGCGCCTCGGCTGCGCGAGGCCCGATGACCATCGACGAGCTGCGAGTTCGCTACCAGACGCTGGAGTTCGGCGACGTGGACATCCATGTCCGAACGTTGCGCAACGTGCAGGAGTTCTCCGACGTCGACGGCGTGGCCGCGCGGTTGGGCATCGGCTCGGCGACCTGGCCGTTGTTCGGCGTCGTGTGGACCTCCAGCGAGATCCTCGCCGGACTCATGGTCGACTACGAGATCGAAGGCCGGCGCATTCTCGAGCTCGGCTGTGGCATCGGGCTGGCGACGCTGGTGCTCAACCATCGCGAAGCCGACATCACCGCGACCGACCACCACCCGATGGCCGGACCATTCCTGCGGCACAACGTGGCGCTCAACGAGGGGCGTGCCGTGCCGTTCGTCCGCACCGGATGGGCCGACGAAGGCACCGATCTCGGCGCGTTCGATCTGATCGTCGCCAGCGACGTGCTGTACGAGGCCGACCACGTGCAGCTCGTGGCCGAGTTCATCGACCGCCACGCCAAGCCCAAGTGCGCGGTGGTGATCGTCGACCCGGGCCGCCGCCAGCACGCGCGGTTTTCCAAGGCGATGGTGGCGCGCGGCTACAGACACACCCAGCGGCGCGCGGGACCCGAGTCGTCCTCGCGGGAGCCGTTCCACGGCTGGATCCTCGAGTACGCGCGAGGTTGAGGCGTCCGGGAATCGGCGGCGTCGTGCCGCGGTATCATCGGCCACGGCCGGCGCGGGGCGACGCGCGGCGGCCCTAGGGGGGCACGCTTGGCATTTTCACAACCCGAGTCTCGCTATTGTCCCGGCTGCGGGGGGCCCAACGCCGACCCGGGCGCCCGGGCGTGCCAGTTCTGCGCGGGGCCGCTGGTGCCGATCGGCAGTCCCGACCCGCGCGTGGGCGTGCGCTGCTCGGGCTGCGCCACGCTGGTGTCGTCGGGCTCTTCGTTCTGCAACGCGTGCGGGCGCGCGCTGGCCCAGGCGGCCGAGGTCGAGTCGCCGCACACGTGCCCGGGCTGCGGGGCCGGACCCATGCAGACGTTCGGGCTCACGCCGACGTCCGCCCATCCGCAGGGGATCCCCGTGCATGGCTGCACCCGCTGCGGCGGCGCGTGGACGGACAGGTACACCCTCGAGATCCTGCTCGCGGCCGCCGCGGCGCAGGCGGCCGCGACCGGTCACACCCCGGATGTCCGCCAGCGCCGGCTCGGCTCGACCACGGTCGTCTACCGCAGCTGTGCGCTGTGTGGACAGCACATGCACCGCCGCAACTTCGCCCGCGTCTCGGGCGTGATCGTCGACGAGTGCCGGATCCACGGCACCTTCTTCGACGCCGGCGAGCTCGAAGACGTGCTCGCGTTCGTGCGCTCCGGCGGCATGACGCTCGCCGCCAAGCGTGACGCGGAGGAAGCCGCGCGCAACGCGAAGCTGCGTCACTCCGGTCCAGCGCCGAGCCCCATGATGGGGGTGGGCAGCGGCGGCGGCGACTGGGGAGTCGATCCCTGGACCTCGGTCGAGGTCGACGCCATCGGTGCGTTCGTGCGCTGGGCCGGCCGCTGGGTCCGCGGCGCGTTCCGGTAGGCTCCTCGCCGCTACGCCGCGCGCAGGCCGAAGCGCGCGCGCGTCTGTTGCGTCGTCGCGATCGTCCGCCCCGCGTTGCGGGCACACGTCGCCAAGGCTTCGACGAGCTGACCGTTGCTCGTCGCCCGCTCGCCGTTGGGCAGGTAGAACGTGTCCTCGAGCCCGGTGCGAAGGCATCCGCCGAGATCCGCCGCGCGCTGGTGCAGCGGCCACACGTCCTCGCGACCGATCGCCGTGACCTCCCACGAGCACCCGTCGCGCTTCTGGGACAGCAGGTGCGGCAGCAGCCCCGGGTCGGCGGCCATCCCCGACGCCACGCCCATCACGAAGTTGTAGTGCGGTTTTTGGACCATGCCGTTTTCGATGAACAGGCCCACGCTGCGCACGATGCCGGTGTCGAAGCACTCGAACTCCGGCATGGCCCCCGTCTCCTTCATCACGTCGAGCATCTTCTGCACCTTCGACACGGGGTTGTCGAAGACGATCGGCGGCCACGCCCACGAGCCGTCGCTGCGGGTCTTGAGGTAGTTGAGCGTGCCGGCGTTGCACGCGGCAATCTCCGGCTTGACCGCCCGCATCGCCTCGCACGGCGGCGTGATGTCGGGTCCGATCACGCCCGTCGTCATGTTGATCACCACGCCGGGACACGCCTCGCGCACCGCCTGGGCGATCTCGGCGCAGACGGCCGGATCCCACGTGGGCAGGTGGCCCATGCCTTCGCGCTGGTCGCGAAAGTGCAGGTGCATGATCGTCGCGCCGGCGTCGTACGCCTGCTTGGCGGACGCGGCCATCTCGGCGGCGGTGACCGGCACGGGATGCTGCTTGGGGTTGGTGAGCACGCCGGTGACGGCGCAGGTCAGGATCGCCAGATCGCTCATGTTGCCTCGGGGGTTGGCGGGGCCAGGACCGCCAGAATCTGTCGCGCCGTCACCTGGTCGCCGGCCTTGGCGCGCACTTCGGACACCGTGCCGCCCTGCTTGGCGACGACGCGGTGCTCCATCTTCATCGCTTCCACGATCGCCACGACCGTGCCGGGCTCGACCGTGGCGCCGGGCTCGATGTCCACGCGAAGCACGGTACCGCCGATCGGGGCCCGCAGCTGACCGTCGTCGGCCCCGCCCGCGGCCTCGTCACCCAGACGCGGCTCGGTGAACGCGACCGCCAGGCCCGCCGCGTCGACGGCGACGCCCTCGGCGGTGCGCTGCCACGTCACCGTGCGGTGGATCCCGTCGACGAGGACGCGGGCGCGACCGTCGGCCTCCGACCGCACGGCGACCGCGAGCGTCGCGTCGCCCACCGTCACCGCGTACGCGTCGCCGTCGGGCACGACTTCCACCGTCTTCGTCGTCTCGTCGGCGATCAGTGTGACCGGCCAGCGCCGGTCGGCCGCCGAGTGCCACGGCCGATCGCGACCGCGGTCGGCCGGCGCTTGCGAAGCGAGCACCGCCGCGATCGCCCACATGGCGGCATCGGGCTCGGGCCGCGCCGGCGGACTCTCGGCCATGCGCGCGTCGAGGGTGTCGGTCTTGAAATTGCCCTCGACGAACGTGGGGTCACGCAGCAACGACACCAGAAACGGCCGGTTGGATCCGGGGCCGAGCAGGACCGAGTCCTCCACGGCGACCGCGAGGCGACGTCGCGCCTGCTCGCGGTCCGCCCCTCGCGCGATGATCTTGGCGACCATCGCGTCGTAGTGGGGCGAGATCGTCTGCCCCGCGCGCAAGCCGTCGTCGACGCGGATCCCCTCCCCGCTCGCGGGGCGCCAGGCGAGCACCTCGCCGAGCTGGGGCAGAAAGCCCGCGTAGGGATCCTCGGCGTAGACCCGCGCCTCGATCGCGTGGCCGGTCAGCTGCACGTCCGCCTGCGCGATCGGCAGCGGACGTCCGGCCGCGACCTGCAGCTGCCAGCTGACGAGATCGAGGCCCGTGACCTCTTCGGTCACCGGGTGCTCGACCTGCAGGCGCGTGTTCATCTCGAGGAAGTAGAAGCGGCCGTCGTCGTCGAGGAGGAACTCCACCGTCCCCGCGCCCACGTATTCGATCGCGCGCGCGGCCTCGACCGCGGCCGCGCCCATGCGCGCGCGCAGGTCGGCATCGACCGCCGGCGACGGCGCCTCTTCGATGACCTTTTGGTGGCGACGCTGCACCGAGCACTCGCGCTCGCCGAGGTGCAGCACGTTGCCGTGCGTGTCGGCGAAGACCTGGATCTCGATGTGTCGCGCGCCGGTGACGAGTTTTTCGAGGAAGACGTCGCCGTTGCCGAACGCGTTCTTGGCCTCGGCGCGGGCCGACGCGACGGCCGACGCGAGCTCGG
>CALBMM010000007.1 GCA_937896535.1 uncultured Pseudomonadota bacterium
GGACATCGAGACGCAACGGATGCTGCGCGAGGTCGACCGCTACGCCCTGCGCTGGGAACACGCACGGGCCGACGCGTGTGTGGCCGCGCCCGAGAACTCCGAGACGACCGCCTGTCTGCGACGACTGCGGAGCGAGGCCGCGGGATTCGTCGACGAAGCGCTCGAGGCCGCCGACGCCCAGGCCGAGGGCTTCATCCGCATGGCGGCGCAGCTACGCCCCCCCGACGAGTGCGCGCGCGCCTCGACCCCTGGGGCCGATCCCGCGCTGGCGGAGGCGCTGAGCCGCCTGCGGGCGCGTTACCTCGCCATGGAAGCGCGAGGAGCAACGTCCGAGCGCCGGCAGTTGCGGCCCGAGGTCGTCGCACTCTTCGAGCGGGCCCAGACCGCGGGCGCGACCGAGGTGCAGGCGCGCCTGGCCCAGATGCTCGGCGTGCTCGACACGAGTCTCGGGGAGTACCCATCGGCGGCGCAGTGGCTCGAGCGAGGGTTCTTTCTCGCCGACGCGGCGGGCGACCACGGGTTGGCCTTCGACTGCGCGCTGAGTCGTTCGATGGTCAGCGGTCCGTTCGCCGGCGACCCCGAGGACGCGTGGACGTGGGCCCGGCACGCCCGGGCGACCAACGAGCGCCTCGGCGATCCGATCCGCGCCGCGCACCTGCTCGGTCACGAGGCCGGCATCCACATGTCCGCCGGCGACTTCGCCGAAGCTCGCGACGCCCTCGAGCGCGCCAAGGCCCTGCTCCCCGAGGACGCCCCGGACACGCAGGTCGTCTCCTTGTACGCATCGCTCGGTCAGTTGCTGGCCCACGACGACGACGACGGCCCCTGCCGAGAGGTCTACACCCATGCGATCACCCATGGCGAGACCCACCTCGGACCCACGCACTTCGAGCTCATCCGTCCGCTGGTCGGCATCGCGACGTGCGAGATGGAGCCCGACCTGTACCCGATGGCCGAGGCCCACCTCGAGCGGGCGATCGCGCTGGCGCAGCTGCACGAGCACGAGATGTCGGAGGCCTTCGCCCGGGGCAACCTCGGGCTCATGCTGCGCAACCTCCACCGTCCCACCGCCGCGCTCGAACAAGCGATCGCGACCCGGGATGTCCTGGCGCGGTTGTTCGGCGAGGACGGGATCGGCATCGCGAGATCCAACACCAACGTCGCCGAAGCCTACGCCGATGCCGGACGCTTCGCCGACGCCGCCGCGGCCGCGCGCCAGGCACTGCGCCTGTACGACGCGCGGGACAGCTCGATGCGCTACGGGACCGAGCTGACCTTGGCGTGGGCGCGCCTCGAGCTCGGCGAGACCGACCTCGTGCCCGAGCTCGAGCGTCTGGTCGCCGAGGCGCCATCGGACACGTACGGCATCGAGGCCACGATCACCCTGGCGCAGGCGTATCTGCGCGACGAACGGTTCGCCGACGTCGTCCGCATGCTCGCCCCCGTCTATCCCGACGACGCCGAGCTGCCCCCGATGTCGAGCCATCGTTTCGCGGAAGGGCGCTGGCTGTACGCGCAAGCCCTCGCCGCGACCGGTCAGTCGGCCCAGGCGGTCGAGCAGCGCCGCCGCGCGCTGCAGCTGGCGCGCGAGTACCCCGACGATCCGCGCCGGATCGCCGCGCGCATCGAAGCTACGTGATCGCCGGATCCGGGCGGTTGCGCAGGAAGTCTGCGACCTCGGCGAACCGAGCATCGAGGAACTGCCGCACCGGCCCGTCGATCGCACGCGCATCGAGAGCCGAGCGCATGGCGGCCAACCACTCGTCGCGCATGTGACTGTCGATCGGCACTCTCGCGTGGCGCATGCGCAGCCGCGGGTGGCCGTGCGTTGCGATGTAGTCCTGCGGTCCGCCGAGCCAGCCGACGAGAAACAGTCCGAACCGCTCGCGCGTCCCGGCGCTGACTTTGCCCGGCGCCTGGCATTCGTGGAGCGCCGTCAGCTCCGGGTGCTCGCGCTCCATCGCGTCGTAGAAGGCGTGCGCGAGGGCGAGCACCGCCTCGCGACCGCCCAACGCTTCGAACGGGGTCGTTTGCGACATGCACCCGCATGGTAATGTGATCGCGCGTGGGCGACTCGACCGACGACGCCGAGTTGCTGGCCGCATGGCGAGACGGCGACCGGTCGGCCGGCGACGAGCTCGTGCGCCGACACGTCGACGCGGTGCGCCGCTTCGCCACCGCGTACAGCCCGGCGGACGCCGAAGAGCTGACCCAGCACACGTTCGCGGCCTGCGTGGAGGGTCGTGACCGGATCCGCGACGGCACCAGCGTGCGCGCCTACCTGCTCGGCACCGCGCGGCGCCTGCTGATGAAGAGCTGGGACGCCAAGCAAAAGCGCGCCGTGACCACGCCGTCGCGGATCGGACTGGCGGCACCGGGCACCACCCCCACCCAGCGCCTGCGACGGCAGGACGAGCGCCGCCTGTTCGCCGAGGCGCTCGCGAGCCTCGCCGAGGAGTTTCGCGACACGCTGCAGCGCTTTTATCTCGACGAGCAGCCGATCAAGCAGATCGCCGACGAGCTCGGCGTCGCGGTCGGCACGGTCAAGAGTCGCCTGTCGCGGGGACGCGAGCAGCTGCGTCGGCAGATCGCGGCGCTCGCCGCCCCCGCCGACCAGCGCGACTCGTTGATCACGCACCTCGACGACGACGATGATTCCTCATAGGTTCGCGGCTCGCCACGCGTCGAGCTCGCCGCGATCGGGGTCGTCGGCGTCGAGCTCGGCCATCGCGGCCTCGAGCTCGCGACGGCCCTCCGCCCGCCGACCGATCTCCCACAGCGCGCGTCCCCACAGCGCGCGGGCGTGGTGGGCCTCGCGGGCGTGGTCTCCGAGCTCGGCGAGTCCCGCCGCCGCGGCTTCGAGTCGAGGCTCGGCCTCGGCCGGCTCGCCCTCCGACAGCAAGATCCGCCCCAAGCCATAGTCGGCGAAGACGCGCTCGGGATCACCGGCCTCGCGGTACAGCGCGTCGGCGCGCGTGAACCGATCCCGCGCCGTCTCGCGGTCTCCTTGCGCCAAGGCGAGGTTCGCGAGTCCGATCAACGTCGTCGCCACGCGCCCGTCCTCGATGCCCGCCTTCGAGTAGATCGCGGCAGCACGCTCGTAGACCTGCGCCGCTTCTTCGTACAGCTTCGACTCACGCAGGATGTGACCCCGGCCGGTCAGCAGCGTGGCCAGCTCGGGGTGGTCCTCGCCCACGCGCGCCTCGAGGTGACGCACGGCCTGGGCCGAGAGCTCGCGCGCCCGATCGAGGTTGCCGCGACGCTTCTCCACGATCGCCCGATTGCGCAGGCTCGTGCCGACGATCTCGTGATCGGGTCCGTACGCCTTCTCGGCGGCCTGCGCCGCCCGCTCGTAGTAGACCAGCGCCTCGTCGAAGCGCCCCTGCTTTTTGTAGGCGAGCCCGAGGCCGATCAGCGGATAGGCGAGTCGACGCTCGCCACGGTCGCCCGCCGCCTCGAAGATCGCGATCGTGCGGTGATAGAGCTTTTCGGCCTCCGCCATCCGGCCCTGCTGCGTGCGGGTGTTGGCCAGGTTCAGCAGCGCCATGCCGATCTTGGGATGGTCCGGTCCCAAGAGCTCCTCGCGGATCGCCAGCGAGCGCTCCTGCAGGCTCGCGGCCGCCTCGAGGTCGCCGCTGCTCATCAGCGCCGACGCATGGTTGGCCATCACGATCGTCTCTTCGCCGAGGTCGCGTTCCGGCATCGCGCGCAGTACCTCGAGCGCATCGTCGAAGTGAGCGAAGGCGCGCTCGAAGTCGTGCTTGCCGTAGGCGATCGCACCGAGGGCGCTGAGAAACCGTGCCCGGGTCAGCGGTGGATTGCCGGCGCGCTGCAGCAGCGCCTCGGCCGCTTCGGCGCGCTCCAACCCTTCGTCGGCTCGTCCGAGCCCCACACCGACGATGAACACCATCGCGCTGGCCGCCTTGGCCGCGATCACGTCGTGGCCGATCGCCTGCGCCTCGGCGAGCAGCGGCTCGTACAGCCCCTGCGCCCTGGCGAAGTCGCCGGCGAGCACGGCATCGAGCGCCCGCAGGTCCGCGATCTCGACCTGCAGCGGCGCGTAGCCGAGCTCGGCGGCCGCGCGCTCGGTGTCGTCGAAGAGACGATCCGCTTCGTCCGTTCGCGCCGCCCGCTGCAGCATCGCGACGCGTCGCAGGTTGGCCCGCAATCGTGCGACCTGTACCTCGATGGACGGGTCCGGCGGGGCGAGGCCGGCCGCGAGTCGTTCGTCGTCCTCGCATCCCGACAACGAGCCCAGTCCCGCCACGATCGCGCTCGCGGCCTCGCCCGTCAGCGACGCGGTCTCCGACATGACCGTCACGGCCTCGGTCAGCTCCGCGTCCGCCTCGCGCAGGCACGAGCTGCGCCGGTCGAGCTGCGCCGCGTCGATCGATCCGTCGCGGTGGGCCATGCATGCGGCCTCCATGCGCTCGCCGATCGCGGACGCGCGGGCGCGCAGCGAGGTCGCGACGCGCTCGCGCGTCGCATCGGTCGCGTTCGCCCGCAGCTGCGTCTCGACCTCGGCGATCGCCTTCGTCGACACGCTGGTCTCGATCGCGCGGCACGGGTCGGCGCCGGCGAAGGCCGCGGCCGCGACCACGGCCCCCACGCCCAACGCACCGGCCGCGACGCCCCAACCGCGGCCGGCCCGGCGGCGCGGCGCGAGGGCGGCGAGCAGCGCCGTCATCGAGGGCCAGCGTGCATCGGGATCCGGATCGAGGCCGCGCTCGAGCACGGAGACCAGCGCGCGAGGCGTCGCGTCGCTGGCCGGCGGCGGGGAGACCGATCCCAGGCGCTTGGCCGCCGACAGATCGCCGAGCGTCGCCCCGACGAACACCTTGCCGCCACGCAGCGCCTCCCACAGCGAGACGCAGAACGCGTACTGATCCGCCGCCGGCCCGAGCGGCTCGCCGGCGTGCTGCTCGGGCGCCATGTAGCGCGGCGTCCCCATCACCACGCCCGTCGCGGTCGCGCGGTTCGATCGACCCGACGCCGACGCGGGCAACGGCGACGTCGTCGACGAATCGGGCGACGAGGGCACGCTCGGGTACGTGACCCCGCTGGCGAGGGCGAGACCGAAGTCGACGACCTTGGGGACCCCGCGGCCATCGAGCACCACGTTGGCCGGCTTGAAGTCGCGGTGCACCAGGCCCGCGGCATGGGCGGCGGCCAGACCTCGACCCGCGCCGGCGAACATCTGCAGGATCTGCTCGGGGGTGCGCTCGTCCTGCAGCCAGTCGTGCAGCGACGGACCCTCGAGCTGCTCCATCACGATGAACACGCCGAGCCGTCCCTGGTCGTCGTCGTAGCGACCCACGTCGAAGACGGAGACCACGTGCGGATGCGAGAGCTGGGCGAGGGCGCGTGCCTCCCCGAGCATGCGCTCGCACGCCCCGACGCGATCGCGGGCGTGTCCACCGACCCGCACGAGCTTGATCGCGACCTTGCGCTCGAGCTCGGGGTCCCAGGCCGAGATGACGATGCCGAGCCCGCCGCGCCCCAGCACCTGGGTGAGCAGGTACCGATCGCGCAGCATCTGGGGCGCCTCGGCGTCGAGCGCCGCGACGAGGGCGTCGAGGCTCGATCCGACGGTCGGATCGTCCACCCCCTCAGAGTATCGTTGCACGCCGTCGCCGGCGCCTTGCGACATGGAACCCACGGCCAGTGCGCTCCAGTCCGTCGGCGGCCCCCGAGGTTCCCGCGGCCCGGGGTTTTCGGACCGAGCGCGATCCGCGGGGTGCGCGGACCCGCGCACCGTCCACGTGGCGTAACCGGGGGACGCGCCGGGGCGATTGGCGGACGAGCGACGAACACGATGGCCAAAGTCACGATCAGCTACTTCGATTTCCCGGGAGGACGCGGGGAAGATTGCCGCCTCGCCCTTCACATCGCCGGCGTCGATTTCGAAGACGACCGCATCCAAGGGCCGGCCTGGGCCGACAAGAAGGCGACCACCCCGTTCGGGGCGATGCCCGTGCTGACGATCGAGGGCAAGGGTCAGCTGGCGCAGTCCAACGTGATCCTGCGGTTCATCGGCGAAAACCACGGCCTACATCCCAAGGACCCGTGGGCCTCCGCGCAGCACGCCTCGCTCATGGCCGCGGTCGAAGACCTGCGCTCGCAGCTGACCCCCGTACTGCGCGTCGCCGGCGACGAGCGCGAGAAGGCTCGCAAGGACTTCGCGACCGGACCGATGCAGCAGTGGGCGGCGAACATGGAGCGGCACATCACCGGCCCGTTCGTCGCCGGCGACGACATCAACGTCGTCGACCTGAAGATCTTCGTGCTGATGAAGTGGTTCGTGTCCGGCGGGGTCGACCACATCGGCGGTGAGGTCTTCGCCGACTTCCCCAAGCTCAACGCGCTGTACGACGCCGTCGCCGACCATCCGAAGGTCGAGGACTGGTACGCCAAGTAGCCCTCGACGCACCGACCCGTGGTGAGTGGCCGCCGACCTCGTCCATCCGTGACGGTCGGCGGTTTTTTTTTTCGCGGCCCCCGTGCTGGTCGATGAGTGACCACTGAGGGGCACGATCCGTGAAGTGCCACTGGCATTTTCCACGCGACGTGATCGTGAGCATGCCTCGTCGCAAACGCTGAATCGCACGGCGGTTTTGGTCGTACATTCCGCGACTCCGGGGCTGACCCCCGGGACATCTTGCGAGGTAGACGATGAAGCGTTCGAACGTGATGCCGCTGCTGGCGGCTTGGTTTCTCTTGGGGGCTGCGTGCGACGACGGCGACGACGGCGGTTCCGGTGACACCGGCGGCCAGGTCTCCGACGGTGGTGATGCTTCCGGCGGCAGTGCCTCCGGCGGTGGTGGTGATGGTGGTGGTGGCGGCGGCGACGACGGCGGCGGATCGTGCAGCATGGACAGCCCCGCAGGCGACGCGTGTGGCGACGGCGACGATTGTTCGGTCGGGTGTCTGTGCGCCAACGGGGTCGTCAACGCCGGCCGCTGCAGCAACGGCTCGTGTGACGACCCGGCCGACGTGTGCGCCGAGGCGTGCACCGAGTTCGAGGAGGGCGACTACTCCGGGGCGTTCTGCTCACTCGACGATGCGGGTGGCGACGGCGGCGCGGCCGACGACGGCGCGGCCGACGACGGTGCGGCCGATGATGGCGGCGCCGACGACGGCGGGGCGATGTGTGTCGAGACCGGCGACACGTGCAGCGTCAACGGCGACTGCTGCGGCTTCGACTCGGGCACGACGCTGTGCACGAGCTTCGACGGGCAGTTCACCGCGTGCGCCGACACCTGCGTGTTCGACCTGGACTGCGTCAGTAACTGCTGTGTGCCCCTGGACGGAGGCGGCAGCGTGTGCGGACCCGCGAGCCTGTGCGGATGAGGTGATGGGCCCGGCCGCGGTCGTATCTCGCTACACTCGGCGGCCGGCCCCCCCGTGTCACTGTTTCTTCCCCTGCTGCTCGTCCTCGGCGCGCCCGCGCCCGACGTGTCGATCGGCTTCGAGTGGGATGCCCCGCAGCAGTGCCCGTCGGCCGAGCAGGTGCAGGCGCTGGTCGAGGCCCGGGTCGGCGCCCCGCTACGGGAAGGTGACGGCGATCGTCTCGACGTCATCGCGCGGGTACGCCGCGACGGCGACGTGTGGGCGTTGCGGCTGTGGGTGATCGACGACGAAGGCACCCACCGCCGCGACGTGACCGACGCCGACTGCGGTCTCTTGGCGGAGACGGCCGCGACGTTGGTCGCGGTCTTCGTCGCGCCCGAGCCCGAGCCCGAGCCCGAGCCCGAGCCCGAACCCGAGCCCGAGCCCGAGCCCGAGCCCGAGCCCGAGCCTGCGCCCGAGCCCGAGCCTGCGCCCGAGGCCG
>CALBMM010000008.1 GCA_937896535.1 uncultured Pseudomonadota bacterium
CGATGCCGTCGGCTCGGGCACGGTCGCGGAATCCGACGAGCCCGCCGTCGACGGAAAACCGCAGCTTGGTCCCCACGCGCAGACGGTCGGGGTTGGTCGGCGCGCCGGCGGCCGCGGCCAGCAGCTCCTTGAGGCTGAGCCCGTATGACTCGGCGATCTCCGACAGCGTCTCGCCGGCGGCGACGACGTGCGTGACTTCCTTGCGCTCGTGCGGGTAGATCTCGGGGCAGACGCGGATCTTGGCCCCGATGACGATGAGGTCGGGGTTGGCGATCTGGGGGTTGAGACGGAGCAGGTCGGCCTGTCGCACGCCGTAGCGACCGGCGATGGTGCCCAGGTGCTCGCCCGCCGACACGTGGTGCTCCCACAGCGGCATGCGATCGTCACAATCGGGGTGCGCGGCAGCGCGCGTGGGCGCCAACTCGGCGTGCGGTGCCGTGTCCTGCTCTTCGGGCGCGTCGTCATCGGCGGCGGCAGCGGGGGAGCTGTAGAGCGCGACGGCGGCGGCAAGGACGGCCAAGGGGCGAAAGAGCACTGTGGGGCCATGTAGGCATGCTCGGATCCTCGGCGCAAAAAACCCGCGCACGACGATGCGAGGCCCGGTGAACATGCTCCCGCGATCCGGCGTCCTAACCCGGCCGGGCTTCCCACGGGGGTTGCGCGGCCTTGGCCTCGCGGATTATTGAGAGGCCGCGGGCGTGGCCCGCACGACCTCGGACTGAACTAGGAGTAACTCCCCATGCGCTCGATTCCCGCCTGTATCGTCCTGCTCGGCCTGCTCTCCGCCTGCGGCGACGATGAGCAGACCGGCAACGCCTCGATCTCGTACCGGCTCGGCACCGGCGTCGCTTGCGACGCGGCCCTGCTCGGCATCGGTGGGCTCGGCTCCGTGGAGCTCGTTCGCGCCACGCTCACCCGCGGCGACACGATGATCGTCCGCGAGGAGCCGTGCAATCCCGACGTCTCGATCTCGATCGACGCGGCCCCGGCGGGCAACTACGACTTGATCGTGCAGGGTCTCGACGGCGTCGGGACGGCGGTGATGGACAACGCCAAGCACCCCGAGAGCCAACAGATCGAGATCATCGGCGGTTCCTCGCAGAGCTTCGACTCGACCCTGTTCCCCGCGCCCGCGGTGGTCGAGGCTCGCCTCGAAGCCCTCGTCGACGGTCAGTTCGCGCAGTGCGACTTCCTGTCGGTGCAGTTCATCGAGCTGACCATGTTCCGCAACTCGACGCCGATGCTCACGTACGAGTTCGACGTGTGCACGACGGCACCGGGCTACAACCCCGTGCCCGACGAGATGGGCGCGATCGAAGGCGCCGAGCTCAACCAGATCTTCGTGTCGGTCAAGGACCCGGCCGGCAGCGAGGTCGACTCGTTCTCGATCGAGATCAACCCGCCGCCGGGCGCCGGCAAGACCGTGCAGATCTCGGTCAGCTGCGACAACACCGACTGCGAAGGCGTGCTCGACGGCATCGAAGGCGCCAACCCGACGCCCGACCCGACCGGCGGCGAAGATCCGACGACCGGACCGGCGTCCACCTCCGGCGACGACTCGGGCGGTACGGCCGACGGCACCACCGGCGGCTGAGGCCTCGACCGACGACGCAAGCTACGGGCTGGGACGTGGCAGCGAGCGACGCTGCCCGCCCCAGATCCCGACCCCGCCGTCGCCGGTGTGGACGAGGCCGAGCTCGACCACGCCGCGTCCGTCGACCCCGAACGTCACGTCGCTGAGGATCGTGACCTCGGTGTCGCGATTGTCGGGCGCGCGAATGCCCAGCGTGACGCGGGCCGGCGCGCGCTCGGGACGGCGCTCGAAGGTCGCCGCGATGCCGCGCACGAGCTCGCGGCCTGCGCCGGCACCGGCGACCTGTCGATCGACGAACCCGCCCTCGAGGGTCACGAAGGGAAACCGGGCGCGGTGCACCCAGGTCGAGGCGCCCGCGCGGTCTCGCCAAAAGCACTGGAACGCATCGTCGGGGCCGCCCCAGTCGAGCACCCCCCACGCGTGCTGTCGCCAGCCGGCCGCGCGCAGCGGAATGATCTCGGCGCCGATCGACACGGTGCCCGCGACGTCGCCGACCTGCACGTACCCGCGGTTTTGGACCCGGCGCACGGACGCGAGCAGCTTGGCGTCCCACGTCGCTTCGGCCAGGCGTTGCGCGAGCAGGGCGGGCGCATCGTCGCGTCCCGGCGCGAACGCGGCCGAGGTCGCATCGAACGTCAGATCGATCGAGCAGCGCGGGCCGTCCTGGGCATCGACGTCCGGATCGACCATGCCCGGGGCGACCTCGGCGAGGCGCCCTCGGTAGCGCACGTTCCACTGCCGCAACGGCGTGCGGCAGTCGACCACCATGCCGCCGGCGCGCCACCGGTCTCCTTCGCCCTCGCGACGGATCAACTGCCCGCCGGGCAGGCACCACGCCCTGCCCTCGCGCAGGATCGTCATCCAGATCCGGTGCGCCCCCCGACCCGGCAGCCACTCGAGGCGGGTCACCAGCGCCAGGCCCGGCTGCGCCGCGCCGAACGTGTAGTCCTCGGCGAAGTGCCGCCGACCGTCCCACGTGTGGGTCGCCTCGTCCTTGGGTGAGGGCCACGGCGGTGCCGAGGGATCGCGGCGCTGCCGCTGCTTGTGCAGGACCCACCGCGCCAGCGCCGACTTGGCGCCGCGGCGCAGCAACGAGCCCACTGCCTCCGTACCGCCGACCTCGAGTCCGGGGGACGTGCTCGCGCGCCGACGCGCCGAGCGGCCGTGCGCTCGTCCCGGATCTGCGTCGTGGTCGTCGGACATGTCGTCCCCGCCGCATTCTGCCCGATCTGGCAGCGGCCCGTCGCCGCCGTGCCGGGCGCAACGCTCACGCGGTGCCGCGCTCGGCCCGCGTTGGACAAATTCCGGGCCCCCCGGGATACTGCGATGGCGTTCGTGCGACCTCCGATGAAACCCGCGTCCCGCTCCCCGTCCCGCCTGTCCCGCTGGCCCGCCCTCCTGTTGTCCGCGGCCCTGCTGACGGCCTGCACCGACAAGAAAGAGGACGAATACACCGACGACAAGCTCGCGCAGGACATCGAAGAGGCGGACGCGCGGGTCCGCAACCACAAACTCGAGGACGCCGAGAAGATCTATCAGCGCGTGCTCAAGAACCGCCCCGACAATCCCGACGCCCTCGGCGGGATGGGACGCGTGCGCTGGGAGCAAAAGAAGCTCGACGAGGCCGCCGAGCTGCTGTCGAAGGCCGCCGCTTCCAAGGACAAGGACGCCGAGCTGCACGCGACCCTCGGGGCCGTGTACGCGCAGCAGGACAAGCACGCCGAGGCGGCCGGCGCCTACGGCAAGGCGTGGGCGATCGACGGCGAAAACAGCGAGTACGGGCTCGCGTACGGCAAGCACCTCAAGGAGACCGAGCAGTACGCCGAGG
>CALBMM010000009.1 GCA_937896535.1 uncultured Pseudomonadota bacterium
GCGGCGACCTCTCGCGCAAGGTCACCGTCGACGTCCGCGGTGAGGTCGAGGACCTCAAGAACACGATCAACACGATGGTCGACCAGCTCAACGCCTTCGCAGCCGAGGTGACCCGCGTTGCTCGCGAGGTGGGCGTGGAAGGTCGACTCGGAGGGCAGGCGGAGGTCGGCGGCGTGCAGGGCACCTGGAAGGAGCTCAAGGACAACGTCAACCTCATGGCCTCGAACCTGACCAACCAGGTTCGCGACATCGCGGAAGTCACCACCGCCGTCGCCGGCGGCGACCTGACCCGCAAGATCGCGGTGGACGCACGTGGAGAGATCCTCGAGCTCAAGAACACGATCAACACGATGGTCGACCAGCTCGGATCGTTCGCGACCGAGGTCACGCGGCTGGCGAGCGACGTGGGCGTGGAGGGCAAGCTCGGCGGCCAGGCCGACGTTCGCGGCGTGTCGGGGACCTGGCGCGATCTGACCGACGCGGTGAACTCGATGGCGTCGAACCTGACCAACCAGGTCCGGAACATCTCGCAGGTCGCCTCCGCCATCGCGCAGGGTGACCTCGACAAGAAGATCGTCGTGGACGCCCGCGGTGAGATCCTCGAGCTCAAGAACACGATCAACACGATGGTCGATCAGCTGTCGGCGTTCGCCGAACAGGTGACGTTCGTGGCGCGCGAGGTGGGGACCGAGGGCAAGCTCGGAGGGCAGGCGTCGGTCGCGATGGTCCGTGGGATCTGGCGCGAGCTGACCGACAACGTGAACTTGATGGCGTCCAACCTCACGGACCAGGTTCGCGACGTGTCACAGGTCGCGACCGCGATCGCCCGAGGCAATCTGGACCGGAAGATCACGGTGGAGGTCCGCGGCGAGTTCCTCGACCTGAAGAACACGATCAACACGATGGTCGACCAGCTCAGCTCGTTCGCCGACGAGGTCACGCGCGTGTCGCGAGACGTGGGCGTGGAGGGCAAGCTGGGCGGCCAGGCCGAGGTACGCGCCGTCGAGGGGATCTGGAAGGAGCTGACCGACAACGTCAACTTGATGGCCAACAACCTCACCTCGCAGGTCCGCGACATCGCCAACGTCACGACCGCGGTGGCCAACGGCGACCTGTCCAAGAAGATCACCGTGGAGGTTCGTGGCGAGATTCTCGAGCTCAAGAACACGATCAACACGATGGTCGACCAGCTCAGCTCGTTCGCGGACGAGGTGACGCGCGTCGCTCGCGAGGTCGGGACGGAGGGCAAGCTCGGCGGTCAGGCGCAGGTGCGCGACGTCTCGGGGATCTGGAAGGAGCTGACCGACAACGTCAACGTGATGGCCCGCAACCTCACCGAGCAGGTGCGTGGAATCGCGAAGGTCGTCACGGCGGTCGCCAACGGCGACCTGAAGCGACAGCTGACGTTGACCGCCAGCGGCGAGATCGCCACGCTCGTCGACACGATCAACAACATGATCGTCACGCTGTCCACGTTCGCCGACCAGGTCAGCGGCGTGGCACGGGACGTGGGCTTCGAGGGGCGTCTGGGCGGCCAGGCCGACGTGCCGGGGGCGGCCGGGATCTGGCGCGACCTCACCAGCAACGTCAACGAGCTCGCGAGCAACCTGACGCGCCAGGTGCGGGCGATCGGCGACGTCGCCACGGCGGTGACGCAGGGCGACATGACCCGGAGCATCGACGTGGAGGCTCGGGGAGAGGTCGCGCTGCTCAAGGACAACATCAACGAGATGATCGGCACGCTGGCGGAGACGACGAAGGTCAACCGCGATCAGGACTGGCTCAAGACCAATCTGGCGCGCTTTACCCGGATGCTGCAGGGACAACGCGACCTGCTCACCGTCTCCCGCAAGGTGCTCTCCGAACTCGCCGCGGTGGTCGATGCTCAGCATGGAGCGCTGTACATGGCGCGAATGGTCGACGATCGGCCGGTGCTTCGCCTGTTCGCCTCGTACGCGTACGTGTCGCGCAAGAACCTCGCCAACGAGTTCGCGCTCGGCGAAGGACTGGTGGGGCAGGCGGCGCTCGAGCGCACGCGCATCCTCGTGCGGACCGTGCCCGACGACTACGTGCGGATCGGCTCGGCCCTCGGCGAGGCCGTGCCCACCTGCATCGTGGTCGCTCCGGTGCTCTTCGAGGGGGATGTGCGGGGGGTCATCGAGCTGGCGGCGTTCAAGATGTTCTCCGAGATCGAGCTGGCGTTCCTGGACCAGCTGCTGGAGAGCCTCGGCATCGTCGTTGCCACGATCGAGGCGACCATGCGCACGGACGAGCTGCTGCGCGAGTCGCAGAGCCTCGCCGAAGAGCTGCAGACCCAGCAAGAGGAGCTGCAGCAGACGAACGAAGAGCTCGAGGAGAAGGCCCGGCAGCTCACGCGGCAGAAGTCGGAGGTCGAGCGCAAGAACCAGCAGGTCGAGCTGGCCAAGCAGGAGCTCGAGGAGAAGGCCGAGCAGCTGGCCCTCACATCGCGCTACAAGTCCGAGTTTCTCGCGAACATGTCACACGAGCTGCGGACGCCGCTCAACAGCCTGCTCATCTTGTCGAGCCAGCTCGCGGACAACAAGAAGGAGAACCTCGACGCGAAGCAGGTCAAGTACGCGCAGACGATCCATCAATCGGGCACGGACCTGCTCGCCCTGATCAACGAGATCCTCGATCTGGCCAAGATCGAGTCGGGCAAGATCGAACTCGACTTCTCGGCGCTGCGTCTCGCCGAGGTCGTCGAGCATGTGCGGCGCTCGTTCGCTCACGTCGCCGAGGACAAGGGGCTGCAGTTCGAGGTGACGGTCGATGACAGCCTTCCGGAGGTCGTCGAGAGCGACGCCATGCGGCTGCAGCAGATCCTTCGCAACCTGCTGTCGAACGCGTTCAAGTTCACCGAGCGGGGTTCCGTCGCGTTGCACGTCCGAGGGATGGCCCCCGATCAGCGCGTGGTGGGCAAGCCCGAGCGCATGTTTGCCTTCGAAGTGGCGGACACGGGGATCGGGATCAAGCCGGACCAGCAGCGGTTGATCTTCGAGGCCTTTCAGCAGGCCGACGGCGGCGTGTCACGCCGGTACGGCGGGACCGGCCTGGGCCTGTCGATCAGCCGGGAGCTGGCGAGCCTTCTGGGTGGAACCATCGACGTGCGCAGCACGCCCGGCGAGGGCAGCACGTTCACGCTGTACCTGCCCTCCCGCGTGTCGGCTGCGGCCGTCGCGGCGCCCGAGCCCGTCGCCGAGGCGCCGCGCCCGGCGGAAGTCCCGGCGATCCCCGCCGAGATCCCCGTGTCGAGCCGGTCGTTCCCGGACGACCGTGGGAGCATCGCTCCCGGAGATCGGGTGGTCCTCGTGATCGAGGACGACGAGGTGTTCGCGCAGACGCTGCTGGAGCTGGCGCGGGAGCACGGGTTCCGCGGCCTGGTCGCGCTCGACGGGGAGAGCGGTCTGACCCTGGCCAGCGCGCACGTACCCGACGCGATCACGCTCGACTTGCAGCTGCCCGACATGGAGGGCTGGGTCGTGCTCGATCGTCTCAAGCACGATCCGAAGACGCGACACATCCCGGTGCATGTCATCTCCGCGCGAGAGGACGAGCATCGATCGCTGTCCCGCGGCGCGGTCGCGTATCTCGCCAAGCCAGCGGAACGCTCCGCGGTCGCACACGCCTTCGACGAGATCTCGGCGTTCATCGAACGTCGCGTGCGTCGACTGCTGCTGGTGGAGGACGACGCGGCGCAGCGCGACGCCATCTGCGAGTTGATCGGAGATGGCGACGTCGAGACCGTGTCCGTCGAGTCCGGCGAGGCCGCGCTCGAGAGACTGGGCGACGAACACTTCGACTGCATGGTGATCGACCTGAAGCTGCCGGGTATCTCGGGACTCGACGTGATCCGACACGTCAAGGAGTCTGCGGCGCTGCGTCGCCTCCCCATCATCGTGTACACGGGCAAGGAGCTCACGCGACGGGAAACCACGGAACTCGCGGCCCTGGCGGAGACGGTGATCGTCAAGGACGTCCGTTCGCCGGACCGCCTGCTCGACGAGACGGCACTGTTTCTTCACCGGGTCGAGTCGCGCCTGCCCGAGGACAAACGCCGACTGCTGGAGCGCACGGCGCAGACGTACCCCGGGCTGGTCGGGCGCAGAGCGCTCGTCGTCGACGACGACGTGCGCAACATCTTCGCGCTGACGTCGTTGCTCGAGGAGCAGCGGATGGAGGTCCGGTTCGCGGAGACGGGCAAGGAAGCGCTGGCGATCCTCGACGAGGACCGCCGGATCGACGTGGTGCTGATGGACATCATGATGCCCGAGATGGACGGCTTCGAGGCGATGCGGCGCATCCGCAAGCGTCGCGAGTTCAAGGCTTTGCCGATCATCGCGCTGACCGCCAAGGCCATGCAGGGCGACCGTGACAAGTGCATCGAGGCGGGTGCCTCCGACTACATCACCAAGCCCGTGGACACGGACCGACTGCTGTCGCTGCTCCGCGTCTGGTTGTATCGCTGAGGAGCGATGTGAGCACGAGCGAGAGCATCGAAGAGGTCGAGCTCGACCTCCTCTTGGACGGGGTGGCCCGCCGCTACGGGTACGACTTCCGCGACTACGCCCGTGGGTCGCTGCGGCGACGCGTCCGCAACGTGATGGTCGACGAGGGCCTGCCCACGTTCTCGGCGCTCCAAGAGCGCCTGCTGCGAGACCCGGATTGCTTCGGACGTTTCATCACCGGCTTGTCGGTCAACGTGACGGGGATGTTTCGGGACCCCACGGTCTACCTCGCGTTCCGCCGGCTCGTGATCCCCATGCTACGCACCTATCCGTTCATTCGGGTGTGGCATGCGGGATGCGCGACGGGGGAGGAAGTCTACTCCCTGGCGATCCTGCTCCGAGAAGAAGCCTTGTACGACCGGTGCCTGCTGTACGCGACGGACATCAGCGAGGCGGTGCTCACCCGGGCGCGGCGCGGGGTCTTCCCGAAGGCGGCGATGACACGCTACGAGCGGCTCTATCGGGAGAGCGGCGGGACCGAAGACTTCTCGCGGTACTTCGTGGCCGACGAGGAGAACGCGATCATGAGCGAGTCGCTGCGCGAAAAGATCGTGTTCTCGCAGCACAGTCTCGTTTCCGATCGCTCGTTCAACGAGTTCAACGTCATCTTCTGTCGCAACGTGCTGATCTACTTCAACCAGAACCTGCGCTCCCGCGTGCACGAGATCCTCTACGAGAGCCTCGTCAACTTCGGGGTGTTGGTGCTCGGTCTCAAGGAGGTCGTCGCGTACACGCCTCACGCCGACCGCTACGAGGCGCTCGATCCCGAGGCGCGCATCTACCGGAGGGTTCGGTGAGTCCGGTCGAGATCGTGGTCGTCGGGGCGTCGCTCGGTGGCTTGCGAGCGCTCGAGTCGCTCCTGGGCGCGCTGCCGTCCGACTTCGGTCCCCCGATCGTCGTTGCGCAGCATCGTCAGGCCGACGGCACCGCCGGCCTCGACGCGCTGGTGGCGGCGTTCAGTCCGCTGCCCGTGCAGGAGGTCGCCGATCGGCAGCCGCTGCGACCGGGACACGTCTACCTCGCGCCGGCCGATTATCACGTCATCGTGGAGCGCCGGGCGTTGGCACTGTCGACGGAGGGGCCGGTCGCGTACGCTCGTCCCTCGATCGACGTGCTCTTCGACTCCGCCGCATTCGTCTACGCCGAACGTGTCGTCGGAGTCGTCCTCACCGGGGCGAGCTCCGACGGGGCCAAGGGCGCTGCCGAGATCGTCCGCCTCGGTGGCCAGGTGATCGTCGAGGATCCGCAGACCGCCCGAAGCCCGGAGGCGCCCCGTGCCACGCTCGCGCGAATCCGGCCCGCGGCAGTGGGTCCCATCGAGGAACTGGCGGCGTGGCTGGTTCGCCGCGTCGGTTGTGGGAGGGAGGTCTCGTGGCCCGTAGAGCTCTGAGTTGGCGCGCGAAGCTGAGCCTGTTGCTCGTCTTCTTCGCGCTGTTTCCGTTGGTGCTGTTGTCGGTGTACTCGCTCGCGGAGCAGGCACGCCTCGCCCGCAAGCAGACCCTCGGTCGCCTCGACGCACTCGTTGCCGGGCGCGCGGAGGCCATCGATCAGTTCGCCGACTTCCGACGTCGGGACGCCGAGCGGATGGCCAAGCTTCTCGCGCCCTTCCTCGTCGACCTCGCTGAGGCGCAAGCCGAGGACGAGGCCGAGCCCGAGCCCCCGCAGCAGCTGCCGGATCTCAAGGACGGCGAGGAGCTCGTCGACGATCCGGCCGGTCCGACGTCCTCGAGTGACGACGGCGAACCGACCGAGACCATCCCGCAGGAACCCGACCCGACCCCGCCGGACCCTACCGGCCCCACCGACCCGGCCGACGTGGACGCGCCCGTCGACGAAGCGCGGGGTGCCCTGAGGAGGGCCGTCGGCCTCATCGCGTGGGATCAGGAAGAGTACGAGGAGATTCTCGTGTTCGATTCCGAAGGGCGCGTCGTGGTGTCCACGTTCGAGGCGCACGAGGAGCACGACGCCAGCGAGCTGCGCTATTTCGAGATGGGCACCAAGGGCACCTATCTCGAGCCCGTCTTCTTGTCGCCGATCACCGGCGAGCTGACGATGGTGATCTCCACGCCGATTCGAGACGACGATCATCGACTGCTCGGCGTGCTCGGTGCCCGGCTCAACCTCAAGCGCTTCTTCCGACTTCTCAACGACGTGACGGGATTGGGGGAGACCGGCGAGACGGTCGCGGGACAGGTGGTCGACGACGTCGTTCTGTTCACCGCACCGACCCGGCACGATCCGGATGCGGCGTTGCAGACGCGCATTGCGCTGGGAGACGGCCTCGCGCGACCGCTGCAGGAGGCGGCGCGGGGCAACTCGGGCACGGGGCCCCAGACGGACTACCGAGGCGTGGACGTGCTGGCCGCGTGGCGACACATCCCCTCGCTCGAGTGGGGCCTCGTGATGAAGATCGACGATGCCGAGGCCATGGCCCCGGTCAACGAGGCGCGCAACGCAGTGATCATCGGCGCCGCGGCCATCCTGGTGCTCGGCGTGGCGGCGGCGTTCGTGGTGTCGCGAGCCTTCGTGCAGCCACTTCGGCACCTTCGGGAGGCAACCGAGCGGATCAGCCGAGGGGATTTCGAGGTCTCCCTCGACATTCGCTCGCGTGACGAGATCGGTCAGCTCGCCAACAGCTTCGAGCGCATGGTGGCGGCCATCAAGTTCTTCCGCGAGCACTCGCGGTCGGCCGAGGACGAGGAAGACGCACTCGAAGCGGACATGAACGAGAACGACGCGTGAGGCTCTACGACCGCATTCTCGCGATCGCGCGCGACTACATGGGGATCGCGGCGGAGGACTACATCCGCCGCCGTATCCGCATCGTCATGCGGGGGGCCGCGCCGGAGTCGATCGGCGAGGATCGCCTCGATCGACTCGCCGTCGGCATCGACATGACGGCCAAGGGCTACATGAGCGATGCGAGGGCCAAGGCGTTTCGCGAGGAGATCCTGGCGCTCAAGGGCTGACGGCGGCGCACTCCCGGAGCTTCCTGCGGAGGCGGTCGGGCGTGGCGGGCTTGACGATGTGCGCGTCGAAGCCGGCTTCGCGGGCCCGCTCGCGATCACGTCGTTGACCGAAGCCGGTCACCGCGACGAGATAGGGCGTGCCCGCGGCCGAGTGCTGACGGATCGCGCTCGCGACCGCGTAGCCGTCCATGTCGGGCAGGCCGATGTCGAGCAGGACGACGTCGGGTCCGAGCGATTGCGCGAGCTCGATGCCGTCCTCGCCACAATGGGCCACGTGGACCTGGTGACCCCACGACTCCAGCAGAGCCTGCGTGGTGGAGGCGATGTCCGTCTCGTCGTCCACGACGAGAATGCGCAGGGGTACGTCCGGCTCTGCCCCGAAGTCGTCCGGATCCGCTTCGACCGGGGGGAGATCGGTGCATGGGAGACGGACCTCGAACTCGCTGCCTTGTCCCGGTCCCTTGCTGCGTGCCTCGACCGTGCCGCCGTGCATCGACACGACCTGATCGACGAGCGTGAGACCGAGGCCGAGCCCTTTGCCTTCGTTGCGCTCCTGCACGAACATGTCGAAGATTCGTCCGAGCATCTGCTCGGAGATGCCGCGGCCGGTGTCGCGCACGCGGAGCACCACCTCGTGCCCCTCGCGAGCGGCCTCGATCTCGATCTTGCCGCCCCGGTCGGTGTACCGGACCGCATTGCTGAGCAGGTTGTTGACGAGCTGTGTGACCCGGACCGGGTCCACATCGGCAACGAGCGGAGTCTCCGGTAGCGTCATCGTCACCGTGTGTGAGGCCTCTTTCGCCGCCGGCGTGCAGGTCTCCAGGGCCTGCGTGATGCAGGACCGCAGGTCGGTCGGCGCTTTTTGGAGCTCGACCTTTCCGCGCGAGATTCGTGACACGTCGAGTAGGTCGTCGACGAGGCGCACGAGGTGACTGACTTGGCGCGACATCGAGGTGCACGCGCGCTCCACGAGGGGAGTGCCGCCGGCCGCCGAGCGGACGAGCTCGAGTCCGGTGACGATCGGCGACAGCGGGTTGCGGAGCTCGTGGGCGAGGATCGCGAGGAACTCGTCCTTGCGTCGATCGTCCTCGGCGAGCTTGGCGTTGATCCGCCGCTGCTCCTCCATTTGTCGGCGAAGCGCGTCGGCCTCCCATGCGCGCTTGGCTTCCTGGAGGCGCCGCTCGGCTGCGATGCGTTCGAGCTCACGCAGCTGGATCGCCTGCGCCTGCACCTGGGCGGTACGGTTGCGGAGGTCGACGAACGCCTGGACCTTCGCGCGCAGGACTTCTGGCACCACGGGCTTGAACAGGTAGTCCACGGCGCCGAGGTGGTAGCCGCGCCGGATGTCGGCTTCGTCTTGGCTGTACGCGGTCAGGAAGATGATGGGGATGTGCCGGCTCCGGGCGCGGGATCGAATCGCAGTCGCCACCTCGAAGCCGTCCGTGGTGGGGAGCTTCACGTCGAGCAGGATGAGCGCGATGTTGCGACGCAAGACTTCGCGCAGCGCGTCCTCGCCGCTCGTGACCCCGACGATTCGCGTCGACATCCCTTCGAGGGCGGCCTCGAGCGCATGCAGGTTCGCGGGCTCGTCGTCGACGATGAGCACTTCCGCGGGCTCGAGCTGCGGCGGGGTCGGGTCGACCGTTTCCGACTCCTCCAGTACGGAGCTCGGCTCGGTGTCGTCTTCGCGTTCGCGATGCATCCGGCGTCGGCGACTGGTCGAGAAAGCCGCGGGGGGTCAGTATGGCCTGTTTCTCCGCGCTCGACAGCGCTGGCCACCCGTTGCGGCGAGCGCATCGCTGCACCGTGTCGAGGTCGAGTGTGACACAGCCGCACAGTGCGAGCGCGAGGGCACACGTCTCGCGCGTACGGACGTCGGACGTGCTCGGGCTCGGGCTCGGGCCTAAAAGAAGGTTGCGCCCAAGTGCAGCCCGAACAGGACCTGGTGGGTGGGCGTGAGCGTGGTCCGGTCGCCTACCCGGAAGCACTCGGTGTCGCCGTCGCGGACCTCACACGCCTTTTGCTGCGAGTTGAAGATGAAGTCCACCTCGGCGCCGAGGAAGAAGCGTTCGCCGAGATACAGGTCGACCACGGGCCCGCCGAGGAATGCAAAGCCCTGCGAGTAGTCCTTGTCTCGTCCGGCGTTGCGACGGAACACCTGGCGCGCGTAGCCGGGAGCGAGGTTGAGTCCGAGGTCGAACCTCCATACCGGTAGGATCGGACGGATCATCGCGGCGACGGTGTGCTGTCCTCCCCAGGCGTAGTCGACGCCGTCACCGGTGCGGTAGTCCGGGTTGAACATGCCCCAGCGGTACAGACCGCCGACCATCAGCCAACGAAAGGGTCTGGCGCCGAGCGCTACGCCGGCGGCGAAGGACGGCTTGGTGCCACCGCGCAGGATCGCGTCGTCGTGTCGGCAGGGCGCGCGCCCCGGCAGGCAGCCGGCCCCGCCGATCATGCCCTCGAGCTGCAACCCTCGACGGTTCTCGTCGGCGTGCGCGTTGGTTGCGACCGAGGTGATCGCGAGGGCCAGCAGGGCGGGCGCAACGGTACGGGCGCCTCTCGCGATCGTCATCGCAGCTTCGTTCATGCACGTGTACCGCTGCAAGACCTCGGCCACTCCGTTGGCGTCCAGCATCGTCGGGGTCGCGAGGCGTCCCGAGTGCGTCCGCGCTCGATCGTGCGGATCCGCCCGGTCGATACCGCGCGTGCCCACGTTCGTGGGCCGGGCGCGACGCCGTCATCGTCGCGCCAAGCCTGCTCGATCAGAAACGAATCCCGGCGACGTGGCGCGGTCGGCAAGCGGCTTGCACCAACCGAGCGTCGCCATGCTGTCACCCCACTACGCACTCCCGCTCGCCAGCCTTCTCTCGCTCGTCGGTCTCGCCGGATGTCCGTCCGAGGACAGCAGCCGTGGCCAGTCCAAGGACGAAGTCCAAGCAGCCCTGCAGGAGCACGCCGAGGACGTCGAAGCGGCGAAGCAGCAAGACGATCCCAGCGACGAGATCGACGAAATGCACGCCGCCAACCGCGAGCTCGCCGAAGCCGTCTCGGATGCTCCTGCGCAGGCTGCCGACGCGGACGCGAACGGGGAGACCTCGGTCGGCCCGGACAACCGCTTCAAGCTGCTCGACAAGGAATCGAAGGACGAGTTCGTCGTTCGCGCCGAGGGCAAGATCGCCGCGCTGCAGCGCGAGTTGGCCGGCATCAAGGGTGCCAACGTCGATCCGAAGGACGTGACCGACGTCGAAGAGACGCTCGACGAGGCGCGCAAGGACCTCGACGAGGTCGAGCACGGCTCCGAACAAGTCGTCGACGACGGCAAGCTCGGCGTCACGGTCGCGATCAACTCGGCCCGCCGCAAGATCGATCGCATCCAAAACGATCTCGCCGACGCCAAGTAGGCGCCGGTCATGGGCTCGTAGTCGCGACCGCTACGCGGGACCCGAACGAGACGGAGCTCGGCCGCGCCGACTTTCCGGGTTCCTCGTGCGTCGCTCGCGTCCGGCCGCCGAGGTGCGCACGGCCGATTCGGCCACAACGCACGGCCGTTTGTCCGAAATGGACAAGCGGGTCCGCGGCATCCGACCCGATCCTGAAGACGGGGAGGCTGGCGATGACGAAAGCGGCAAAAGAAGGATCGAGCGGGGTCCCGCCGAGCGGCGCGTGGCGGTCGGTGGCGGGGTTGGCCGCGTGGGTGGGGTGCAGCAGCCTCGGGGCCTGCGGTGGGGACCCGCCGCAGCTGCCTTCGGTCGAAGAGGGGGACGCGCGGACCGACGTGGCCGGCGAGGCAGACTCCGGGGCCGACGAGGGCGAGTCGGGGGGCGAGCTGCCCGACGGCGGCGGAGACAGCGACGGTGGTGAGGATGACGCCCTCGACGACGTGGACCTTCCGCCGACGTGCGCCGATGCGGCGGCGTCCCACTCGGGACTCGGCTGCGAGTTCTGGGCCGTCGACCTGCCGAACGCGCCGGCCGGCGCGTCGATGGCACCCGACGATCTTCCGTTCGTGGTCGCGCTCGCCAATCCGCGCACCGGCAGCTACGCGAAGATCCAGGTGTGCATCGGAGGGCTCGACGAGCCCATCGAGCTCGTCGAGCTCGTGCCCGGTGAGGCGATCACCCTCGCACTACCAGCCATGGGCATTCCGCACCACGCCACCGGGGTCGGGGAGGTCGCCTACCGCATCGACAGCGACTCGCCGATCGCCGTGTTCCAGTTCAATCCCTTGGGGGGCCCGGCGTCTTCGACGGACGCGTCGACCCTGCTGCCGGTTCACCGCCTGCGCGAGGCGTACACGGCGGTCACGGGCAACGGTCTGTGGTCCGCCGACTCGTTCGCGTTCGCCGGGGCTTTCGTGTCGGTCGTGGCGACCGAGAACGACACGATCGTCGACGTGCTGCCCTCGTGGCACAACCTCGCGCCGGGCGAGATCGAGGGGGTGCGCCTGGATCGCGGCGAGGTCTTCACCACGATCTCGCGATCGGACAATCCGTTCCCGCAGTTTCCCTCCGAGCAAGCCGAGCTGTCGGGGACGGGGATCGTCGCGAACCGGCCCGTGGCGGTCTTCTCCGGCAACGTCAGCACGCAGGAGCCGGTCGGGACCTGCTGTGCCGACCACCTCGAGGAGCAGCTGCCGCCTCACGCCGACTGGGGGACCGCGTACCTGGCCGTGCCGCCACCGGGGGCGTCCGGCGAGAGCGAGGATGCGGCCGCGTACCGGATCGTCGCGAGCGCCGACCAAACGCCCCTCGCGTACTGGCCACAGGCCCCCGAGGGCGCGCCGACGGTGGTCGACGCCGGCCAGGTCGTTCGCTTCGAGACGAACGAGACGTTTTGGGTGAGCAGCCCGGACCCCGGCAAGCCGATCTCGCTGACGCAATTCCTGCTATCGAACCGGGCCATGGACGGCGGTGCGCGGCCCGGCGACCCGGCGATGCTCGCGCTGCCGGATCGGACTCGGTTCTCGACCAGCCACGTCGCGTACGCTCCAGAGGGATTCGCGGAGAACTTCGTGTCGGTCGTGCGTGTGGCCGACAGCCCGGTCGCGGTCGACGAGGTCCACTTGGTGGGAACCGACTGGCGGCACGCGGCGACGTACGCCGGCGTCGACTACGAGTACGTCTCGCTGCGGGTCGACGCCGGGTTGCACGAGGTTCGCTGCGACGCCGCCTGCTCGGTGGTCGCGGTCGGCTACGGCGACGCGGTCAGCTACGGCTACGTCGCGGCCGCGGGGGCACCGTCCGTCGTCCAGGGGTGAGCGCCGCGTGACGCGAGCGTGGTGACGACGGGCGCGCGGTGACAGACGCTTGGCCGTCACGGACAGGACGGTCGCCGACCTGCCGGGCATGATCCTCTTCGCCAGCGCGAGCCGAGCATTCCCGCATCCACTCGGCCCGCGTCACGGCCTCGGACGCCTCGCTATCCAACAGTCACCCCTTCGCGCGCGTCCGAGGCCGGCCTTTTCTTCGGCCGATGCCGTCCGTCGTCACCTGGCCAACCAGCTCCGCACGAGCTCGGCATCGGCGGCGTACGGATCGCCGGCAGTCTCGAAGTCCGAGAGCGCGAGCTCGGCGAGCGCGACGGCGCGGCGCGGGTCGGCGTCTTCGCCCTGCGACCAGGCCTGCGCGAGGGCGAACGCGGTGTGGGCTCGCTGCGCCGGTGGTGTGTCGTCGTGCCGACGCCGTTCCCACGCCGCCTCACCGACCAGCCGCGCCTCCTGCAGTCTTCCACGATCGACCAGCAGCAGCGCCAGGCTCGTGCGCGCCAGCGCGAGATCGGGATGGTCGGCACGAAGGCTCTGCTGTAGCGCGTCGACCACGCGTCGGTGCTCCGTGATCGCCTCCGGGAAACGTTCGAGCTCCTCGAAGACGTTGGCGAGGTTGTGTCGTTGCCGAGCGACCCGCGGGTGGTGCGGTCCGAGCGTGTCGGAGAGGACCTCGATCCCGCGCTGAAGCTCGATCACGGCCGCCTCGAAGTCGCCACGGGTGGCCAGCACGATGGCCAGGTCGCACCTCGTGCTCGCGACGTCGAGATCGTCGGCGCCGAGGCTCCCCTCGAGCCGAGCGAGCGCGCGTCGGTGCTCGCGCTCCGCCGCGACGAGCTTGCCTTGGTCTTGCAGCACCGCCGCGAGGTCGTTGCGTACATCCGCGACCCGACGGTGCTCGGAGCCGAAGGCGGCTTCGGTCGCCGCCAAAGCGTGCCGCAGCTCGACCTCGGCTTCGGGCAGTCGCTGCTGGCCATGGAGGATGAGCGCGAGATGGTGCAGCGAGCGTGCGACGAACGGGTGCGCGTGTCCGAGGACCCTTCGCTGTGCCCCGAGCACGAAGCGCGCGTGCGTTTCGGCTTCGTCGTACTTGCCCTGGGCGTGCAGGGCGGCCGCGAGCCGCGCCCGCGCTTCGATGACGTGGGGATGCTCGTCGCCCAACTGTGACTGTCGCAACGCCACCGCCTCGCGCAGCTCGCCCTCCGCCGTCTCGTAGTCACCGAGCTCGTCGGCAACGGCGGCACGCTGCACGCTCAGGCGGGCTCGCGACAGCGGGTGGTTGTCGCCCGTCTCCTCCGCGATCTCGACCCAGCGCTGCGCGTCGTCGGGTCGGTGCAGGCCCGCGCCGACGACCCCGACGAGCGACGTGGCCGCCGCGTGCATCATGTCGGTCTGCCGCCACGCCGACGCCAGACGCGAGGCCTCGACGAGGCGGCGTCGCGCCGACTCGAACTCGTCGAGGTCGCGCAGAACCAGACCGTCGACGTAGGCGAGCTCGGTTTGGACCGGGCCGTAATCGCAATCTGCGAGAGCGGAGCGCGCCGCGTCGACGTGCGCCCGGGCGACGTCGTATCGCCCGGCGTTGCGCGCCGCTTCGGCGGCTGCGAGGTCGTTGCGGGCCTGCGCGACGGTGTCGGCATCGGCGGGGAGGGGGGGCTCGACGTCGGCCGTCAGTGCCTCGACGTCGGCGCATCGCGCCAGCGGCCGCATCCCGGCGACGAGCGCGTGGGCGTGCTGCACCGTGCGCGCGTCGGCGTCGGTGAACAGCCGCGTCACCGCCTCGAGGTCGACCCGCGCCCGCGCCAGGCAGTTCATGCGCATGTCCATCATGGTCGCGGACTGCACACCGTCGATGGTGGTGGCGGCGCATGTCTGCGCGTGCATCTGTGTCCACGCCGTGGCGTACGCGTTGAGGCCGAGCTCGGTGTGGGCCCAGACCGTCGCCGCGTAGGGCTCGTCGGTCGCGAGCAGCGCGCGACGGACTCGTTCGCGCCGATCGTCGTCCCAGACCCCGCGCAGGTGGACCATGGCGGCGTCCGGGGTGCAGGGGGCCGCGGCGACGTCGAGCCACGTCCACGCGACGGCCGCGAGCGCGATCGAACCCAGGGCGAACGCGAGAGGCCGGCTTCGTCGGGCGGCAGAGGCCGCTTGGGCGAGGGCGACGAGCAGAGCCTCCATGTCGGGCCACCGCGCGTCCGGATCCGCCGACAAGCCGCGGCGCAGCGTCGCAACGATCGAGGCGGGGACACCGGCGTCGTGCGACGGTTTCTTCGGTGGTCCGGCCATCGCGATGGCCAGCTCGATCGCGGAGTGTCCCGCGTACGGTCGCGTTCCGAACAGGGCCTGCCAGACCGAGACACAAAACGCGAACTGGTCCGTCGCGACGCTCGCGATCTCCCCACGCAAACGCTCTGGTGCCATGTATGGCAGGGTCCCGACGACTCTTCCGGTAGCGGTGCGGGTCGCCGTGGGGGCGGCCATCGTCAGCGCCCCGGTCTCGATCAGCTGCGAGGCCGACAGCACTTCGTCGGGCGCGAGCTCGCCGGCGAGGCCGAAGTCGCCGACACGCACGCGGCCGTCGTCGCCGAGCAGGACGTTGTCGGGCTTGAAGTCGCGATGCAGGATGCCGGCGGCGTGCGCCGCGGCAAGGCCTCGTCCTGCGGCGAGAAACCAGTCGACGACCCGCGACCACGGCGGCGTGCCCTTCTGCAGCGACCGCGTGAGTGCCGACCCCGGGACGTACTCCATCACGAGCGCCACGTCGCGGCGACCGACCTCGACGACGTCGTAGATCTGCACGACGTTGGGATGCGACAGCGTGGCCATCGCCCGCGCTTCGCGGATCAGGCGCTCGGTGTGGGTCGGGCCGAGATCGGCGGCGAGCACCACCTTGATCGCCACGAAGCGGTCGAGCTCGGGATCGCGCGCCCGCAGAACCCGTCCCATGCCCCCGCGGCCGATCTCGTCGAGGACGACGTAGCGGCCGATCCGCTCACTCGGCCGTGCCATGAACGAGGGGTCCCAACGACACGGTCCACTTGTCGAGATCGCCCGACAGTGAATCGCGGAACTTGGCCGGGGCAGGTAACGAGCCGATCTCCTTGCGGAGCGCGTCGCGAGCCCGTGCGAGCCGGGTGGTCACGGTGCTGACCGGGATCTCCATCGCCTCGGCGATCTCGCGCGACTGCAGCGCGTGCACGTAGTGCAGGGCGAGCACCTCCTGCTGGCCACGTCGCAGCTGCTGCAGCGCTTGCAGCAAGATGAAGTGCTCCTGGCGCAGCGCGACGAGGCTGCTCGGGGTCAACGTGCTCTGCGCGCGGGGCAGCGGGACATTGGCGCTGCGAGCTCGCCGCCCGGCCGACCGGGCGTGTTTGTACAGTAGATTGCGCGCAGTCCCGAACAGGTAGCCCCGTACGGTCGTCACGTCGCCGCGCCCCTCGCTGCAGGCCAGGAAGGTCCGCTGGGTCAGATCCTCGGCGTCACCGGCGGCACGCAGGCGAAAGTACCCGAGGATCTGCGGATAGTAGGTCCGGACCAGAGCGTCACCCGCGTCGCGATCGCCGCTGCGCCAGGCCTGCAGCAGCGCGATGTCGTGCTCGTCGACGCTCACCCCGGACGGTCTCCTGGCGGCCAGGGTACTGCAAACGGGTCCCCATCGCAGCTGCGGCGCGGCGCGGCAGGGCCCGAAAAAAAAACGGGACAAAGGGGAGGGGGTCGGGGACTTCCTGATTGCGGGGAGCGAGACGAGGGCCAACCGGCCCAGAGCCGTCGGGCGGCGACGTCGGTCTGTGGTGTGGACGACGACGCGCGAGCACCGGGCCTTCGTCCGCCTTGCGCAAGGGGAACACGCATGGAGACCACACGACCGAACCTCGCCTTCATTCCGGCCGCCACCTACGCCCGGCTGGTGGACGTCCTCGCCGAGCGCGGTCACGCGCGGGCCGCGGTCCTCGCCGCATCCGAGCTCGACGCCGAGGTTCTCGCCGACGAGCAGGGCTGCCTGTCGTTGACGCAGGTCGAGACGCTGCTCGCACATGCGTTCGCCCTCGAACCTCTCGCCGAGCTCGCGCACGCCGTCGGCGCCCGCACCACGCTGATGAGTCACGGCTGGCTGAGCATCGCCGCGCTGTCGGCTCCGACCCTCGGCGACGCGCTCGCGCTGGTGGCCGAGTCCTTCGCGCTCGTGTGTCCGTTGCTCGAGGTCTCGCTGCACGAGGTCGGCGGCATCACCAAGATCCGCTTGTCTTCGGCCTGTGCCCTGTCGTGGGAGGTCGAACAGTTTCATCTCGCGATGCTGTTCGCCAGCATTCATGTCCACGCACCGAATGTCTCGCGCCAGGGCACGCTGCCGGCGGGGCTCGCGGTGGCGGTGACCTACGCCCGGCCCAAGCGGCCTTCGTGGGTGGACGGCCTCGAGATAGAGGTGGCCTACGGGCAGACCCACAACGAGCTGAGCCTGCCCACGGCGGGGCTGCGGGCGCGGCTTCCTCTGGCGGACGCGCGCGTGCACGCGATGTCGCGGCGTCGGTGCGAGGCCGAGCTCGAGGCACGGCCCAATCCGTCGGAGACCGCCGCGTCGGTGCGGTGCATCCTGCACGAGAGTGGTCCGCCGTTCCTCGACCTCGTCGCCACGGCCAAGCGCCTGGCGATGTCGACCCGGTCCTTGCGCCGTCGGCTCCAGTCCGAGGGCACCTCGTTCCGCTGCGTGCTCGACGAGGTACGCAGCACCTTCGCGGACCTGTGGCTCGAAGATCCCAAACGATCGATCACGGAGATCGGCCTCGACCTCGGCTACGCCGATGCGGCGAACTTCGCCCGGGCGTACCGTCGGGCGAACGGGTTGAGTCCGAGTGCCGCCCGCAAGCGTCGATTGCGGGGCACTGCGACGATGTCCGGGGTGTCGCCGTGATCGGGCGACGACTCGCGGTCGGACTCCTCGTCGGGACGCTCGGGTGCAGCAGCGGCACCGGCGACGGCTCGCCCGGCCACCCGTTCGGCGGCGTCGGTGACGACGACGACGGCGCGACCTCCGGCGTCGGCATCGGCGGGGACTACGACGAGGAGGAGACCGAGGACGGCACGATGTCGGGCGGCAATGCCGGCGACGGTGTCGACGACGGGGCGCCGGGAGGTGACGACCTGCCGCCGGGAGGGCCGCAGCTGCCCGATCTCGACTGCGACCCGCAGCCGCAGTGGTACTACCCGACCGAACCCATCGTTCTCGCGCCCACGGAGATCCGCAAGTGGAAGTGGATCGAGGTGCCGGGGATGAAGTGCGCCGACAACTCGCAAGGTGGCTTCTTCGCCAACTTCACCGAGCTCGACGACGACCTGCTGATCTTCTTCGGAGGGGGCGGGGTCTGCTACGACCCGATCAGCTGCTTGCTCGACACGCCGTTGCTGCTGGGGATGGGGCCGGTGCCGGAGCTGACGTGGGGGCTCGATGCCCAGAGCTCGAGCGGCATCTTCGATCGCCACGACCCCACCAACCCGTTTCGCGACGCCAACATCGCCTACTTCCCGCATTGCACGGGCGACGGTCACACCGCCGACAAGGTCACGATGTACCCGGGCATGGCCGCGATCCACCAAGTGGGCTACGGCAACGTCCAGGCCGCGATGACGGTGCTCGGGCCGACGTTCGAGAACGTGGGACGCGTGACGGTGGCGGGATTTTCCGCCGGCGGCATCGGAGCGCTGGCCAACTACCACCAGATCGCGTGGTTGTTCGAGTGCCTGGGCCATGAGCCGCCGCTGCTCGTCAACGACGCCGGACCGGTGCTGCGAAAGCCGTATCTGTCCGATCTCGCGCAGAGCTCGCTACGCAACGGCTGGGGGCTCGACGCGACCTTCGGCGAGCTGTGTCCCGAGTGCGCGACGCAGGGCTACCACCTCGCGCTCGAGCGGATCCGGCAGCTCCATCCCGGGGCTCGGACCGCCCTCGTCAACGCGTATGGCGACGGCGTGGTCCGACAGTTGTACGCGGCGCTCAACCTCGACCTGACGTTTGCCAACGACCCGGTGGGTCTGCAGTCCGGGTTGGTCGACTACGCGCAGTGGACGGCGACCTTGCCCGACCCCACGCCGCAGACACGACATCGCGAGTTCTACTACCACGGGGACCGACACGGCGCGCTGGTGGTGGCGCCGCTGTCGGCCACCCCGGGGCTCGCGCAGTTCCTCCGAGCGCAGCTCGACGACGCCCCGGGATGGACGAGCGTGCACCCATGAACACGTCGGTCGTCGTGGCGTGGGTGGTCACGTTGGCACCGGCGACGGCGTTGGCGTCCAACACGAGCAAGCCGGTAGCACCGGTGTCGTTTCTGTCCGATCCATGCATGGTCACGGTAGACGCCACGGTCGCACCGAACCACACGTTCGAGATCGGGATCCCCTTCGAAGACGTGGGGACCAGCGTCGACGAGGCGCCCGGCAGCCGCCGCATGCAGTTCTTCGCGACGTGCCGCGACCGGCGGCCGCGCGAGACGATGCCGACCTGGATCTCGCGGGCCGATGCGGTCGCGGCGGCGGCGGTCGACCCCACGGTGAGCTCGCCGCCGGCCGAAGACGTCCTCGGCGAATCCCCGGCGTGGAACGGACCCGGTCATGGCGGGGCGGGCACGCCGTGCGTGATCCCGATCAACGCGGCGACCGACCGCATGGCGATCACTTGCGAGGCGACCGCCGAAGGGATCACCTGGGACACGACGGGCGTGCCCCCGGGGGCGTACGTGATCTGGGGCTACACGTACGAAGGGGCGCGCAGCGTGTGGCGGCGTCGACCCGGGGTGGTGCAGGTGACCGACACGGACGCGTCGTCGCCACCGGCGGTCGCGTTCTCCTCGCCGGGCGCCCAGGGCGAGATGAGCGAGGGCGCCGGGCTGCTGCTGCAGGGGTGCGCGAGCGCGAGGGAGGGCGTCACGTTGACCCTGTCGTGGGCGACGCATGGGGCCCTCGCCGAAGATCCCGACGCGGCGTGGACTCCGATCGCACAGCTCGACGACGCGGGCGCCGAGTCGTTCGAAGTCCCCTTCGTGCCGCCGACCGACGCCGTCTACGAAGCGATCGTCTTTCGAGCCGAGCTCGACGATGGCAGCGGCGCGGGGTTTGCAACCTATTCCGCCGACCACGTCACGGTGCTGCCGGGCTGCGACGCGCCCGGTGGCGGGGTAGCGGCCGCCGCGGATGCGTGCGGGGTTGCGGAGCCCCCGGTCGCGGTGACGCCCACGCCAGCGAAGGCATGCGACGCGACCGATGACGATGCCGACGCGGGTGACGACGCCTCGACCGACGAGCCCGCCGAGCCCGATACCGGTGAGGACGACGGGGGCGAGACGAGCGAGGGGGGCCCGACCGACGCGGCATGCGACGACTGCGAGGTCGCGTCCGGGTGCGCGGTGTCGGCACGGGATACGTCCGTGCCCAGCGTCGCGCTGTGGGCATGGATCGCCGTGGCCCTGCCATGGCGACGACGACGCGCGGTCTTCCACGCGCGGAGGGGAGACGCACGATGATGCTGGCGGGATTGCGAAGGTGGGGCGCGGTGGTCGCGACGCTCGGAGGGGCGGCGTGCGGCCAGGCGGAGGACGGGCGCGACGGGCTCGGCGAGCCGGTCGGTCAGTCCTCGATCGGCGCCGCGGCCACGGACGCCGACGACGGCGACGACGGCAGCGGTGCCGAGCTGCCCGACGGCGACGGCGGACCCTCCCTCGACGCGGGGGCGGCCGGCGGTGGTCCGCCCGGCGTGGCCTGTGACCCCGACTCGACGGCGATGGGGTCCGAGGTCGAGTTCAGCTACATCTGGATCGCCAACTCCCCCGACGGCACGGTCTCGAAGATCGACACCCGGACGCGGGTCGAGGTGGCGCGCTACTACACCGGCCCCTCGCAGGGACTCGACGATCCGTCGCGCACGTCCGTGAACCTGCACGGCGACGTGGCGGTCGCCAACCGGCGGGGCGGGATCGTCAAGTTCGCCGCCGAACTCGAGCGCTGCGTCGACCGCAACGCCAACGGAACGATCGAGACATCGTCGGGCCCGAGCGACGTGCTGCCGTGGGACCTCGAGGAGTGTCGCATCTGGTTCCACGAGATCGCGGTGGAACCCGGCATCCCCCAGTTCGGGACGGTCAATCCCCAAGGGCCCCGGCCGACGGCGTGGGACATCGGCGAAGACCTCAATCCGTGCGCCGACGATCACCGCGTCTGGGTGGGCTGGTACTCGGCCCTCGCACAGACGGTGCACCTGCGGCGTCTCGACGGTCGCACGGGCGACGTGCTCGACTCCGTCGACGAGGTCGGCTGGCCCAGCGAGTACCTGCTCAGCTACGGGCCGTACGGCGGGGCGATCGCGCCCGACAACGCATTGTGGGTCCTCGGCCTCGGCGGCCCGCTGGCGCGCGTGGACGCGATCACCCTCGATGTCGAGCGCTGGGACGTGCCGTCGGGCACACGGCCCTACGGCATCGCGATGGATGCCTCGGGCGACCCGTGGATGGCGGGGCTCGACGGCAAGGTGATGCACTTCGATCCCGACGCGGGCACGTTCGACGTGATCGAAGCGACCGCCGGTGGCCTGCGTGGGTTGCAGGTCGATCGCGACGGCATCGCGTGGGCGGCCCACGGGGTCCCCGGCGGAGGGCTCGGCTGCGGCCTGGTCAAGGTCGACGTGGCGACGCGAACACTCCTCGACGGCGCGGTTCCATTGCCGGGGTGCGTGGAGCCGGTCGGGGTCAGCGTGGACGTGGACGGCTTCGTGTGGTTGCCCGACAAGGGGGCCAACGGGGCGTACAAGGTCGACCCGATCTCACACACGACCGAGTTCGTGGACGGTCTCGTCGCACCGTACACGTACTCGGACATGACGGGGGCTGGCCTGGCCCTGGTCGCGCTGCCCCCACAGGGGTAGCCGGTGCCGAACGCGGCCGGTTTCGACCGACCGTTGGCCCACGCCGACCAGAACCTCGGCGCCTCGCATGTCACACGTCGTGGGAGCACCCGACCGGAGAACCGACGATGCAAGGCGACGTACGCAGAACCGACGACAACAAGTGGCGCTGGATGGCGATGGTAGCCCTCGTGGCCGGCTGCGTGGAGGCACCCGAGCCGCGTGACGGCTTCGGCGAGGTCGCCGATACCGACGGCCACGACGATGCCGAGCAAGAGCCCGCGCCGACCCTGCCGGCGTTGTCGTCGGCGACGGTGAAAGCACGCTGCGACACGATCAAGGCGACGGCGGCGGCCCGCGGGATCACCAACCCGCTGATCATCGCGGGGATCGCAAACCATGAGACGCACCTCGTGCAGTGTCTGTCGGAGTGGCCGATCCACTGCGCCGGCCCGCACTCCGACGACTGCGGCGGGCCGGTGCTCGCCGGGTCGGGCGATGGCCCCTGCGGGCACCAGCAGGGTGGGTTGGGGATGTTCCAGTTCGACGCCGGGACGTACCCGCAGACGCTGGCCCAGTACGGCAACGGCATTCTCGGGGTCGCCGGCAACGTCGACGGCGGCATCGACGTCATCCTCCACAAGCTGCGCGTCTGTCAGCACACCAGCGCGCTCGTCGGCAGCGACCAGGCTGCGATCGACTTCATCAATCGCGCACGCCCCGGCACCGACGAGTACGAGACGTACATGAGCACGATGGCGTCCTGCTACAACGGCTGCCAGCCGCACTACACCTCGTGCAGTCACCAGGGCATGCGCGCCAAGTACAAGGCCGGCGTGCAGGCCCTGCGCGACAGGCTCGGCGACGAGTACTGGTACGCCCCGCCGACCCCGGACCACGGCGCGGTCGCGAGTCGCAGGGTGGGCGCGAGCGCGACGGGGCGACTGGAGGTCTTCGCCCTCGGCGACGACGCGAGCGTGCTCCACCGCTGGCAGCCGCAGGCCAACTTCCCTTTCGAGCCGTGGGCGAGCCTCGGTGGCCCCCTCGCCGGTGCGCCGACGGTCGCCACCAACCACGACGGGCGTCTGGAGACGTTCGCCGTCGGTGGCGACGGCGCGCTGTACCACCGCTGGCAGACGACGCCCGGACAGTGGGCGGGCGACTGGGAGAGCATGGGGGCGCCGGGGGCCGCGTTCGTGGGCGAGCCGTTCGTCGCGCGCAACGACGACGGGCGCCTCGAGGTATTCGTGCGCAGCGACGACGGCCGGCTGTGGAACAAGTGGCAGCTGGCCGCCGACAGCGAGTTCGTCGGCGACTGGAATGCGTTCGGCGACGATGCGACCTCCGACGTGTTCGTGGCGCTCAACCATGACGACCGCCTCGTCGCCTTCGTGCGCGGCGCCGACGGCAGTCTCGTGCATCGCTGGCAGCTGCAACCCAGCGGCGGCTGGAGTAGCTGGCACGGCCTCGGAGGTCACCTCGCCGGGCCGCCCACCGTCGGTACCAATGCCGACGGCCGACTCGAAGTGTTCGTCGTCGCCGACGACGGTTCGCTGCAGCACCGGTGGCAGGAGGGCGACGGCTGGTCGACGGACTGGGCCACGCACGAGGGGGGGACGTTCGTCGGCACGCCGATGGTCGCGTCCAATCTCGACGGACGCATGGAGCTCGTCGCCCGTGGCGATGATGGTCGGCTCTGGCACACCTGGCAGAACGAGCCCAACGAGGCGTTCGAACCCGGTTGGGCCGCGTTCGGCGAGCATGCGGCCGGCGATCCGCAGTTCGGACGCAACGCCGACGGGCGTCTCGAGGTCTTCGTGCGGCGCAGCGACGGCGAGCTGTGGCACACGTGGCAAGTCGAGGCCAACGCGACGTGGGCGGCGTGGGAGTCGCTCGGGGGCGCGATCGCGGCGTTCTGAGCTCGACGATCACGCCGCGAGGCGACGCCGTGGCACGCACGCCACCAAGACCATGATCAGCGAAACGGCCCCGCGGCCGCCACCGGGATCGCTCGCATCGCACGCGCACCCGCCGGTCGGTCCCGTCAGACCGTAGACGTCGGGGAGGGCGTCGCGCGGCGTGGAGGACACCTCCACGGTCACCGGATCGCTGACGCCCACGTTGCCGGCGAGGTCGTACGCCTCGACGTACAGCTCGTGAGTGCCGGGCGCGGGGTCACGCAAGGTCCACCCGAACGGCGCGACCTCGTCGCCGTCGACCGGATCGCCGTCGACGAACAGGCGCGCCGTCACCAGAGCGTCGTCGTCGTCGACCGCGACCTCGATCTCCACATCGGTCGCCAGCGCCACCACGGCGGCATCGGCCGGGGACGTGATCCGCACCACCGGCGGCGTCGTGTCGGGCTTGGCGTGGCCGAAGCGGGCGAGCAACTCGGCGTGGGCGTTCTGCAGGTCCGGGGCGCCGCACTCGATCGCATGTTGCTCGCCGCAGTAGATCCGCCCCTTGGCATCGGGAACGACGGGCACGCACTCGTCGAGGAACTCCGTGTCCGCCTCGACGTTGTGTGGGTACATGACGTCGCGTGGATCGTCGACGTGCTCGAGTCCGATCGCGTGCGCGAGCTCCTGGGTGATGGTGGTTGCGGTGGCGGCGGCCGAGTACGCGTCATCGATGCCGTGGAACGCGAAGGTGACGTTGCGCTGGGTCTGCGCGTCGCCGCAGTCGAGCACAGCGATACCCAGCACCGACGCGGCGTCGGCCGTCCCGGCGAGCGGATTGGTGGGGCTGACGACGCTCAACGCGTACTCACCCGACGCGGGGCGCGTCTGGGTGACCACGAGGTCGTACTCGGCCAGCGTGGCGCGCACCGCCTGCATCACCGCATCCCGCTTCGGTCCGACCCCGTAGGGCTCGAAGATGCCGGAGAGTTCGGCGATCTGCGTCACGTCGGCGTGCGCGTCGTCGATGTCGCCGGTCGACAGCTCGACCCCGTCGAACGCGAGCACGAAGATCCCGCGGCTGGGTGCACGCGCCGGGTCGGGCGACGCGGGGCGCAGTCGGGACGCCGCCGTGGGGATCGGGTCCGCCCGCGTGCCTCGCAGCAGCTCGGACCGCGCCGTTGCGGCCGACGCCGACGCGGGACCGACGGCGAGCGAGCACACCGCGGCGATCCTCGGCGCCAGGCCGCGACGCGTGCATGCACGCCAGCTCGTTCCGCGCATCCCTTCGATCCGAGATCAGCGTAGGCAACCGAGCGTCGGATCGCCGCGGCAGATCCGGCCAAGGCGAGGGGCGCGAACGGCCAGCGCCGGTCCACGCACGGGAAGGCGATCGCGACGTGGTCGTGGCACGCCGCGTTGTCCGGTCCAACCCCGTCGATTGGCCGCAACGCACCGGTCGCGGTGAAGGCCTCGCTGCTACAGAGGAGTTGCAGTGAGGGAACGCAGCACATTCCTCGCCGAACCCGGAGCGCCACCCATGTCCAGCAACCACGCCAAACCCCGAACGATCGCTTCGTCTCTGTCCACCGCCCTGGCCTTCGCCATCGCCGGCTGTTCGACCGTCGACGAGGGTCGAGACGGCTGGGCGTCGGCCGTGGGCCAGGACGAGGCGGATACCGAGACCCTCGAAGGTGACGAGACCGACGGCGACGGCGCGCCCACGCTCGAGATCGCCAATCGCCCCGACTTCCTGCTGCCGTTTCCCTGTGGCGCCGACGTCGAGACGGTCACGTACTTCGGGCACAACCCCGACGACAAGAAGATGGACATGCGCCGCGTCGGGATGCCGACCGGCAGTCCGATCGTCGCGTCGGCGGCAGGCGTCGTTCACGAGCAGTTCCACCCGGGTGGCATCGAGATCCGCCATGGCAACGGATGGTTCACGACGTACATCCACATGAAGTGGCACGTGGCCGTGGGCACCTGGGTCGAGCGTGGCGACGTGATCGGCGAGATGGGCAACGTGGCCTCGCCGGACTATCACCTGCACTACGAGCAGCTGTACGCGCCGGGCAAGAACAACGCGCACACCTCGGACATGGTCCACCCGGTTCTGCAGGGTGAGGGGCCGCTCGTGCTCGTGCCCAACCAGCCGTTCACGCGCAAGAGCACCAACTGCGGACAGGACTCGCTGGCGCCGTACGGCAAGATCGGCGAGAAGTGGCAGGCGCTCGGGGGCGACGGCAGCGTGGTCGGCAAGCCGATCCGCGCCGAAGACGACGCGTTGTTCGGGGGTAGGTTCCAGGACTTCGAGCACGGAATGATCATCTGGCACCCGGACCGGGCGCCGAACGCTTGGGCGGTGCACGGTCGGATCTTCGAGGCGTACCGCGAGTCCGGATCCGAGGATGTGTGGGGCTTTCCGACGATGGACGAGCTCGATGCGGCGGCAGGCCCGGACGGGACGAAGGGCCGGTACCAGTACTTCGAGGACGGGCTGTGGCTGTGGTCGGCGCAGACGGACGCGCATCCGATCGCGGGCCCGATCCACGATGCATTCGTCGATGCGGGACGCGAGCAAGTGCTCGGGTATCCGCTCGGTCCGGCGGAGCCCGAAGGCGTCGACGGACTGGTGCAGTCGTTCCAGGCGGCGGTGATTCACTGGAGCCCCGCGACGGGAGCGTCGGTGCAATGAGCGGCGCACGAAGAAAGATCGGCCTCGCCGGGCTCGTCTCCCTGCCGCTGTCGGGCTGCCTGGATGCGGCGACCGATCCGGGGCGCGCCTGGGCCGGCGACGAAGCGCTCGACCACGAAGACGGCGTGTCCGACGATCCCGCGGAGGAAGGCGAGACCGACGACGCGACGACGGGCGCCGACGACGAAGACCCGGTCGCCAACGCGGGGGCCCGCCCCGTGTTTCAGCTGCCCGTGCCGTGCGGGCAGGTGTGGACCACGTCGACCCACGGTGGGCACTCGAGCCAGTTCATGGTCGACATGATCGCGACGAGCGGCGGGACGTTCGGCACGCCGGCACTGGCGTCCGCGGCCGGGCAAGTGGTCACCGCGTCGTTCTTCAGCGATGCCGGGAACATGGTCGTGCTCGATCACGGTGGCGGCTGGAAGACCCGCTACCTGCACCTGGACACGATGGACGTGGGCGTCGGCCAGCACGTCGACGCGGGACAGCCGCTCGGTCGCGTGGGCAATACCGGCGCGTCCACCGGCGCGCACCTGCACTACGAGCAGAAGGCCGATGGCGTGGTCGTGCAAGCGGCTTTCGACGGCCAAACGATTCCGGTGAAGTGGAGCTATCACCAACACAGCGAGACGAGCCGCAACTGTGGACAGGACTCGCTGGCGCCGTACGGCAAGATCGGCGAGAAGTGGCAGGCGCTCGGGGGCGACGGCAGCGTGGTCGGCAAGCCGATCCGCGCCGAAGACGACGCGTTGTTCGGGGGTAGGTTCCAGGACTTCGAGCACGGAATGATCATCTGGCACCCGGACCGGGCGCCGAACGCTTGGGCGGTGCACGGTCGGATCTTCGAGGCGTACCGCGAGTCCGGATCCGAGGATGTGTGGGGCTTTCCGACGATGGACGAGCTCGATGCGGCGGCAGGCCCGGACGGGACGAAGGGCCGGTACCAGTACTTCGAGGACGGGCTGTGGCTGTGGTCGGCGCAGACGGACGCGCATCCGATCGCGGGCCCGATCCACGATGCATTCGTCGATGCGGGACGCGAGCAAGTGCTCGGGTATCCGCTCGGTCCGGCGGAGCCCGAAGGCGTCGACGGACTGGTGCAGTCGTTCCAGGCGGCGGTGATTCACTGGAGCCCCGCGACGGGAGCGTCGGTGCAATGAGCGGCGTGTATCGCATCACGGTGCTCGCCCTCGCGGGGGCGGGGCTGCTGGCGTGTGGCGACGAGACCTCCGCGACGGAGACCGAGGCCGACGCGGAGGGCTCATCGACCGGCGCGACGACCTCCGACGGCGACGATGCGGGTGACGACGCGCCGGGCCGCGACACGGGCGACCCGGGACCGGCGCCCGACGACGGGGCGGACGAAAGTGGCGGTGGCAAGGTTCCGCCGCCGCCCGGTTGCGGCAACGGTCAGCTCGACCCGGGGGAGGTCTGCGACGACGGCAACGACGACGCGTTCGATGGCTGCTTGCCCGACTGCACCGCCATCGAGCCGTTGGATCCGCCCGAGCTGAAGTGGACGTACTACGAGGTCGAGGACACCCAGTGCCTGGACGGATCGCCGGCCGGCTTCGGGGTCAGCTACGCGCCGGACTCACCCAACGTGATGATCTACCTCGAGGGCGGGGGCGCCTGCTTCAACGATGCGTGCGACTTCACGGCCTTCGCGGCGCCGTTCAGCCCACCCGGGGACGGCATCTTCGCGCGGACCGAGGGCAACCCGGTCGGCGACTGGACCATGGTCTACGTGCCGTACTGCACTGGCGACATCCATGCCGGCAGCAACGACACCGAGCTCGGCGGCCAGATGCGGCACTTCCACGGCTACGACAACCTGCAGCGGTTTCTGCAGCTGTTGATCCCGAGCCTGCCGATGCCCGAGACGGTGCTGCTGACCGGCAGCAGTGCCGGCGGCTTCGGGGCGGCGCTCAACGCCGCGCCCACGGCCACCGCCTACGGGGACGACGTCCATCTCGTGGTGCTCGACGACTCCGGACCGCCGATGTCGAGCGCGGTGATGCCCCCGTGCCTGCAGGACGTGTTCCGGCAAACGTGGAACCTCGACGCGACCGTGCTCGCCGATTGCCCGGGATGCGACCCCCACGACTTCGCGCGCGACCTGCTCGACAACGTGGTCGCGGCGCATCCCAATGTCGATTTCGGGCTGTACTCCACGACCGGTGACCTCGTCATTCGCACGTACATGGGCTTTGGGTGGGGCTTCGGACAGCACGACAATTGCGGCGGAGTCCCGACGGCGGTGCCGGGGTCCGCGTTCCAGGACGATCTGCTGCAGGTCCGCGACGCGTACGCGGCAGACATCTCCACGTTTTATCGGTACGGACTCGATCACACGGTGCTCAGGCCCGCTTTTTCGACCACGAGCGTCGACGGTACGAGTCTCGCGCAATGGCTCGGCGACGTTCTCGCCGGGGAGAGGGTGCACGTGGGACCATGAGCGCGCCGACGCGATCGAGACGTGGCGAGCGCCGCGGGTGTATGATCCGATCGGACGACGGTGGCTGGACGCGAGCGCCTTGGACCCGACATCGACGGCGGCCATCGGGCCGGTCGGGGCGGAGAGCGGCATCGGTGCCCTCGGGACGGGACCGGACCCACTCGTCGTCATCGACATGACGGACCCCTCGGCGTGGACGCAACGTGACCCGCGCGACGACATCCACGGGGGCCCACGTCGGGCGATACGTGGTGCTCGAGGAAATCGGGCGCGGCGGCATGGGGCGCGTACTGCGTGCCTACGATCCGAAGCTGCGAAGGGAGGTGGCACTCAAGGAGGTGGGCGCCCAGTCGCTGGGGTCGACCGGGGCACGGCGGCTCGTCGCCGAAGCGCGCGCGATGGCCAAGCTCTCGCATCCCAACGTCGTCGCCGTGTACGACGTGGAGGTGGCCGCGCTCGACGACGTCGTCGTCGTCATGGAGTACGTCGAGGGGATGACGCTCGCGCAGTGGCTCGCGGGCGGGCGACGCTGGCCCGAGATCGTCGCGGCCTTCGTCCAGGCGGGACGGGGACTGGCCGCGGCCCACGGGGCGGGCCTGCTGCACCGCGACTTCAAGCCCGACAACGTGCTCGTCGGCGTCGATGGCCGCGTGCGCGTGACCGACTTCGGGCTCGCGCGCGAGGTGGTCTCCGAGCCGACCGCTGACCTCGCCAGTGACCCGGGGCCAGCGGAACTCGACTCTGGCGAGAAGACGACCACGCGGGGAGTCGTGGGCACGCTGCCGTATCTCGCCCCGGAGCGGCTGACCGGATCGCCGGCCGATCCGTCGACCGATCAGTTCGCGTTCTGCGTGTCGCTGTGGGAGGCGCTGTTCGGCAAGCGACCGTTCGCGGGTCGGTCGGTCATCGAGCTGTCGGTCGCCATGGCGGCCGGTCCACCGCGGGCGCCGTCGCGAACGCCGAGGCTCCCGGCACCCCTCGTGGCCACGCTCTCGCGGGGGCTGTCGATGGATCCGGACGAGCGCTGGCCGAGCATGGAGGCGTTGCTGGCGGCGCTGGCCCGCGACGCCGAAGGACGCGGTCGTCTCTGGGCGCGCGGCGTGGCGGCGGTGCTCGTGGTCGGCCTGGCGGCGGCGGGCGCCCACACCTGGATTTCCCGGGGCGAGCGTTGCTCGGTCGAGGTCGCGACGGGCCATCTGCACGCGGCGTGGAACGACGATCGTCGCGCCGAAGTCCACGACGCGATGCTGCAGGTCGGAACCGCCTACGCCGCCGATACATGGGCTCGCGTGGAGCGGGCGCTCGACGAGTACGCGCAGTCGTGGACGACGATGCACGTGCAGGCGTGCGAAGCCACTGCGATCCGTGGCGAGCAGTCCGAGGCGATCCTGGACCTGCGGATGGCGTGCCTGCGCGCCGCCGGGGTGGAGCTCGGGGCGGTGGTGGACGTGCTGCGCGATGCGGACGCCAACACGGTGCAGCGCGGCGACCGACTCGTCGCGGGTCTTCGGCCGCTGCAGCGGTGCGCGGACATCCAAGCCCTTCAGGCCGAGGTGGAGCCCCCGCTGCCGGCCGACGCGGCGACGGTCGATGCGGCGCGGGCCGAGCTCGCCCGGGCGCGTGCCTCCGCCGACGCGGGGCGCTCCGAGGACGCACGAGGTGCGATCGAGGCCGCCACCGCGATGATCGCCGAGCTCGACTACGCACCCGTCCGAGTGGAGGCGGCCCACGCCCACGGGGTGGTGCTCTACCGCAACGGCGAGTACGACGACGCACGTGCGGCGCTGCGCGAGGCGCTTCGTCTCGCCGCGGGCCTGCGCTATCGCGATCGCGTGCAGTCGATCGCGTCGAACCTGGCGTACGTCGTCGGATACGAGCTCCACCGGTACGACGAGGGCCTACGCTACGCCGAGATCTCCAAGGCGCTGACCGAGCCGGGAACCAAGGCCGACGCCGACCTCGCCAACGACGTGGCGCTGATCCTCGATGCGAAGGGCGACCATGACGCGGCGGAGGCCGAGCACCGACGCGTGCTCGCGCTGCGGGAGCGCTTGCTCGGCCCCGACCACCCCGACGTGGCCGCGTCGCGCAACAACCTCGCGAACTCCCTGTACGCCAAAGGCGAGCTCGCTGCGGCCGAGGCAGAGCTGCGGCGCGTGGTCGAGCTGCGGGCGGCGCTGGGAAGCGATCACCCCGACGTCGCGACGGCGCACGGCAATCTCGCCGTCATCCTGGTGGCGCGAGGCAAGCCCGCGGAGGCGGAGCGGGAAAGTCGCGCCGCGCTCGAGTTGATGCAGCGCGTGCTCGAGCCCGACCACCCGCGGATCGCGATGGCGCACAACAACCTCGGCGACGTCCTGTTCGAGCTGGAGGACTTCGATGCGGCGGAGGCGGAGCTTCGACGCGGTCTCGCGCTGGCGCAGACGGCCGTGGGCGAGACCCATCCGCAGACCGCGTGGACCCGCAACACCCTCGCGAAGGTGCTGCGCGCCAAAGGCGAGCACGCGCAGGCCGAGATCGAAAACCGCCGTGCGCTGGAGCTGCTCGAGCAGGAGCTGGGCCCGGACCACGAGAGGGTGGCCCAGGTCCGGGTTCTGCACGGGACGTTGCTGGGCGAGCTGGGTAGGTACGAGGAAGCGGAGGCCGAGCACCGCAGCGCGCTGGCGATCCGCGAGAAGGTTCTCGGGGCCGACCACCATTACGTCGCCGCGTCCCGACTCAATCTGGCCCAGCTGCTACTGGAGCGCGGGCGCGTCGACGAGGCATGGGAGCTCGCCGACGAGGCCTACCGCGCCCAGCTCGACGATGCGGACCTCGCGAGCGACGAACGGGCGCACGGCGCATTCGTGCTTGCGAAGGTCAGCTGGGCCGACGGGGCCCACCGCGATCGTGCGCGGGCGGTCGAGCTGGCCGAGCGCGCGCTCGTCGACTACGTCGCGGTCGACGGGGACGACTCCACCGGGGCCACGAACGTGCGCGCGTGGTTGCGCGAGCACGCGTCGACCGAGCCCTGATCGACTGCTCGTTCAGCGGGTGTGCAGGTCGAAGGCGTCGAACATCCGCAGGTTGGCCGAGATCGTCGTCGTAGAGCTGCCGTAGGGGCACTCGGGATTGCCCGGCCAGCAGTGACCGCCACCGTCGACGCGGCACACGCTGACCTCCGTGCCGGTCCGGCAGCCAGGCCACGTTTCGCACACGACGTCGTCGAGCTCCAACGTCACGACGGGCTCGGGCGCACAGCCTTCGTGCGCGGCAAAGTGCGCCATCAGCTCCGGCACGCCGGGCACGCCGAGCCAGGGACGGCCCTCGTACAGCACGTTGAAGTCCGACATCCCGTGGAAGTGGATCACGGAGACGGGTTGCGACGGTGCACACGTCTCGAGGTCGACGCTGACGACGCCGGCCACCGGCGCGATCGCGACGAAGGTCTCCGCGGCCTCGCAGGCGAGCCGATACGACATGAAGCCGCCGTTGGAGAACCCCGTGGCGTACACGCGGCCGCGGTCGAGGCATGTGCGCGTCTGCACGTCGTCGACGACCGCCACGGCGAAGCCGACGTCGTCGACCTCGTCGTGCGAGGCACCGCCGCAGCACGAGCCGGCGTTGAAGGATGCGTCGTAGCCCTGCAGATAGGCGACGGCGTACCCGCGCGCTTCGGCGTCGGTGGACATCCGGGAGAACGCCGCTTGCTGCTCCTTGCTCGATCCCCAGCCGTGCATGTTGACGACCAGCGGGAGGGGATCGCCCTCCGCGCCGGCCGAGGGGACGAACAGGTCGTAGGTGCGGGACAGGCCGTCGATCTCGATCTCGAGGTCGGTGTGCAGGCCAGGTGCGAGGCTCGGGCCGTCGCACGCGGCGTCCGGTCCGGCGCTCGTCGTGTCCGTCGACGGGTCGGGTGTCGGCGCGTCCTCGGTGCCGGATGCGTCGCGGTCGCCGGGGCCGGTGTCCTCGGTCGTTGCTGCGTGGGCGTCGGTGGTCGTGCACCCCGTGTCGGTCGTGGCGTCGTCGTCGGCGTCCGCCGTGGCGCTCGCGCCACCACAGGCGATCGCGACCGCCAGCATGCCGACGGCGGCTCGGCGGATGGGCTGGGGAGGCGGCTCCATGAGCCGTTCGACGATCCCAGCCCCGGGTGGTCGAGGTCCTGTCAGTTCCGGCCAATCGCCGGGGTCGCGGCGCCCTCGCGTTCCTCCAGCCATCGGGTCACTTCCGCCTGGAAGCCCCCCCGGTCACCCTTGGCGGGACCGGCGATCTCGAGCGCACGTCGAGCGAGCGAGCGTGCGCTCTCTCGATCGGCCGCGTCCTCGCTGTCCCAGCGAATCTTCGCGAGGGTGAAGGCCGTGCGCGATGCCTGCTCGGCCACGATGTCGTCGCGCTGGCAACGTTTCCACGCCGTCTCGGCGAGCGCGCGCGCCTCGGTCGTCTTGCCCTGGGCGTGCAGCGAGCTCGCGAGGGCGGCCTGGCCGGCGGCCACATGGTGCGCGTCCGGGCCCAGTCGTCCCTCCCACGCGGCGAGGGCCCGCCGCAGCAGCGCTTGCGCCTGTGCGTGCTCTCCCTTGCGCGTGTGGATCCCGGCCACGTTCTTCCACGACTGAGCGAGGTTGGGGTCGTCGGGGGGCAGCGTCTTCTCGCGGATCTGCAGTGCGCGTCGGTGCTCGACCTCGGCGTCGTCGTGTCGGCCCGCTGCGTCGAGGAGCAGTCCGAGGTTGGCGTAGCCGTTGGCCGTTCGGGCGTTGTCGGGGCCGAAGCCCTTCTCCGCGATCGCGATACCGCGACGGAACATCACCTCGGCCTCGGCGTAGCGGCCCAGCGCCAGGAGGACGCCGCCGAGGTTGCCCAACGAAGTCGCGAGCTCGGGATGATCCGGCCCCAGCGTGGCCTCCTTGATCTCGATCGCGCGGCGAAGCTCGGTCGCTGCCTCCTCGAGCTCGTCCTGGTTCCACAGGCAGAGGCCGAGGTTGTTGTGGGCCAGGCCCAGGGAAGGATGCTTGCGGCCGAGTGCCTTCTCGGTCGACGCGATCACCTGGCGAAGCTCCGCTTCGGCCTCCTCGTGTCGGCCCAGGGTATCGAGCGCGTTGGCGAGGTTGCTCCGTGACGACGCGAAGCCGGGATCGTCCGGATTCAAGTACTCGCGCTTGAGCGCGATCGCGATGCGCGACTCCGCCTCCGACTCGGCGGACCGGCCCTGACCGAGGAGCACGAGCGCGAGGTTGTTGTGGGCTCGTGCGCCGAGCTCGGGGTCGAGGTTGCCGAGCCCGATGCCGAGATCGACGTAGGGGGACACGGCGTCGCCCTGCTTCGTCCAGCCCCCGACCAGGGAGATCAGCACCGTGGAGGCCTCCTGCATCGCCACCCAGTGGCCGCCGCGGGCGGCCCGGGCGAGACCGTCGCGCAGCAATGTCTCGGCTCGAGCGTACTCGCCGGCCTGGGCGCGAACGTACGCCTCCTCGAGGATCGCGGAGAGATGGATCGGCTCGTACTCGATACCGTCGAGACGCTCGTAGGCGGTGTCGAGGAGCCTGCGCGCTTCGTCGTAGCGTCCGGCGGTGCGCGCCGCACTCGCGGCGGCGAGCAACTCGTCCACCGCCGCCACGACCGAGGCCTCGCGCGGCGGCGGTGGCTCGACGTCGGCCGACAGCGCCTCCACGTCCGCGCACCGATTCAGCGGCGGCAGGCTCCCGACCAGGTCGTGGGCCTTGCGCAGCGTGGTCTCGTCGGCGGCGGAGAGCACCTCGGTGATCGCGGCCAGTCGCACCCTGGCGCGGTGCAGGCACGTCATTCGCAGGTCCATCGCCGCGGCCGACTGCTCGCCGCGGATCGTCGTGGCCTCGCACGCCTCCACGTGCATCCGTCGCCAATCCGCGGCGTAGCCGTCGAGCACCGCCTCCGTGCGTCGCCAGGTGTCGTCGGCGTAGACCGCATCGACGCCCCTCATCGCCTCGCGCACCGCGTCGCGCCGGGTCGCGCCCCATGCGTCTTCGAGGTGGGCGGCCGCACCCTCCGGGGCGCAAGTGTGTGCGCGCGCCTTCGCCCAGACCTGCACGCCGATCACTGCGCTCGCGACCGTACCGAGCCCCAGCGCCGCGAACAGCCACTGCCGGCGGCGTCGCCCGGGATCGGCATCGAGCTCGGCGAGCAGGGCGTACACGCTCGGCCAGCGTCGACCAGGGTCGGGAGCCAGACCGCGAACGATCGCGTCGGCGATGCGACGTGGCGTCGCTCCGCCCGGCCATGGCGGGGGGCCCTTCACTTTCGCGTGGGCGAGCGCCCGCTCGTCGAACGGCGCAGCGCCGGTCAACGCCCCCCACAGGGCGACGCAGAAGGCGTACTGGTCGGCCGCCGCGGTCAACGGCTTGCCCTGGTGCTGCTCGGGCGCCATGTACCGCGGCGTCCCCATCACGATCCCGGGCGCAGTCAGATCGGGGGCCTTGTTCTCGGAGTCGTCCTCGTCCCCGTCGGCGGCAGAGGGGGGGGCGCCGCCGCTGTCGGTCGTGTCCGGCTTCGCGAGCCCAAAGTCGGTCACCTTCACGAGCCCGTCGTCGGCGACGAGCACGTTGGCCGGCTTGAAGTCGCGGTGCAGCAGACCGGCCGCATGCGCGGCGGCCAGTCCACGGCCGGCATGGACGAAGCACGCGACCACCTCGTGCCACGCGCGCGGGGTACGAAGCCACGCCGAGAGCGTCTGACCGGCGACGTACTCCATCGCGAGCGCGACCCGACCGTCGGCGAGCTCTTCCACGTCGTAGACCGCGACGACGTTGGGGTGCGCGAGCTGGGCCATCGCGCGGGCTTCGGCGATCATCCGCCGCTCGCTGGACGGGTCGAGGACGTGCGAGCGCATGACCTTGAGCGCGACCTCGCGCTGCAGCTTGGGGTCGTACGCTCGCAGCACGCGACCCATGCCGCCGCGCCCGAGCTCCGACAGCACCGCGTAGCGTCCGACGCGGGTCTCGAGCGCCTCGTCGTCGGCGGACGCGGGGGCGTTGCCGCGACCCTCCACGACCGTTGCGGCCTCGGGCGCGTCAGAGCGACCGCGTCCGGTCGTGCTCGTGTCCACGGTCATGGATACGAACATGGTATCGGGTGCGGGTAGGCGCCCGCGACCCCTCCTCTGGCGACGAGGACGTCGCGGCGCGCTAGATCACGACGCCGCAGTTCCACTCGAGGATCCCGTCGATGGGATACACGAGCATGAAATTGAGGCACATCTCGGCATTGGTCTGCTCCCCGAACAAGAGTGGGTAGGGGTGCGGGTTGTCGTAGACGCACTTCGTGATGATCTCGTCGCCGCGGTGGATCTGAAACGGAGGGTCTTCCTGGTAGCCCTTGGCGAAGTTCCAGTCGAAGTTGGGGACGTCGAGCAAGGTCTCTTCCACGATGCCGCCCTCCGAGGGGTCGAAGCGCTTGACCTTCGTCGAGATCGCCCGGCCATTGAGGTGCATGTGCGGGTACGCGAGGGCGACGTTGACCGTCTCTGGCCACAGCACGGTCCGCTCCACACCGCAGCGGCCATAGACCGGGAAGTCCTCGGCACCCGGCGGAACCCCGATGAGAAACGTCCCGAGGGTCAGCGAGCCGGCTCGGTACTGCCGCGGCTCGTCGGTGGTGCACATCGCGATTCCCGATCGATCGACGACGTCCTCGTGCCCGGCGGAGTTGTTGTAGTGCATCTGCAGGATGTAGCTGCCGCCGTCGAGGTCGAGACCCGCTTCCTCCGGCATCACGAGGTTGTCGGCGCCGGGAGCCCACACCGCGACGAAGCGATGCGCGAGCTGGTCGATGAAGCTGCAGGGGTAGGGGCCGGGGGCGAGCGCCGGCCCGAGCGCCTTGTACAGGACCATGTGGTGGACGACACGCTCGTCGTCCACCACGGGGGCCCACGCAGTGCCCTGCGTGCCCGCCTCGACGGGATTGTCGAACGCGAAGCACACGTACAGGTCGTCGGCACCGACGGACGGGACCTCGTAGCCGTTGCCACTGCCGTCGCCCGCGAGGAACTCGATGTCGGGCTCGCACGGCAGATGCTCGGGCCCCGCCTGGTCCTGCGGTACCTCTCCGGCGGCGCAGCTCGACTCCGGATCTTCGGGGGCGCCGGCGTCGATCCAGTCGAGCAAGACCTGCCGATCGGCCGGGTCCATCTCCGACTCGCCCCCGGGGGGCATCGGCGATGCCTCGTCGAGCAGGCGATCGACCATCACGTCGTGCACGCCGCGGGACGGATCGCTGAGCGCCGGGACCATCAGATCCGAGTAGCTGGTCAGGGGCATCGGGGCGCCGAACTTCGGCATCTCGCCGTGGCACGACTGGCACTCGCGCTGCAGCACGTCGAGCACGTCGCACGGCAGCCCGGTCGACGGCACCGCGGGCTCGTCGTCGGTCGCGTCGGAGGCGGGCATCGGGTCCATCCCGGTCGTCTCACCGTCGTCGTCGTCGGGCGGTAGCGGGTCGGGGCATGCGGTCGGGCCGCACGCGTCGAGGACGTCGACCGGGTGCGCGGCCCCGCCGCAGCCGAGGAGGCCGAGGATCAGCGCCAGCGCGCCGAGACGAGAACGTGTGCTCGTGCCCATGACGTCAGGCTGCCCCGCGGCGGTGGGGTTCGTCCTGTTCGTAGTGGCCACCCACCGGTCGGCAGTGGCCGACGCGGCGGCCGGGAGATCTCGGTGCGTGGGCACGGGTGAGTTGGCCAGCGATGACACCGGCCCGGCCCGTACGGACAGGCCTTCGTACCGTCGATGCGCGAGCCTGGACGACGATGAAGATGTCGCGCGTTCGTTCCTGGTCCGTGGCTGCGTTCGTCGTCCTCGCCGTGGGCTGTGCGGGCGCCTCGGCTCCGGACGAGCCCGAGGCGTGCGTCGAGCCCTGCGGGGTCGAGGGGCCCATGACCGAGGGTGCATCCGACGACGACGGAGGCTCGACCGACGGTCTCGACGACGACGCGGGATCCGAAGGGGGGGCCGCCGCGGCCGGGGGCCTGCCGTGCGACGTCGTGGACGTCCTCGCGCGCAACTGCGGCGAGTGCCACGGCACCGAGCCCAAGTTCGGCGCCCCGATGCCACTGGCCAGCTACGACGATTTCCAGATCCCCGCCGTGACCGATCCCGCCAGGCCGGTGCACGCGGTGGTGGCCGAGCGGATCGCCACCGACGACCGCCCGATGCCGCCGATCGAGCCGATGAGCGACGCCGACCGCGAGGTACTGGCGGACTGGATCGATGCCGGGGCGCAGCTGGATCCGACCGCGGACTGTGGGCCCGCCGATGGTCCGAGCGACGACACGGACGAGTTGCCGTGCGTTCCCGACGTCGTCATGACGGCGCACGGCGCCGACCCGAACGAGGCCTACGCGGTGCCGGAGTCGGGCGCGGACAACCTGTACATGTGCTTCGCGTTCAAGTCACCGTTCGCCGCCGGCGCGCAGGCCACGGCGTGGGCGCCCGTCATCGACGACGAGCGAGTGGTGCACCACTGGATCCTGTATCGCACCAAGCTCCCGCAGGTGTCGGCTGGACCCTTCCCGTGCGACGTGACGCTGCAGGTGACGACCGACTTCGTGGCCGGTTGGGCACCGGGCGGCGGCACCGTGGTGCTTCCCGACGACGTGGGCCTCGATCTCGGCGGACCCGACGACTGGTACATCCTGCAGCTGCACTACAACAACACCGCCGGCTACGCCGACGCACTCGACCGAAGCGGCGTCGCCTTCTGCACGGCGGAAGAGGAGCGGCCGAACATGGCAGGTATCGTCAGCCTCGGCTCGCTCGGCATCGCGATCCCCCCCGGCGCCCAGGATCACGACGTCGTCGGCGTGTGCTCGGGGCTGCACACGTTGTTCTGGCCCGACATGCACATCATCGGAGCCAGCCCTCACATGCACGAGCTGGGCACCGCGATGCAGAGCACCGTGCACCGAATCGACGGCACCAAGCAGGACCTGATGGCCAATCCGGCGTTCGACTTCAGCAACCAGGGCATGCACTTCCCCGACGAAGAGATCATCGTCCACCCCGGCGACTCGATCATCACGACCTGCACCTACGACAACCCCCACGCGTGGCCCGTGCTCTTCGGCGAGGGCACCAACGACGAGATGTGTTTCAACTTCGTGCTCGCGTACCCCGTCAACACGCTGCTGGACCGCAACTGCGGCATCCTGCTGTAGAAGCGGAGAACACACACCGCCCCCGCGGCCGATGGCGGCGTTGCTCAACGCTCGCAGTCTCCCGATACAGCATCGGTGCCGCGTCCTGCCACCGGCCGCGCTGACGGCGTTCTCACCTCGCGCGGGGTTTTGAGACCGCTTGTTGGGCCTCGTGACCGCGACGGTGGCGACGCGCCCGCGCGAAGACGCGCCCGAAGCCGGCACATCGACCTTCGAGGTGTCGTGCAAGACGACGGTCGCCCGAGCCGCGGAGCATGCGTACGTCGAGCTCGACGCTCGATCGGCTGGCGACCGGCTCGCGATCGCGAGGCGACATTGGTCCTCACGAAGCCCGTGGCTGCTCGTCCCGATCCTCTCCCGAGCGCAACGCCGCGCGCAGGGTGGTCGCGAGCACGGACGGCAACAGAGGCTTGGCGACGATCCGCGCGCCGCTGGCGGTCGGCTGTCCTGGTGGATCGGAAGAGCCCGGATATCCGGTCATGAAAACGACCGCGACGTTCGGGCGGTCCGCAGCGATCGCCGCCGCGAGCTCCGGCCCGCTCATGCCCGCCATCACGACGTCGGTGAGCACGACGTGGATCTCACCGGCGAAGGTGCGTGACACGGCGAGCGCAGCCTCGCCGCTGTCGGTGACGAGCACGTCGTAGCCGAGATTGCGCAGTGTTCGCTCCGCCACGCTCCTGACCGCGTCGTCATCCTCGACGATCAACACCCGTGCTTTGCGCTCGGCCGGCAGCAGTCGCTCGTCGGTCGGGGCGGTGGCCGGGTCGAGGTGGGCGCGCGGTAGGTGGACGGTGAATTGCGTACCTACCCCGACCTCGCTATCGACGCCGACCGTGCCGCCGGCTTGCCGCACGATGCCGAATGTCGTGCTCAGCCCCAGCCCGGTGCCTTCACCCACGTCCTTGGTGGTGAAGAAGGGCTCGAAGATGTGGGGCAGGGTGTCGGCCGATATGCCTTCGCCGTCATCTCGTACCGAGAGTCGGACGTACCTTCCACGCGGCAACTCGATCGGTTCCTCGCCGGGCCGGAGTACGACCTCGCGGACATCGATGGCGATGACCCCCCCGGTCGGCATCGCGTCGCGGGCGTTGACGACCAAGTTCACGAGGATCTGCTCCAGACGAGTGGAGCCGATCATCGCCACCGTCGAGTCTTCTCCATGGGTGAACCGCAACTCCACGTCTTCACCGATGAGCCGTCGCAAGAGCGGCAGGAGCTCACGAATCCCGTCCGTGACCCCCACCGCTTCGAGCGAGGGGGCGTCCTCTCTGGAGAACGTGAGCAGCTGGCGCACGAGGTCGGCTGCCTGTTGCGCCGCCCGGAGGGCTTCGCCGAGGTCGTCGTAGGCGGGATGACCTGCGTCGAGGCGGCTTCGCGCGAATGTCCCGAACCCGATGATGGCGGTCAGGATGTTGTTGAAGTCGTGGGCGATCCCTCCCGTGAGCTTGCCCAGCGCTTCGAGTCGGGCAACGTGCTGCAGGCGGTGCTCGAACGTGCGCGTTTGCGTGACGTCGACGCCGACGCCGGCGACTCCCACGATTCGCGCCGCGGGGTCGCGAAGTGGCTCGACGCTGCATTCGAACGTACGCCCACCGAGCACCTGCGTGTAGTGGGCGGGTGTACCTTCCAGGGCGCGCACGTGGGCGGAGACGGCTCGCCCGATACCCTGCGCGCCGTGCATGACGTCCACGAGTGACCGCCCTACGGACTCGACCGGGTCCACGTCGAGGGAGCGGAGCACCGCACCGCCCATCGACGTGACGGTCACCCGGTGGTCGGTGGTCCAGAGAATGGCGGGGAACTGGGCTTGGACGATGCGTAGGTGGGCCTCTCGCTGCACGAGTGCGCGATGGCTCGCCTCCAACTTGGCGCTTCGGTGCTCGAGCTCGTCGAGCGCACGCTGCAGCGCCTCGTCACGGCGTACGATCTCGGTCTGCAGGTGCTGCCGTTCGATCGCGGTCTCGATCGCGCGGGAAAGGCGCTCGGCGCCGAGATTCGACTTGGGCAGATAGTCGGCCGCGCCACGCTTCATGGCTTCGACCGCCACGGATTCGCTACCGCGAGACGTCAGCAGCAGTACCGGCGTCGAGCAGCGGACGAACTCCTCGATGACGTCGACCCCGTCCTTGTCCGGCAGCCGGTTGTCGAGCAGCACGCAGTCGAGCTCGTCGCGACGGGCGATGTCGACGCCCGCGAGCGCAGTCGCGGCCTCCACGATCTCGTGATCGGGGAGCAAGCGTCGAATCCGCTCGCGGTCGACGTCGTTGTCATCGACGACTAGGATGCGAAGCATCGGCCCTCACGGAAACTGGACCACGCACCAGTAGTGATCGAGAAGTCGGACGAGACGAGCGAACTCGGCCCCGACCTCCGACTTGAGCACGTAGCCGGCGACGTTGAGATCGTAGGAAGCGACGATGTCCTCGTCTCGCTTCGAGGTCGTGAGAATGAAGACGATGCTGTCGTGCAAGACGGGGTCCGCGCGCAGGCGCCGGAGGGTTTCGATGCCGCCCAGACGCGGCATGTTCAGATCCAGGAGGATCAGATAGGGGCGGGGGAGCTGCTCGCGACCCGCGGCACCCCGCAGACAATCGAGGGCATCGACGCCGTCGTTCGCGACATGGATCGGATTTTCGATCCGGTGGCGCTGAAATGCGCGCCGGACGGCCTCCTGATCGACGGCGTTGTCTTCGACGAGGAGGACGTGCACGAGATTGCCGGTCACGAGGCCACCTCCAGCGAGCCTCGCGCACCCTTGGGCCACGTGAAGAAGACCGTGGTGCCGCGGCCGTCAGAACGGAGTCCGACCTCGCCGCCGAGGGACTCCACTGCCTTCTTCACCAGCGCCAGCCCGATTCCGCTGCCGCTCCCTTCGACCTGGTCTCGCGGCCGGAGCGTCTGGAACATGCGGAAGACACGCTCGGTGTACTCGGACGGGATCCCCGGCCCGTCATCGGTCACGCTGATACGAACGCGCTCACCCAGATCCGACGCATTCACGACGACGAGCCCGCTGCTTCGATCGTGGTGGCGGATCGCGTTCTGAATCAAGTTGCGCAGGACCTTCTCGAGCGGTGGACGCGGACACCGCAGAAGCAGTGACACGCCGTCGTGTCGCACCTCGAACTGCGGTGGGGGCTGTAGGTAGGCGACGACTTCGTCGACGAGGTCCCACAGCAGAACCTCCGACGGGGCGTCGCTCGACCGCCCGACGCGCGAGTAGTCGAGCAGGTCGTCGAGCAACCGCTCCATGCGGTCGACGCGGTCGACGAGAAGGGCGAGATGACGGGACGAGTCGTCGGGAAGAATGTCGGCAACGTCGTGCGAGACCCAGCGCGCCAGGTTGCGAATGTCCTGAAGTGGCGCCTTGAGGTCGTGCGAGGTGACGTAGGCGAACTCGTCCAGCTCGCGGTTGGATCGCTCGAGGTCCCGGATGTGCGCTGCGACGCGAGTCTGAAGTGCTCGGCGGTCGGTGACATCCTCCAGCGTGACGGCGACGTGTCGGTCGTCGAGCGGAAAGCACCGAACATCGAAGTGACGTTCGTCGTCGTCCGGGTTGGTCGGCCCCAGCGTGGAACGCTGAAGCGCACCGGCCGACAACGCACGGCGGCATTGATCCGCGACACCGCGCTCGAGCAGCCACCGTGTCATGTCCGCGACCTTGGCCGCGGTGGCCGTCAGTCGGAGGGCCGCCGGGTTCGCGACCCGGGTGTGGAGCGTCTCCCCGGTCGCGTCGACCTCCACGACGACCTGCGCGAGGGGAGCCGCGGCGACCAGATCGATGTAGCGCTGCAGTCGACCCTGCGCGTCCCGGAGCATCTGCTCCTTCTCGTCGATGTACGCCGTCCCGAGCTGTGCCATGGCGCTGTCGACGAAGGCATTCAGCCCGTCGATCACATGGCGCTTGGTCGTGTCCTCCGAAGGCAGCAGGTCGTCGATGATCGGTGGACGAAACGCACTGACGAGCGGGAACCAATCCTGAAAGGGAATTCCCAGGCGAGCATAGCCGGCGCCCTGTTCTCGAAGGTCTTCCAGGTAGCGGTCCCAGTTGCCCTCGACGAGTGCTTCGCGTTGCAGTGTTCGAGTGTGGGCTCGCTGCTGCTCCCTGGTCTCGTCGTCGAGGGTCGCGAGGATCTCGGCGAAGACCGGCGAGCGACGGGCGGCCTCGACGACCGCGGCGTCGACCTCGTCGCGTCGATCTTCGAGCCGCTCCCAGAATCGTCGAAATGCGAGAGCCTCACAATCGGTGGTCGCACCCATGCGACAACGATAGCACCAAGAAGTGTCGTTGGTCTCGACTGTGAGCGCTGATCAAAGTGCACGAATGTTGTCAGTAAAACAACCGATGGTGACTCGTAGTGTGACGCCAGGGTCGCGTTCTCAAAACATCCGCATGCGCAGTCCGATGCTGACATTCCAAGTATGCGGAAGTTCGGCATCTGGATTCCACGTCGAGGAGACTTCCCGGGCCATCGCCGTGGGGAACACGAACTCGTCTTCTCCGCCGGCGCTGGAGATGGCGAAGTAGCGCATCCATACGTAGTCGAAGCGCGCGATCACGGCCACGTGTTCGCTGACCACGACACCGAGCCCCGCCTGGATCGGCACGGAGAGGCCGTGGGCCATGAGGCGCAGGCGGCCCTGATCGGTCCAGTACTCGCCTCGCAGGGCGCCGTAGCCCGCTCCTGCACCGGCGAAGGCGAGGATCCGTCCGCGTGGCAAGACATGGATGCGCAGAACCGGGGCGGCGTGGAAGGTCATGAGCTTGACGGCGCGGGTCTGGGCATCGAGCCATCGCTGGATCCCGGACCCGTCCAGGAGTCCTTCGGTCTCCGCGAGGCGATCGCGTAGGGTGGACGTGGACCCGCTCCAATACTCCAGGGGGCTGCGCCCGGCCGCGGCCCGCGTGCGCAGTCGTCCCCATCCACCGGCCACGCCCCATTCGACTCGGCCGCCGATGTTGTCACCGATGAAGCCGGACGCGAACGCGCCGGGTCGCGCGTCGTGGCCCTCGGTTCCCGCGCAGGTACGCCGCGTACACCCGGCGACTCCGGCCGTCGCGTCGATCACGAGGCCCCGGTGCTCGAGCCGCGGCCTCACCGGAGCTTCGGCGTTTCCCGCAGTCGCACCCGCAACGCGCGGCGACGACAGCCAAGCGACGAGGGCGACGAGGCGGATGCAGTGGCGAAGCAGCGTGGGGGTCATGCGGGCGGGTACCGCAGCATCCGCGCCAACCACCTCCGGTCTGTATGATCATGGGCTTGCGGGGCAGCGCGGCGCGGAACCGCTCGTGTCGTGTCGGCGTGGCCACGTCTCGCGCGTCCGAAGAGACACGTCTCCGTCGATGGCGCGAACCGACATGTAAACACTCTTCGTCCGTGTAATGTTTTGCTGCACGTCATGGGGTGTCCGGTAACGTTCCATCGTCGTTGGCGCTGTCGAAGCGCGGAAACGTCGATATCGCCACAACGGAATGCCGTTGCTCTGGCACGTCACCTGCATCCCTCGGGTATTGCCCGTCGAAAGACTTCGCTTGATGCGACGCGCAGCCACTACTTCGAGAACGAGGAGCGCATGCCCAATTCTGGACCACTTGCCGCCGCACCCGATCCGCACCGCGAGGACGAACCGCGGAGGGAATACCGATCGAGCCGAGTGACCCGACCGCGATCATGCCACCGTACGTCGGTGGTGGTGGCGGATGGGCACTGGGCAGTTCGGGCGGCGACCCTGGCATCTCTTCGCGACGAGCGATGCGAAGTGATCGGTGAAGCATCCGATCTCGCGGAACTCCAGAGCCTGGCGCGAGAGCTCCGCCCGGACGTCGTCGTCATCGAGCCCCAGATGTCGGATGGGGATCCCGTCGAGGTCATCCGCGCGCTCGTGGCGAGCGGAATCGTCGTCGTCGTCCACAGTGCGCGTGGTCATCCCGCCGTGGTCGAGCAGCTGAGGCGCGCCGGCGCGTGCAGCTATGTGCTGAAGGGAACGGGGATCGACCGCCTGCGCGAGGCGGTGGTAGCCGCGTCGCTCGGCACCCCACCATCGCGGGGTAGCACCACCACGGAGCTTCGCTTCGGTGCGGCGATCGATGCCTTGCCGCTCACGAGGCGGGAGGTCGATGTGTTCATGGCGTTGGCGCGCGGCTGCTCCAACCGTGAGGCCGGCGCAGCGCTCGGGATCAGTCCGAAGACGATCGAGACCTATCGCAGCCGGATCAACGCCAAGCTCGGGATTGCGACGCGCCGCGAGCTCGTGCAGGTCGCCATCGACCTCGACTTGCTCTCTCGAGACGGCGCGGGACGTCGCCGCTGACGTCCCGCGCAACCCTCGATCATGCCGCGGGTCGGGGAAACTCGGCTCGGCTGGCACCGAGTACTTCTGCGAACAGTGTCACGGCCTTCATGTCGGCGATGGCCTCGAGCTCGCCCGACGTCCAGGGCCGTCCGTCGCGTCGGTCGAACAGGAGGACGGCTCCGTCGGTGGTTCGGTCGGCGCGCGCCGACAGTACGACCACGGTGCGTGCGAGCTGGTCGATTGCGCGCGTCGACTTGAAGACGAAGAGTCCGCCCCCGAGGTCCTCGGCTTTCTTCGCGTCGCCGTCCAGGCGCAGCGACCGACGCGACAAAGAGGCGGCCCCACGCGGTGCGCGACTGTATCTGACCCGAATCGCCCCCATGACGGACCCGTGGCCGAGACTCACACGCACGCCCGCGTGGGACCGCCGAAAAGCCTCCAGCGCGCTCACGATGCTCTTTCCTTGCGTCGCGTTCGCTTCGGCATCGCTGATGCGGGACGACTCCGAGCTCGCCGCGAGCGCAACCGATGCGATCTCTTCGAGGCTCAAGCCCGAGAGGGTTGCGAGGTCGCGGACACGGAGACTTCCGACGGATGCCGGGGGGAGCTCGATGAGTTGTTGGCTATCGGCTTGTGGCATGAAGGCAGCCTGTCACGGCGGCGACGCAGTGGGGTCAGGGGAAACCCCGATCACGTTCGTACTTTCTTCGTCGGTGGGCGACGTGAGTCGAAGCGTCACGTCGAGATCAAGCTCAAGCCGACGACGATGGTTGCCAATGACGCGATCGTGAGCGTGACGAGGAATCCCGCGAGATCCAGTGGCTTCGGATTGGGTGCTTCGAGCAAGCTCGATGGTTCCATTTCGGGAGGGAGAGCGTTGACGGTCGGACGGAAGACGAAACCACCCGAGTCGCGCGTCGGTGTGACGGGATCGTCGACCGTCACCACGCCGGATCCATCGCTGCGTGGGACCTCGACCGCGAGTCGTGCGACGTGACGACGCGCGGGGGCGCTCATCGATCGACGACGTCGAAGACTCGGACACAGCGTCGCGATTGCCACGACCCCCGATTCGGCGTCGCTTCCCGGTGCCTCGAGCGCGAGCCGAGCCATGGTTGGGGGGGGCGGCGCGGCATGCAGGAGGGCCGGTTCGACTCCGAGCAGCGGGCCGGGACTGCACCACGATGCAGGCCCGAGGTCGCCGCGGTGGAACAGCTGTGATTGGGAGTGTCCACATACAATTGAGGTGGACAGCGAATCGGGCGAAGAGGTCATCTTGGTGTCCTTGTCGTCGAGCTCCCGAGGCGGCACGCGAATGCGGGCCCGGCTGTCGCCTGAGTTTCGAGATGCCACATTCTTTCCTTTGGCCATTGACAGAGCTGTAGTCAACCCCACTGTTGTCGGCATGCTCAAACAAGGCGTGTTCAAGGTGACCTGCATGGTCGGGATTCTCGTCACCGCTTGTGGTGACGATGGCCCTCCGCAACGCGCGGAGGGAGGGACCGGGATCTTTCTCGACGATCCGGGGACCTCCGGACAGGTCATCGAGACCACGGACGCGGCCGCGCCGCAATCCGGCGGGGGAGACGCGGCGCCTGGTGGCGGCGCCGGTTCGGACGGCGATACGACCGGCGTGGGGTTCCCCCCCGATGTCCCCGACGAGGAGACCACCACGGTCGCCGGTGACGCCGTCGACTCGACCGGAGCCGACGACACGGAAGATGCGGAGGCGACGACGGGGGCTGCCGCCGAGCCGCCGACGGAGCCGACCCCGTGTGGGGGACAGGTCTACGCGTGTGGTGACATGGTCGACAACGACGGCGACGGCACGTACGACCTCGACGATCCAGAGTGTACGAGCCCCTGCGACGACGACGAGGGCAGCTTCCAGACCGGCCTCCCTGGTGACAACATGGATTGCCACCAAGATTGCTTCTTCGACGGCAACTCCGGGCACGGAGACGACGGCTGCAACTGGAATCTGCACTGTGACCCGGAGGATCCCGGCGCCGCCGTGGGATGCGAATACACCGGTGGCAACAACTGCGACGGTCCGCAACAGGGCCAGAGCCAGGACTGTCTCGACAACTGCCAGCCCCTCGTACCGGCCGGCTGCGACTGCTTCGGCTGCTGCGCGGTCGAGCTCCCCAATGGTGACACCGCGGAGATCTTCCTGAACTCGGGACCGGACTGCGCGCTCGACAACCTCTCCGCCTGTGCGTCGTGCACCCTGCAGATCGAAACATGCGGCAACGACTGCGACCGTGACGGATGTGAGCTCTGCTTTGGTCAGAGGGAGCTTCCTCCTTGGTGCAGCGGCAACGTCTGCGACGCCGGTGCGGACGCGTGCGTCACGACGGCCGACTGCATCGGCGCTCACTACTGCTTGCAGGGCTGTTGCTTCCCGGAGCCGGCCGGCTAGAGCGTAGATCGGCTAACGCTGAGCGGAGACAACGCCGTCGGCGTCGCCCGCCAACGCGTCAGGGCACCCGCGGACCGAGGCCACCGACGCCAGGCGTCGTGATCAGCGGGCTCGGAATCCGAGGAGCATCACGAAGAACGTCTTGAGCATGATGTCGAGGTCGAGCAGCAGGGAGTAGTGATGGACGTAGTAGAGGTCATACGCCAGCTTGACGCGGGATCCCTCGACGGAAGACGCATATCCGTAGTGTATCTGCGCCCATCCGGTGATCCCCGGCTTGACGAGGTGCCGGATACCGAACAGGGGGATCCTCTTCTCGAGCGCCTCCACGAGACCGGGCTGCTCGGGTCTGGGACCCACCAGCGACATGTCCCCACGCAGCACGTTCCAAAACTGCGGGAACTCGTCGATCCGGAGCTTGCGCAGGACCGCGCCCACGCGTGTGATTCGAGTGTCACCGTGCGCAGCCCATCGCTCCTCGGACGTCGCGGCGCGCATCGTTCGGATCTTGTACAGCCGGAACGGGCGCCCTCCGAGTCCGACCCGTGGCTGCGAGTACAAGAAGGGCCCCGCGGAGTCGAGTCTCACGGCAACCCAGAGCAGGGGGAACATCGCACCGAAGAGGACGAGTCCTGTCACCCCGAGAAGGACATCGCCGACGCGTTTTCCACGGCGCCGGTACGGATGGTCGACGCGCTCGAGTCGTTCGACGAGCCAGCGTCCACCGATCAGGTCGGCGGGCACCCGGTGCGCAACCGACATCGACAACGACTCCGCCGACCGGCATTGCACGCCGCGGCTGCGAAGCTCGGCGAGCGTCGTCAGCCAGCGCGGACATGCTTCGACCTCCGACGCCAAGACGACGAGGCGAACGGAGGCGCGGTCACACACGGCGGCGAGGTCGTCCAACACCCCGAGACATGCGGTCTGATCACCCGCGACGAGTCGCGGGACGGCGGGGGAGGGGGACACGAAGCCGAGGATCTCGTACGGTCCCACGCCGCTGCCGCCGAGGAGCCGTGTGAGGCGGCGACACGCCAGCGGTGTGCCCACCACGACGGCCCGGAGGCCGGCACCGTCTCGTCGGCGCCACGCCAGTGATCTCCAACCAACCAGCGTCGCGGCGACGAGGCCAGCGAGCGTGGCCGCGGCCGGCCACTTTGCCGCTTCGGGGCCCGGGAACTCGACCGCGACCGCGACCCCGCCGGCGAGGAGGCCGACCACGACCGCTCGAAGGGTCGTCTCGCGGCGTGACGAGTTCACACCCGGGTCGCCCAGCCCGCATGCGTACGCGAGCATCGCCGCACCGAGCCACGCTGCGACGGTGGCCCCCGGCGAGATGACTGCAGCAGATTCGGACGATCGAGTCAGGAGGAAGACGGCCGCCGTGGCGGCCAGGCACAGTCCAATGGCAAACACATCGATGGCCCATGACGCGCCCGCGGTCAGCCAAACTCCACGTCCACAAGCTCGATCCGTGTGCTCCACGACTGCTTGGTGCGGGGTCGTGGCGTGTGCGCGGGACAGGGTCATTCGAATCCGATCTGGTGACGAGCCTTCGTGGCCGCCGAGCGGAGGCGGATTCCTCTGCCCGCGGCACGTCTGCCCGATCTGTTATGTGGAATTAAGTCATCGTATGCAACTGGCAGTACAACGATAAAGTGATGCACTGATCGGTGAAAGTGTGATGTTGGGGGGCAGCTCTCGACGGTGAGCGTCTCGATGAGGCCGGGTCGAGTGTGCAAAACAGGTGGACCTTCGATACGGGGAGGCCTATTCTTCGACAGAGGCGGATGATTGCGAGGCTAGTCGCGATCGTAATGTGTACATGTCAGAAACAGACTCAGTTGTAGTCATCGGCTTCGGATCGGAATCGATGGCCTTGGCGCGGGCCATCCGGGATGTTCCCGTGCGTATCCAGCCCATCGCGGACGCAGAGAGCCTGCGGGACGCTCGTCGTCGGCCTCGCCCGACGTGCTGCATCGCGCGCGCCGACGATCCCGTCCACGCAGAGCTCGTGGCGGCTGCGAGAGAGTCTGCCGGCTGGGAAGCGGTTCCGATGATTGGGGTCGTTCGGGCACCTCGACGTGAAGCGCTCCATGCCGCCTTCGCGCTCGGGGTCGACGACTACGTCCCGGAGGACGCCCTGTTCGCGCTGGGGCCGAAGTTGCACGGGTTGCTGCGAGGGGGCGCGGTGCCCCCGCGAGCCCACGCGGCGTGCGTCGTGGTCGCCGACCCGCGGCGAGATCGGCGAGCACAGCTCGCGCGGCAGGTCCGACGGCTGGGGCTGGACGTGCACTTCGCGGACAACCACCTCGATGTCGGGGCGCGAGCGGGCGTCAGGCTCGTCGTGGCGGCGGCCGACCTTCCGTCGGTGGGGGCGTTGGAGTGCATGCGGGCGTATCGACGCCGTACCGGGCGGACCGATACGCCCTGGATCATCGTGGGAGAGCTGCGCGAGCACGCCCGCATGAGGTCGCAGCTGATCGGAGAGCCGGACGTGGCGTGGTTTCCCGTCGGCGACGACCCGGCCCAGATCGTCTCCGTCGCGAACCGGTTGCTCCGGCGCGATGCACCGTCGCTGCGGCGCAGTGCGAGGCTGCCGCTGCTGGCGCCGGCGTTGGTGGAGCTCGAAGAGGGATCCGCTGCGCCGCTGTGGAGCTGCACGTACAATCTCAGCCTCGGTGGGGTGTTCCTCCGTACCCTCGCGCCGCCTGCGGTGGGGACGAGCCTGAGCGTTTCGTTCGTCGTCGGGGACGGCGGGGACGCGCTCACGCTGCCGGGATGTGCCGTCTGGCGGGTCGAGCACGGCGGCGGCGTGGGACACCCTCCGGGGGTCGGGGTCAGGTTCGAGGAGTCCATTCCGGAGTCCATGCGTGACGCCCTCCATCGGGGATACGCGCAACTCTCGAAGTCGCAGCTCGAGGAGCCGATGCCTGTGTCGGGCGACCGGGCGGCGACGCAAGGAGCAATGCCATGATCGGCCACGCGCAGCCGGTGGGGCAACGCCGCGGTCCCGAGCTGGTCGGGGACGCTCCGGTCCGCGTTCTCGTCGTCGACGACCAGCGCGACGTCCGACGCGTCGTCTCGCGATGGCTCGAGCACGAGGGCCACGAGGTGCTCGTCGCGGCGAACGGGGCACAGGCGCTGCAGGTACTGCAGTCGCGCGTCGTCGACGTGGTCGTCAGCGACATCGCGATGGACGGCATGGATGGCATCGCCCTGATGCGCGCGATTCGGGAGATCGATCTGGATCTGCCGATCATTCTGCTGACCGGGGTTCCTTCGCTCGAAACGGCCAGGCACGCGATCGAGTACGGTGCGTTCCGCTATCTGACCAAGCCGGCCGTCCCCGAGGAGGTCACGTCTGCGGTCTCGCACGCGGCGTTCGCCTGTCGGATGGCCCGGATCAAGCGCGAAGCCCTCGCGCTCTCGGGGACCAACGCGCGGGCTGCATCCGACTTGGCGGGACTCGAGGTGGCGTTCGAAAGAGCCCTCGAAGGCCTCTGGATCGCTCACCAGCCGATCGTTCGTCGCGGCGACGGCTCGGTGTTCGGCTACGAGGCGCTCATGCGGACGCGAGAACCGTCGCTGCCTCACCCTGGTGCGATGCTCGATGCCGCCGAGCGGCTGGGGCGGCTCAAGGACCTCGGTCGTGCGATACGTGGTCGCGTCGCGGCGTCGATCGCCGCTGCCGCCGCCGACAGCGTGCTGTTCGTGAACTTGCACCCCGACGACCTGCTCGACGACGCCCTCGTCACGGGAAGTGGCCCGCTGGCGCAACACGCCGAGCGCGTCGTCCTGGAGGTCACCGAGCGCGCGACGATCTCGCATGTCGCCGATGTCCGGAAGCGGGCCGCGGCACTGCGCGCGCTCGGGTACCGCATTGCGGTCGACGATCTGGGGGCCGGCTACGCGGGTTTGACGAGCTTCGCGTTGCTCGAGCCCGAGATCGTCAAGCTGGACATGTCGTTGACCCGTGACGTCGATCGCGAGCCGACCAAGCGCCGCATCATCGGCTCGGTGGTCTCGCTGTGCTCCCAAAGCGGGGCGGTCGTCGTCGCCGAGGGGGTGGAGACTGCCGCGGAGCGAGACGTGATCGTCGAGCTGGGGTGCGACCTCCTCCAAGGCTACTTCATCGCGAAGCCGGCGGAAGGTTTCCCGCCGGCACGCTGGTAGGCGAGTCCGTCGCGGCGGCGTCGGTTCGCGAGACAACGCGTCGCGAGCGCGGCGGACCGGACGTGTCAGCCGTCCACGACCGCGATCGGAAACACGAACGTCGCTACATCCTCGACGTAGTCGTTGCTGGTGACGCTCAGGCTCGCGGAGTAGGTAACCGTTGGCTTCAACGTCAGCCCGGACACGGCCTGGTTGAAGAACACGACCGCGGCTTCGTCGCGTGCGCCATTGAGCGACCAAGCCCACTGCCCTGCGGCGGCGGGGACCCCTTCCACGATCGCGCCCGACGCGAGATTCGCGGATGCGCCGGAGTCGTCGCTGGAGACGACGAGTGTCACGGAGCCGGCCAGAGCATCCTCGAGGGAGTCGCCACCGGTATCTCCCTCGCCGTCCGGCACCGGTACCGTGAATGGAACGCTGACCTGGCCGGTCTGGCCTCGCAGTACCACGGTTGCACCGGCGCTCAGGGCGGCCTCGTCGATCACGCCCTTCTGCCGGGGGGGCTGAGACACGCTGTCGTCGCCGCATGCTCCAAGTGTTGCGCTGAGCGCGAGAATGAAGGCTGCTTTGTGCGATTGGCAGTTGGTAGACATTGCGACTTGCTCCTTGGATTGTCGGGCTCTCTTCAAAGTGAATGTACGTTGTCGAATGCCGCAATTCAAGTTGTGCATGTCATCTGCTTTGATCATAGTATTACGAGTCTCCGTTCTCCGGCGTGTGCTCGGAGGATACGGGGACGGGAAGATGTGGCCGTGACGAACAAGTGGACCGAAACTCTGGAGATCCTGCGTCGTAGCCCGAGTCGATGGCTGGTGACCGGTGGCGCCGGCTTCATCGGGTCCCATCTCGTGCAAGCGCTGCTTCGCGAGGGGCAGCGAGTCCGGGTGCTCGATAGCTTTGCGACCGGCGGTTTGGACAACCTCGAGGCGGTGCGCCGGCACCTACCCGAGGGGAGCTGGGATCGGCTCGAGCTCGTGATCGGTGACATTCGCGATTCTCGCCGGTGCAAGCTGGCCGTTCGCAACGTCGACTTCGTCCTCCACCAGGCAGCCTTCGTCTCGGTGCCCGCCTCCATCGAACATCCCGACGAAGCCCACTCCGTCAACGTGACCGGGTCGGTCAATCTTCTGCTCGCGTGCCGCGAGGCCGAGGTGCGGCGCGTGGTCGTGGCGTCTTCGGCCGCCGTCTACGGGGAGCAGCAGGATCTTCCCTTGCGCGAGAACGTGCCCTGTACGCCGTTGTCGCCCTACGCCGCGAGCAAGGCCGCGGCCGAGGCGTACGTGGGCGCGTTTCATCGGGCGTACGGGTTACCGGCGGTCGCACTGCGGTACTTCAACGTCGTCGGGCCCCGGCAGTCCGCGGCGTACGCGGCCGTCGTCCCGACCTGGCTACGCGCCATGGCCGACGGCCGCGCGCCGACGATCTTCGGGGATGGGCGAACCACGCGGGACTTCTGCGCGGTGGACAACGTGGTGAGGGCGAATCTGCTCGCCGCCCTTGCGCCGGCCGACGCACTCGGTCGTGCCTACAACATCGCCGCCGGGCGACAGACGCAGCTGCTCGACCTCGTGGAGATGCTCCAAGGCAAGCTGTCCCGACTCGGGCTGGCCCGCGGACTACCGCAACCCACCTTCGCGCCGGCTCGACCCGGCGACATCCGTCGCAGCCACGCCGACATCACCCTGGCTCGGGAGGCGCTGGGATACGCACCGCAGGTGGGCCTGGACCAAGCGCTCGACGCGATGATCGACGACTACTTCCGCGCGCCTCGGTCCGACGCCGCGACCGTGTCCGAGCTCCCGCGCCTCGAGTCCGGTACCTGACGGACGGACGCCGCGGAGGACCTACAGCGACCGGGTGGTGTCCGGCGACCCCTTGGAGTAGCGGGTTCCGCTGGCGCGGCCCGACCGCTGCACGTCTCCTTCGGCGACGAGCGAGGCCAGGCGTGCGCGAATCTGACGGGGCGTACCTCCGATGGCGCTGCGGATCTCCACCGCCCGGACCCCGCGCTCCTGGGCATCGAGAAAGGTGAGGATCGCCAGGTCCAGGACATCGCGCCCCGAGGTCGTCCGCGTGTCGTACGTGCGCGACACGGCGGCGACCGGCAGATGCCTCGGGTATCCGGCCGCGATCCCGTGCACCGAGTGTCGAGCGCGCGCGCGGCTGGCTTCCGCCGCCAGGCGGGCGCCGTGATGCGCCAGCAGCAGCGCGATGAGACCGCCCACCGAGAGTCCGGACGTTTGGGCGAACTGGCTGACCGTCATGTTCTCGACGAATCTCTCGAAGGGGCACTCCATGACGACTCTGGAGATTGCGCGGGAAGTATGCGCAGTGTCGATTGAGTATATCACATCTTCATGCCATCGCGCGTCGAAATGGGTACATGTTGGCACCGGGGTCGGGGTCGTGTGCTCCACCATGGGCCTGTGCGGGGGGATATCGATGCTACGAGCGCTGATCACCAGTGTGACGAGTGACCTTCAGCGCCTTGAGCTTCTTGTGCAAGTGTGATCGCTCGAGTCCCAGCGCTCCGGCCGCGTCGGTCACATTTCCCCGATGGCGGCGCAGCGCTTCGTCGAGGATCGTGCGTTCGGCATCGAGCATCATCTCCTTGAGTGTGCGTCCTTCCTCGTAGAGGCTCGGGACCGAGCGCGCCCGGCCGGGAAGTCCCAGCGTGCTCTCCACCGCACAGCCGTCGATGACGTCCGTGTCGGTGAGGATGACGAGGCGCTCGACGACGTTCTGTAGCTCTCGCACATTGCCGGGGTAATCGTGGCGAGAGAGAGCCAGCAGCGCGCTGTCTTCGAGCCGTACGCTGGAACGGTTGTTCGCGATCGCGGCCTGACGGCAGAAGCGAATCGCCAGCTCGGGGATGTCGTCCTTGCGCTCGCGCAGCGGCGGAACCGGGATCGCGACGACGTTGAGTCGGTAGTACAGGTCCTCGCGGAACTCTCCCGTCGCCACCATCGCCCCGAGGTCACGGTTCGTCGCCGCGATCACACGCACGTCCACGACACGTGGCTGACTCGCTCCCACCCGCTCGACCTCTCCCTCCTGTAGTACCCTCAGCAGCTTCGCCTGCATGTTGGCCGGCATGTCGCCGACTTCATCCAAGAAGAGCGTCCCTCGGTGCGCGCGCTCGAAGCGTCCTGCCCTCGCCGCCACGGCTCCCGTGAACGCACCCTTCTCGTGGCCGAAGAGCTCGCTTTCGACGAGTTCGGCCGGCAACGCCGCCGAGTTGACGCGAATGAAGGCGAAGCTCGCGCGCGGCGAACCGGCATGGATCGCGCGTGCGACCAGCTCTTTGCCGGTCCCGTTCTCTCCGGTGATCAGCACGCGACCCTCCGACGGCGCGGCCTTGGCGATCAGCGCCCGCAGTCGCGCCATCGGTGTGGACGAGCCGACGAGCTCTCGCAGCTGCGCGACGTCGTCCTCGAGCGCCGCAGCTCGATTCTCCATGCGAGCGAAGCGGACGGCGTTGGCCATCGTGAGGACGACGCGCTCGTGCCGGAGCGGCTTCTCCACGAAGTCCAACGCACCCTCTCGGACCGCCCGGACGGCCAGATCGATCGTCCCGGCCCCCGACATGATCACGACGGGTTGCATGTGCCCGCGCTCGCGCATCGCCCGAAGCGTCTCGAGGCCGGTCCGACCGGGCATGTGGACGTCCATCAGCACCGCGTCGTAGGGCTTGGTGGCGAGCTGAGCGAGGGCGTCGTCGCCCGAGAGTGCCAGGCTGACGTCGTAGTCCTCCCCGCCGAGCATTCGCGCTACGAGTGTGAGAAGTCGCTCGTCGTCATCGACGACGAGAACGGAAGCGACTTCTCCATTCGCGAACATGGGCAATATTGTATCAATCGGATCGACGCTTGTGCAGATTCCAATGTGCGTACTTGATCCGATTGGGTGTAATGATTCGAGGCGCGCGAACCCGCGATCGCGGCGTGTCGATTCGAACACCCGGACCGTGTCTTCTCGGACACGTCCACGGCGCAAGAGGACGGTCGATGCACGGCCAGCCCGCGGAAATCCAGGCGTATTTTCCTTGGGTCTCGCTGGCACGGTCGGTGCTCACTGGACTCCTCGTGACACTCCCGCAAGGTTCCGCCGCACCCGCCACCGCCCACTGTCTGCCTCGAAGCGTGCCGCTCGACGAGGTCGAGATTCTGGCCACGTTCGACGAGGCGGACTTTCGGCCGGAGGAAGTCGACGCCCCGCCGCCCACCGTGGTCGTCATCGAGAGCGAAGACGTGCTCCTCGAGTTGTTCCGTCGCCTGCTCGAGCAGCGCGGCTACCGGGTCGTCTCGGCCGCCGATGTTCGCGAGGGCGCCGAAGTGATGCGCCGGTACGACGCCGACCTCGCGCTCGTCGGCATCCGTGCCCCAAGCTCACGTGAGCTGCGAAACGTCTCGAGGATTCGGCGAGAGGCGGGGGAGCAGTGTCCCGTGGTCGTGGTCTGCAAGAGCGCGGGCACCCGACGGGTTCGTCGTGGCTACGAGGCCGGAGCGGACTACGTCATCACGCAGCCGTTCCGCCCGGAGACCATCCGCAACATTGCCGCACTCTTGCTCGACGACGCCCCCGGCGTGGCCCCGACGGCCGCGGTCGCGCAGTAGGTCGACGAGATCGTCGCTTCAGCGCTCGTTTCGCGCCCCTCCTCCGACTACCCGTGGCTACCATGTTTCACGAACCTTCCGCGGTTTTCCCTCTCGGTCGGGAGGAGCTCGATCCGCTGCGTCTGGACGTTCCGTCGCGAGCCGGGGCGACCCCGCCTCGGGTGGTCGGTGGCAAGTATGTGCTCGGTGCACGCCTCGGGGGCGGTGCGATGGGGACCGTGTATGCGGCCACCGAGACGGAAACCGGAGACAGCGTGGCGATCAAGGTGCTCGAGGGGATGACGCCGACCTCGCTGTGGCAGTTCAAGCGGGAGTTCAGGGAGCTCGCGGACGTCGTCGACCCCAACGTCGTTCGCCTACGAGAGCTGATCTGCGACGCAGGGCGACTGTATCTGGCGATGGAGCGGATCCGCGGTCGGGAGCTCGACGCTCACCTGCGGCGATTTCGACACGATGACCGTCGCGAACTTCGTCGTGCGCTCGCCCAGCTCGCCGATGGCGTGGCGGCGATTCACGTGGCTGGAAAGCTGCACCTCGACCTCAAGCCGAGCAACGTGCTCGTCGAAGACGATGGTCGCGTCGTCGTGCTCGACTTCGGCCTCGCGACCGATCGGCGGTCCGCTTGCGAGTGGATTCCCGCGGGCACGCCGGAGTACATGGCACCGGAGCAGGCGATCGGGCGGGCGATTGGCCCGTGGACCGACTGCTACGCGTTGGGCGTAATCTTGTACGAGGCGCTCGCCGGCAGGCTGCCGTTCGAAGAGGACGACTACGTCGCGCTCGTGAAGGCGAAGCGTAGGGGAGGCCCTCGTCCCCCTTCCTCGTTCGTCGCGGACGTCCCCGCCGACCTCGAACGACTTTGTCTGCGACTGCTCGAACCGGACGTCGAGCGACGCGCCGACCTCGACGAGCTTCGAGCCTGCCTACGCGCGCCCGGGTCGAACCCGACACGACGCACTCGTCAGCCGCCGCTCGAACTGGTCGGTCGCAACCCCGAGCTCCGGCGACTGCGCGACGCCTTCGACGAAGCCCGTGGCGGTCGCGCGACGGCCGTCGCGGTCGAAGGCCGCGCCGGAATCGGCAAGACCGCGCTCGCGCGCCGTTTCCTCGACGACGTCCGTCGGCTCGAGTCAGCGGTCGTGCTCGAGGCACGGTGCCATCCGCGAGATGCCCTTCCGTTTCGCATGCTCGACACGCTCGTCGACGCGCTCGTCGGCGCACTGCTCGCCGAGCGCGAGGTGGAGGTCGAGGCACTTCTTCCGCCGGGCATCGAGGCGTTGGCCCAACTGTTCCCCGTCCTCGATCGCGTGCCGGCGATCGCCCGCGGACGGATCGATCGTTCATCGACCGATCTGGGTGGGTCGGCGATGATCGCGTTGCGAGAGCTCGTTGAGCGACTCTCGCGGTGTCGCACGGTGGTCCTGTTCGTGGACGACCTGCAGTGGAGTGATGTCGAGAGCGCGTGGCTCGTCCGGGAGCTGCTGGAGACGGTGCGGGGATCCGTCATGTTCTTGGGCTGCTACCGGAGCGAGGACGTCGCGATCTGCCCGGCGCTGACCGAGCTCGACCGACCGGCACCCGACGGACTGATGCAGCGGATCGCGCTCGGGGAGCTCGCCCCCGAGGATGCTCGTGTGCTGGTCGCGGGGCGCCTTCCCGTCGACGCCGACCGCACCCACGTCGATGCGATCGTGGCGGAAGCCGGAGGACATCCGACGTTGCTGACAGCGCTCGCGACGGGGGCGCACGCCGCCACCGGAGCCAGCCTCGCGTCCGTGTTCGCGGCACGCGTCGAGGGGCTGTCGGTCGCGGCGCGGGCACTGCTCGACATCGTCGTGGCCGCCCCCACCTCGGTCGCGTTGGCGCGCGTCCGGTCGTCGCTGTCGGGCGACGGAGCGTCCATCGCATTCGTGGAGCTGTGCTCGGCTCAGCTCACGCGGCAGCTGGGGTACGGGGATACGGCGCGTATCGAGCTCTATCACCCCGCCGTGCGGCTCGCCGTGGTCGGACCCCGGATGCTCGCGGCTGCCGCCCGCGTACAGGCGCATCGTGTCGGCGGCATGGCCCCGGCGCACCAGTTGCCCATCGCCGCGCGCACGGCTTCGGTAGGCCGTCGTCGCGAGCGAGGAGAGGCGGCGCTTCACGCCGCCACGCAAGCCGAGAGGGTGCTCGCGTTCGAGCGAGCCGCGGCGCTGTACGGCCTCGCGTTGCGCAATCTCGCGACCACACCTCGGCGTGCGCGCGACCTCCAGTCTCGTCGGGCAGGGGCGCTGGCCGCCGCCGGACAGCCCGCATCGGCAGCGGGTCAGTACTTGCGCGCAGCCGGCCGTGTGCACGAGGCGGGGGCGAGGGCGAGTCGGCGCCTCGCGGCCGACCAGCTCTTTCGTTGTGGGCACTCGGAGGAGGGACTCGCCGTCCTACGGTCCGTCATGTACGACGCCGACCTCCACCTCGCGGAGTCGGACGCGGACGCTCGTCGCCGCTGGTTGTTCAACCGCGTGATGCTCCGGCTGGGCGGCCTGCGTCCGCGCCGGCGCACACGCCGGTCCGATGCCGCGAGCACCGGTCGGTTGGACGCGTACTGGACTGCCGCGACCGGTCTAGGGGACGCGGACCCTCTTCGGGGGTGCGAGCTCGGATCCGGCCATCTCGTCGCCGCGCTGCGTGGCGGAGATCCTCGACACGTCGCTCGCGGCGCGGCCTACTACGCGTCGCGACTGGCATGCTTCCGGCCGATGTCGGCGATGGTCGACGACCTGTTGCGCCTCGCCGAGCGTACGGCGACCGAGGTCGACAGCGCGGCCCTTCGAGGGGTCGTCGCGACCATGTCGGGCATCGTCGAGTTCGAGCGCGGCAACTTGGTGCAGGCGAGTCGAGCGCTCGACGCCGCGGCGCTGTGCTTCTCTTCGCCGGGGGAAGGGCAGTGGGAGCACATGCTGAACCATCGCTACCGGGTGCTGGCCCTCGCGCAGCGAGGGGAACTCGGCGAGTGCATGCGTGTGCTCGACGACGGTGGCCGAAGCGACTGCGACGCACCGACGTTGTCGACCGATGTGCTCTTGCGCGTCGCACTCGGTCACTGGCCGCACCTACTCGACGGAGCGCCGCGGCCAGCCGGCGCTGCGGTCGATGCGGCGGTGGCACGGCTCCCGCAGTACGGGGCACCGGACGCGCGGGCATGGGCGAGTCTGGCGCGCATCCAGATCGCTTTGTTCGAGCGCAAGTTCGGTGTCGCTAGTCGGATCATCCGAAAGGCGCAGACCCGACCATGGGCCGGCCCTGGTGCGGACCGCCCCTCACTTCGGATCTGGCTGGCATACGCGGATGCGACCTGCGCCGTGGCGACCGACCAGTTCCGTCGTGCCGAGCGGATGGCCCAGGCACTCCGAGGCGCGTCCCCCATTGCGGACGCGCTCGCCGGGCTGGTCGGCGCGCAGCTTCGAGTCAGGCAGGGGGAAGTCGAGGGCGTCGGTCGTGCCCTGCATGCCGCCGCCGCGGCACTCGACGCCTCCGGACTGAGACTGCACGCGATGGCGGCGCGCTACCGAGCCGCGCAGTTGCGGGGCGGCCCGAGCGGCGATACCGAACGAGCTCAGCTTCGCGCGGCCCTCGTGGGCGAGGGCGCGCGCGAACCCGTTCAGTTGCTTTCGATCTTCGTGCCGGGGGTATGCGAAGGCACGGGAGGGGGGAGAGCATGACGACGTCCGAATCGACGGAGCAATCGGTGCGCTGTGACTTCGATGAGTTCTCGCAGCGTCTCGAACGACTGGTGCGCGACGTGCTGATGCGGCCGAGTACGCCTGGCCTCGCGGCGGCGGCCCAAGCTCCGGAGACCGTCGCCGCGCAAGCTCCGGTGAGGTGCAACGCCTGTGGACGTGACCTGGTTTCGGGGACGATGGTCCAGCTGCGCGCGGTGGGGACCATCTACGACGAGCGCGGCAACGAGGTCCACGAGTATCGTGACTGCCCTTGCGGATCGACGCTCTTGTTCATCCTCGAGAACCGTCGCGAC
>CALBMM010000010.1 GCA_937896535.1 uncultured Pseudomonadota bacterium
CCGTGCCCGTGCCGGTGCCCGTGCCCGATCCGCGTGCGAGCCCACGAACCATCTTGACGAGCGTCGAGACGATCCTGAATAGGACCGCCCGACCCTCGTCGAATCGAGGTGGAGCGATGATGTCGAGGCGGCGTGCTTTCGGCCCAAGGACGAGGAAGAGCACTCCGACAGCAACGCACCACAGATGGCCGACGCGGCACAGCTATGCGATGTGACGCTCGGAGGCGACCGCGGCTACGACACCGCGGACTTCGTGGACGCATGCCGGTCTCGTGGCATCACGCCGCACGTGGCCCAGAACACGAGAAACGTCGGTCAGCGATCGACGGCAGAACCACGCGTTGGCGCGGATACGCGACAGTGACGCACCTCGACAAGGCGGTGAGCAGTCTGCTAGCCCCAGATCGCGATCGTCCGGCCGGTCGCGTCGTCGTGGACCGGGGGCGCCGGGAACGAACGAGCATTACCATTGGCGATCCGGCGGGCCGACCATGCCGCGGCGGCCGCGTCGATCACGTCGTCGATGCCCACGTCGTCGGCCTCTCCGAGAGCGTCGGGCAAGACGATGCCCTCGCGCGCGAGCCGTGCGAGGCGTCGCCGCATGCCGGCCCAGCTCTTCTTGCGCGGGACCGAGGCCCCGTCGCCCATCAGCCGAAACGAGACCTCCGGGTGCACCTCGAAGATCCGAGCGTCCGTGGCGTGGGCATCGACCTCGCGGATCTTGGCCATCAGATGAAACGACTGCTTGCTCAGTCCCTTGCCGGCGATGCGCCGGCTGATCGCGCTCGCGTCTTCGTACGAGTCGGCGTGCAGGGCCGCGCGAACCGGCGCGTTGAACACCGACGAAGCTGCACCGGCCAGGTACGCCCGCGCCGCCTGGTCCGCGGCGCGGACCGGCGCGTCGACGAGGCCGATCGGCATGTCGACCCCGATCACTCGCGCGTCCTCGAAGGCGCGGATCAGCGCCGCGAAGTCCCCGAAGCGGCGTGCCTGGACGAAGCCGGCATCGTCGATCCCGATCGCCACCCAGCCTCGGGCACAGCCGTCGACACCCACGAACGGAGCGGAAGACACCCACGGATGATAGCGCCGTGCGAACGAGGCTATGGTTGCCCGGCCCGTGGACACCGTCGACGACAGCGAGCTCGACAGCTCCGCGCACGCCGGGGACCTGTTCGCCGCCGCGGACGAGGCCGGCGTCGCCGAGGAGCGAGAGGCGTCCCGGGTGCTGTCGAGCGTGTCGGCCAAGCTGTTTCGCGACGCGGCCGAGCCCGCGCGCATCGGTCGGTTCACCCTCATCGAGCGGATCGGCGCCGGCGGGGCTGGCATCGTGTGGGCCGCGTACGACCCGCGGCTGGATCGTCGCGTCGCGCTCAAGCTGCTCAAGCGTCGTACCGGATCTTCACTGACCTCCACCGAGCGTCTGGTTCGCGAGGCGCAGGTCGCCGGCCGGCTGTCGCACCCGAACATCGTGAGCGTCTTCGACGTCGGCGAGTACGAGGGCAGCGCGTACCTGACGATGGAGTACATCGACGGGCCCGACCTGGCGACATGGCTGCAGCAGTCGCAACGGTCCGCGGCGCAGGTGCTCGACGTCTTCGGCCAGGCCGGGCGTGGTCTCGCCGAAGCCCATCGCAACGGAGTGATCCACCGCGACTTCAAGCCGGCCAACGTCATGGTGCAGCCCACGGTGGCCGGACCCCGGGCGCGCGTCGTCGACTTCGGACTCGCCGGCTGGGTCGACGCGATGCCGTCCGAGCTCGGCGTCGATCCGAGCGGGCCCGAATCGGGCGGCGAGCTCACCCGTACCGGCCAGCGGCTCGGCACGCCGGCCTACATGGCGCCCGAGCAGGCCGCGGGCGAGCGTGCCGACGCACGCAGCGATCAGTTCTCGTTTTGCCTGTCGCTCGTCGAGGGCCTGACGGGGCGACGTCCCTTCGCCACGGTGGGGGACTACGCGCTCGACGACGACGCGTTGACGGACGTGCCGGCGTGGATCCGACCCGCCGTCGCACGCGGGCTGTCGATCTCGCCCGCCCAGCGGTGGCCGTCGATGGACGCGTTGCTCGGCGAGCTCACGCCACGTTCGGGGGCGGGTCGGCGCTGGGGTGCACTCGGCGTGTCGGTGGGCCTGCTCGCGGTCGCCCTCGCCGTGGCCGGATCCGATCGCGACCAGGCGCCCGACGAGACGTGTACCGGTGCCGCGGCGGAGCTCGCCGGCGTCTGGGACGAGGGCCGGCGCGCGCAGATCCGTGCCGCGTTCGTCGGTGGGGACCTGGCGTTCGCGGCCGGGGCCTTCGACCGCGTCGCCACGAGTCTCGACGTGTGGACCTCGACGTGGTCGGCGATGCATCGCGATGCTTGCGAGGCCACCCACCGTCGCAAGGAACAGTCGGAGGCGGCGCTCGACCTGCGCATGGCCTGCCTGCGTCGCGCCAAGCAGGATCTGGTGGCCGCGACGAGCGTGCTCGCCGAGGCGACGCCGCAGACCGTCGAGAACGCGCACGAAGTCGTCGCCGCGCTGCCCTCGATCGCCACATGCGCCGACGTGGCGGCCCTGCAGGCCGGCGCACCCCCTCCGGATCCGGCCGAGGTCGAGCGCGTGGAGGCGGTACGAGCCGCGGTGGCCGAGGCGGCCGCGCACGACGACGCGGGCGAGCTGGCGCGGGCCAAGGTCGCGATCACGCGCGCGCAAACCGAGCTCGCCGATCTCGCGTACGAGCCCGTCAAGACCGAGGCGTGGCTGGTGGCCGCGAAGGTACACACCGGCCTGGGCGAGCACGAGGCCGCGGAGGCGGTGATCCGCAAGGTGCACGCCCTTGCCTCGGCGCAAGGGCAGTGGGACGCGGTGCGCACGGCGACCGTGATGCTCATGGACAACCTCGGCAATCGGCAGGGACGACCGGCCGAGGCGCTACCGATGCGGGAGCTGGCGCTCGGCATGTCGGCCGCCGATCCGCTCGCGGAGGCGGAGGCCCGCACGACGATCGGGCTCGTGCTGCAGGCCGCGGGGGACTACGACGATGCCGAGGCGCAGCTGCGCACCTCGCTGCAGCTGCGACGCGCGGAGCTTCCCGAGGACGACCTGCGCGTGGCCGAGGCCCGCGCCGCCCTCGCGACCACGCTGTACCGGCAGCGACGATTCGACGAGGCGATCGCCGAGGGGCAGGCGGCGCTCGATGCCCGCGTCGCCGCGCTCGGTCCCGATCATCCCCTCGTCGCGTCGGCGCGGATGAGCCACGCGACGATCCTGCAGGGCGCCGACGAGATCGACGAGGCCGAGGCACAGCTGCGCCAGGCACTCGCCACCCTCGAGCGCGCGACGCCGTCCGGGCATCCCTTGCAGGGCGCCGCGCACACCAGTCTCGCGGCGCTCGCCCATCGGCGTGGCGACTTCGAGGCCGCCGAAGCCCAGACGCGGGCGGCGATCGAGTCGCAGACGACCGCGCTCGGCCCCGAGCATCCGGACGTGATGGGGGCGCGCAACAACCTGGCCATGATCCTGCGCCAGCGCGGCCGGCTCGACGAGGCCGAGCGCGAGTTCCTCGACGTGCTGCAGATCCGCGTGCGCACGCTGGGCGGCGAGCATCCCGACGTGGCGCGCACCCACAACAACCTCGCGGGCTTCTACCAAGAGCGTCAGCGCTACGAGGACGCCGAGCGTCACTTCCGTGCCGCCCTTTCGATCCGGCAGGCGACGCTGCGGGAGGGACACCTCGAGATCGGCGACTCGCACATGAACCTCGCGGCCCTGCTGAGCCTGCGCGACGATCCGGCGGGCGCCGAGGAACAGTTCCGTGCCGCACTGCAGATTCGCGAGCGCGAGCTCGGACCCGACGACATGAAGGTCGGCAACGTGCTGTACGGGCTCGCGAACGCCCTGCGTGCGCAGGGGCGGCGCGCCGAAGCGACCGACGCGTATCGCCGCGTGGTCAAGATCCGCGAGGCCACGCAGGGCGCACAGCATCCACGCGTCGCCCAGGCGTGGCTCGGGCTCGGTGGGACGTTGCTCGAGATGGGCATGCGCGAAGAAGGCGTGGAGGCACTGTCGCGGGCCGAGTCGATCCTCGACACGCCGTCGGCGGATCCGGCCAGTCGTGCCAAGGCGCTGTTTCACCTCGCCGAGGCGCTGTGGGAGAGCCGGCCCGAGCGCGCCCACGCCCGCCAGATGGCCCAGCGCGCCGCCGATCTGTACGCCGAGGTCGGCGACGGCGCCGCGGACGACCAGCGACGCGTCGCGACCTGGCTCGACGAGCACCGCTGATGCATCAGTATTGATGTCTTGGACACGTAGAATGGGTCCGATACATCACTGGTGACGCAAACTTGGGACGTTGGGGCGAGCTCGCCGATGCGGCCGAGGTTCCCCGCGTGACGAGGCAACGAGTGGCCCGCCGGCTACGGCAGGTGTGAGTGAGCCGTTCAGGACGCGTCGCCGCACACGAAGGTGCCGCGTAGCTGTCCGACGTCGGCGTGCCAGCGCACGAGCCACACGAACAGCCCCTCGGACCAGTGCTCGTGCACGACGACTTCGTCGAGACCGTCGCCGTCGAGATCGACCTTGCCGACCGCTTCGAAGCGCGCGCCCGCGTCGTCGTCCACGCCGCCGCGATCGAGGTCGCGACGCATGAACCGGCGAAGATCCACCGGACCGTCCGGGGACAGCTTCGCGTCGCTGCCGTCGCGTGCGACCGGCTGCAGTCCGGCCGGTGCATCCGCGCTCGCGACGACGAGGCCGAACTGTCCCGGCAGCGCCTTGGGGCGCACGTCGAGCACGAGGACGAAGTGGCCGTCGCTCGGTGACGGTCGCACGCCCGCGGCGCGGACCTTCGTGCCGGCGGCGCGTCCGGGCGCGAGCACGGTCACCTCGTCGAGCTCGTGGTAGGCCGGGGGCAAGTTGGTGCGCGCGAGCTTGCGTTCGTAGCCGTCCGCGTCCGGGTACGCGTCGAGCAAACGGGCCGCACGGCGGCGGTCGTCTTTCGTCTGCGGATCGATCCCGATCTCCCAGCGATCGCCCACGTCGTTGGGGAAGCCGCAGTACACGGTGGGGTAGGGGACCGGCGGCTCGTCGGGCACCGGCGTGGCGGCGGCGGACGGCGTTGGCGTCGGCGGTGACGAAGGCTCGGTCGCGCTGGGCGTGGTCGCGGGAGCCCGCGGTTCGTTGCCACCCGCGGCCTCGGGCACCGACTGCGGCGGGGTACCCGCGGCGGGGTGCCCGCACGCCAGCAGCAGCACGGGCACAATCCACGGACCTCGCATGCGATCGCTGCGACGCCCGAGGTCGACGAGAGATTCCATCGCTGCGCGGGTTGAGCTAGACCCTTCGGTCATGACGTACAAGATTACGCTGGCTCTTGGATTTGCGATGGCGCTCGTTGGATGTGGCGACGACGCGACCTCCTCGGACACCACCACGGCCGGCGACAGCACCGGCACCCCCACGACGGGCTCGCCGACCTCCGCCGGCGACACTTCGACCCCGTCCACCTCGGGCTCGGCCACGGACTCGGGCGCCGAGAGCACCGGCCCGGGGGCGACCACCCAGGTCGACAGCTCCGGCGGCGAAGCGACCGGCACCGGCACGACCTCCGGCGACAGCGGCACCGATTCCGGCACCACCGACGGCGGCGAGTCCAGCTCCGGCGGTCAGGTGATCGGCAACTGCGGCGTGTGTGCGGCCAACGAGATCTGCGTCGCGTTCGAGGCCTTCATGACCACCTACGAGTGCCGCCCGCTGCCGGCCGCCTGCATGGGCGACGTGGACTGCGACTGCGCCTCGTCGCTGTGCGAAGACCCCTTCGTGGCCTGCTTCGACCCGCCCGAGCCCGACCAGCTGTCGTGCATCTGCATCGCCTGCTGACGGTCCGGGGGGTGGCACGCTCCGTGCCACTTTCGGCATCTGTGCCCGCCACAGTGCCCGGATCTGGCAGCGCGCGTGCCATCGCGTAGCGCCCGCAACACCGCGCTGAGAGGCGGGTGTTGCAGGGGCGAAGGCGCGCCGGTGGCCTACGGCAGGTCGGCGCCGGCGTGCTCGGTCATGCCGTCGACGCCGACGCGCATCATGCCGTCGATGTCGACGAGGGGATCGCCGGTTTGCCATGTGGCGATGTCGGCGAACTGGGCGGCGCCGGCGGGTCCGAGGGACAGGTTTCCTTGGGAGAAGTTCGGGAACCAGGTCGTGATGTCACTACTGGTCTCGACGGCCGTGCTGTCCAGCATGGCGCCAACGCACGAGATCTCGCTTCCCGGGTTGATCGCCTCGTTCGCGACGATCGAGTTTCGAATCAACGTCGAGCCCGGGGTTGTGCATTCGATGACCGGCTCGTCAGGGTTGAAACCACGTACGAGCGTCGAATAGACGATCTCGAGGTCCGAGCTCGTGGCATTGATTGCGGGCGCGAACGTTCCGTTCCCCGCGACGAAGCAGTTTTCCAGCCTCACCACCGCGCCGTTTTGAGCAACGACCCCGCTGTCGGTGTTCCGTGTGAAGCGAGAGCGCTGCGCGATGAAGGTGGCATCGTCGACGCGGACAGCCTCGCGGCCGCCGTTGAGGGACAGGTCGAGTCTGTGGAAGATGGCGGTGCCGCTGGAGACGTTGATGGTGGGGTTGGCGGAGTTGCCCTGCCAGACGGGGTTTTCGCCGGGGGCGGCGAGGAAGGCGACGGTGCGGTTCTGGTCGAAGGGGAGGAACTCCTGATAGTTGACGTCGCCGGCGATGGCGTGGATGAAGATGACGCCGTCGCCGTTGAGCGCGTCGTAGGCGTCGACGATGGAAGTGTGTGTGATGCCGTTTTGGCCGGGCATGCCGTCGCCGTCGACATGGAAGACGTCGCCTTGGATGCATGCACCGGTGGAGAGGTCACAGGCGGTGTCTGGGCACTGGGCGTGGTCGGAGCAGCCGATGCAGGCGTTGTTGTCGTCGTCGCAGATGGGGGTGTCGTCCTGGCAAGCGGAGTCGTTTTGGGCGGAGCACTGGACGCACTGGTCGACGACGCAGACGGGAGTGCCTGGGTAGGTGGAGGCACAGGCGGCGTCGGGGTCGTCGGTCATGCCGCAGTGGGTGCAGACGTTGTCGACGCAGAAGGCCTCGAGCTCGTCGCCGGTGCCACACTCGTCGTCGTCGATGCAGCCCATGGGGCCGGTGGTGCCGGGGTCGGTATTGCCGGTGTCGGTGCCGGTCATCGTGCCGGGACCGGGGCCCATCGTGGCGTCGGAGGTCTGCCCGCTCGTGCCCGTCATCGACGAGTCCGTCGCCGTCGTCACGTCGATGCACGCGTCCTCGTCGTCGGCGGTGCGCTCACCGCCGCACGGGCTGTAGCAGTCCGGGGTGCCCGGCATCGTTTCCACGCACCCGTCCTCCGCTTCGAAGCAGGTGCCCCAGCCGCAAAACGGGCGCGAGCCGTCGGGGTACAGCTCGGCGCACGTGCGGTCGCCTTCGCGGTTGGCACAGTGATCGGGGTTGAGGCGCGAGGACTTGCACGCGACCGACAGTCCCATACCGAGCACACCGGCGATCGCGATGCGGCCGGCGGTCGTGGCGTACGAGGTGACGGGGGAGGCTTCGTGCTGCATGGCGAATCTCTTCATCAAAAGTGTACGCGGATCGTCGCGCCGGCGAAGCCTGGCGCGAGGCTTGGAGCAAACGTCGTCTTCTTGGGCTTGGCCTTGATCCGGTCGACCGCGAGGAGCAGGACGCCCGTTACGAGGACCGCACCTCCGACGCCGAGCAAGGCGTAGCCGGGTGGCCGAAAGTCCTTGGCGTCCAGTCGCTGCGGATTGCCGGGCGCAGAGTCTTCCTTCTCCCCCATCGCCGTGAGCACCGCGCCGCCGACCAACACGGCGGCGCCGCCGACCATCAAGCCGATGCCGGCCTTGCCGAGCCGACCCAGCGGCTGGGTCTGCCCGTCGCGCGGTTGGCCGCTGCCGCCGTCGTCACCGCCGTCGCCGTCGCCGTCGCCGGACGGCCCGTCGTCGGGGGTCTCGGGGAGCTGCTCGATCATCGCCGGCGCGGCCGCGAGCACGGTCTCCACGACTTGGGCGTCCTTGCAGGTGTCGCAGACGAAGGGGCTGCCGGTGACGGCCTTGTCGCCCTCGGCGGTCTGCACGAGCACGTCGATGGCGTGGTTGTCGTCGGCGTTCCAGCCGACCTTGATGACGATCGTGCCGGTGTGGGCGTCGGCTGCCTTCGTGACGGCGACGCCCTCGGCGTTGAGCGCCTTGACCATCCCGCCGCGGATCTGGTCGGCGAGGGCCTTGTCGCCGGGCTGGTCGAGCTCGACGGCGACATCGAGGACCGCCTTCGATGCCGGGGCCGCCCACGCCGATGCGGGCGAAGCGAGACACACGACGACGAGGGGAATGGCGAGGCGGTTGCACAGTCGCATGGGATTCACTTGCCCGCGTCGCGGGCCTTCTCGCATCGTCGGACGGTGCGTTGCACGGTCGCGTCCGAGGAGCCGGCCCCGGCCTTGATGCAGTCGTCGTAGCGGGACAGCTCGAAGTAGGCCTGCACGCGGATCTGGGCGCGCGCCGACTTGTTCGGCCAACACTTGCCCACGCGGGTGTGCTCCAGCGCACCGGCCCAGCGTCGGGCCGTCACGGCCTTGTCGGCGTCCTTGCGCTCGGCGGCGCAACGCGCCTCCGTCCACTCGTCCGCGGGGACGGTGGGGCCGGGGTCCTTGGGGTTCTTGGGCGTCGGCACGGACGCGCCACCGTCGTCGTCGTCGTCGGTCGGCGCGTCACCGTCGTCGGTCGCGGCCGGCGACGGGGCGTCGCCCCCGGTCTCGCCCGACGCGGCGGCGTCGTCGGCAACCGGAGTCGGACCATCGCTCGCGGCCCCGGCGTCGCCGACTGTGCCCACGACCGCAGCGACGTCGTCGCCATCGCCGCTGCCTCCGCCCGTCGCGACGCCACCGGCGGCCTTCGCCGCATCGTCATCGCGCGCGGCATCGTCATCGCGCGCGGCATCGTCATCGCGCGCGGCATCGTCATCGCGCGCCGCATCCGCCGACGCCGGCTCCGTCTCGGTCTTCGTGCCGGCACGATCGGCGGTCAGCCACCACGCCGCCAATCCCCCGAGCCCGATCGCGAGGCCGGCCGTGAGCCCGAGCCACATGCCACGCACGCGCGCCGACGAAGGCGGCGCGACCTCGACCACCTGCGTCTGACCCCGCGCGGCGGCGGCGGGGACCGTCGCGCCCGTCACGACCGGCTGCGGCGCATCGGCCTCGCCCCAGGGCTCGGGCCAGTCGGCCCGGTCCGCCGCGATCTCCGGCCGCGTCGCGCCCGTGCGGATCGGCGTCAGCTCCACCGGCCCGGGTCGCCCCTGCGCCTTCGCGGCCGCGGCTTCGGCCACGATCTTCTTGAGCCGAGGCTCGCGCGCCTGGTGATCGATCGTGCGGGCGATGCCCACCACGCCGGTCGAGGTCGCGGGTCGGTGCGTCGGCACGCCGGCGTTGCTGCGCAGCTCGTCGAGGCGCTCGAGAAAACGCGAGGCCGAGGGCACGCGCTCGGACGCCTTGGCCCGCAGGCAATCGTCGACGAGCTCGCCGAGCCCGGGCGGCAACGCCTGCCGCTTGTCCTCGACCCGCGGCGACGGCAGGTTCAGGTCGCACTTGCGGCGCATCACGTCCGCCGGCGACAGGTCGTGCCACGGCGGCTCGCCGGTCAGCAGCTCGTAGAACGTCGCACCGAGGGCGTACACGTCGAAGATGGGATGCGCCGGCGCGCCCCAAGCCTGCTCGGGGCTCATGTAGTGGTGCGTGCCGGGGCGCTCGCCCGCCTTCGTGAGCCGACCGTCGTCCTCCGACTCCGTCTCGATGTCCGAGGCGAGCCCGAAGTCGACGAGCTTGGCGATCGGACCCTCCGGCGTCTCCACGACGATGACGTTGGAAGGCTTGACGTCGCGATGGACCACGCCGCCCGCGTGCAGGTCTCGCAGCGCCCGGGCCACGTCGCGGATGTAGACCATCGCGTCGGCCACCGGCAGCGTGCCGTGCATGCTCACCAGGTCCAGCAGGGTGGGGCCGCGCGCCAGCTCCATCGCCAGGTACATCCGCCCCTCCTGGCCCGGGTCGGTGAGCTTGCCGAACGCCAGCGGCGCGGCGATGTTGCGATGGCCGGTCAGCCGCGCGGCCAGTCGCCCCTCGTTCTCGAAGCGCTTTTCGCGATCGAAACGACCGACGTAGCGCTTGGCGATCACCTTGAGGGCGACGTCGCGTCCCGATCGCAGGTCCTTGGCGCGGAAGACCGATGCCATCCCGCCCTGCCCGAGCATGCCCTCGATGCGGTACGTGCCCTCGGCCAGCACGTCGCCCGCCGCGATGTCCTCGGGATCGGGCGTCGCCGACGGCGGCTGCGCGGCCACGTGTCGCCGCGTCTTGAGGTCGCTGTCGAAGCCCGCGCCGGTCATGTGCAGCCTTCAGCCTCCGGCCAGCTTGAGCACCGCGACGAAGCCGGCGGTGGCCAACATCGCGATGACGGAGACGATCGCGACGATCTTCATGGTTCGATCGCGGTCCCGCGCGATGGTCACCGACGTGCGCGTCGCGTCGGCGGCGTTGGGCATGGTGGGCGCGTGGGTCATCGAGCCGTTCGATTCCGGTCGCGTCGGCGCGCCGATCGGCCCGGAACCGGTCGCGAACGCGGCGCTCGAGGCGGCGACGGGCCGGGGCGCGGCCGGGGCCCCGCGCGACGCCGCGGGCTCGGGCTGGCTGGGCAGCAGCATCGTGGGCGGCACGTCGCCCAAGTGCGCCCCGAGTCCACCGTCGGGCAGAAACGCCGTCGCATCGGCCCCGGCCGGCGCGCCCGCGAACGGCGGGCTCGGAGGCACGGGGGCGATCGCCGGGACGCTCGCGGCCGTATCCGCCGTCGGCGAGACCGTCGGGATGCTCGCGGACGTCTCGGCCGTCCCGGAGACGACCGCCGCTCCCGACGACGTGCGCCGCCGCCGAAAGAACACCGGCGCATCCGCTTCCACGTCGCTGGGCGGTACGGTCTCGAGCCCCGAAGGCAGCTTGTCGGCTTGCGGCATCGCGGGCGGTACGTCCGGCATCGCCGGCAGCGCCCCGTCGCCGCGGGTGAGCCCGGTGCGTCGCTGCACGTTGAAGTACCGCTCGTACATCTTGCGCAGCTCGATCGTCGAGTTGCGCCACTGGTCGCACTGATGCAGCAGCATCAGCGCTTCGTCGGCGGTCTGCAGCCGGTCGGCCATCTTGGCCTGCAATAGGCCCTGACGCAGGTTCTCGAGCTCGGGCGGCACGCCGTCGCGGCCCAGCGGCGGGACCTGCTCTTCGGTCATCAGCACGCGCACCCAGTGCTCTTGCGACTCGATGCCCTCGCGGAAGCGTCGTCCCGTCAGCAGCTCGTGCAGGATCGCCCCGACCGCGAACAAGTCCGAGGCCTGCGTGGGCTCGCCCTGAAACTGCTCGGGCGGCATGTAGCGCAGCTTGCCCTTGACGTGCATGTGCGAGGTGTCCTCGCCGATGACGCGCGCGATGCCGAAGTCGGCGAGCTTGACCTCGCCCGAAGAGCTGACCAACACGTTGTGCGGCGAGATGTCGCGGTGAATGATCCCCAGCGACTGCCCGCCGATGCCGTATGTGTGCGCGTAGCGGAGCGCCCCGAGGATCTCGCCCACGATGTGGCAGACGACCGGGATCGAAAACCGCATCGGGATGTCCCAGATCTTCTGCGAGAAGGCGCGCAGGTCCACGCCGTCGATCCAGTCCATCGCGATGTAGAGCCGACCGTCGGCCTCGCCCGCGTCGAAGACCGACACGATGTTGGCGTGCGACAGCTTCAGAGCCAGTCGCGCCTCCTGCAGGAACATCTTGCGGTGGCGCTCGTCGGCCGCGATCCGCGGCAACATCAGCTTGAGGGCGCACGACTTGACCGCCCCCGACAGGCCCTCACGGCGTGCCAGCCACACCTCGGCCATGCCACCTTCGCCGACGCGCTCGACGAGGTCGTACGCGCCGATCCTGCCCGCGGATTGGGCCATCGAGCGCCGAGTATGCGGTGACGACGTCATTTTGGCCAGCGCGTCAGCGGTGGCGCTTGCGCTTGCGCTTGTTGTTGCCACGCCCGCGGGGACCCACCAATCCGTCCGCACGGGGTGGTGGCGCGTCGCGCCCGACACTCGCCGACGCCGGTGCTCCAACGGCCCGGGGGCCGGACCGGGCACGCACGAACAGTGCCATGCCCATCGACACCACGAGCGCCGATCCAGCGATCGAACCCACGACGATGAGCGGCCACCACGTGCCGTTGTAGGCGAACACGCCGGCGGTCGCCCAGATCGTCGCGACGACGACGCCGCCGATCACGAGATAGAGCCGGGAGGGGCCGTCGCTCATCGGCCGGCAACGATAGCAGATCGTGGCCGCCGCTCCGCCCGCGCCCGCGCAACGAGGCCCGCGGGCCGGCGGATCGGACGACGATCAGCGATTGCGCCGTCGCAGGTACGCCCGAATCTGCTCGGCCACCTCGGGGCTTTCGGGGAGATCCGGTGCCTTCTCGAAACGCTCGGCCGCCTCGGCACGCAGCGCCGCCGCCTTCGGGTCCGTGTTGCCAAGCGCCTCGGCCAGGAGCCAACGGGCCACGATCGGCCTGTCGCCCTCCATGTTGCGCTCGTCGCCGATCTCGATCGACAGCGTGAGCCACCGGACAGCCTCCTCGCGGTCGACGACCCGGCGGCCGTGTTGCAGGAGCGTGCTCGCGTACTCGACGCTGCGCTGGCCGAGGGCGGCGTAGGTCTCGATCGCCTGCGCCCCGATGCGCCGCGCCTCCTCGTCGCGTTCTTGGTGGTCGAGCAAGGAGGCGCGCGTCGCCCAGGTCCGCGCCAGGTACAGGCGCGGATCTCCCTCGAGCTTCTCCGCACTCGCTTCGGCCTCGTCGAGGATCGCGTGGGCCGAGGTGAAGTCGTCGACGCCGAGGTAGGCGAGCGCGAGGTTGAGGTCGACGATCACGACCGAAGGATGGACGCGGCCGTGGGTGGCGACGAGCACCTCGCGCGCCTTCACGAGCGGCTCCACCGCGTTCTCGTCGTCGCCGTTGCGCTGCAAGGCCACCGCGTAGTTGAGCCGGGCTTGCGCCGCCTTGAGCGAGTCCTTGCCGAACGCCTGCTCGACCAGACCCACGGCTTTGCGCGCGTACTCTTCCGCCTCGTGGGTTCGGCCGAGCTGCCCGAGACCGCCCGACAGGTTCGACGCCGCCATCGCCATCAGCGGCAGGTTGTCGCCCGCGGCCTTCTCGGCGATCTCGAGAACCTTCTGCTCGAGCTCGACCGCCTCGTCCACGTGCCCGGCTCGGGTCTGGGCGATCGCGACCTGCATCAACATGTCGGCGTAGTTGACCGAGTCTCGGCCGTGGGACGCGGCGAGGATGTTCGCCGCGCGCTCGACCATCGCGATCCCGCGCGTGTGGTCGCCGCTGTTGGAGGCGACGCGGGCCGAGTTGGCGAGGATGGCCGCCAGTCGCGGGTGCTCGGCACCGTACAGCGAGTCGGCGAGCGCGCGCGCGTCGTCGAGGGCGACCAGCGCGGCGTCGTACGACGCGAGCTCCGACAGCGCCGTGCCCTGGCGTACCAGCAGCTGGATCTCGAGCCGACGGGTGCGGGGCGTGACCGGCTGCGCGCGGACCATCTGCAGGCCCCGCTCGGCAGTAGCGGCCGCCTGGGTGAAGCGGTCGCCGAAATACAGCACCGTCGCCTCGGTCGCGGTCAGGGCGACCTGCTGCGAGGGCGAGTAGTCGAAGGCTCGCGATGCACCCCATGCCGCCTCGAGCCACCGAGCGGCCTCCGCGTACCGGGCGGGGCGATTGCCCAACGCCTCGGCCAGCTGGGCCGCGGCGATTCCCGCCTTGTCGAACTCCCCGCCCTCGATCGCGTGGCGATACGCCCTCGCGTGAGCGTCCGCCGCGGCGCTCGAGTCGTCACCGTCGCTGTCCTGTTGGCCGGCCAGGGTCAGCACCATGCGTGACAGCGGCGGGTAGTCCAGCGCCAGGCCTCGATACACCAGCGGTCGGATCCTCCGCTCGACCTCCGCGTACCGTCCGGCCTTCTGCAGCGCATCCACGGTCGTGGCCTCCGCCCACACGGTCTCGATCGCCGCGGCGCGCTCCGGGTCGGTCGGCAGCGGCACGACCGTGCTCAGCGAAGCCACGTCGTCGCACGCCTCGACCAACGCAAGCCCGACCACGAGGTCGACGGCGTTTTCCACCGTGTGGAGGTCGGCATCTGCCGTCAGCACGTCGAGCGCGGCCTGCAAGCCGTTCTGCGCGCGAACGAGACACCCCACGCGTTGATCGAACATCGCGTCCGACTGCTCGCCGCGCTCGTTGGCTTCGCAGGCGCGCACGTGGGCAGCGGCGAGCGAGGACGCGTAGTCCGAAAGTAGCGGGGTGACGCGCTGCGCCGCGCTCGCGCCGAGCACCGGGTCCACTGCGCGCAAGCTGGTCGCCACGGACTCGCCGACCGCGTCGTCGTAGACGTCGGCGACGGCTTGCCCCGCGCGCGCGCATGGGTCTGGCTCGGTCACGGTCGAGCGGCTGACCCACGCCGTGAACGCGAGCGTGCCCACCACGCCGATGCCGAACACGACGCGGCGTCGGCGACGGCCCGGGTCCGCGGCCAAGGCGGCGACGAGCGCACGCATGTCGGGGTAGCGCCGGCTCGGATCGGGGGACAGTCCGCGCAGCACCACCGCGCGCACCCAGCCCGGGACGGTGCGGTCGGAGGGCGGCGCCACCACGTCGCCCACGGCCGCGGCCGCGAGCAGCTCCGTCATCGACCGGCCCACGAACGGTCGCACCCCGTACAGCGCTTCGTGAAGCGCGACGCAGAACGCGAACTGGTCGGCGCGCGCGTCGACCCCGATCCCCGTGACCTGCTCCGGCGCCATGTAGGCCGGCGTGCCGACGGCCGTCCCCGTTCTGGTCAGCCGCACGTCGAGCGAGCCACTGCTGGCCAGGTCGTCGAACGGGTTGTCCTGGGACTGCAATGGGGAGTCGGTCGACGAAAGGCTCCCGGCCGCGCGCGCGAGCCCGAAGTCGGCGACGCGGACGCGACCGTCGCGCCCGACGAGCATGTTGTCGGGCTTGAAGTCGCGGTGTACGAGCCCGCGTGCGTGGGCGGCGGCGAGCCCCTCCGCCGCCTGGACGAACACGTCGACGACCTCGTGCCACGTCCGCGGCGTGGCGAGCCACTCGCGCACGGTCCCCCCGTCGACGAGCTCCATCGCGATGAAGATGCGGTCCTCGTAGCGGCCCACCTCGTGCACCGCGATCACGTTGGGATGGCTCAGCTGCTCCGGGGGTAGCGGGACCGGGGGCGCTTCGGCGATCGCCCGCA
>CALBMM010000011.1 GCA_937896535.1 uncultured Pseudomonadota bacterium
GCTGCAGGCGGCGGGGCTCGTGCTGTCGGGCCTTTCGCCGGACGGCAACCTCGTCGAGATGCTCGAGCTGCCGCCGAGCGAGCACCCGTTCTTCGTGGGGTGTCAGTTCCACCCCGAGTTCCGCTCGCGTCCGACCGTGCCGCATCCTCTGTTTGCGGCCTACGTGGGGGCGGCGACCGACTACTTCCGGCAGCGGCAGTAGTCGACGAGGCATGAAGCGGTCCGAGTGCAGGGACGGCGCGTGCAGCCGTCCCTCGCTTCGGCGCACCTGCCGGCAACGCTCCGCACGGAGTTTGCAAGCGCTCGTCAAGTACCTAACACCCATGGACAAGGACTTTTTTTAACTTTGGCCGGGTGTTTGCAAAGCTGCTATGTTGGTCGCGTTCGACGAGGAAGGTACGGGCTCGTAGATGGCGCTCAACATGCGGCAAGAGCTGAGGATGAGCCAGCAGCTGGTGATGACGCCACAGCTGCAGCAGGCCATCAAGCTCCTGCAGCTGTCGCGAATCGAGCTGCAAGATCTCGTTCGCGGTGAGCTCCTCGAAAATCCCCTGCTCGACGAGTCCCACGAGCTCGGCAGCTCCAACGACGAGGCGATTTCCTCGGTGGAGATGCAAGACAGCCTCGAGATGAACCAGCGGGAGGCCGAGTCGGCCCACCGCAAGGAGCAACAGAGCTCCGAGCAGCCAGAGGTCAAGGTCGAGGAAACCCCGAAGGACAACTTCGACTGGGAGGCCTACCTCGAAAATCAGTCCTACACGCCGCCCAGCGGTGACGGCGTTCGGGTCGACAACGACGACATGCCCTCGCTGGAGGCCACGGCCTCGCGCCCCGAGACGCTCGCCGAGCACCTCGAGTGGCAGGTCCGCCTCGCCGACTTCTCCGAGGTCGAAGAGGAGATCGCCGAGCACATCATCCGGAGCCTGTCGCCCGCGGGCTATCTGCGCGAGACCACCGTGCCTCAGATCGCCCGCCAGACGAACTCGTCGGTGATGCGCGTCGAGCAGGTGCTGCGTCGGATCCAGTCGCTGGACCCGGTCTCGATCGGCGCCCGCAATCTTTCGGAGGCGTTGTGGATTCAGGCCAACCATCCGGACGAGCCCATCGAGGACCCGCTGGTGCGGGCGCTGATCTGCAAGCACCTCGACAACCTCGAAAAGCGCGCCTACCCGGCGATCGCCCGTGACATGGGCGAATCGCTCGAGGAGGTCTACGAGGCGGCCAAGGTCGTGATGGGCCTCGAGCCCCGACCGGCGCGGGCGTACGCGTCCGAGGAGCCGCACTACATCGTCCCCGACGTCTACATTCAGAAGATCGGCGACGATTGGGTGGTCACGCTCAACGACGACGGTCTGCCCAAGCTCAAGATCAGCGGCTTCTACCGCGGGGCGATGGGAAGCTCGCGCGAGGCCAAGGAGTACATCACCGAGCGCTTGCGCTCGGCGCAGTGGCTCATCCGCTCGATCCAGCAGCGACAGCGGACCATCCTCAAAGTTGCGAAGAGCATCCTGAAGTTCCAGCGGGACTTCTTCGATCGCGGGGTCGAGCACCTCAAGCCGCTCATCCTCAAGGACGTGGCCGAGGACATCGAGATGCACGAGTCCACGGTCTCGCGCGTGACGACCAACAAGTACGTCCACACGCCGCAGGGCATCTTCGAGCTCAAGTACTTCTTCAACGCCGGGATCAGCCGCTCCAACGGCGAGGAGCTGGCCTCCGAGGCGGTCAAGAGCAAGATCAAGCAGTTGATCGACGGCGAAGACCAGAATCGGCCCTACAGCGACCAGAAGTTGGTCGAGCTGCTCAAGGGGCAGGGCATCGACATCGCCCGGCGCACGGTCGCCAAGTACCGCGAGCAGCTCGGCGTCCTGTCGAGCAGCAAGCGTCGCCGCCTGTTCTAGCAACCGGCGGCCCGCGGTGCGGGGACGGACATGCGCAACGAAGAGTCGGTCGAAGTCGGACGTCTGCTCGAAGGCGAAGGCAACCTCGAGCTGCGGTTGATCTCGGATTGGGGCGGCCTGGAACGTCGGATCACCCGACCACGGATCCAAAAGCCCGGGCTGGCGCTGTCGGGCTTCGTCAAGCACGTGTACCCGGACCGGATCCAGGTGTTCGGGCTGACCGAGGTCGACTACCTGCTGACGATCGACGAAGCACAGGCGCGCAAGGGCCTGGCGACCTTCTTCGGACGGGGGATCTGCGGCCTCGCCCTGACGCGCAATCTCGAGCCGCCACAGTTTTTGCTGGACCTCGCGTGCGAGCACGGGGTGCCGGTGATGCAGTCGTCGCTGCTTTCGTCGACGTTCATCACCCGCGTCACGCGACGACTCGAAGAGCTGCTGTCGCCGACGGCGAGCATCCACGGTGTGCTGATGGACGTGCTCGGGGTGGGCCTGTTGCTCATCGGGCGCTCGGGCGTCGGCAAGAGCGAGGCGGCGCTCGACCTCATTCTCAAGGGGCACCGCCTCGTCGCCGACGACGTCGTGGAGGTCACGGTGCGACCGCCGGACACGGTGTGGGGGGCGGCGACCGAGTTGCACCAGCACCACATGGAGATCCGCGGGATGGGCATCTTGAACATCACGCACCTGTTCGGGGTCGCCGCCGTACGGGACAACAAGAAGATCGAGGTCGTGGTCGAGCTGTCGATGCAGGACGAGGACGACTACGACCGCCTCGGCACCGAGCAGCAGGTGTGGCCGATCCTGTCGGTGGACGTGCCGCTGGTGCGGATTCCGCTGCGGCCAGGCCGCAACATCGCCTCGCTCATCGAGGTGGTGGCGCGCAACCAGCTGCTCAAGTACCGTGGACACGATTCGGCCCGGGAGTTCCAGGAAAAGGTGAACGCGCGCATTCGAGCCAGCATCGCCGGAGACGGGGCACCAGAGCCGGTGATGCCCACGCCGTCGAGCGTCATCTCGGTCACGGAGGTCGAGTGATGGAGCTTTGGGTCGTGTCCGGCTTGTCGGGCGGCGGCAAGTCGACCGTGCTGCGCGTGCTCGAGGACCTCGGGGTCTACTGCGCCGACAACGTGCCGGTGCCGCTGCTGCCGCAGTTGGTCGACGTGCTGTCGGCGTCGGGCGACGGGCGCCGCGTGGCCGTGGGCATCGACGCGCGCGACACCGACCACTTGGCCCGCTTCGCGGAGGTGCGCGCGGTGCTGCGCGAAGCCGGCCACGACGTGCGCGTCGCGTTCATCGAGGCGGCGACTTCGGTCCTGGTACGGCGCTATTCGGAGACCCGTCGGCTCCATCCCATGGGGCACCTGGCCTTGCCGGATGCGATCGCCCGCGAGCGCGAGCTCGTGGCGCCGATTCGCGAGGCGGCCGACATCACGATCGACACGTCGACGATGCGCCCGCGTCAGCTGCAGCAGATCGTACGCGATCGGTTCGGCGGCGCCGGCGGGGTGCGCCTCGCCCTCGTCTCGTTCGGGTTTCGCAAGGGGCTGCCCGCCGAGGCCAACCTCGTGCTCGACGCTCGCATCCTCGCCAATCCCTACGAGGACGACGAGCTGCGACCGTTGACGGGGCTGCACGAGCCGGTCGCGCAGTACGTGCTCGATCAGCCGGACGCGCAGGCGTTGCTGTCGCAGGCACGAACGTTGCTCGACTTCTGGGTGCCGCGGACGGCGGCCGAAGGCCGCGCGTACCTGTCGTTGGCGATAGGTTGCACCGGCGGCCGGCATCGCTCGGTCGCGCTGGTGGAGGCCCTGGGGCGGGCGCTGCAGGCCGTCGACAAGCCGGGCTGGACCCGGTTGCTCATCCGTCATCGCGACGTGGGGGAGGCCAAGTGAGCGTATTGGTCGGAGTGGCGCTGGTCGGTCACGGCAAGAGCGCCAGCGGGCTGCTCGAAGCGGCGCGGGCGATTCTGGGGGACGCGGCGTTGCCGGACGTCGTCGCCATCGATGCGGGCGTGGGCAAGAACGCACTGCTCGATCCGGTGATGTGCGAGGCGATCGAGCGCGTGGATGGCGGTCGCGGCGTGGTCGTGTTGGTGGACCTGCTGGGCGCCAGTCCGTGCCAATGCGCGCAGGAGCAGGGCGATGGACACCAGGTCGTCGTGCTGTCCGGCCTCAACCTCGCGATGATCCTCAAGCTCGCGACCGTCGATCGGCAGGTCCTCGACGCCGATGCCGTCGCGCAAGCGTGCGCCGACACGGGTCGTCGCTCGGTCGCCGTTCGGTCCGTACCCCTTCCCCCGACAGGAGAGTCCCGATGAGCCGCCCCACCGACGGAAAACACCAGATCGTCAACGACCTCGGCCTGCACGCCCGTGCCGCCAGCAAGTTCGTGCGGGTGGCCAACGATTTCGACGCGGAGGTGTGGCTGGGACACGCCGGGCGCGAGGTCAACGGCAAGAGCATCCTCGGGGTATTGATGCTCGCCGCGGCCAAGGGCACCGCCGTCACCGTGCGCTGCGAGGGAAACCAGGCGGCCGAGGCGTACGAGGCCCTCGCAAAGCTGGTGGACGACGGCTTTGGCGAGCTCTGAGCGCGACGAGCAGCGCAGCCCTCCGGCCGAGCGGGCCGAGCTGGGTGGAACCGCGGCGAGCCCCGGCGTCGCGATCGGCCCGGCCTGGGTCGTCGATCGTCGGCGCACCCACGTTCCCAAGAACGAGATCACGCGGGCCGAGGCCGACGCCGAGGTGCATCGCTTCCGCGCCGGCATCAAGGCGACGCAGACGCAGCTCGAGCAGATCAAAAAGAAGCTGCCGCACGGCGAGCACCGTCAGATCCTCAAGGCGCATCAGCTCATGCTGCGCGACCCGGACATGGCGTCCGGCGTCGAAAAGCGCATCCGTGAAGAGCTGATCAACGCCGAGTGGGCGCTGGCCCAGGTGGCCGACGAGATCCGGCAGACCCTGCTGCAAGCCGACGTCGAGTACTTTCGCGAGCGCTCCAGCGACGTCACCTTTCTCGCCGAGCGCGTGCTGCAGACGCTGCGCGGCGAGGACCCGACGCTCGCGACGCCGCCGAGGGGCGTGATCGTGGTCGCCTACGATCTCAGCCCCGCCGACACGGCCGATCTCGTGCGCACGGAGATCATGGCGATGGTCACCGAGGTCGGTACCCAGACCTCGCACTCGGCGATCGTGGCGCGGTCGATGGAGGTCCCGGCGGTGGTCGGGGTCACCGACCTGTTGTCGCAGGTCCAAAACGGCGACCGACTCATCGTCGACGCGGTGCACGGCAAGGTCATCGTGCGCCCGACCGACGACGAGCTCGAGGACTGGGAGCAGGCGCGCGACCGCTACGAGCAGTTCGAGGACCGGGTCCAGCGCGAGCACGGCCTGCCCGCGAGCTCCTCGGACGGCACCCACATCACGCTGCGGGCCAACGTCGCGCTCGACGAAGAGGTGGGATCGGCGACGTTCCACGGGGCCGAGGGGGTGGGGCTGTACCGGACCGAGTTCCTGTTCATGGAGCGGGAGACGCCCCCGACGGAAGAGGAGCACTACCGGCACGCCAAGAAGGTGCTGCGCAAGGTGCATCCCTATCCGGTCACCTTTCGCACGTTCGACCTCGGCTCGGACAAACCGACGCGCTTGCTCGACTTCTCCGAGCGCGAGCTCAACCCGGCGATGGGGCTGCGGTCGCTGCGTTTGGCGCTGCGCGAGCGCGAGATGTTTCTGGCCCAGCTGCGCGGCCTGATGCGGGCGGCGCTACACGGACCGCTGCGGATCATGCTGCCGCTCATCAGTGGGGTTTCCGAGCTGCGCGCGGGGCTCGGCGCGGTCGAGCAGGCCAGGGCGCAGCTCGAAGACGCCGGCATGGCCTACGCGCAGCGCGTGCCGGTGGGAATCATGGTCGAGATGCCGTCGGCGGCGGTCTGCGCCGACATCCTGGCCCGACACGTGGACTTCATGAGCATCGGGACCAACGACCTCATCCAGTACACGCTCGCCATCGATCGCGGCAACGACAACGTCAGCTATCTGTACCGCCCGCTCGATCCCGCGATCCTGCGGCTCATCAAACACGTGGTGCAGGCCGGGGTGGACCGGCAGATCCCCGTGAGCCTGTGCGGTGAGATGGCCGCCGATCCGCGCTACGCGTGGGTGTTGACCGGGCTCGGCGTGCGCGAGCTGTCGATGCATCCGCCCGCCATCCCGGTGATCAAGAACATCATCCGCTCGTCGAGTATCGAGGAGATGGCCGCCTTGGCCGATCGCGTGCTCCTGGCCGAGACGGTCGACGACGCCGAACGTATGGTGCTCGACGCGATGCAGGCGAGGTTTCCCGAGCATCTCGAGCACGGTGGCGGTCAGCAGCTGTGGGTGGAGCGGCAGGCTCCGGAGGCGAGTGCGTGACCGCGGCCGCCGTCGCCGATCGCACGCGCCTGGTTCCGCTGCCCTCGGGCCGCGTGTTCGTGGCCGACGTCGGACCGGCGGATGCCGAGACGACGCCGGTGGTGCTCCTGCACGGCTTGTTGGTCACCCACCACGCGTTTCGCGACGTGATGGGGCCTCTGGCCCGCGACCGTCGCGTGCTCGCGATCGACCTGCCGGGGGCAGGGGAGAGCGACCGGCCACGCCCGGCGGACGCCGACGGGTACTCGATCGCGTGGCTTTGCGACCGCATCGACGAGGTGCTCGGAGAGCTGTCGCTGTCGCGGGTGGACCTGGTGGGGCACTCGTTCGGGGGCACGCTCGCGCTGTGGCTGGCCGCGACGCGGCCGCAGCGAGTGCGGCGCTTGGTCGTGGTCGACCCCGTGGCGTACGAGTTCGACATGCCGCTGGTCGGTCGCCTCGCCCTGCTGCCTCGCGTGGGATCGATCTTGTTCGAGAGCTTGTACCGGCAGGCCGATCTGCGTCGGTACCTGCGCGGGACGGTGTCGACCCCGGAACTGCTCGATCCCCGGGCGGTGGACGTGTACTGGGATCGGCTCGGTCGTCGCGGGGGCCGGGAGGCGGCCCACGCGATGCTGGGCGATCTTCGGGCGCTCGCGCCGCTGCACGAGCGGCTGGGGGAGATCGCGGCACCGACCCTCGTGGTCTGGGGCGATCAGGACAAGCTGCTGCCGCTGGCCGACGGCGAGCAGCTGACCCGCACGCTCGCGGACGCGACCTTGCGCGTGGTGGAGGGCTGCGGCCACGCCGTCCCCGAGGAACAGCCCGAGGTGCTCGTGCGACTCGTTCGCGAGTTCCTCGACGGCCCGGCGTAGGGCGGCGGGGGCTCAGGTCTCGACGCGGACGCCGCGCCAGAACGCGACGCGGTCCTGGATCTGCGCCGCCGCGGACTTCGGTGTCGGGTAGAACCAGGCGGCGTCGGCGTTGGTCTCTCCCTCGACCGTCAAGGTCAAGTAGCTCGCGGTGCCCTTCCAGGGGCAGACCGTGGTCGTGTCCGACGGCTCGAAATACTCGTCCACGAGGCTGCTGCGCGGGAAGTAGTGGTTGCCTTCGACCACCACGGTGTCTTCGCTTTGGGCCACGACTTTTCCGTTCCAGATCGCCTTGGGCATGGGGTCTCCGTAGGGAGTCATACGGTACACTCCGCGTCATGTTTCGCCCCCCGGCGGGCGGGCGCCTCGCTCGCTTCGTCCCCGCGGCCTGGGTCGCGGGACTGCTGTTCGGGGCCATGTTGTGGCTGCTGTCGGCGCCGATGGCTCACGCCGGCAACCCCGACGAGCGCTGGCGGACGATCGAGACCGAGCACTTCTACGTGCACTACCACGCGCTCGAGCAGGACGCGGCCGAGCGCGTCGCGGCCGTGGCCGAGCGGTCCTACGACCGCCTGTCGATCGCGTGGGAGCACGACGTCTTCCTCAAGATCCACATCACGTTGCGCGACAACTCCGACACGGCCAACGGGTCCGCGACCGCGCTGCCGTTTCCGCAGATCAACGCGCTGACGACCGCGCCCGAGGCCCTGTCGGTGCTCGAGGGCTACGACGACTGGATCGACATCCTCATCACGCACGAGCTGGTGCACGTCCTGCACCTCGACACCGTCCACGGCATCCCGCGGATCGTCAACGCGATCTTCGGCTTCGGCGTGCTGGGCAAGCTGTCGGCGCCCAACATCCTGCAGCCGCGGTGGGTGATCGAAGGCGTGGCGACGATGGACGAGTCCAAGTACTCGACCCAGGGCCGCCGCCGCTCCGCGCAGTTCGACGCGATGCTCCGGATGGCCGTGCTCGAGGGGACGTTCCAGGCCCTCGACCAAGTCTCCAGCGGCGCTCGCATCTACCCGCACGGGACCTCGGTGTACCTGTACGGGCTGCACTTCATGTACTACCTCGCCGCGCGCTACGGCGAAGACAAGCTCGCCGAGCTCAGTCACCTCTACGGCGGGCGCGTCGTGCCCTACGGGATCAACCGTGCCGCGGAGGACGTCTACGGCGTGGACTTCTACACGCTGTGGGAGGAATTCCGGCGAGACACCGTGCGCCGCTTCAAGGCGCAGGCCCGTCGCATTCGGGCCCGTGGGCTGCGGCAAGGCGTCCGGATGACGCTCGCCGGCGAGTCGACGCGCTACCCGGTCTGGTCGCGCGACGACGCGTACGTCTACTTCTATCAGGCCGACGGCCACCGTGAAGAAGGCCTCAAGCGGCTGTCGGCCAAGGGCGGTCGCGTGCGCGACGGCGTGGGGATCGGTCGACAGGGCGTCGACCTCGACGTCGAGCACGTCATCGACATCGAAGACTCCGGCGAGTCGAGCTTCGTGGGGGCGACCGACGACATCGTGTTCGGGCAATCGAACGCGTTCGATTTCCGATACCGGTGGAGCGACCTGTACCGGTACAACGGCGGCGACCCGCGTCAGGCCGAGCAGCTGACGTTCGGCCTGCGGGCCTCCGAGCCGCACGTGTCCGCCGACGGTCGCACGGTGGCCTTTCGTCGCAACGACGTGGGGCAATCGCGGCTCGCGTTCCTGGATCTCAACACCGGCGACGTCCAGGAGGTGCCGCCGGAGGGGCGGATCTCGCAGGTGTACACGCCGCGGTGGCACCCCGACGGGGAGCGGGTCGCGTTCTCCGGTTTCCGGGAGGGGGGCTTTCGCGACATCTACGTCTACGACCGGCGCGACGGGTCGACCGAACGCATCACGGCCGACCGCCATCTGGACATGTCGCCGACGTGGTCACCGGACGGGCGCTACCTGGTGTTCGTGTCCGACCGTGACGAGGTCTACAACATCTACGCGTACGACACGCAGACGCGACGCGTGCATCAAGTCTCCAACGTGCTCGGCGGTGCGTTCGAGCCCGCGGTCAGTCACGACGGCACGCGGATCGCCTACGTGGGCTACGGCTCGTACGGCTACGACTTGTGGATGATGGACTTCGATCCCGAGCAGTGGCTCGAGCCGATGCCCACGGTCTCCGACCTCGACATCGTCGAGGACAACCTTCCGCCGCTGACCTCGACCGGCGAGCGCCCGCCCGGGCTCGCCAGCCGTCGCTACCAGCCGATCCGGACGTTCTTTCCCCGGCTCATCGCGCCGACCGCCTTGGATTTCGCCGCGCTGACGGGCGGCGGTTCGCTGCTCGGGTTCGCGACGGGCCTGCAGGACGTGGTGGGGTTTCACTCGCTGGGACTGACGTTCAACTACCTGACGGCGCAGCGCATCGCGACCGGATCGGCCACGTACAGCTTCAGTCGCTTGTTCCCCGACTTCTCGGTCTCGCTGAGCCGAGGTTACGGCGAGCGTGGCGGCTTTCGGCGCTTCGTCTACGACCGGCCCGTCGGCGACAACGGGGGCTACCAGGTCGAGGGCTATCGCGAGCGAAGCACCAGCGCGGGGATCTCCATGTCGATTCCGGCGGTCCGCCATCCCCGGCACAACGTCGGCGTGACCACGGGCTACCAGTTCACGCGCTTGGTCAACCTCGACGCCGACGACGCACCGATCGATCCGAACGCACCGTCGACGACGTTCCCGGAGGTCGGCGACCTCGCGTCGCTTTCGGCCCGGGTCACGTACTCGTCGGAGTTCGACGGTAGCGGAAGATTTACCTACGGCTCCGAACGCGGACGTCGAGCGTCGGTGGGCGTGAGCGTGCTCGACGAGCGGATCGGCGGCGACTACAACGACTTGCAGGCGACCGCGAGCTACCGCGAGACGATCCCGATGCCGTGGCGCGGGCACCAATCGCTGGTGCTGCAGGTCGCCGGCGGAGCGTCGACCGGTGGCCTGGCGCGGCGCGGGGCGTTTTGCGTGGGCAACTACGTCTCGGGCGTGGACGTCGTGCAGTCGCTGCTGTCGCGGGCGCCCTCCGGGGCCGCGTGTTCACTGCTGCGCGGCTACGACTTGGTCGCACAATCCGGCCAGTTCTATTCGTTGCTGACCGGCGAGTACCGGATCCCGTTGCTGGACGTGGACCGGGGTCTCGGGACGGCGCCGTTCTTCCTGCAGCGTGTCGGGATGATCCCGTTCGTCGACTACGGCGGGGCGTTCGACGACACGGTGCAGCTGCGAGACCTGCTCGTGGGGGTCGGCGGTGCACTCGTGATCACCATGCGGCTGGGCTACGTGGAGCCGGTCAGCCTGGTGCTGCAGTTCGACCACGGCTTCGACGACGAGCTGGGCCGGGACACCTTCCGGGCGGTCATCGCGAGCGCGTTCTGAGGCGTCTGGCGTCGGTTCGCGTGATAGGCGCACCGGATTAGGAATGTAAGGTATCGCACTGCGCCCCGTTGCCGAGGCGTGACCGCGCCTCGCACTCCGGCGTCACCATGCCCAACCCACCCGCACCGACACGGCCGCGTGGATCGACTCTCGCGTGGCCGGGCACATGGCCGAGCGGGTACAGACCAGCTCGGACCGCACCACCTTTTGGGGGAAGCGCAGCGAGCCGCCGATCCCCAGCAGCAGCCCGAAGTCGAACTGCCAGGTGTAGCCCGCCCCGATGCTCGGGACCAAGGTGACCTCTCGCAGCTCGGGGACCTTGCGCAGCGAGGTGTGGGCGACGCTCAGCGCCAGCTCGGCCCACGGACCGTGCAGGGGGCGAGTGATCCAGGCCTGGGCACCGATGCTCTCCTGAAAGCCGATCAGGTGGCCGAACCCGGGGCGGGGGGCGACGTAGTCGAAGCCGCCGGAGACGGAGAAGTGACGACCGAGCGCACGCTGGTACGCCCCTCCGATCGTGTAGTCGGGCACCGGGAAGCCGACCATGATCGACGCGGCGTTCTTGGCGAAGTCGGGCGCGGCCGTGGCCTCGCCGGTCGACTCCGTCGGCGCCGCGATGGCGGTGACGACAGCGAGCGAGGCCAGCGACGACGCGATCACGCACGGCCAACGAGAGGGCTCGGTTGGATCTTTCACTTCGTCGCGATCGTGCTGTCGGTGACGGGGTGCGCAGAGCTTCCCGAGGTCGAGTACTTCACCGATCGGATCGAGCTCGGTGTCGACTTCGACACGCCGGTTTGCGAAGGCTCGCTCGCCGAGCTCGATGCGCAGGTCGAACGCATCGAGGGCGAGCTCGGACGCACCGCCGACCCTCGTCCGATCCGGGTGTACTGGCTCGAGGACGGTCCGGACACGTACTGCGACGAGGGACGCACCGGCTGCTACTTCCCGGCGACGCGCGTGCTGTTTTCGAAGTCGTCGTCGCTCGACCACGAGCTGCTGCACGCCGTCGTCGACTCCGAGGGGGAGAGCTACTTCGTCGAGGAAGGGCTCGCCGAGCTGCTTTCGGGGGTCGGCGTCGTCTACGACATGGGCGACGGCAAGGTCTCGCCGACGCAGCGGCTGCGACTGTCGCGAAGCGACTATCGCGAGGGGGGGCTCGACTACGGAGCCGCCGCCCACTTCATGCACTACGTGTTCCGACGTGGCGGGACCAAGGCCGTGCGTCAGCTCGGCCTCGAGATCGCCAAGGACCCGTCACCGCACCAGCTCGAGCAGGTGCTCGAGCGGACGCTCGGCGGCACCGTGGCGGGCATCGAGGCCGACTACGCCGCACAGGCACCGCGGTACTTCCCCGGCTTGGCCCACGCGCGCCTGCCGGAGGTCGATCTCGTCGACTTGATGGAAGGCGTGGCCGAGGTCGGTCTGGGCTGCCATCGGGCCGATACTTACGGGCCGTGGGTCGAGGGCGACGCGGCCATGTACCGGGTCTTTCGACTGCAGGTGCCGGCCGACTTCGTGGTCAAGGTGCAGGTCGACTCGTCCACCGACACGCGGGTGCACATCTTCGACCCGCTCGCGCAGGTCGGCCGCGGTCGGCTCACCGATTGGCTGCGCCCCGACCCCGACATCGACGACGCCGCGGTCATGATCCCCTCCGGCCGCACCGAGTATGTTTCGCTGCACGTCGGCACGTACCTGCTGGTCGTCGCGTCCGACGATACGCGAACGGTCGACACGCAGATCCGGATGACGCGCACGCCGCTGCCCGCGCAGTGATCGGCGACGTCTCAGGGCAGGAGTCGGTCGGCGGCGGCGGCCATCGCGTCGAGCACTTCGTCGGTCGCGCCCAGCGCGTCGGGGCAAAGCGTCAGGCGCAGGCCTTCGTGTCGGGCACCCAGCGTCGCCAGTGCCTCGGGGATGTCCTTGGTCATGTGCCGACCGCCGCCCGACAGCAGCATCGCGATGACCTCGATCTCGCGCACGCCGTCGGCCACCAACGCGTCGACGACCGCGAAGACGTCCGGTGGCGCGGGAGGCAGAAACGCCAGCTCGACGCGTGCGCCCGGACGTCGCCGCCGCAGCGCGTCACGGACCCGGCGCGCCGGCTCGGCCCATTGCGGCTGGGGCGAGCCGTGGGCGACCAAGACGATGGTGGGCGACGACATCGTGTCGGAGCCTGGCGCGGCGTGCCCGGCGGGTCAACGATCGCGGGCCCTGGCCACGCCCAGCGCGGCCCACCACGGATCCGGACTCGGGGTACGCAGGGCCCACGACGACAGCTCCTGCCGCAGCCGATAGGTGCGGCGGGCGGCCTCGAAGCGCGGGCCGTCGATCCGCGCCGACGTGCCCGACAGCTCGCGTAGGGCCGCGATCGCCGGCTCGAGATCGACGGCCGCGGCGAGCCACGGGCCGATCGCCTCCCGGGCGGGGGGGTCCAGCGGCCGTCGGGACGAGTCCGGGTCGACGGCGGGAAACCAGGGCGTGCGGCCGACGAAGCGGGCCAGCGCCTCGTGAACCTGCGCGCAGGCGCGGCGCTTGCCGGGGGTGGAGTAGCCGGCGACGTGTGGGGTCGCGACGACCGCGGCGTCGACGAGCGCGGTCCGTGGCGTCGGCTCGTCGGCCCACACGTCGAGCACGGCGCTCAGCCGCCCGGATGCGAGGTGCTCGGCCAGCGCGTCGTCGTCGACCACGCCGCCGCGGCAAGTGTTGACCACGGTCGTGCCGTCGCGCAGGCGGGCGAGGCGGTCGCGGTCGAGCAGACCGCGGGTCGGGTGGGGGCCGTCGTCGATCAGCGGGACGTGCAGGCTCAGCACGTCGCAGCGATCGACAAGCTCCTGCAGCGGGCGCAGACCCTCGGTGGCCACCTGCGCGGCGAGCACCGGGTCGGGCTCGTGGGGCGCGACCCGATGGCTCGCCAGCGGCGGATCGCAAGCGAGCACCTGCGCGCCGAGGGCCCGCAGCCGGGCGGCCAGGCGACGGCCGACGCAGCCGAAGCCGACGATGCCCACGGGGCCCGAGGCCGGCCACGGTGTCCCGCGCGCGGCAGCGACGTGGGCGAGGGCGGCGAGCACGTACTCGGCGACCGCCACGGCATTGCAGCCCGGCGCCGCCGAGAATGTCACACCGGCGCGCGCCAGACTCGGCTCGTCGACGTGGTCGCGGCCGGCGGTCGCCGAGCCGACGAAACGTACCGGCGTGCCGTCGAGCAAGGCGGCGTCGACCCGCGTCACGCTGCGCACGAGCAGCACGTCGGCGTCCGCGAGCACGTCGCGATCGATCGCGCGTCCGGGCCGACGCACGACCGGGCCGAAGTCCCCGAAGGCCTCGTCGAGGAACGCGATCGCATCGTCGGCGACGATGCGCAGGGGCTCACGCGCACCGGACACGGAAGACGTACTCGGTGTTGCGCAGGTGGGAGACCTTGCCGACCTTCTTGCCGTCGGGGTTGTAGATCCCGATCTTGGCGCCGACGTAGCGGCCGTACTCGATCTCGCGAACGTCGACCTCGCCGCGCGCCGAAAGCAGCTGCACCATGCGGTCGCGATCGATGTAGCCCTCGTTGGAGAACGACACGAGCAGCCACTTGGCGCGGGCCGATTCGATGAGGGCTTGCATCGCCTCGTCGATGCGGACCTTGGAGTTGAAGTCGCTGCGTCGGTCCTTGCAGTCCAGACGCTTGCACGCCACGCCGTAGTGCTCGGGGGCGTCCCAGCGCACCAGCGTCTCCCACACGTGGTAGTTGCGCAGGTAGTTGTGCTGATTGTAGGGCGGGTCGAGGTAGACCACGTCGGCCGAGAACTCGCGCACGAAGTCGAGCGCGTCCATCTCGTGGGCGTCGCCGGGTCCGGCCAGCACGTCGGGCAGACGCAGGGCGATGTCGTTGTGCGCCCGCGGGGCCCAGTCCTTGAGATAGGCCATCTGTACGCCGGTGGTGGAGTCGACGCGATCGGCCGCCTCCATCAGCGACACCAGCACGACCGCGCGGACGTCCTCGGGCAAGTCGAGCTCGTCGATGCGATCGCGCATGGCGTCGATGCGTGCTCCGTTCTTGGGGTGGAAGAACCGTGACTGCTCGCAGAAGGTGCGGGTGACGTAGCCGGGGCGACCGGGCAGGGCCTGCAGCTCGTCGAGCACCCGCTGCACGGACGCCGCGACGCGGTCTCGGTCGGCGCCCACGTAGCAGCGGGCGAGAGTGGCCGCGTACGCGTTGTGGTCGTTGGCGCGCACCCGCAGGCCCTGGGCCTTCATCGCGTGCCCCACCCGGGAGGTCCCGGAGAACACGTCCATGAAGGTGCGCGCCCCGTCGAGCTCGGCCACGAGGGCCTGCAGCGTCGGCAGGAGGAGACGCTTGGAGCCTAGGTACTTGATCACGCGGACGCCCGCGGTCAGTCGCGGACCGCGATGGCGAGGATATCGTCGCGGCCGCGCAGGCGCTGCAGCACATCCTCGCTCGGTCGTCCCGCCAGCGTGATCGTGGCCGCAGCGGCCGCCGGGCCGTTGCTGGCGAAGATCACGTTGTTCATGTGCTGTACGTTGAGGTTTTCCTGCCGCAGCGCTTCGAGCACCGCGGCCAGCACGCCGACGCGATCGAGGTGGCGGACCACGACGGTGCACGGGCTGCGCTGGCTGCGGAGGTTGACGCAGTTGGGGACGTTGCCGGCGGTGGTGTACTCGCGAACGATCCGCACGACCTCGTCGGCGATCGCTTGCTGGGCCTGCTCGGTCGACGCGCCGACGTGCGGCGTGACGTAGGCACCTTCGGCGGTCGCGAGCGCCGACAGCAGGTCCGCCTCACCGCCGGCGGGTTCGCCCTCGAGGACGTCGACGGCGGCCCGCAGCCGGCCCGCGGTGACCTCGGCCGTCAGCGCCGCGTCGTCGATCACGCCGCCGCGAGCGGTGTGCACGACGAGGGCGCCGTCGGGCAGTCGCTTCAGCGCCGCGGCGTCGAGCATGTGGTGGGTCGCCTTGCCGTAGGGCACGTGCACGCTCAGCACGTCGCTACGATCGAGCATCGCCTCGAGCCCGTCGGCCCGGATGACGCCGGCCGCCTTCGCGCTCGCCGGGGTCAGCGTGCGCGACCAGGCCGAGACCTCCATGTCGAACGCCAGCGCGCGTCGGGCCACCTCGCGGGCGATGCTGCCGAAGCCGACGAGGCCGAGGCGACGCCCCGCCAGACCCTGGGCCTTGGAGAACTCCTTCTTGCGCCACCGGCCGGCACGCGCGGCCGCCACGGCGTCCGGGATCCGCCGGTCGGACGCGAGGATGAGGCCCATGGTGAGCTCGGCGACCGCGATCGCGTTCTTGCCCGGACAGTTGGTCACGAAGACACCCGCGCGGGAGGCGGCATCGAGGTCGATCGTGTTGACGCCCGCACCGGCGCGCACGACGAGGGCGAGGGGGCTGTCGGCTTCGAACGTGCCCGCGCGGACCTCGGTCGAGCGGACGATCAGGATCTCGGGACGGTGCTCGGCGACCGCGGCCGGGAGGTCGTCGACGGTCAGCGAGGGCGCATCGACGACGCTCAAGCCGAGCTCGGACAGCGCGGCGCGACCTTCGGGAGGGAACTTGTCGGCGACGAGGACGCGCATGCTCGGGGGATATCAGGCCGGCGCTGGCGAATCCAGGCCGATGACGCTATGCAGGGCCAATGCGGTGGCGCCTCCTCCTCGCCGTGTCGGCGATCGCGGTCGTGACCGCGCTGGGTTGCGGCTGTGACCGCCAGCCGCCCGCTACCCCGAGCGAGCCGCCGCCGGGCGAGGGGCAGGACGCCGCCGCCGCGGGGCCGGGGGCCGATGCGGCCGACGATGGAGGCGATGCCGTGGCCGCGAAGGCGGACGCCGACCCGACCGGCACCGCGCCGCCGAAGGCGCCGCCGCTGCCCGTGCCGGCCGACGCAGGGGACTGCCCGGCCGAGGGCGACGAGGCGCTGGGCTTGATGGTTTCCCCCAAGCACCCCGTCGAGGGCGAGTCGGTGCGCGTGGTCGCGGCGACGCTGACCGACGAGGCCCCGCTCGCGATCCGGCTGACGGACGAAGGCGGCACCGCGATCGAGGTCGCGCTCGACCATCGGCCCGGGGTGCCGGCCGCGGCCATCGCCAAGGCGACGGTGCCGACCGGGGCCAAGCGCCTGAAGATCGTCGTGGGACGCGACGGCAAAGGGATGGCATGTGCCGACGTCAAGGTCGGCGGCGGCCGATCGCGGCCACGACCGGCCGGAGGCGAAGGCGTGTGGCCGGTGGAGCGGCGCTGGACGGCGGCCGAAGAGGCGCTGTTTTCGGCGTGGGTGCGCCACATGTTCCACGCCGACCGCGGCGACGACCTCGCCTGGAAGGCGCTGCACGAGGTCACGTCCGACGCCGAGCGCAACCTTCTTCACGACTACTACGCGTGGGGCGAGGACGCCGACGACGGTCAGGAAGGATTGTTCCTGCGACCGGACTGTGCCGACACGCCGTACTTCCTTCGGGCGTACTACGCCTGGAAGCGGCAGCTGCCGTTCGCGTACCGCAAGTGCTCGCGGGGCAACGGTGGTAACGCGCCGCGCTGTGGCGAGCTTCACCCGGTGCTCGGCCCCCCGGAGACGCCCTCGGACGGGCGCAAGCCGGGCGAGCTCGGTCTGGTGCAGCGGTTCTTTCGGCGTACGCTCGCGTGGGGGGTCCATACCGGCAACGGGCGCACCGCCTTCGGCGACGACGCGACCGACTTCTATCCGGTGGAGCTGACGCGACGCGGGATCCGGCCGGGCACCATCTACGCCGATCCCTACGGGCACATCTTCGTGATGACGGAGCTGATGGCCGGCGCACCCGGCGAGCCCGGCGTGCTGTACGCCATCGACGGACAGCCCGACGGCAGCATCACCCGCAAGCGCTTTTGGGAGGGCAACTTCCTGTGGAATCCCGATCCCTCGCTCGGCGGCAGCGGCTTCAAGGCGTTTCGTCCGCTCGACGTGACCGGAAGTGGCGAGTCCCGCACGATGGTCGCCGCCACGGATGCCGAGATCGCCGCGCGGGCCGGATACGGCGATGCCAGCGACGCCCAGTCCAAGCTCGACGCCAACGCGTTCTACGACCATATGGACGGGCTGATCACGCCCGGCGTGCGCGACCCGATCAAGGCGCAAGAGGAGGCGATCGTCGCGCTGTTCGAGGCAGCGAAGGTTCGCGTGACCTCGGTCGACAACGCCGAGGAACACGTGGCCAAGGGCGGGGGCACCGTCGACATGCCCGAGGGGCACGCCATCTTCGAGACGACGGGCGCCTGGGAGAACTTCTCGACACCCGCGCGTGACCTTCGGCTGCTCATCGCGATCGACGTCGCGACCGGCTTCGCCGACAAGGTCGCGCGCAACCCGAAGGCATGGGGGGCGGAAGGGCCGAAGGCCGTGGAGGCATTGCGCGACGAGCTCGACGCCGCCAAGCAGAAGGCGCTCGACGACCCGGCACGCACGTTCGAATACACGCGCTCGGACGGCTCGAAGCAGGCGCTGACCCTGCGGGATCTGATCGCCCGCGCCGCCGACCTCGAGATGGCCTACAACCCCAACGACTGTCCCGAGGTACGATGGGCGGCTCCGCGCGGCTCGGCGGAAGCCAAGACATGCCGCCGACACGCACCGGCGGCGCAGCAGCGCAAGATGAAGGCGTACCGCATCTGGTTCCACGAGCGGCGTCGTCCTGCACGCGGCGATCCGGGGCCGGCCATCGAGTGACCGTTGACGAGGTCGGAGACAATGTCGACACTGGATCGCGATGCCGACTGCGGACAAGCGGGCGTACGAACGGTACGAGGTCGAGCTCGAGGTCGACTTGGCCCGCGGCGAGACGACGATCGGAGCGCGGACGGTCAACCTCAGCCGAGGTGGGATGCTGATGCACGCGGCGATCGATCCGCCGTTGGCGGTGGGGCAGCGGGTGCACTTGACGTTTCGACTTCCGGATCTCGCGACCCCGATCGGGTGCGATGCGGATGTTCGTTGGCGCAATCGGGTCGACCCGACGGAGGTCGGCGTGCAGTTCGTGACGGGGCTGCGCGCCAAGGAAGTGTGGGCGCTCGGGCGGTTGCTCGAGCGGCTGCGCGACGGCGCCGTGGCTTGATCGTCGCGACACTCGTCGCCGTGTGCTGTTCGTGGACGGCCGTGCCGCGCGTGGCCTGGGCCGGCGACAGCGTCGCGCCGACGACGGACGAGATCGCCGCCCCGGCGCGACCGGACGCGCCCCCGTCGGAGCCGCCGGCCGCGGGCGATCCGGACGCGGACGCTCCCGAGGTCGACACGTCCGACGGCGAACCTGCGGCCCCCGCTGAAGCGGACGCGGACGGGGCGCCCGAGGCGGCCGAGCCGCTCGAATCCGAGCCCGCCGAGGACGGCGCGGGCGCGTTGTCGGTCCACCCGCGGGCGGCGGCCGACGACACCCAAAAAAAGACACGGGCCGGCGTAACCGCGCCGTCGGCGGCGGCGGTTCGCTCTGCGCCGACGAAGCTCGCGGTCGGCGTCGGTCTGGCGCCGTCGGCCCCCGGGTCCAAGACCGAGCGCGCGCTCGTGCGGGCGCTTCAGCGATCGATCGAGGCGTCGACGGATCCCGTGGCCAAGGTTCGCCACGTGTCCGCGGGGGCCGGGGAGGCGCGGCTGGTCTGTCGCGAGCGCCGAGACGACTTCGTGGTGATGATCGGCTACATCGCGGACCGCCCCGATCCAGTCGTGCTCGCGCACGACTGCCGACTCGATCGCTCGCTGGCGATCCGCAGCGAGGCGGCGGCACGTTCGAACGGCTTGCTCGCGGCGCTGTGGGACGAGCACGAGACCCTGGTTCGACAGGGCGTCCGCGAGCGTCGGACCCTGCGTCGACTCAGCCCCACCGCACGCGGCGTGATCATCGCTTCGGTCGCGGTGGCCGTCGTGGGCACCGCAGTCGGCATTCTCGTGGCCAACGCCTTGCGCGAGGACAAGGTCGTGATCACGGTGTCGCCATGACTTCGACCATGCACCGCGTCGCCCGCCGCGTGCTCGCGGTAGTGGGGGTGACGCTGGCGCTATGGCTCGGCATCTGGTTGGCGCCCGCCCACGCGGCCGAGGGCAAGCCGACCGGGTGGGACACCTCCCGTGCGACCGCCGGCGCGACGATCGGAAAGATGCACCTGCGCTGGGAGCCCGAGCTCGCCGACGAGGCAGAGGCGCTCGTCGAAGCGGCGCCGTACTGGTGGTCGGAGATCGAGCAGTCGCTCGCTGGCGACGTCGACGACACCGTCGAGATCGTGTTCGTGTCCCACGCCGGACGCGTCGCCGAAGCCTCCGGCATGCCGAAGTGGGTTGCCGGCGTCGCCCATCCGCCGACCGGCCAGATCCTCATCGCCGAGCACGGCCCCGACGGCGCGCCGACCAATCTCGAGGAGCTGCTCAAGCACGAGATGGCCCACGTGGTCCTGCATCGGGCGGTCGGGGGCGCCGACCTGCCGCGGTGGTTTCACGAGGGCGTCGCCGAGTCGTTCACCGGCGGCATCAGCCTGTCGCGCGCGCAGACGTTGGCGTCGGCCGTGTTCGGGCCCGGCGTGCCGGAGCTCGACCGTCTCGAGGACAACTTCTACGGCCAGGATGGGCCGGCGGCGTCGGTGGCCTACGCGGCGGCGCGCGACCTGGTGTCGTTCCTGCGCAACTACGACGAGGGCAAGGGCCTCGCGCTGCGTCAGGTGCTGACCGAGATCGAGGGCGGCCACAACTTCGAGATCGCGTTCATCCGCGCCTACGGCAAAGGGCTCGAAGAGCTCGTGGGTCAGTGGCGCTCCGAGCTTCCCGGCCGCTTCATCTGGTATCCGCTGCTGGCCAGCGGTGGGTTGCCGCTCGCGCTCGTCGCCCCGTTCATCCTCGTCGCGTGGTTCCGCCGCCGTCGGTACTACTACCGTGGCCTGGAGCGACTCGCCCGCGAAGAGGAAGCGGCGATGGCCCGCGCGGCCGGCCTGACCTCCACGCGCGTGCTGTCGCCGGCGACGTAACCCGGACGTTTGCGGCGCGCCGGCAACGGCTGCACACTCGGCCGACGTGCAGCGCATCGAGTCGGGTCGCCTTCGCGGCCGCCGTCTTCGGCCCCTGCCCAAGGGGGTCGACGGGCTCCGACCCATGGCGTCCCGGATCCGCGCCGCGGTCTTCGATCGGCTGCAGGCGCAGGTCGTCGGAGCCCGCGTGCTCGACCTGTTCGCGGGATCGGGCGCGATCGCGTTCGAAGCGTTGAGCCGGGGCGCGGCGTCGGCGACGCTCGTGGAGGCCGACCCCCGGGTGGTGCGCCATCTGCGGTCGCAAGCCGCCGAGCTCGGCCTGGCCGAGGTGGTGGAGATCGTGCGCGGCGAGCTCCCCGGCGCGCTCGCGCGTGGGCCGGGCGGCGCGCGCTTCGACCTCGTGACCATCGACCCCCCGTTCGCGCGTCCGGACGTGTTCGGGCCGGTCGTGCAGGGGCTGGTCGATTACGGCTGGGTTGGACCGGGCGCGCTCGTGGTCTGCGAAAGCCAGCGGGTTCGCGGTACAAGTGCCGCCGGGCCCTGGCCCGCCGCGGTCGTGCTCAGCGCCAGTCGCGTCTACGGCCAAGCTCAAGTCGACTTTCTGACGATCCCCGACGACGGACAGCCATCACCGTGACCGACGCACCGATTTCCTCCCGAGCCGCCAAGATTCAACCCTCTGCGACGCTGGCCGTGTCCGCGCGGGCGGGGCAGCTGCGGGCCGAGGGCAAACAGGTGCTCAACTTCGCCGCCGGCGAGCCCGACTTCAAGCCGCCGCTGGCCGTGCGCGAGGCGGTGGCCGAGATGTCGCGCAACGAACGGCAGCCGTACACGCCGGTGCCCGGCACGAACGCGCTGCGCGACGCGGTGGCCACGACGTTGGGGAAGGTCCACGGTCGGGTGTTCTCTCGCGACGAGATCCTCGTCTCGTGCGGGGCCAAGCACAGCCTGGCCAACCTGTTTCTGGCCACGTGCGATGCCGGCGACGAGGTCATCATTCCGGCGCCGTACTGGGTCAGCTATCCCGACATGGTCGGCCTGGCCGAGGCGACTCCGGTGATCGCCGACAGCAAGCGCGAGCAGGGCTTTCGCCTGCAGCCCGACGTGCTCGCCGCGGCGATCACCCCCAAGACCAAGATGTTGATCCTCAACAGCCCGTCCAATCCGACCGGGGCGGGCTACCGAGCCGAGGACATCGCGGCGCTCGGCAAGGTGCTGGCCGACAAGGCGCCACAGGCCTGGATCGTCTGCGACGACATCTACCGCCAGCTCACCTACGACGGCTTCGAGTTCGCCTCGGCGATCCGTGCGCTGGACGGGATCACCGACAAGATCATCGTGGTCGACGGCGTCTCCAAGACGTACGCGATGACCGGCTACCGAATCGGCTACCTCGCCGCGCCGGTGCCGATCGTCAAGGCGGCCTCGAAGATCCAGAGCCAGATGACCTCGGGGCCGACCACGATCGCCCAGCACGCGGCCCTGGTCGCGCTCACGCACCCGAGCGTGGCCGCCGACGTCGCGGACATGCATCAGGCGTTCACGCGCCGGCGCACGATCATCGTCGAGGGGCTCGGCGCGATCGCGGGCGTGGAAGTGTCGCCACCGGACGGGGCGTTCTACGTGTTCGCCGACGTGTCGCGACACGTGGGGCAGGGCACGGAGTTCGCCGACGACATCGCGTTCGCGACGTGGCTGCTCGAGCAGAAGCTGGTCGCCACGGTCCCCGGCGCGCCCTTCGGTGCGCCGGGCTACCTGCGCATGAGCTACGCGACCGACGACGACTCGATCCGCGAGGGCGTGTCGCGGATCGCCGAGGCGGTCGCCTCGTTGCCGACGGGGAAGTGAGCGCGATGGCCGAGCCCGCGACGATGCGCATCCGCTGTCCGAGCTGCCGCACCGAGGCCGTGGTCGCGCGGGATTTCGCGTATCGCCCCTTCTGCTCGGAGCGCTGCAAGATGGCCGACCTCGCCAACTGGTTCGACGAGGTCTACAAGCTGTCGCGGCCGCTGCGGGCCGACGACCTGTCCGACGACGAGACGTCGCTGTAGGCGTCAGGGTCGCGGAGCTGCGCGTCCGCGCCCGTCGAGGCCGGGTCTACTTGCGGCGGTTCTTCTTGCGCGCCTTCTTTTCGTTCTTGCGCTGCGCCTTGGACTTGCCCTTGCCCCCGCCCGCCGCGGGCAGGCCCGGCAGGCCGAGACCGCCCAGACCCCCGGGGGGCATGCCCGGGATGCCCGGCATGCCCGGCATCCCGCCCATGCCGGGCAGTCCACCCATGCCGCCGCCGCCCATCAGGGCCTGCATCGCGGCCGGGTCCTTGGCGAGCTTGCGCATCGCGCCCAGCTGCTTGATCTGCTTGAGGCCCGGAATCTTCGAGAGCATCCCGCCTCCGCCCATCAGGTCGCCGAGCATGCCGAACATGTCGCGCATCGCGAGAAAACGGCCGACGAGGGCACGGACTTCCTCTTCGTCGCGGCCGCTGCCCTTGGCCACGCGCTCGACCCGGCTGTCGACGAACGCTTCGGGGGGAAGGTCGGCCATCTTGCCGGGGTCGGTCGGCTTGGGAATCTTCTTCTTCTTGCGGCCGGTGTACTTGGCGGCCCCGCGGGCGGCCTTCGGGTCGTCCTTGAGGAACAGGTCCGGCTTGGACCGCTCCTTGCGGGTCATCGACTGGATCATCGCCTCGACCTTGGACAGCTCCCGGTCGTCGGTGGCCTGCGCCATCACGTCGTCGGGAATGCTGCCGCCGAACAAGCTGCCCAGCGGCATCTTGTCCATCAGGTCCTTGAGACTGCCCATCTTCTGGATGGACTTGATCTGCGTCAGGAAGTCGTCCATGCCGAACGACCCGCCGAGCATCTTCGCGGCGTCTTCGGCGGCCTGTTCTTCGTCGACGACTTCCTGGAAGTCCTGCATGAGGCCGACGAGGTCGCCCATGCCGAGGATCCGGCCGGCGAGGCCTTCGGGACGGAACTCCTCGAGCTTGTCGAGGGTCTCGCCCATGCCGAGGAACTTGATGGGCTTTCCGGTCGCGGCCTTGATCGACAGCGCTGCGCCGCCGCGGGCGTCGCCGTCGAGCTTGGTCAGGATGACGCCGGAGACGTCGATGCGCTCGTCGAAGGCCTTGGCGGTGTTGACCGCGTCCTGACCGATCATCGCGTCGATGACCAGGAACGTGTTGGCCGGATGGACGCGCGCCTTGATCTTGTCGAGCTCGTCCATCAACGCGTCGTCGACGGTCAGTCGACCCGCGGTGTCGTAGATGACGAAGTCGCACGCCGACGCGCCGGCGAGCTGGTTGGCGGCGGCCGCGATGTCGACGGGGTTGTCGTTTTCGCGGGCGTAGACCTCGATGCCGAGCTGCTCGCCGATGACCTGAAGCTGGCGCACGGCGGCCGGGCGGTACACGTCGCACGCGACGAGCAGGACCTTGTGTCCGTCCTTTTGCAGCTTGCGGGCGAGCTTGCCGGTGGTGGTCGTCTTGCCCGAGCCCTGCAGGCCGACCATCATGATCCCGGTCGGTCCGCTCTTGGCTTCGGCGACCGAGGTGTCGACCGGCCCCATCAGCTCGACGAGCTGGTCGTGGCAGATCTTGACGAAGTGGTCCTCGGCCTTGACCCGCAGCTTCTTGTCACCGGACTTGGCGACGAGCTGGACCTGGGCGCCGAGCGCTTCCTCTTTGACGGCGTTGAGGAACTTCTTGACGACGCGGAACTCGACGTCCGCCTCGAGAAGACTCATGCGCACGTCCTTGAGGGCGGCGTCGACGACGTCCTCGGTGAGCTCGCCCTTGCCCGTCAGCCGCTCCCGAGCGGCGCGGAATCCTTTGGAAATCGTCTCGAACACGGGCCGCTAGACATAGCACACGCCGCCGCCGTGTCCGACGCTTGACGTGCTGGCCGCCGTGCGGTCGGCTGGCCCCGCGTGAACCCCTCCGCCGCGAGGCTGGCCGCCGCGATGCTCGCGGCCGTGACCGCCGTGTCCAGCGCGGCCGTGGTGATCCTGCTGGCCGCACCCCTGGCGGCCCTGACGATCGCCGGGGGGCGGGTCGCCGTGACCGGCGTCGGGCTACTCGCCGTCGGCCGTCGGCGTCTGGACCGGACCTGGGCCACGGTCCGCCGGGAGCTCGCCTCGCGGACCGCGCTCGCGGCCGCGCTGCTGGCCGTGCACTTCGGGACCTGGATCGCGTCGCTGTCGATGACGACGGTGGTCCGGTCGGTGACCTTCGTCGCGACCCAGCCGCTGCTGGCCGGGCTGCTCGCGCGTGCGCTCGGCGACCGCGTGTCGTGGCGGTTGTACGCGGGCGGGGCAGTGGCGGTGGTGGGGACGGCGGTGATGATCGGCGGGGCGTCGGAGGTCGCGGGCCCGCAGGCCGTGTGGGGCGACGTGCTCGCGGTGGTCGCCGCGGCGGCCGCGGCCGGATACCTGGCGGTCGGCCGCTCGGTGCGGGCGCACGTGGACCTGGCCGGCTACCTCGCGTTCGTCCACCTCGGCGCGGCGGCGCTGCTGGGCCTGACGATCGTCGCGTTCGGACTGCCGCTGGCCAATGCTCCGGCGCAGACGCAGGACTGGCTCGCGATCGTCTATCTCGGCCTCGTGCCCGGCGTGATCGGTCACGGCCTGCTCAACTGGGCGGTCCGCCACTTGCCGGTGCACACGGTGTCGCTGGCGATCCTGCTCGAGCCGCTCGGCGCCACGGCGCTGGCCGTCGTCGTCCTCGACCGTACGGTCGCCGGGGCCGAGATCCTCGGCGCCGCGATCATTCTCGTCGGCGTGGGTCTGGGGCTGGCGAAGGCGAGGTCGACGGTCGACGCCGCACCCGGTGCGCGTCGACGACCGTCGACGTAGCCGCGAAGCGGGCGCGACGAGCCACGACGAGCCCCGGTACGGCTTGCGGGTCTCCGCGATCTGTTGGTCGTCGAACGCGTCGAGCGTGGCCCGGAGTGCCTTCCTGTCGAATGTGCGTCGTCTCGTCCTCCAGCTTCCGAAGCGAAACACCGCTGATGCGGAACCGAAGTCCGGTCGGGGGCGCCATGGCGACCCGGGAGAACAAGCCGCCCACGTCGACATCGAGCCCGACAGCGATCGAGCGCGCATCGGCGAGCTGTGTGGGACCTCGTCACGACTCCGCTTGCATGGTGTACCGGCATGGTGTACCAGTGGTACACCATGCCGTCTCCGAGGTTCTGGCGGCTGCCGGTCGACCGCCGTGCGCACATTCTTTCGGTCGCGCGCCGGCACATCGCGGTCGCCGGGCCCGAGGCCGCGTCGTACAACCAGATCATTGCCGACGCGGGCATCTCGAAGACGAGCGCGTACCTGTACTTCGACGGCAAGGACGACCTCGTCGCCGAGGTGCAACGCGACGTGATGCAGCGGATCGCCGACATGCTCGGCACATGGCGTGCCGCGCGGTCGGCCCGCGGCTTCTTCGCGCAACTCGGCGAGTCGGCCGAGCGTCTGCAACAGCATCTCGCCGAGCATCTCGACGACCTGGGTGTGCTCGGCGCCGCCGGGTCCATGCCCCAGCCGTACGTCGACAACTCCGACCCTTGGCTCGACGCGATGCTCGAGGACGGCCGTCGACTGGGCGTGGTGCGCAGTGACATCGCGCCTGCTCTGATGGCCGCGGCTACGCGCGCGCTGCTGCAGGTTGGCGACGCCTTCGCAATCGCGGCCCTGCGGCGCGGCGACACACCCGAGCTCGCGCCGCTGTGGTCGCTTCTGCGCGGGCTGTGGGGGACACCGACAAAGGAACGCCGATGACCACGCGATCGACGCCCGTGTGGTTGCACGACGTGCTCGGCGAGCGGGCAGTCGTCTCCGAGGTCGCGGGCATTCTCGCCTTCGCGGCGGCCTCGACGTGGGTCCTGCTACCGCACCTCGCCGCGGCCGAGGGCCTGCCTGGGTGGCGCTGGCTGCTGGCCGCCCTGCTCGTGGCCGACATCGCTGCCGGCTGTCTCGCCAACTTCACGGCTTCGACCAACGACTTCTATGCGGCGCGCCCACGCAACCGCTGGCTCTTCATCGCCGTGCACGTGCATCCGATGCTGCTGGCAGCGACGCTCGGCGCGCCGTTGGGGCTCGCTTCGATTTCGTGGCTCGCGACGGTCGCGGGCGCGCTGGTCGTCAACGGACTCGCGGGTCATCCACGTCAACGCTTCGTCGCGGCGTTCTGCTTGGCTTCGACGTGGGTAGGGCTCGCGCTCGTGCGAGGGCCGTCCGCGGTCCTCGCGGTCGAAGCACTCTTCGTGCTCAAGGTCGTGTACGCGTTTGCGGTCGACCACGGCGTCGCATCGCATGATCGCGAGGGCCTCGTGCGCCTCGATCATCGCGACCGCACGGTGTGTGTCGCGATGCTGGCCGCGGCGTTCCGCGACGATCCGCTCTTCGTGGCGCTGCTCGGGCACCTGGAGCCCGACGCCCGCGAGCGCGCCCGCACGGCGTGGTTGGGCGCGGTGTTCGATATGAACCGCATCGCTGGCGGTGCGGCCTACGGTGCGTTCGAACGCGGGCACTTGGTGGGCGCAATGTTGCTAGAGCCACCGCCGGGACGGCTCGCGACCGCGCGCGCCCTGATCGCGGCCATTCGCTTTGTGCCCGTCCTCGCGCGTCTCGGTGGCCCGGCCTCGCGTGCACTCAATCGCTATTTCCGCGACACCCGCCGCGCGGTGCCGAGGGGGCCCCACCACTACCTCGTGGTGGTCGGTGTCGCCGAGTCCGCGCGGGGGCGCGGCATCGGTCGCCGCCTCATCGAGCACGCTGTGCGCGAGGCGGCCGCCGATCCACACTCACGCGGCGTCGCCCTCGACACGGAGCTCGAGGCCAATGTCGTCCGGTATCGCGGCTGGGGCTTTGCCTCGGGCACGCCCTGGACACTGCGGACCCCACAGGGAGACGTGATCGTCACCCCGATGCATCGGCCCGTCGCAGTCACGCCCACCCCCTGAGGCGCGGCTACGATCGGCCCGACCGGTCGCGCCCGACGCTTGGAGCATCGGCTGTCACCGGCCGCCCGTCGGCGTCGAGCGATTGCGTACGTGCGCGGCGGCCGACCCTGCCTGGCCAGGGCCCCGGTCCGGTCGCGGCAACGCACGCGCTCGGGTCGTCTGCCGTCAGACACCCTCGGCGATTTGCGCTCCCCGTCGCTTTTGGCCGAGTATTCGAGGTCGGTGGGGTCACGCGTCGCCGACTACATCCGAAGCCTGCCCGACGGCCTCGATTCGTTTCCGCAGTACCGCGCGAAGGCGTCGATGGTCCGCCTCGCGCTCGAGAACCGGGCCCTGCCACGGGACGTCATCGAGGGCCTCCCTGATCCATTGCGAGGGCTCGCGGCCAATCCGCCGCTCTCCTCCGCCTGGATCCCCGAGGTTCACTACTGTGGGTTGTCGTTGGCGATCGCCGACGCGCACGAGTTGTCCGGCGAGGGGTTCGGCGATTTCTGGTACGCGGTGAGCAAGAGTCTGGCCGCGAGCCAGTTGTACGCCGGGCTGCTGGCCTACCTGCCACCCCGGATCCTGCTGCGGTCCGCTGCGCTGCGGTGGAGCGCCTTCCATCGCGGCATCGGGCTCACCGCTCGCTCGCGGGGACCCGAGTTGTTGCTCTCGCTGACGTTCCCGCCGGCTCTGCTCCCGTCGACGTGCGTCGAGGCATATGCGCGGGTGTTCTCGGCCATCGTCGACACCTCGAACGCCGGGGCATGCGTGTCCCTGGTCGAGCGCGGCGACGACTACGCGGTCTACACGATGCGCCACGAATGATCGACGGGTGTCCGACCCAACCCGGACGAGGGTGGTGTTCTCGCTGACCCTCGTCGCGACCCAGCCGTGGCTGGCCGTCGACGTCGCCTTCGAACTTTTCGATCGGTCCACGGTCACACGCGACGACAGCGGGCTCTGCAGGGCATGACCCGTGCTGCGCTCCTCGTCATCCCCCTGCTCGCCACTGCGCTCCCCACCGACCTCGCCGCCGCGCCGCGCGTCGCCGCCTTCGTCGAAGCCGGCTCGTCGAACGCGTCGCAGTGGCAGCGCGACCGCGCCGTGAAGATGGCCAATTGCACCGGGACGCGCATCGCAACGAACTGGGTCATCAGCGCGTTGCACTGCAAGATCACGAAGGGAGAGGTCGTCTACTTCTACGACGGCGGACCTGGACGCGGGTCTCGCGGGGCCAAGGTCGTCGAGGTGATCCGACGGCCCGGCGCGACGCCGACCCACCTCGAGGACAACAACGGCGATCTGGCGGACCTGGTCCTGGTGCGGGTGCAAGCGAAGGCGAGCAACCAGTCGTCCGAGGACGCGATCCTCGGACCCTCGGCCGTGCTCGCGTGGAAGTATCCCGGCGACGGCGCCCAGGGCAAAAAGGTCGGCGCGGGCTCGCATCAGGGCACGTTCAACCCGATGGGCGAGTTGCGTCAGATCAGCGACAAGACCGACGACAATGACGACAGCGGTGGCTACTTCGTCACCGCCCACGAGCAGCTCGACAAAGGCGACTCGGGCGGGCCGTTCTACGTGAACTCGCGCATCGTCGGCGTCGTCAAGGACCAGGATTGGGACCTCGGTGACGGCAACTTCAACACCTACACGAGCGTGCCCCACCACCTCGATTGGATCCTCGGAAAGATCGGCTATCGGTGGCGAGGGCTCACCCCGCTCCAGAACATCAAGTACTCCGGCAAGGTCATCGAGACCGTGTTCGGGTCGGAGAAGCGCTGCCAGTACGCCTGCGAGATGACGGACAAGTGCGAGGCGTACAACTGGAAAACGTCGACGCAGACCTGCCAGTTGATGGACGACGTGACGGGGAAGTCCGCGAGCTCCTCGTCCCGCGCGGCATTGCGATTCGGAGCGAGCTCGGGCGACAGCAACGAGGTCGTCGGCTACGTGCGCGGCGACGGGATCAACTCGGTCGTGCACGCGGGCGCAGATGGGAAGGTTCGCGAGCTGTACCTGCAAAACGGGTGGAAGCACGGGATTCTCGTCCCGAGCGCGCCCGCGGCCGCCGGCAAGCTGAGCGCGTACGTCCGCAGCGATGGCATCAACTCGATCGTCTATCGCAGCACCGGGGGGCGCATCATCGAGCTCGCGCTCGTCAACGGGCAGTGGAAGTCCTACGACCTGTCCAACGCCGGCGGGGCCGCGCCCGCGGGAGATCCCATCGGCTACGTGCGCGCCGACGGGCTCAACGCCGTCGTGTACCGCAGCGCCGACGGCAAGATCCACGAGCTGCGCATGGCGTCGCGCGGCTGGAGGAGCACGGTGCTCACCGACGCCGCCGACAGCAACGCCGTCGCAACGAGCGACCCCCACGCGTACCGTCGATCGGACGGCTACAGCTCGGTCGTCTTCCGCGGCGGAAACCACATCTACGAGCTGTACGCGAAGGCCGGCTCACCGTGGAAGATCGGCAAGATCACGGGGGTCACGACCAACGGAGCCCCGCCCGCGGCCGCCAGCCGCCCGTTCGGCTACACGCACGTCGACGGCTACAACGCCGTGGTGTACCGCGCCGTCACCGGCCGGGTGATCGAGCTGTGGCTGACGAGCTCCGGCTGGCGCTGGGGCGAGCTCGATTCCTCGCTCGCCGCGACGAAGGGCGATCCGATGGCGTACGTCCGCACCGACACACTGGAGTCGGTCGTGATCCGATCGTCGGCCCACAAGGTGCTCGGTATCGCGAACGAGCCCTGGAAGTCGCGCAACCTCTCCGTGTCTGCCGGCTTCGAGTCCGCGAGCGGCAGCCCTTCGGCGTTCGTGCGCAACGACGGCTACAACAGCGTGTACTTCGAGGGGGCCAACCAGCACGTGCACGAGTTGTACTGGCGCCCCGGCGACGCGCGGTGGTCGATCGGCGACATCTCGGCGCTCGCGGGCGAGTGATTGTCAACCACCGGTTGACAGTGAAACGAACCGATCGCGGTGGTGAACCCGCGGGGGAGGGGCAAGCTGTCGGCATGCGTGCCGCTGTCATTCGTCACTATGGGCGTCCGGAGGTCTTCGAGCTCGTGGAGGCCGACATCCCGACGCCGAGCCCGACCCAGCTCTTGGTTCGCATGCGCGCATCCTCGGTCAATCCCGTCGATTGCGCGATCCGCAGCGGCCAGCTGCGGCTGTTCTTCCCCCGGAGCATGCCTTCGGTGCTCGGCATCGACTACGCGGGCGTGGTGGAAGCGGTCGGTGCCGAGGTCGAGGGCTTCGCGGTCGGCGACGAGGTGTTCGGCTTCACCGACATCCGCACGGGCGGCGCCTACGCCGAGTACGCGGTCGTCGAGGCCAGCGGCGCCGCGATCAAGCCGGCCAACGTGTCGTGGCGGGAGGCGGGCGTCACTGCGGGCTCGGGCCTGACCGCGTACCAGGCGCTCGTCGAGATCCTGAACGTGCAGCCGGACGAGAGAGTCTTCATCAATGGTGCGGGCGGAGGCGTTGGTACCTTCGCGGTGCAGATTGCCAAAGTTCTCGGCGGCCACGTCACCGCCGTGGGCAGCACCTCCAAGCGCGAGATGCTCGAGCAGATCGGGGCCGACGTGGTGATCGACTACACCAAAGAGGATCCGTTCGCGGCGCGTCGGGCCTACGACGCGGTCGTCGACTGCGTGGGCAACATCGGATTGCTCGCATCGCGGCGCTTGCTCGCGCCCGGCGGTCGCCACGTCGCGGTCGCATCCCGGCCCGCGATCATGCTGCGCGCCGGCCTGGGCAAGCTCTTGCCTGCGCCGGCCTACAAGACCATGTACGTCGTGCCGCGCAGCAGCGACGTGCTCGCGCAGTGGCTGCGCGACGGCAAGGTTCGCCCCGTCGTCGACCGATCGTTTGCACTGGAACAGGTGGGCGATGCCCAGGCCTACGTCGAGCGAGGGCGCAGCGCGGGCAAGGTCTCGATCTCGATCGGCGACGCGTAGAAGCGGTTTCAGATCCGTCGGTGTCTCAATCGGTCCTGGGGACGTCGTGGTTGGCGTACCAAAGGCCCGAGTCCCGGCGTGCGAAGGCGACCGGCGCGAGTTCCCACAGCTGGTCCGCCGTTCGTTTCCTGGCGGCCGCGACGCTGACCGCCACGTCGTACGTCAAGAAGAGCGTCGAGTAGAACGCGTCGACCCAGTCGGGGACCATCTCCTCGCCGAGGACGAACTGTGACAGTACGAGCGCCTCGATGCCGCCGTCGAGTAGCTGGGCCAGTGGCGCAGTCGTGATCGGATAGCGCCGCTCCGCGGCCCCGAGCAAAGAGAAGCTGTGACAGGCGTTGGCGACGAGGAGCCGCGGCTTGTGGCTGGCGATCGCTCGTTGCAGCTGCAAGACCTCCCGGTTCGCCGGTGGCTCGGGAACCGCCGGCCCGTGCATCGCGAGATGGATCGTCCCGAAGCTGTCCAACAGCGGATTGGGCGAGAGGAACTCTTCGATCGTGACGGCCGTCACGTTCCCACCCCATCCCTTGACGACACGTTCGAGGCTCGCGTGTTCCACGTCCGAGTCGACGTCGGGGCCAAAGACATAGAGGACCGAGCCGAGTGGATGTTGCGAGTGGCTACCCCCGGCCGTGTCGCGAACGCGCAGGACCGGGAGGTCGAGCACGTCTCGATCACGGCGTAGGCAGCACGTTTCCCAGGGAACGACCCGATCGGCCGACATCGGGATCTCCAAGAAGGCGTCGGCCGAGATGACGTCCGGCTCGACCTCGGCCCAGAGCCGGTCACCGATCACGCGGAGGATCGCCAGCACTCCGTCGTCGACCGCGGCACCTTCGCGCGCCGACACGTGGCGATCGTACGCAGCCGAAGCCGCTTGGACGAGGTCGCGCTCCGCTTCGCTTGTCTGCAGTCGGTCGAGCTGGATCGTTCCGAGTCGGCGGCCACGGGTGCGCGACCAGCCGAAGGAGCCGATCCATTCACGGATGATGCCCTGAATCTCGCGAGACAGTCGCATCTTCCCATCGAGCTGCTTGAGATTGGCGAGTTCGTAGACATCGTCTTCGAGATACGCCCCTGCCGTCTTGAGAACGACCAGCCGGCTCGGATCACGATCCGCGAGTCTCAACGCGGGTTGCAGACCAAGGCGGCGCTTCCCCCAGAGGTAGTCGTGCAGCACGACGTTCGCGACGACCTCGTCGACCTTGGCCGGCTGATTGCTGAACTGCATGGAGACGTTCCCCACGCCGCCCAACGCGGTGACCGCCGCGTCATACATGAGCTTGAGCTGACTGGGGTCGTCGTCCGCGACGAAAACATCGAGACGGTGGTCCATCAACTCCTCCGCGGGATCCGGAAACGCACGACGAAGCGGTCCTCCTCCAGACCGTCGAAATCCCAGGTGCCTCCCATGAGCGCGACGTACCGACGGCACTCCTGCAACCCCCAACGACCGCGGGCAGGGGGACTGTCGTCCTTGGCGACGTTCGAGAGCTCCAACCGCACTGCACTCGGTCGTTGCTGCGGAGACACGACGACCTTCAGGCAGAGCTCGCCGTCGGCCACTCCACCGTGAACTACGGCATTGTTGACGAGATTGAGTAGCACCGGCTTGAGCACGATCCAAGTCAGCTCATCACCAATCCACGGGTCCGTCAACGCACCGTCGTCGATGTCGATGGTGAAGCGGCCTCCCTGAACGAGGTAGCCGGCGTCGGCCTGCTGATCCAGGAAGCGTCGGACCGCCTCGCCGATGTCCGTCGTCCCGGACACTTGGCTCCCCCGCCCGAGGCGCCATGTGTTGAAGTCCGCCGCCTCTTGCATCTCCTCCAACACGCGCTCGAAGCCGTCCTCGGTGGGGTTGGAAGAGAGCATCTCCGTCTGGTGACTCAGCGAGGTCAACTGCTTGTTCGCTTGATGCAGAGCGAAGAATACCTCGCGGCGAACATGGTGCGCTCGCTGGTGGATCGTCGCCACCATCCGGAAAGAGCGAAGAATCGCCAGTTGCATGTCGTCCATGTAGGTCGTCGCGTCCGAGCGAAACACCGCCCCGGCGAACGTGATCACGCTCTCCCCGTGATCGAGGTTTTCGTGCTGCCAGACGACGCCCATCTGGAGGCCGTCCTCCGGCGCAAAGACCCGCTCCGTGACTTGCACGGCTTCCCGCCCCGGGTCCTTGTCGGCGTCACGGATGCGAGCCTTGAGCTGCGCGAAGATCAGCTCACGCTGCGAGTCCTCGTCCCCCGGCAGACCACTCGCCAGCCTGCGCGAGAAGAGCCAGTGGTCGGTGATCTCCCTGCGTGGCCGCCCGGTCGCCGTGTCTCCACCATCTCCAAGTCTCTCCATTCGCTGGATGGCGCCGAAGAAGACCGCGACTGCACCGAGCTGCTCTCGAACCTCGGCAAAGGTCGTGTCGGTGTCGTCGAGCAGTTGCCTGGGGAACAGACTCGTGAGGAGATCGGTCGGATCGATCGTTGCCCCCGGCTCCTCTGTCGTCTTTCGCAAGAAGCCAAGGCGCTGCTCGAGCTCGGTCAGCGAACCGCGCACACGTCGGACTCTCGCGTAGCAAACCAACCCCAGGCCGATCAGCACGACGTTGCCCAGCAAGACGATGAAGATGAGCAGGTAGTCCACTCGAACGACGACCAGGTCCATTCCCGAGAACAGGACCGGAACGCTCGGTTGCACGAGCGCGGGCTCGAGCAAGGTGGTCTCCACCGCCTCGGCGTAGTCGTCTTCGAATGGAATCGTCCAGCACCGAAACGGGGAGGCGACGCCGGTCGCGGCGGATAGGTCGGCGCCCCCCAGAGGAGGAATCGAGAAAGCGATGATGGCCGTCCCGTCATGCGCAGCCACGAGGGGAAGTGCCGGGCTCAGACACTCGTCCGCGCGACACCGCTTCGGGTATACCCGCAGGGCGGTGCCCGGCAGACTGGCCGCCGGCACCGAGGTCTGACACCGCAGCGCGGCCGCGTCGGGCGTGCCGTCCGGCATCGAGGCTCGCAGGCGCCACTCCTGTCGAATCTTGGCGCCGTGTTCGTCCAAGCGACTGACACCTTCGCTGTCGGCCTGCCGTTGCGCCACGAGCTCGGCCTCCAGCGAGACGATGGCGGCCGACGGCCCGCCTACCACTCGCGCCGCCCCCGCCCAGACACTACCGCTCGGTGCCCAGCTCAGCAGCCCGTAGACCACGAGGATCGCCAGGCACGGCGTGGCAAGCTTGGGCAACGTATTGCCGAATCCCGCGCCTTCTCCCGCCACTTTGGTCGGAATCGGCGAACAGTCGGCGTTGTGCGGCAGGCCGCCGCGTCCGAGCTGGGATGTGGCGAGGGGCCAGGCGCGAAACGTCAGACCTGCCACCACGGCACACGCGGCCAGGAACAGCCAGCACGCAAGGGGGTCCTTGCGCATGAGGAGTGCCGCCGCAGAGATGAACGAAAGACTCCCGAAGCTCCGAAAGAAGACCTCGACCGATTGATGCGTCGCGCGCTCGCTGATGATCGTCTCGTTGACCAGGGTCTCCAGCAGCACGCGGATTCTGCCCTCGATGAACTTTGCGCCGGCAAACCCGGCGGCGAAGACGAGAAGAGGCACCCATCCGCTGACCGGTGCGACGAGCTGCAGAAGCAGCGTCCCTGCCAACGCAAAGCACCAAAACGAGATCGCATGACTCGCGTCGCGCGGGTCGGAACCAGCGCGACGGATCCGCCACGGTCCGATCGCCGACGCCAGGTCACCGATGGCGGCGATTGCCGCGAGCACGGGTAGCCCCAGCGCGAGGGTGCCCGCCGAATCGATCCCGACCGTTCGGATCGCGAAGATGACCCAGAACGCCTGCACGCTCCAGAACAGCACCCAGATCAGCGTGGAGTAGACGAACGCTCTCGCCGCGAGGCGATGACGAACCAAGTACGACAGCGCACGCATCCCGAACTGGCCGGTCGTTCCGAGGCTCGTCCTCCGATGGGCACGTCGAACGATGAGCAGAGTGTTGGTGAGCGTCTGACCGATGCCGTCGCCGGGTCGGTTGCGGCTGACGATGCGCCGACGGGCGAGGGTCGACAGTAGCAGGTAGGTGATTCCAGCGCCGAGCCAAGGCAGATACAGCCATCCACCTCCGCGAGCCGCGAGCCAGAAACTACCCAAGCCGAACAGAGCCATCGGGCCGAAAGTGAGTACTTGCTTGAGTTGCTTGATCGCCGTCAGTCGTTGGCGGAACTGGCCGGAATCGGCGGCGCCGGCACGCTCGTGCTCGTCCGCCCAGGCATCCAGCGTGCCCGACAGCGTTGCGGTCCCGATGCCGTAGATCCCCTCTGCCATGAGCGCGATCGTGAGCACGACGTCCGTTGGCATCCGGCCCGCGCGTGCGGGCCCGACGAAACCCACCGCGCCCGCGTACAGGAAGGCATAGATCGCGAACGCGCCGTAGCTCAAACGCAGCAGGTTGCTCGTGTTCTCGCGCTCCGCCCAGGCCCCCGAAGGGATCTCGAGCAGCATCTTGACGACGAAACCGACGCCCCAAAGCATCGCGATCTCTGTCGCCTCGAATCCGAGCACCGCGTGGAGAAACCACGCGTAAGGACCGAACCAAAGCCCCTGCGCGGTACCCGTCCCGAGCTGGAGGACCGCATACGTCGTGACGACGTCGTCCTTGCTCTGGGACCTTGCCACCGTGCTAGCGGCCTCTCGTCTCGGAGCCGCAGAGCGCGTCGGCGAACTTCGATGGGTCCGATTCCTTGAAGGTCCGGAGCTGCATACGGACCCGATGGCTCGGGTCCTGGAAAGGGAGCGCGCCCTCCGTCATCAGGCGGTGCGCCGCCACGTACGCCACGCGACCCCAGTACCAAGAACCTGGCATCTTGCCGAAACCGTCGACCTCCGGACAGAAGCCCCGGATCCGTTGGATGCCTCGACTATGCAGCATCGAGACCACGCGCCATGAAGACAAACCGTCGGTGAGCCACGTTTCCTTGCAACGGTGGAGGTTCGAGTCGCGGCCCGTGTACCACTGGGCGGATCCGATGAGCACCGTCACGCACTCACGAATTCTCGCGTCGGCTCGTCCTCCGAAACGTTCGCAGTCGCCGGCTTGCGTCGGTTCGGCGAACCCCCGCGCCCGCAGATCATCGCGGAGCGCCCCCGCGAAGTCCTCCGCATACGGGTCACCGACGTGGCGGCAGACCTCGATCGACGAGCCTGCGCGCTCCTGCGCCAGGGCCTCGGCAACGTCTCGCGCCATCGTGGCGTTGTCGGAAGCGGCCCGAAACACGCCTGCGACGCTGCGGCCGCTGCCGATGTCGGAGGCCGACGCTTGCACCGGAAGGTCGGATCTCGTTGCACTCACGAGCACTGCCTGCTCGGTCGGACACAGCGACTGCAGCGCCGACTTCGCGTCGCCATACGGCGCTTTGGTCAGTTCCTGCGCGTTCTTGGAGTATGCCGGGCCGAGCACATCGCACGGTCGGCCCTCGAACATCGCTCGGCTTACGAAGCTACGCCTCCAAAGAAGAAACTGAGGCGTATCGACGGCCACGACGAGCGCTTGGTCCGTTCCCAACTCGTCGATGGCTTGCGCGGCCGCGGAAACCTGATCGAACATTCGTGGCGTTCCGGCGGCGTCGAGCTCCAGCAGCACGACGAGAAGGCGTCGACCGGGGGGAACCGCGTCGCGACGCTCGGGTGTCGACGCGAGCAAGAGGCCGAGGCCGAAGAGCCCAACGACGCTCACGAAGTGAACGATCCGCAGGATCCACTTCACCGACTCGTCGGGGTCGGCGTGGGTGGGACCTGCGGACGTCATACTCGATGCATCCTAGAGCGGAAACGAAGGGACGAGCCAGTGTCGTGCTCGTCAGTCGCTCACCAGGACGAGGGACCAGAGCTGACCGAGGCGCGAGTGCGGACAGCAGAGCAACCCATCGGGTCGAAAACCGAGTCCGTCGAACAGTTCGAGTGACCCCCGATTTACCACTGGCGCGACGACGACGTCCGTCACCAATCCTCGGGCGACCGACCGGGCGTGATCGACGAGCCCCCGGCCCACCCCAGTTCGACGAGCG
>CALBMM010000012.1 GCA_937896535.1 uncultured Pseudomonadota bacterium
ACCATTAGGTTCCGGCCACTGAAGAAGACCCCAAGCCCAAAGGCCCGTCGCGTTCGATCCTACATCAGATCGGCGCGGGCTCGACGTCTGCGGCGTCACGCCGCCACGAGGCCTTGGCGAAGCGAGGATCCCAGCCGTCCAGCAGCTCCCTGACCTCGGCCGGGGCGGCCGCAATGCAGATCCGATTGGCGGCCAACAGATCCGCGGGAAGGCCCACGGCACCGAATCGGCGGACGATCTTGAAAACCATCCGGCGCAGGTCTACGCCCTCTATAGGCGTGTACTCGATGATCGAACGGCTGCCCTCGCTGGCGACAATGGCGACTCCAGGCGCAAGCGAGAAGCTAGAAAGAGAGTCGCCGAACGAAGTGGAGGCGACGCCAGCCGAGCGTAGCGGAGGCTGGCTAGAAGGACTCCGAGGACACGCGTGATCCGATCTCCGGCCTAGCCGGTAGGCCTCCTCACTTCGTTCGGAGTTCTTCTTTTTCTTCTCACTATCAATCAGTACTTGAGTTGATCTCATACTGGGATCAACCTGTGATCCGCAGGTCGGATCTTGCACCGTGTCGAGATCATTGCCCTTTTCTGGATTCTGAGGGTCGGTTTTGGGCCACTTGATTTCTGGGTCCGGCGCTGCCGCAGGTCCGTTCTCCCAACCTGTTAATTTCATTGGATTCTGGTCGAATCCCGGGGTCGGTTTTGGGCTACTCGGTTTCGGTGAATGGCCGCTATTTGCCTCCAGTTCGGCGATCTGAAAGTGGCCCAAAACCGACACCCCAGAGTGGCCCAAAACCGACACCCCCTGTTCCTCGAAACCGCCCTTCGCGAGACCGCTCTTCGGCCAGATATGGACACTTAGGATCTGCCGAACATACCCATCGACGAGCACTGCTTCGTAGGCGGCGACCCGGGGACCGGGGTAAAGCGTGCCGTCATCTGTGGTCTCGACGAGCCCGACCGCGACCGCCCGCCTGATCACGTTCTCGATCCACTTTCGGTTTCTTACCTTCTCGTCGCGTTCCTCCGGAGATACCCACGTGCCCTGCTCTCTCAGCGCGTACTGCTGGTTGTAGTCGCCGCCGCGTTGGCGTGCCTTCGCCCGTCGAAGCCGCGCCTTACGGCGCTCGGGCTTGGGCCGCAGCTTTCCACGTCGAGTCGGCGAGGCCTGAGCAAACGCGTGCCTGGCGACCTTCTCGGCCAGCAACGCCCGGTACTTGCCCTGCTCTTTTCTCAGGATCCGATTCTCTGGATCCATCAGGACGCGATGCACGAGCCCGACGACGGCGACCGCGGTACGCTCCTTGAGCGGGTCACCATCGGCCACCCACGTCGCCAGCTCCTTGGGCCTGAGGCGCTCCAGGCTTCCGTCGTGCCAGCCATCACGCGCGATGGGCACTTGCTGCCGCGGGTCCTCGACGACGCCCTCGTACGGCAGCAGGCGCGGTCGACCGCGACGACGAGGACGCCGCGACTTCGGCATGCCGTTCACCAGCTCGGCGTCCATCGCCCGGAGCAGGGCTTGGGCTTCCGGGTTCCCGGCGCCCCAGCTCGTCGTGGTAAGATCAGCCTGCATCGCGGACCTCCCGATGCGTTGCTACTTCGTCAGAGTGCAGGAACCCCGGACGGCGGCCAGGCCGGACCGGGGTTGAGTTTTTGGCGGTCATGCGTCTGTGCCCCCGCTGCCGTTCTGGGCCGCCTGGCGGGCCTCCAGCTCGTCGAGAATGGCCTGGAGTGGCACGTAGGCCGACCGGCCTTCCCCACGGCGCACAGGCAGGCTCCCGCGGCGCTGGCGGTTGCGGATCGCCTGGCGCGACACCCCCAAGGCGCGTGCAGCCGTCGATGCCGAAATCAAAACTTCTCCATCCCCAACGTCCATTACGGCGAACCTTTCGGTTCGCGCGCCGGCTGTCAACCCTCGAGCATCCGGGCCGGAGTACACCAATGGTCGAAGTTCGCCCCATGATCCACGTACACTAAGTGACGCTGTGGCCGACTCCCCGCTGAACTGGCTCATCTCGTGCGACGAGTCGGGCGTGGGCGGAGCCACGCACTACGGGTTCGGATCACTGTGGATGCGGTGGGAACGTCGCGGCGACTTCTCGGCGCTGGTCAACGAACTTCGCGAGAAGCACGGCTACACCCACGAGTGCAAGTGGCAGAAGGTGAACAGGCGAACGATCGACTTCTACCGCGACCTGGTCGAAGAGTTCTTCAAGCGCAACTGGCTCGCGTTTCATTGCATCGTCGTGCGGGTCGGCGCCGTCGACAAGACGCACCACAACAGCTGGGATGAGGCGCGTCGGAAACACTTCACGATGCTGCTGACCAACAAAATCGAACGCTGCATCGAGCGCCATCGCCCGCGCGACTCGACGTTCCGAATCTGGGTCGACCCGATCCATTCGAACTATCAGAAGGCCGACGAGGTCGTCGAGATCATCGCCAACCGCGTGCTAGTGAACGCCCTTGGCGAAAGGCGCGCCGTGGACCGAGTCCTAACCCACGACTCGCATGACACGCCTTCGATTCAGCTTTGCGACCTGCTGCTCGGAGCCGTCATGGAGACCTGGGTATCGAAGAGCCGAACTCGCGAGAAAGACAGCCTGCGTCGCTGGATCGCGCACCACCTGGGCTGGGACGAGCTAGACGCCGACACGCGTCCTGGCGAGCGCAAGTTCAACGTCTGGTACTTCTTCGATCCTCCCGCCGGCAGGCGCGAGGCAACCACTCGCGCGGTGCGGCTCAAGTACCCGCTCTAGGCCTCGGGCCAGCGCGTCGCGCCGAAGCTATAGCAGCTTCCGGAAGTCCTCTTCGTCGATCCCCAGACTGCGGCACATCGACCGTATGTACTGATCGCTGACCTCGCTTTTGTCGCCGTTGTGAGCAGGGATCGTGTACATTTTTCCCGACAGCCGGGCCTTCCAGTGAGAGCCCTTCTTGGGCGGATGACAGACCCCGCCCAAGTTCTCAATGGCTCTCTTGATGTCCCGCAGCCTCGCTGCCACAGACAGAGGATCTCAAGCGCACTCGGAAAGCGCCATACCTCGGTCTGGGAATCCCTCGGTCGCGACGGATTCCTCAGATGCGACCTCGAACTCGACCTCCAAGTTCACAGCCACGCGCTGTGCGCTCGTCTCGGTCTCCGGATCCTTGATCAGGTCGCCGAGCGTGCGGAGCTTGGCTCCGGCGCCATTAGTCGCACGCTCTTGAAGCTCGTACATTTCCCGCCACTCCTCGTCTGGAGCGCGACGCTCGGACGGATCACGACCTTCCTGGAGATCGTCCACGACAATCATCCGGGCTGCTTCGAGCGCCATCTCCACCGCGTGCGCGAGAGTCTTCCCGTAGGTCACCACGTCCAGATCGAGGACGTGAGCCTCCCAATCCCCGACACCAGGTGCCGGACGACGAAAGATGACCCAGACGTTGAGCTTACGCATCGCGATTTCTGTCTTTTCCCGCAGCTCCTCGCCGCGGGGGTTTTAGGTCCGAGAACTCCGCGGAGTTCTCGGCATTTCTCGACCGTAGCACTGTGCTATGCCAAGATCCTAGCGCGTCACGCGCCAAATCGTAAATCTCGTCAAAATGCGGGGGTATCTGACTCCGCCTGGCCCCGCGACTCGCCCCGAGCGGATGGCGCCGAACTCTCGGTGCGCGTTCCGCCCGCGCGCGGCCTCGCTCCGCGCCGTGGAGTGACGAGATTCGGGTTGAGTGCGGCAGCGTCCTAGTTCTTCGCCCGGTTTGAGGGGCAGATCTGGTGCTCGGGATCCCACCAGAGAACCTCCAGCACGTTCTGATCGCGGATGCCGAAGATCCGTGGTTTGTTTCCGAGCCCGCTGCCGAGTGAGACGAGCTCCTCGATCTGATCGAGCTGCAGTTCCTTCAGTCGCCTCTGAGCGGGCTTGCACAGCCTTGAAACTGCGATCGCGTGGTTGTGCTTCTTGTTTGCGACCAGGAGGTCATCCCAGGTGGTCCCCTCGTAGTGACGAAGGGCTGCGAGAATCTTCTCTGCCGTCGGCTTGTCGACCTTCTCCCAACCGAATGGACCAGCCATTTCCAGGCGGCCCATCCGCCAGACCGGGGCCTGCTTGTCGGTGTCGACCTGTTCCACGGCCTTCGGCTGCTTCGCGGTCTCCGGCTGCTCCGCGCGCTTGGGCGTCTTCGGTTTTCTTCGGTTTCCCAAGGGATGGAGATCAGAGGCTTCCGTAGTACTCGGCGATGCGAGAAATCGGGATCACTCGGTCGCAACGTTCGCCGGGACGCACGCCCGCTTCCTCTCGGGTCCTCTTCCACGGGCGCTCGCGATGCGTCAGGTCGCTGAGCCACTGGGAGGACTTGTCCCCGTAGTAGCCAAGGACCGCGTCGATCGTCTCTTGTTCGCTCTCGGAAAGCTGTGCCGCGTCGCCTTCCGACAATTCGGCCACCTGGTACTGACCGCGGTGCTGCGCGTAGAGGGCCGGAACGACAGGGCCGTTCGCCCACGCCTCGATCAACTCTTGGAAGAGCGGCTCCTCGTCCCAAACGAGGTGCCACGCCTGGGAGTAGTAGACGAGCTTCTGGAGCTTCATGGCCGTCATCGGGCCGCGCTGCTTCAGGATGTATTGGGCTACGTCGTGGACCGTGGCCATGAGATCGTGGCTCCAGGGGGAGGCAACCTGGGAACCCAGCGGCGTCAGCTCCTCGCCGACGACGCTCATCCTAACCACCTGGAATGCACCGTGCATCCATGGAGCGTGTAAATGTTCCATCGTTCCAAGGCCCGAACGCCGGTTGAAGCGCATCCCGGCCAGAAATTTGGTGCAGCCCGGAGGTTGTGACTTTTCTGAAAGATCCCGGCGCCCCCACCGGCCCCCTGGCCGGTAGGCGGTACGGGTGGGCGGCACCGCTCAGAGGGGCGAAATGCCTCACCGACGCCCCCGTCTCCCGAAAACTGTTCCACGCCCCCCCTACCCCTGGGGAAGAAACTGTTCCACGCCGAGGTGCGCAACTGTTCCATGGAATGCTCCCTTCCGTGGCTGACAAAGCGGTCCTGGAACTCTTCGAGCTGTACGCCGACATCGGCATGTACGGCCACAAGGAACGTCGCGAGACGTACTACCTGACGGTCGACGGGATCGCACGCGGCACGGACGCGTACCTTGTCGAGCGCAACCGCGTGAACACGTTCCCAGAGAACGAGATTGTGTCCGAGGACATCCGCGGTTGGAAGGTCAACGCAGCGAAGCTGGCCGAGTGGATCATGGCGAACGGCGAAGAGGTTTCCGCGCCACCGAAGCTCCCGGAGCCGCGGCCGCTCAAACGCTGACGAAGGCCCCTCGACGCCGACTGGGCCCATAAGACACGCTTTGATCTTCGCGCCGATGACCCCGACCCGGGGGCGTAAGTAGATCTGGGCGTGGGAGTGACTCCACGCCTCATCCGAACCGGAGACGCGGCGACCTACCTGGGCCTGACCCCAGGCACGCTCGCCAACATGCGCGTGCGGGGGGGCGGCCCGCCGTTCAGGAAAATCGCCGGACGCATCCTGTACGACGTCGAGGACATCGACGGGTGGATCGACGCCCACCCGCGGGTCGCGTCTACTTCCGGGCTTTGAGCCACCCCCGTAGTTGTCCACAACCGTCCGACCGCAAGCCTGTGGATAGATATCCACACCATACTCTCGCCAACCTCTTGTGCCCCGGCGATCCCGTGATAGTTGTGAACGGGAAGAAGAGGGAGGGCCGCCGCGTTGCGCGGAACCGGCCTCGGGAGAAATATCGACGTGACCGCCGATCTCGGTGCAACGAACGCCGACTAGGGCGGTTGACCGAACACGCCCCTGTGGCACCGTTGGGTTTTCAGGGTGGGGGCTCGCCACCGGGTAACCGGTCCCCATGGGTCCGCTGGCTGTTGGCCGCGCCCGGTGACGAGCCCTCCGTTTCTCGGATATTACGGGCGATCCTGACGCGCCTGCAACGACGAGCTACGTGGCCGCCCGACCGCGTTTCCCTTCGCCGCCTTCGAGGCCGCCGCGATCGCGTCGCCGACACCATTGGCGACCGCCCGGACGTCGGCATCCACAAGGTGCGCGTAGATGAAGGTGGCCTGTGGGCTCTTGTGGCCCAGCATCGCGCCGATCTGGGAGAGGCTGGCGCCGTTGGCCGCGGCTAGCGATGCGGCCGTGTGCCGGAGGTCGTGCAGCCTGCAGCTCCCAAGTTCCGCCGTTTCCCGAGCCTGCTCCCATTGGTGATAGAGGCTCGCCCGCTTCCGATGTGGCGACCTTGGCGACGGGAACACGAACGCGTCGCCAACCTCCGGCCTATCAAGATCGTGAAGCACATCGAGCGCAGCCTGTGCGACCGGACGCCACTGGTCGCCGGTCTTGGTGTCCTCGTACTTCACGCGGCCACGCTCAGCGTCGACGTTCGACCATCGCAAGCTGAGGGCCTCGTCGTGGCGACAGCCCGTGTACATGATCCACCGGATCGCGGCGGCGGCCACCGCATCGGAGAGACCACCCAGGGCGTCTAGCAAGCTGCCGATCTCGTCGGCGCTCAGATAGTGGTGCACGTCCTTGCTCGGGAACTTCGCCCCACCCTTCTTTGCCGAGCGGCTGAGCCCCTTGCATGGGTTGTCGAGCCGGTAGCCCCACTCGACCGCGAGCGAGAACATCTTTGAAAGCAGGGCGAGCACCTTGTTGGCGGCCCCGGGGTGCGTCTTGCCGACATTGGTCAGCACGGTCCGGACGTGGTCTCGGGTGACCGCCGCGACCCTGAGCGCGCCGAGCCTGGGCCTGATGTACAGCCGCAGCCGCGACTCATCCTTGGCCCATGACTTCTTGAACGGCTTGGCGTGCTTGGCCATGTACTCGTCGGCGAGGGTGTCCATCGTCGGCGCAGCCTCGGCGGCCTGGCGCTGGGTCTTCGGATCCTCGCCCTTCATCAGCGTGGTGGCGTGGGCTTGGGCAGCTGCACGCGCGTCGTCAACGGTGACCGCACCGTGTCGCCCGAGCGCGATGCGGTGCCGCGCCCCTCCCCACCGGTAGCGGAAGTAGTAGTGCGCGACCCCAGTCGGCTTCACGCGCACGTAGAAGCCCGGGACCGTCGAACAGGTCGCGAGGGTCTCGCGCTTGTCCTCGACGGCGGTCTTGATCGAGGCATCGACGACACGCTTGGTGAGCTTGGCCATCGCAGTAGATCGTACCGCAACAGGGGGCCCAGCGGTGGCCCACTGGGGGCCCAGGGTGAGTGAAGGTCCGTGAAAACCCGTGATACTCCGTGAAGAACGGAGGGGTCGAACTCGCCGCTTCAGAGTGTACTAAAGGGCCAAATTCGGAGCCCTAGACCATGCTACGATGAGGAACGCCCGGGTGGTGGAGCTGGTAGACACGGGGGACTTAAAATCCCCTTCCTTCGGGAGCGCGAGTTCGAGTCTCGCCCCGGGCACTCGCGGCTTCGCCGCTCGCTTCCAGGGCGAGCTTTAGCCCTTCGCAAGCCGACGACCCGCCTGCGATCGATCTCGCCTCCGGCCTGCACGAGGATCGCCACGACCCGCCCGGTCACCGGTGCGACGATCTCCGCGACCGCCTTGTCGGACTCGATCACCGCGAGCGTCTCGCCGGCACTGACGACGGCCCCGACGCCCACCTTCCACTCGCTCGACGTCGCAGGCGCCCCTCCCCGACCTCGAGCGTGAAGCAGACCTCGTGCAGCGTCACGGCACCGACGATACTGCGCCCGCGCGCGTCACGACGACGTCCAGGCGCACACGCCCTCGAGCTCCCATGCCCGCGCGTGATCGCGGGGCCGCTGCGACTTCACCAACAGGTAGCGTCCCCCGACCTCGCCGCAGCGCCGGCGCGCCGCCTCGATGACCTCGTCGCGGGTCGGGGCGCGACCGCGGTACGTGCCCAGCTCGATCGCATGGTCGGGGGCGGCGATCCCCTCCGGCAGCACCCGTACCTCGGCGGCATCCACTGCCGGCGGCTGCAGGGCCTCGCTCTTGGGCCGATACGAGCTGCGGTACGCGCAGCCGGGCACCGTACCGGCGCCCAGGAGCACGCCCGCGAGCGCCAGCCAACGGAGGAAGGGGACGGTCACGGAACGAGCCTGTTACGCCACCGAATGGGTCGAGGTCACGCCTCCCCGCCGGCAAATTCGGCGCAGAGCGCGGCATCCTTCCGCCGCTCGGGCACCGCGTCGGCGGCCGATATGACGCCCCGCCCCGCCCGGCTCAGCCGGTCCCACCGCCGGTGGAGTCGCCCCCGCTGTCCTCGCCGCCGCTGTCGTCACCCGTCTCGCCCCCGGTACCCGTCCCGGTCCCGTCCGGCTCGTCTCCGTCGAGCGCCGCGCACACGTTGTCGGGCGAGTAGTCGCCGTTGCAGTAGCGCCCGTCGCGAGGCCACAGCTTGCCGTTGACGTCGATGAACGCCAGGTTCTGCGGATCGAAGGCGAACGTGCACAGGTCACAGTCGTCGCCGAGTCCGTCGTAGTCCTGGTCGCGCTGCGGCAAAAAACACAGCGCGCCCCACAGCGCGTCGAGATCGCCGTCGAAGTCCGCCGGCACGAGGGCGGGATTGTCGATCGCGGACGCGTAGCCGGCATCGGCCAGCGCCTCCTCGCACCCCGGCGGTGGCTCGAGCACGCCCGGCATGGACGCCACCGAGGCCGGCAGCGGCCGACACGTGCCCGACAGCTCGTCGAGCTCGTCGCACGTCGCGAAGATCGGAATCCCGTCGGGGTCGCGCAGCGGTCGACCCGTCTGCGCGTTGATCAGCCCCTCGGGCGTCTCGACCAGCTGCACGGTGCAGCACCGATCCCCCACCGCGACCTCGTAAAACGCCAGCGGGCGCGGGTCGTTGCGATCGGCACAGGTCGCGACCGTCTCGCACTGCTGTCCCACGAAATCGCCGTCGGCGTCGTCTTCCTGGGCGAAGCCGTCGGTTCGCTGCATCGGGTTGGTGGTGAACGGACACGTGTCACACAAATCGCCGATCGTGTCGCCGTCCGAGTCCGGGTGGTTGCACGCCCCCGGAGCCTCCGGATCGGGCCGCTGGCACGCCCGGTCCGACGGGCAGTCGTCGTCGGTCTCGCAGGCGACCGGATCGACCACGAAGATCCGCGGACACGCGTCCACGGCGTTGGCGAGGCCGTCCTGGTCGAAGTCGTCGTCGGGCCCGTACCCGACCGGCCCGATCGCGCCGGGACCCTGCTGCCCCACGCACGCGTCGCCGATCATGTCCGAGTCGTCGTCGCGCTGGCACAGCGCCGCGTCCTCGTAGGCGATCGGGTCACCGAGTCGCCAGGGCTTGTCGGGTCCGTAGTCCTCGCAGTTGGCCGTGACGACGCAGTTGTCACAGGCGTCGCCGATCCCGTCGCCGTCGGTGTCGCGCTGGACGGGGTTGCCCCGCACGAGCATGTAGTCGGGCACGCCGTCGTCGTCTTCGTTGTACTGGTTGACGGTCTGTCGACAGCGGTCGCACTCGTTGCCGACCCCGTCCTTGTCCGAGTCGGCGCTGTTGGAGCTCGCACCGGCGACCATCGGACACAGATCCACCACGTCGCCGATCCCGTCGTGGTCGGCGTCGGTCTGCTCGGGATTGAAGACGGCCGGCGCGTTGTCGCAAGACAGCTGCACGTTGTCGGCATCCTCGTCCTCCTTGCACTTGGGCTCGTCGATGGTGAAGTCGTACGTGTACTCGGTCGCGCTCTGGTCCGTGCCGAGCACGAGCGGCATGCCGCACACGTCCCAGAAGGCGCCGGCGTACGCCGCCGGATCACTCATCTGATCCGCGCTGGCCAGCCCCGGCACCCAGACGCGGTAGCGCTCACCGATACGCAGCACGGCCCCGAACTCGCCGGGGTCGATCCGGATCCCGAGCTGCCCGGTCTCCTGCGCGGCGACGTCGGCGACCAGACACGGCGGCGTGCACTCGCCCCGCGCCTGCCGTTCGTCGTCCGTGGTCGCGCACGAGGCCCCACCGGCCACCGGTCCCAGCGCGCAGCCCTCGAACGGGGGCACGTAGTTGCCCTCGGCGTCGATGTGCCAGACCTCGACCTTCGCGAGGTTTTCCGGCGACATGTCGAACTTGTTGGAGAACCGCAGCGACAGATCCTGGCAGGCACCGATGCGCAGGTTGTCGGTCGGGAACCCGCTGTCGGGCACCACGTGAAAGTCCGGCGTCTGCAGCGTGTACACGGACCGACCCGCGAGCGTATTGCCGAGCTTGTCGGCGATCGCCTCGACCGGCGCATCGGCGCTGGGCTCGGTGAACCGCACCGTGTACGTCTGCCCCGAGCACAAACCGCGATCGAAGTCCTCGAAGGTCTCGGCTTGCTGGTCGAAGTCGTCGTGGGCGCGCCAGCCATCGGCGGCATTGCGCGCGGCGATGAGGCCCCGGTCTTCGGCACACAGCTCCAGCCCCGCCCGGGGAATCGCGCCGCGATCGGCGGGGCGCCACTCCAGTCCCTTGATCGCCGGGTCGTAGATCACCCCACCCTCGCGCGTGACGAACTTGACCGCGTACTCGCCCAACCGTCCCGGACGAACGTCGCCGTTTTCGTCGAGGCACGACGCCGCCACGACCTGCTCGCACTGCGGCTCCACCTGCGAAAGCGGGGCGCACACGCACTCGCGCGTCGCGTCGGGCAGCGTCCGGTTGCGATCGTAGCGGGCGACGGGCGCCAGCGCCGACTGCAGCATCGGGTCGCACGCGGCCCCGTCCTCGGTCGCCCCCAGTGACTGTTGGCAGCACTCGAACGCATCGAAGCGGCGGTCCTCGTTCCAGTCGCAGTACGCGATCGGAAAGCCCGCGGGGGCGAGCTGGCATCCACCACCGTCTTCGTTGCACACGCGGAACTCGGCCTGCGCCTCCAGGCAGGCGGCAGCGCCACGCCCGTCGAACCGTCGGTCCACGCAGTACCCGGTGGGTCCGGTGGTGTCCGGATCGGCCTCGCAGCGCACGAACCACGGCGCCCGGCATCGCCCCTGCGTGCACTCGGGATCGTCGGCGTCGAGGCTGCACGCGTCACCGTCGGCGTTGGTCCCGACGCACTCGGTCCCGACCAGACCCGATCCGTCGTAGTCCTGGCAATCGGTCGTGGACGAGCACGCCGGCGCGTGGGCCTCCAGCCACGCCGGTCGATCGTCGGGGTGGGTCTGGCGCAGCAGGTCGTAGGCCGGTGCACGCGTGGTGTCGCGCGTGCAGCCGGGCGAGTCGGGTGGACACGACCACCACACGTCGAAGCGGTGCGTCTCGTCGTCGCGATCGACCCCGACCTGGAAGTCGCGACAGGCCAGCAGGCGGTCGCCCATCGGGTCGCACTCGATCGCCGTGCCGGTCGACGGGCGACGCTGATTGGCGCGCGACAACAGCGTCGCCCCGTCCGCCGCCGGGTCCGACGACAGCACGCCGTAGCGGGCGATCTTGGTCGACAGCGCGAAGTCGCAGTAGTTGCAGCACGTATCGGGACCGTCCTCGGGGGTGTCGCAGTTGGCGACGGCCCCCCGTGCGATGGCCCGCGAGTCCCAGCGACCCCGGCTCGACGTGATCGTGCCCAGCGACTGCAGCTTCATCGGCTGCCCCGTCGCCGGGTCGACCACGTTGCACGGATTGGAGGCCGGATCTTCGTAGTCGGCGTGGGAAAACGAGCGGCCCTGCGCGCGCAGGTTGTCGATGCACGTCAGGTTCACCAGCCGCGTCATCAGGTCCGGATCGGACCCGCGCCCCACGGTGTAGTCGCCGTTGTAGCGGGTGATCGGCCCCTCGAGCTGCAGCACCTGGGTCTTCCAGTCGTAGACCTCGAACAGGTTCGGATTGTCGGGGCGTCGCCGCACCAGCTCCACCGACGAGGGCTCGAGCAGGTTGTTGAAGACGAACTCGATCCCGAACGCCGACATCAACGGCGAGATCCGGCAGTACTCCTCGGGCCCGCGCTGCGACGCCAACGCCTCGTCGGTCTCCTCGCACGGGCCGATGTCCTCGATGAAGTAGCTCCCCGTGCTCAGCTGCCCCGGGCAGCGCTCTCCCTCGCACGCCGGTGACAGGATGTGGACCTTGTCCCCGGTGTAGTTGACCCCCGAGATGCTCTCGAGGATGAGGTTGTGCGGATCGCAGATCCCACAGTCGGGGTCGTTGATGCAGCCCGAGGCGCCTGCGCCGCTGGCGGCGAGGACGAACACCGCGAGCCCGCGCGAAATCCGAGACAACCCGGTCATCTCCCCGAGCCCAACGCGAAAACGCCGCCCAGGTTTCACCCCAGACGGCGTTTGCTCGCCACGCGCCAGCCAGACCACGGGTCCAGCCCTGTCCCGTCAGACGGGCGGAAGCGTGTCCGGCGTCTTCTGGTCCTTGTGCTTGCGGATGCCGAGCACTTCGGCGCCCGCCTGCTTGGCCGTGTCGAGCACCGCCACCGCGATGCCGTAGTCGGTGCTGTCGTCGAAGTCGACGAAGATCACCTTCTTGTCGCGGAAGCCGAACTGCCGCTCGAGCTCCTTTTTGAGCTTGTCGCGGTCGGCCGAGTTGTCGGCCGCGCCCATCTGCTTCTGGTTGAGCGCCAGCGCCCCCTTGTCCGAAATCTCGAGCACCAGTGGCTCTTCGTCCGGGGGCTTCATCCGCTTGATCTTGCTCTCCGGCGGCACACGCACGCTGATCTCGGGGACGTTGCGCGGCACCATCACCATGAAGATGATGAGCAGCACCAGGCACACGTCGACGAGGGGCGTGACGTTGATGTCGCTATTGGCGCCGCCATGGCCGCCACCGGCTGACATTCCCATCGGTCGCTGACTCCTTTACTCCCCGCCTCCGGCGGATTCGGAAATCTCGACGACCAACGCGATGTTCTGGATGCCGAGCTCGGAGGTGTTGATCCACTCCATCACGGTGCGCACGCGCCCGTAGTCGGTATCGGCATGACCCTTCACGAAGAGGATGGGACCGGAGTAGCCGTTGGCGCTCGCCTTGCCCTGGGCCACTTTGATGTCCTCTTCGAGTCGCGCGAGGAAGGTCGACTTCTCCTGGTAGTTGTCCTGCTCGATCCAGGCCCCTTCGTCGTCGACGGACACGAAGACCTGGTCGCCTTCTTTGTGCGAGTCGGCCTCGATGAGCACGGGGAGCCGGACGTCACGGCCGCGGCCGAGCATCGGCGTCACGACCATGAAGATGATGAGCAACACCAGGCACACGTCGACGAGCGGCGTGACGTTGATGTCGCTGTTGGCCTTCGCAGCGTGCGGGCCCTTGTCGGAGCGGTACGGAATTCTCCGCGTCCGCTTGCCGAGATGCCCACTTGCGCTCACGAGTACCGGCCCTCCTTGAGGACGAAGTCGATGAGCTCCGAGGCCACGTCGTTCATGTCGATCTGGTAGCTCTCGACGCGCGCGTTGAAGGCGTTGAAGAGCATGACCGCCGGGATGGCGACCAGAAGACCGACCGCGGTGGCCACGAGCGCCTCGGAAATACCGCCCGCGACCGCACCCAGACCGCCACCACCGTCGCCGGCGAGACCCTGGAACGAGTTGATGATACCGACGACGGTACCGAGCAGACCGACGAACGGGGCCGTGGAGCCGACGGTGGCCAGCCAGGTCAGGCCGCGCTTGAGGTTGGCGGTCTCGCGCTCCTTGGCGCGCTCCATCTGACGGTTGACCGCGTCGACGAGGTCGAAGTCGCCGACGTCGTCGGGTCCTTCTTCACGCAGCGCTTCGAGACCTTCGAGGTACTCGCGAAGCCCCGCACCGACGACCTGGGCGATCGGCGATCCCGGATGCTGCTGCGCCGCGGTCACGGCTTCCTGCATCTTCCGGTCCTGCAGGAAGGTGCGCAGCATCATGATGTAGTTGATCGACTGCTTCTTGGCCTTCCCGTAGGCGCGCATCCGCTCGAAGATGATCGCGAGCGCGATGAGGAACATGATGATGAGGGCGACGAGCACCGCTTTCGCGAAGAAGCCCATCTGCTCCCACATGCCGGTGAGGCTGAAGTCGGTGCCGCCCTCGGCGAGCAGAGTGATCACGTGGTCCATGGCCGTTGCTTTTCCGGTTTTTCTTGTTGTGGGTAGAAAGTCTCGAGGCGTTCGGGCTTACACGCTGCGCGGCAGCGGCAGCGTGGCCCGAGGAGCGAACTTCAGTCGGGCTTGAGCTTGAAGACCGCTTTCGAACAGGTTTTTTGCGCCTTGCCGCTGACGATGAACGGCTTGAAGCGCCAGCTCTTGACCGCGTCACGACAGATCTCGTCGACCTTGGGGTCGCCGGGGAACTTCTTGGCGGTCTTGACGTCGGTGGTCTTGCCGGACGCATCGACGCAGAACGACACGTGCGACTCACCGCCGCGCTTGTCGAAGGTGAAGGCCTTGGTCCCGGCGAGCTTCTTCTTGTCGGGGTCGGGCGTGTACAGCTGCTGCGACATGACGGCCGTGATCGGCTTCTTGGCGACGTCCTCGGGCTTGCCGGTCGTCTCGCGCTTGGTCGCGACGCCGCCGGGAATGCCGCCGGGCACCCCGCCGACGACGCCGCCGACGACACCACCGGGCACACCGCCGGGCACACCGCCCGGGACCCCGCCGGGGACCTTGGGTCCCTTGACGCCCTCGGACTTCTTCTTGTCCGGGTCCGGAATCTTGTCCGGCGTCTTCTCGGGCTGAACGATTTCTTCGAGCTCGGGGACCTCCTCGGGGATGTCCTCTTCCTCTTCCTCCTCCTCTTCGACCGTTTCCTCGCCGGCGGGCGGCGGAGGCGGCGGAGGCGGAGGCGGCGGGTCTTCCTCGAGCGCGATCGAGACGTTGATGTACGAGCTCGCCGGCGGGTCGACGCGCACGATCGACATCTTGTCGGCGACCCACATGAACGCGATCAGCGAAAACGTGGTCGCGCCCGATGCGATGGCGGCGATTTGGATGGCGAGCCGGCGCCTTGGGTTTCCGGCTTGCGCGTTTACGTATACGTCGAACATCGATGATCCTCGGTGAAGCTGGGCTTGCTCGTGCAACGCACGTAGTCCCCGTTCGGGGCCCTACTTGCTGCCCTTGCGCTTCTTCTTCTTGCCGTTGTCTTCCTCTGCTTCTTCGGCGGCGGCGGCTTCAGCAGCGGCTTTCATCTCCTGTTCGATGGTCTTTTCGAGCTCTTCGTCCGCGGCCTGCTCCTCCGGCGTCATCGGCGGCGGCGGACAGCACGCGCTCTCGGGAATCTTGTCCTTGGGACAGTCGGGAATCTCGTCGAGATCGCAGACGGCCTTTTGCTGGCGCCACGCGGCCATCGCGTCGCGGCGCGCTCGGATCGCCTCGAGCTTGTCCCCCCATTCCTGGGGGTCCTCGACGACGCGCCGCGCGAACTGCTTTTGCGAGTGGGCCATCGCCCGCCACACGTAGGCGTCGCGAAACTTCGGATCGAGCGCGGTGGCCTTGTCGAGCAACGCGATGATCTTGTCGGCGAGGGCGAGACGCTCGGACTCCGACAAGCTCGCGTTGAACGGGTCGGCCGACTCCATGTCGGGGAACAGCGGCTCGAACTCGAGGATCGCGAGCTCGTGGAACGCCTTGGCCGACTCCGGGAAATCCTCGGTCCGCTTGACGTACCACTCCTTCTTCTTGGCGTCGTTGCCACAGTCCGACCACTGCCGGGCGATCCGCTTGTACAGCGCCTCTTCGTTCGGCTCGGCCTTGTGGCGATCGAGCCAGTACTGGAGCAAGTCGTCGCAACGCTCGTCGGCGTCGAGAATCGCGAGGCGGTGCGTCAGCAGCTCCTCGGCCTCGTGCTCGGTCTTCTCCGGAAAGCGGTCGTACCAGGTCTGGAAATCGCGCAGGGCGATGTCGGCGAACTTGCGACGCTCGGCTTCCTTCTCTTCGCCCTTGGACTTGAGCTTGAGAACCTGGCTCTCCGCGGCACACGCCCGGTTCCAGTACAGCGTCACACCGTCGGGCTCGAGCGCTTCCGCCTCGTCGTACTTGGCGATCGCGTCTTCGTACTTGCCGTCGCGGTACAGCGTGTTGCCCTCACGGATGAGGTCGCGTGCCTGGATCTTGGCGCATCCCGAGGTGACGAGCAGCGACGCGAAAACCAGCGCGCCCGCGAATGCGCGGACCCTTGGGACGTGCGGCCGTTTCCTCATGGAAGGGGGCAGTGTACAGCAACAAATCCCAGAAAAATCAACCGGCGGTGACGCGGCATCGGCGGCTTCACGACGTGGGCGAGCCAGCTCACGGGGCCTGTGAAGCGATCGGAGAAGGGCACGGATCATGGTGGAACCGGACAGAGGCTGGGGTCCTTCGGAGTCGGCGGTACCGACGTCGTTGGTCGGCAACGGACCGGTGTACGGGGCCTTACACGACGGGCCCCGGGTCTCGCGCTCGGCGCTTGCGTGCGGGAGCGCATGCGAAGCGCGCGAGGTGGATCGGCCCGCGCGCGGCGGGCCGGCGGCACGCGCCGGGATCAATCGAAGCGGATGTCGAACGTGACGGTGCTGCACGTCTTGCGAGCCTTGCCGCCGACCTCGAACGGACGGAAGCGCCACTGCTGCACCGTCTCGCGGCAGATCCGATCGACGTCGTCGTCGCCGAACTTGCTGCTGGTCCGCACGTCGACGGCCTTGCCCGCCGCACTGACGCAGAAGCTGACCGCACTCTTGCCCGAGCGGCGATTCATCGTGCCCGCGTTGGTGCGCGCGAGCTTGCTTCGATCGGGATCGGGCGAGTACAGCGCGTTGGCTCGGACCACGTTGATCTTCTCGATCACCTTGTCCGGCTTGGGATCGGTCGTCGGGCGCGGCACGGGTGGCGCCGTCGAGAACGGCGTGCCGATCGGCGAGGAGCCGGTGCCCAGACACGGCGGCACCATGCACGGCGGTCCGGCACTCGGACCCGTGCCGGTGTTTCCCGGGACGCCGGGCACCGTCCGCTCGCCGACGACCGCCTTGGGCCTGGGCACCGGATCCACGTCGAGATCGACGTCGACCGGATCGCGATCGGGCTCGGGCTCCACGTCGTCGTCCTGCTCGGGCACCTGCTGCGTCGCGGCCGCAGCGGCCGGACGCGGGGGCGGAGCGACCGAAGGTGGCGGCGGCATCTCGCCGACGTCGAAGAGGATCGCGTAGTCGTAGCGTGGTGCGTCGACGCGATGGATCTTCATGTGCTCGGCCGTCCAGCTCGCCGCGCCCGCGAACGAGGTGACGGCGGCGGCGGCCAGGGCCGCGAGGATCATTCGATTGCGTACGCGGGGGTCGACCTGCTGGGCGACCAAGACCGATTCGAACCTGGACATCGTCGGCTCCTGACGCGGTCGGGTGCTCGGGGACCGCTCCCGAGTTGGTGCAAGACCGCCGACGATCCAACGAACGGATCGAGGCGGCGGTCTGCGTGGTGGGATGGTTCGACGCGCGCGAGCGCTTCAGCGCGGCGCGCCCAAGTGCACGTCGAGCGCGGCGAGGTCGTGCGAGCCGGTCGCGAGCAACAACAGCCGGTCCAGGCCCATCGCCGCCCCCGCGCACGCCGGCAGCCCGTAGCCGCGAAGATCGGCGAGGAATGCCTCGGGCACCGGCAGCGGCGGCAGGCCGTGGACGGCCCGCAGACCTGCGACCGTCGCGAAGCGTCGCGCTTGCTCGTCGGCGTCCCGCAGCTCGCGATAGCCGTTGGCGAGCTCGAGCACGCGACCGCCGTCGACGACGTAGCTCTCGAAGCGATGCGCGATGGCTCGACCGCGCGCGTCGGAGCCCGTCTGCGCGAGAGCGCAGAGCGGGGCGGGGAAGTCCACGACGTGAAGTCCCACCCGTCCCTGCTCCGCCAGCCACGGATCGAGCACGTCGTCGGACCACGCCGAGAACAGGGCGGTCCAGGCGTCGAGGCGCGAGACCGCCACCTGGTCCGGGCCGGTGGCATCGTCTTGCCAGGGCAACGGGCGGGCCCACGCCGGCCTTACAGCCGCGACGGCTTCGTGCAGCTGTGGCGCGGTCTCGTCACCGCGCAGGTCCAGCCCGGTCGTTTGCCGCAGGAGATCGAGCCACGCCTCGGTCCGCCACGGCAGCGGCGCGACCTCGCCCTCACGCACGGCGGCGGTCACCGCGGCGTGCATGCGCTCGACGTCGGCCCGCACGGGACCGAGGTCTTCGCCGTGGCGGTACCACTCCACGAGGTGGAACTCCTCGCGATGGAGCGCGCCGCGCTCGGCCGCGCGAAAGCAGTGGGCGATCTGGAAGATCGACGGCGCCCCGCGACACAGCAGCCGCTTCATCGGCAGCTCGGGGCTCGTGGCCAGCAGCCCCGCATCGGCGCGCACGGGCTCGATCCAAGGCTCGATCGCGATCGCGTCGAGCCGCACGGGGGTGGAGACCTCCGACAGCCCCTGCCCTCGCAGCACGTCGCGTACGGCCGCGAACGCGGCATCCCACCAGGCGCAGACCGTGGCGACACCGTCGGTGGCGCCGGGCGTGCGCATCACTCGTTGACGCGCTCGACGTACGCGCCGGTGCGCGTGTCGACCTTGATCTTCTCGCCCTGCTTGATGAACAGCGGGACCTGGATCGTCGCGCCGGTCTGCACCGTGGCGCCCTTGGTCACGTTGGTCGCCGTGTCGCCCTTGACGCCGGGCTCGCACTCGACGACTTCCATCACCACGTGGCTGGGCAGGCTCACGCCCACGGCGCGCTCGTTGTAGAGCAGGACGTCGCAGTCGAGGTTGTCGAGCAGGTACGCTCGGTCGTCGCCGACGACGTCGGCGGTCATCTCGATCTGCTCGTACGTCGCGTTGTCCATGAACGTGTACGTGTCGCCCGTCGCGTACAAGAACTGCATCTTCTTGGACTCGACGTTGGCGGCCTCGAGCCGCTCACCGGAGCGCCAGGTCCGCTCGATCACCGAGCCGGTGATCATGTTCTTGATCCGACACTTGTACAGGCCCTGGCCCTTGCCGGGCTTGACGAACTGGAACTCGGTGACGACCCACGGCTGGCCGTCGATCTCGAGTTTGGCGTTCTTCTTGAGCTCCGAGACGTCCATTTGGGACGCCTCTTGGCACCGGTGCGGCCAGTGTGTCAAACGTGGCCGGCCTCACCGTCGGCGGTCCTGGCCAAAGGTGCGCACCTGTGGCACTGTTATTTCACGGTTTTCCACAAAACCTCCCGGATAACCCACTTATCCTTCGCGAACCCCCAAACTTTGCTGCGCCGCATGCGCCCAACTGAAGTGAACCCCAAAATGCGTTTGACGACCAAAGCACGGTACGGACTGCGGGCCCTGTGCCACGTGGCCCACCGCGGCTATGCCTCGGCGCAAGTCATCGCCGAGCGCCAGTCGATTCCGTCGCGGTACCTCGAAGAGATCATCGGGGAGCTGCGCAAGGCCGGCCTCGTCGTCGGCAAGCGCGGGCCCCGGGGCGGCTACCGCCTCGCCAAGGCTCCCGAAGACATCGCGGTGCGCGACGTCCTGGCCGCCCTCGCGCCCACGCAAGCGACGGCCGACACGCTGTCGCCCGACGACGAAATCACCTCTTTGGTCGAGCGTTCGGTCGACGACCGGCTGCAGGCCGCCGTCGGCGATCTGAGCCTCGAGCACCTGCTCGGTGAAGCGCGCGAGCGCCACCGTCGGCGCGCGGCCAACTACGTGATCTGAGCGCCGCGTCCCCCGTTACGAGGAGCGAGTGACCATGCTGCCTCCGCCGTCCGCGGTCGACAACATCCTCAGTCTCGTCGGCAATACCCCGCTGACCCAGCTGCGGCGGGTGATCGGCGACGCGAGCACGCACGCCAACGTGTGGGGCAAGTGCGAGATGCTCAACCCCGGCGGGTCGGTCAAGGACCGCATCGCCCTCGCGATGATCGAAGCCGGGGAGCGCGACGGCAAGCTGCGCCCCGGCGAAACCGTGCTCGTCGAGCCCACGTCGGGAAACACCGGCATCGGACTCGCGCTCGTGGCCTCGGTGAAGGGCTACCGCCTGATCCTGACGATGCCCGAATCGATGAGTCTGGAGCGTCGCAACCTGCTCAAGGCCTACGGCGCCGAGATCGTGTTGACGCCCGACGACCGCACGATGGAAGGCGCGGTCGCGGCGGCCGAGGACCTGTGCCGCAAGCCGGGCTACGTGATGCTGCAGCAGTTCGAAAACCCCGCCAATCCGGAGATTCACCGACGCACGACGGCGCCGGAGATCATCGCCGCGTTCGAGGGGCAATCGATCGACGGATTCGTCGCGTCGGTCGGCACCGGCGGCACGATCACCGGCGTGGGCCAAGTGCTGCGCCAGCACAACCCCGACATTCGGATCCTCGCGGTGGAGCCGGCCGGCTCGCCCGTGCTGTCGGGCGGTGAACCCGGGCCCCACAAGATTCAGGGGATCGGGGCGGGGTTCGTTCCGCCCGTGCTCGACCGGGAAATCTACGACGAGGTCGTGACGGTGTCGGACACCGATGCCTACCGCATGAAGCAGGACCTCGCGCACAAGGAAGGTCTGCTGGTGGGCATCTCGGCGGGGGCCAACGTGCTCGTGGCCAAGCAGCTCGCCGCCACGCTCGGGCCCGGCAAGAACGTGGTCACGATCCTGTGCGACACGGGAGAGCGCTACTTCAGCCTCGACGAGTACTTCACGCCGGAAGGGCAGCGACGATGAGCCTGCCGACGACCGCATGCGTGATCGGAGCGGGGGGTCTGGGCTGCCCTGCCCTGTCGTCGCTGTGCGCGGCCGGGATCGAGGCGCTGTCGATCGTCGACCACGACGTGGTCGAGGGGCACAACCTGCAGCGCCAGGTGCTCTACGGCACCGCCGACATCGGCCGCCACAAGGTCGACGCCGCCGCGCACCGACTGCGCGCGCGCCGACGCGACCTGCTCATCACCACGCGCCGGCTTCGGCTCGAGCCCGACGACGCCGACACGTTCGTGAGCACGTTGCCGCCGGGCACGGTCCTGCTCGAGTGCACCGACTCGCCCGAGCTCAAGTTCGCGATCAACGACGCGGCGCTGCGCTACCACGTGCCGGTCGTGATCGGTGCCGCGCTCGGCTGGCAGGGCCAGGCCCTGGCGGTGGTCGCCGGGCACGCCTGCTACCGCTGCATCTACGAGGCGCCGCCGCCGGCCGAAGCCGTGCCCACCTGTGCGCAAGCCGGAGTGATCGGCGCCGGCGTGGGCCTGACCGGACACCTCATGGCACACCTGGCATTGCGCCTGGGCTCGGCCACCGCCGAAACCGCCGGGCGCCTGATGTCGTTGGACCTTCTCGCGGGGACCGTGCGCACGCTGCAACCGTCCCGCCGCGACGACTGCCCGGCCTGCGGCGCGCCGGGCGTGCTGCCGGCTGCTCGGCCGGCCGCCAGCTGACAAACCCGCCGTAGGATGAGCAGACCCGACATGGCCACCGTTCGCATCCCCACCCCGCTTCGCAAGTACACCCAAGGTGCCGAGGAAGTCACCGTCGAAGGCGCCAACGTCGGCGCGGTGCTGACGAACCTCGAGACCGCCTACCCGGGCATCCGCGAGCGCATCTGCGACGACACCGGCGCCGTGCGCCGCTTCGTCAACATCTTCGTCGCCGACGAAGACATTCGCTTCATGGACAACCTCGACACGCCCGTCTCCGACGGCGACGAGGTGAGCATCGTCCCGGCGATCGCCGGCGGCTTGGCATGACCCAGTCGGCCGTGACCGTGCCCCGCGCGGCGCTGCCACTGCCGCCCGCCGCGATCGAGATGGCCGCCAAGATGCGGCAGCGCCAGGGAGCGCGCGTGTCGTCGATCCTCGACATGATCGGCGGCACACCGCTCATCCGGCTGCGCCGCATCGAAGCGGACTGCCCGGGCGTGGAGCTGTGGGCCAAGGCGGAGTTCGCCAACCCCGGCGGCTCGGTCAAGGACCGGGCCGCCTTCCGGATCCTCACCGATGCGCTGGCGCGGGGCGACCTCGGCGGCGGCGTGCGGCTCATCGACTCCACCAGTGGCAATACCGGCATCGCGTACTCGCTCGTCGGCGCCGCGCTCGGCGTGCCGATCACGCTCGTGATGCCCGAGAACGTGTCCAACCCGCGCAAGCAGGTCACGACCGCGTTCGGCACCGAGCTCATCTTCTCCGATCCGATGGAGGGCAGCGACGGCGCGATCGTGCTGGCCCGCCAGATCGTCGATGAAAACCCCGGCAAGTACTACTACCCCAACCAGTACGCCAACGACTCGAACTGGAAGGCGCACTACGACGGGACGGGCGTGGAGATCCTCGCGCAGACCGAAGGCCGCGTGACCCACTTCGTCAGCGGGCTCGGCACGACCGGCACCGTGATGGGCACGTCGCGACGGTTGCACGAGCACGATCGCAACATCCAGTGCTACGCGCTGCAGCCCGACGACGCGATGCACGGGCTCGAAGGACTCAAGCACCTGCCCTCGAGCCTCGTGCCCGAGATCTACGACGAGTCGGTCATCGACGACACGATCTGGATGCCGACGGACGAGGGCTGGGACATGTCCGAGCGACTCGCCGAGGTCGAGGGGCTCTTCGTCGGCCACTCGGCCGGGGCGAACGTGGCCGGGGCGCTGCGCGTGGCCAAGTCGCTGTCGAGCCAGGGCAAGACCGGCGTGGTGGTCACGGTGCTGTGCGACCGGGGCGACCGCTACTTCGCACCGATGAAGTGGGAGAAGCACTATGTCTGGTGACGTGCCCACGATCTCGGCCGAGCACCTCGCGAAGATCTACGCGCAGGCGCGTGCCGAGTTCCCCAACGAGTGCTGCGGCTACATCCGCGGCGAGGGTGACGCGGCCACGCTGGTGCAGTGCAAGAACCGGCAAGACCAGCTGCACGCCCTCGATCCGGTCGAGCATCCGCGCACGGCCGCCAACGCCTACAACATCGGCGGTCGCGAGCTGCTCGATCTGGTGCGCAGCTTCGAGTCGGACACGCCGACGACGATCATCTACCACTCGCACCCGCGGGTGGGCGCGTACTTCTCCGAAGAGGACACCAACGCGGCGATCGCTGCGGGCTATCCGGTCGACTACCTCGTCGTCGACGCGCAGGACGAGGAGATCGTCGAGGCGGTACTCTTTCGTCGTGACGGCGACGCCTTCGTGAAGATCGCGACGTTGCCGGGCGCGAAGGTCTGAGACTCACGCGAATGGGCAGGTGACGTGCCCCGCGGCCACCGCCTCCACGAGCGGGCGGTCCGCGCCGAGCACTTCGGCCAGCGGCGGCGCCGCGACGTCGACGGCCACCAGACGCGCGCCCGCGACCGGCTCGAGCGTCGTCTCCTCGTCGCTGGAGCGGGCGTCCACGTGGTGGACGACGAGCACGATCTCCGGGCCCGGCGGGGGGTAGATGTGATGCAGCACGTCCGCGACGGGGCCGATCGGCAAGCGCGCAGCGCCCGGACCCCACTCTTCGGTCAGCTCACGCCGCAGGGCCGCACGCGGCGATTCCCCCCGCTCGACCTTGCCGCCAGCGAGCTCCAGGCACCCTGCGCCGTGTGCTGCGTCGGGACCGCGCCGCTGCAGGAGCAGACGTGTGGGCCCGATCCACGCCAGCGCGCCAACGACGAGCAGCCGCGTCTGCGTCGCGTCGTTCACCGACGACGCGAGTAACCCAACCTGGACGCAACGGGAAGATTCAACCTATTGTTGCCCCGGGACCCATGCGCCTTTTTGCCAGTAAGATCCCGCACATCACCGACGTCGTGACGCGCTCGCTGATCGACCCCGGCCATATCGAGATCAACGACCGCGAGGAGTTCAAGCGCGACATCGAGTCGATCCTGCGCGAGTACCTTCGCAAGGAGCGCGAGGTCACCGAGCAGGCCAAGGACATCCTCGAGGCGCGCGGGCTGCCGTACTCGGACCTGTACAAGACCAAGCGCCAGCTCGCCGAGCGCGAGGACTTCGCGATCGGCGACGAGTCGGTCAACTGGATCGCCAACCAGCTCATCGAGCTGTTCATGCGCTCGCAGTTCGTCGAGGAGGTCTACGCCGACGACGGCGTGCTGCGGCGGCTGCTCAAGGACGTGCTGCGCCGCAACATGCAGGCCGACGACGACCTCGACCGCGAAGTTCGACGGCACCTCAAGCACCTGACCGAGGGCACGAGCAACTTCGAAGTCGAGTACCAGCGGCAGCTCGAGGCGATCAAGCGCAAGCACGGGCTGGAATAAGCCGAGCCATTTTCATGGCGCACATTCTCGTCTACCTGCAGCGCACGTCGTTGGGGCTCCACCCCGGCAGCGCTGCGGCGCTGTGCTTGGCCCGCGACTTCGCGGACGCGCGCGGGGCCACGGTGACCGCGTTGTGTGCCGGCGACGGGGGCAAGCTCGACCAGGGGATCACGGCGGCGGCCGGTCGCTTCGGCGCCGACGTGCTGATGTACTGCGGACCCGAGGGTCTCGAGGAGATGACCGAGCGCTTGCGACCGGTCCACGTCCTCGCTCCGTGGACGCCCGAAGGGCTCGCGGCGGTGCAGGGTCTGCCCGGAGGACCCGCGACGGCGCGGTGGGTCGAGACGGAGCGGCCACGCATGGAGGCCGACACGGTCACCGGCGTGGTGTCGGGCGCACTGCCATGGCACCACTACGCCGAGACGCTCGAGCCCGAGTTTCTCGGGGCGGTCGATGCCGTGCCGATGCCGCCGTGGGTGGCGAGCATGACCGCGATGAATCGGGACGTGCCGGTCTTCTCCATGATCGGGCCGGGCCCGCTGCGCTACCTCGCGCCCGAGGGCGTGGGCGACCGCGTGGCCGAGGAGCTGTCGGCCCACAAGATGGAGTCGGCGACCCTCGAGGACCTCGAGCGCGACCCCACGGGTACGTTCGTGTGGTTGGGAGACGGACATGGTGCCCTCCCCGACGCGCTGGTCCACCGCTCGCCCACCGCACGGCTCGTGCTGCTGCCCGGCGAGGGGGCACGGGTCGACGCGAGCTGGTCCGGCGCGGACCTGGTCGTGGCCGGAACTTGGACAGAGGCGCTCGGGAGGTTACACGAGCCTTTGTGGAGGAAGGCGATCGCCTGAGCGAAGGCCTGTCGCACGCACTGCAGGTGCTGGCGACGGGGCTGGCGGGCGGGAGCAAGGCTCGCTCGAGTCAGGAGATCTGGATCGCGGAGTCGGCTCAGGGACTGCCGACCAAGCTGGGCACGATCAAGCCCGACCGAGATCTGCCCAAGGCACTCAAGGCGGGCGCGCCGACCGTGCTCGCGACGGGGCGGATGTCTGCGACGCTGCTCCGCGCGATCCGGGCTTCGCCGCCGGGGCTGATCGTGCTGACGGGCGAAGCCGATCCGGAGACGGCCGAGGAGCTGCAGACCCTGCCCGACACGGCCGTGCTCGGACCTTCGGCGCGGCTGCATGTCGGCGAGGGTGACCTCGTGCTGTGCGCGGCGTCCGGTGGCGAGCTCGACGGATTGCTGCGCGCGTTCGGGGGGGTGGACGCGATCGGTCTGGCGTTGTCGCCGACGCCCCCGTGGCTGTGGCGATGGCTGGCCGACCCGCTGCTGGCGGGGCGCCCCGTGGCCGGGTACGTGCACGCGGACGTGCTGGGCGTACCGTGGGCCCGCTGGGCGGCCGACCGTGACGCGCCGTTCGTGATCGTGCCGCTGGGCGTGCCGCGACCGGAGCTGACCGACGCCGACGAGCCCGCCGCGGCGCAGGCTGCCGCCGCGCACGCGTTGGAGCTGACGACGGGGCCGGTATTTCCTTCGCCGCGGGTGGTGGCCTCGGTGCTCGAGGGCTTGCGCCACACGGACGTGCCCGTGATCGCGACGCACGATCCGCTCGCGCTCGCGACGTGGTCGCAGGCCCGCCGTGCGCTGCCCACGATCGGCGCGGTGGTCGGCATGGCAGACCCCGCCCTGTTCGCCGAGGCGCCGACGGCCGGGTTCCTCGCGCAGCGGGCGTTGCTGCACGCCACGGCGGTGCGGGAGCTGGGTGCACGCGCGACGGTGACCGAGGACCACGCCGACGAGCTCGGGCTCGCGCGGGCGGAGGAGATTCTGACCTCGGCCGCGACCACGCTGACCGACCAGGAGAGCAAGGTGGTGCTGCGCGGCTTCGGCATCGAGGTCACGCGCCAGGCGGTCGCGAGCTCGGCCTCCGGTGCGGTGGGCTTCGCCGATCGCATCGGGTATCCGGTGGTGCTCAAGGCGATTTCGCCGGACCTGCGACGACGTGCCGACATCGGGGCGGTCGAGCTGGATCTGTCGACGGCCGCGGGCGTGCGGCGGGCGTACGCGACGATCGTGGAGGCGGTCGAGCGCAACGCCCCCACGGCGCGGGTCGACGGCGTGGCGGTGGCCGAGATGGTCGAGCCCGGGCTCGACGTGCGCTGCGGGGCGGTGCGACTGCCCGGCGGCGACATGGCGCTGTACGGCGAGGTCGTCGATTCGCCGGTGCCGCTGGAGCCGGTGCTCGCGCTCAGTCCGCTGACGCCGGCGCGGGCACGGCAGTTCGCCCACGCGATCCTGTCGCGCGTGGTGGTGCCGGCGCTGCGACGCGACTCCGATCCGAACGTGGAAGACCTCGCCGCGTTGCTGTCGCGATTGGACGCGGTGGTGGTGCGGTTCGCGGAGCGGCTGGCGACGGTGCGGTTGGATCCCGTGCGCCTGTGCGGGTCACCGCGCGGCGCGGTGGTGTTGGACGCGCGGGTGACCCAGCGACCGCACCTCGAAGGGCGCTGACGCGGCCGCGACACCCGCCAGCCGCAGGGTCGGCGCCCGGTCGCGGTCAGCGGTCGGCGCCGTGGGATGCGAGGAGCGCACGGGCCTCGGCGAGCTCGTCTTCATACCCTTGCCCCGCGCTGGCGTACTCCTCGGCGGCGCGCTCGGCATGCTCCCGCGCGCGGTCGTCTTCGTCGACGGCCCACAACGCCTTGGCGAGGACGAGTCGGCCATTGGCGGCCTCCCGTGCTCCCACGCCACTGGCGTCGCGTATCGCAACGGCGCGCTCGAGCAGTGGCAGAGCCTCGGCGTGGCGTCCCCGCTCGCTCAAGATGGCACCGAGTCCCACGAGCGGGTAGGCCACCTCGGGACTGTCGGGCCCGAGCGCTTCTTCACGCACCGCGAGGGCGCGTTCGAAGTAGCTGTACGCCTCGTCGTCGTCGCCGCGTTTGCGGTGGAACAGACCGAGGTTGTGCAGTGACGACCCGACCGCCGGATGCAATGGACCGAGCGTCTGTTCCTTGAGGGCAAGGGCGCGCTCGAAGGCCGACAGCGCGTTGGATTCGTCGCCTTTCGCAGCGTACGCGGCCCCCAGGTTCGTCAGCACGGACGCGACCTTGGGCTGGTTGACCTCCACGGCGTCCTGCGCGATGGCCAACGCGCGCTGCTGCAGCGCGATCGCCTGTTCGTAGTCTCCCCGCTTGAAGTGCACGATCCCGAGGTTGGTCAGCGGCACGACCAGCCCAGGGTGCCCCCGATCCCACGCCCGCTCCAGGATGGCCAGCGCGCGCTGGTAGTGGTCGATCGCCTCGTCCAGTCGGCCCTGGCGGTCGTAGATGACGCCAAGACTCGTCAGACACGCCGCCGTGTCGGGGTGGTCCGGCGCGAGCGCGGCCTGGCGGATCTTCAACGCGCGCTGCTGATACTCCAGCGCCTTCGGAAAGTCGGCCTGACCATAGTACGCATGACCGAGGCCGCGAAGCGCCGTCGCCACCTTCGGGTGGTCGGGCCCGAGGGTTTCTTGCCACAGTTGCAGGGCCCGACGATGGTGCTCGATGGCATCCTCGTATTTGCCCTCCTTGCTCAACGCGGTGCCGAGATTGTCGGTGGCCGCCGCAACGTCGGGGTGCTCGGCGCCGAGGGCCTCGATGGTCGTGGCCAAAGAGCGTCGCAAGTACGTCGCCGCCTCGGCCGGCCGTCCCACGCCGCTGTAGTCGAGCCCCAGAGCATTGAGCGCATCGGCCACCGCGGGGTGGTTCGATCCCAGGGCCTGCTCCCAGATCGACAGTGCGCGGCCGTGCTCCTCGAGCGCGCGCTCGTGCTTGCCCGCGTGGCGGTACACCTCACCGAGCTGATACATGCGCGCTGCATCGAGCAATCCACCGTGGAGTCCGGCGCGTTGGATGAGCATCGACGAGTGCTCGTTCCAGGCGAAGCCTTCGTCGGGACGTGCCTCGAGCCCCGCAACCCGCACGAGCAAGTTCGCCGCCCGAATCGCCACGGAGTCGTTTCCGAGCCCGCCGGCCAAGTGGTACGCCTCGCGGAGGGTCGTGGCCGCCTCGGGGTAGTCCCCCTGCGCGTGCTGGGCGGCCCCTTCGATCACGAGCGCCTCGGCGAGGATCGTTTCGCTGTCCGACGCGCGCGCCCGATCCTGGATGGCGACGGCCTTGGCGAGCGCCGCGGCATGCAGGCCCGCGGAATCCAGCGCGCTCGCGCGGGCCAGGTCGCGACGCAGACGTCTCGATTCGAGCGAGGCCATGGACGTGTCGCGCGGCGCCTGATGCAGGAGCCACCCATCGTCTCGACACGCCTCCACGCGTGGCAGACTCAGGACCGCGCGCGTCGCGTTGCGTGCGACCTCGAGGTTCGGCTCGGCGAGGACCTCCAGCAGGACCTCGAGGGCGGCGCGGCGTTCATCGAGGCAAGTGGTGCTGAGGTCGTGAAGGTCCCGCGATCGCGTTCCGTCGACCCGGGTCTGCAGGCAAATCTCGGTCCTCGCGGTGCGCCACTGCGATGCGTACGCGTCCAGCCCGGCGTCCACGCGCGCCGCCGTCGTCGCGGCAAAGCTGCCTCCCGCTGCGAGCATCGCTTCATCGCCGGCGCGGCGCTGCGCTGCATTCCACACGCTGCCGATCTCGTCGCCGGCGGCCTCGCACTCGCGACGCACACGTGCGTCGTTCGTGGCCGTGACGATGCCTCCCGTCGCAACCACGGCGACGAGGGCCCCCATCCCGAGCCACCGACGACGACGCGTGGTGGGGTCGTCCGACAGCGCACGCAAGAGCGCGCCCATGTGTTCGAATCTGGCGTCTGGGTCGGCCGCCAGACCGCGCAGGAGCACGGGACGCAACCACCGCGGCGCCTTCGTGCGCGGCTCGGTCAAGCGCCCCTGTTCGATCGAAGCGACGAGCTCTTCGAGGTTGGAGCCGCCGAACGGGAGAACACCATACAGTCCCTCGTACAGCGAGGCGCAGAAGCTGAACTGGTCGCTCCGGGCATCGGCGGTCTTGCCTTGCAGTTGCTCGGGCGCCATGTACCCCGGCGTCCGCACGAAAGCCCCCGCGCCAGTCATGCGGGCAAGTTGCCGCGC
>CALBMM010000013.1 GCA_937896535.1 uncultured Pseudomonadota bacterium
ATCGGCATCGATCCCTGGCACAAGCTCGCCAACGTGCTGTGGGTCTTCGCCGACCGACTGACGCGCGTGGTGGTGGGCACGACGCGGACGCATCTGGCCGGTCCGATGCGACAGCGGCTGGCGCGGTCGTGGCGCGCCGACCCGCACTTCGATCGTCCGGACTTGTTCGTGGAGGCGCGCGAGCAGGAGGGCAAGGCGGCCCCGGCCTACTACTTGTCGGCGGCGTGGCTGCGCGACGAGGGGATCCTGCCCCCGGCCGGGACGCCGGGGATCTTCTCGTTCGATGCGCGCTGGTGGTCGCAGGCGCGCACCGAGACGGCCGGGCGCGATCCGTTGCCGACGGTCGCGACAGATCCGTCAGGGGAGCAGCGCTGCCGCCGGTGCGGGGGTCCGATCTCGTTCGATCCGACCGTGCTGACGACGCAAGGCTGGGCGCCGGCGCACCACGGCATGCCGCACGCGGGCGCGTGCGCCCTCGCGTACCACTTCGCCGTGGACCCGCGCCGCCTCGTGCTGCCGCGGCATTGGCCCGCGGAGGACGCACTGTCGGCCCTCGAGCAACACCCCGGCGATCCCTGGCGTCTGTTCGACCGCGTCCCCGAACCCGACGACCACGGCCACTGACCGCGGCCACCCGAGCCCCGGAGGCCGGCCGGGTCGTGGCCACACTGGCCAAGCCGCCCCAAAGGCCCCGAAATCCCCCGCTGGCGGGGGCATGAACCAAACGAAGACCCGAGATCGCTGACCAGGCAATCTCGGGTCCCCCCCAGGTTACAATCTGTGTTTACAGCACCGACCGAGAGGCGCCGAAGCGCCGAAAATGCGGTTTGTCCAGGCTCCCTGGACCAACGAAGCAAAAACCCAGTTCAGGCCAGAAGCTAAGCGTAAGCAACTAAGATTATTTAGTTTTTATGGAAGCTAACGGGCGAAGCCAAGAGAAGCGAAGTCAAACGAATCTAAGCAGCAAGACAAGAAAGCTAAGGTTCGTTAGGTTTTGTTCGTAGGCCTCAAGCAAGTGTCGATGGAAGCCAAGGAGTAGTGCTCAACCGACGGCGCCCCTATGTGCAGCTCGCGGGCCAAAATGTCAACGCGTTGATATTCCTCGAGTCGACCTGTCAGACGCCTCGTCCAGGACCGACAGGCATGACGCAGATGTCCGGGTTGACTGGCAACTGGGGCCAACGTCTATGACACGGATGTCGTGCGCGTCCGCGGCGCGAGCGCAGGATCCTCCGGGGCGGCGACCCGGGGAAGGGATACGAGGTGGCGTGCCCGCTGGATCGACCCGCCCGTGAGCGTGGGCTGGCGTACGGTCGGCGGGGCCCACGAGGCCCACGAAGCCCGGTGGACTGACGAGTCGCCCCGCCCGTGCGATGCTCCGCCGCCTCGCGGTAGCCGCTCCACCCGTGTCCATCGTCGTCCTCAAGTTCGGCGGAGAGATCGTCGCCGACCCGACCGCGCTCGCCGGGACCCTCCGCGACGTTCGTGTCTTGGTCGACCGTGGCGAGCGCGTGGCGATCGTCCACGGGGGTGGGCCCCAGACGCTTCGCCTGTCCGAGGCGCTGTCGCTGCCCGAGCGCAAGGTCGCCGGCCAACGGGTCACCGACGCGGCCACGCTGCAGGTGGTCAAGCAGACGCTGGCGGGCGAGGTCGCGATCGATGTCGTCGCGGCCGCGGTCTCGAACGACGTTCGCGCGGTGGGGCTGTCGGGGGTCAGCGCGGGGATGATCTCGGCGACGCGCCGGCCGGTCGCCCGCGTCGAAGGCGGAGGCGACGAGCCGGTCGACTACGGCTTCGTCGGTGACATCGACCGCGTGGACACCACCGTGCTCACCCATCTGTGGGCGGGCGGCTTCGTGCCCGTCCTCAATCCGCTCGGCGTGGCGACCGACGGCCCCGAGGTCGGGCAAGTCTTCAACATCAACGGCGATACCGCGGCCGCGGCGGTCGCGGGCGCGCTGCAGGCCGACCACCTGTTGCTCGTGACCGCGGTCGGCGGCGTGCGTCGCGATCGTGATGATCCCGACTCCACGATCCCGCAGCTGACGCCCCGGGCGGCCAAGGCGGCCATCGCGGACGGCACGATCGCCGGCGGGATGATCCCGAAGGTCTCCGAGGCCCTCAGGTACCTGTCGCACGGGATCAAAGCGGTGCACATTGTCGGTCCCGGCCCCGACCGGATCGCTCAAGCGGTCGAGCAACCCGGCCGGCACGGGACCGTCTTGGTCCCCGACGCGAGCGACTGACCCCCAGAGACGATGGACGACCCTCCGAACTCGAGCGCCGACGAACCTCCGCCGCTACCTGAGCCCCGACGCACCCGGAGGGGACGCGCGAGATGAGCGACGCGGACCTGCTCGGATTGCTCGTGATCGTGCTGTGCCTCGGCGGCAGCATGTTCTTTTCGTCGGCCGAAACGGCGATCACCAGCTTCGGCGAGCACCAGGCGCGCAAGCTCATGGAGGAGGGGGGCGCCGAGGGGCGCACGCTCTCGACGTGGGTCAACTCGCCGGTGCGGGTGCTGTCGACGATCCTCGTCGGCAACAACATCACCAACACGCTGATGGGCTCGGTCGCGACCGCGATCGCGATCCGCCACCTCGGCGGCGGGTCGTGGAGCGAGTACGCGGTGCCGATCGCGGTCCTCGTGACGACGGCGTTGCTGCTCGTGTTCGGCGAGATCCTGCCCAAGGCGGCCGGCCGCGTGCTGGCGCACCGGATCGCGGTGCCGATGCTGCGCGTGCTCAACGTGCTCAGCCGGGTGCTGTCGCCGATCACGTGGTCACTGACCAAGCTGACCAACTACATGCTGCGCCGGGCGATGAGCGACGACTCGGGCCAGCGCGTGACCTCCGACGAGCTCGACTATCTGGTGCGCGTCGGACGGCGCGAGGGATCGATCCCGGCCGACCAGGCCGAGCTGCTGCAGGGCATCTTCCGGTTCGAGGACAAGATCGTCCGCGACATCATGGTGCCGCGCGACCGCCTGACCGCGATCGACCTGACGTGGGACATCGACCGCGTCATCAGCACGGCCCACCAGTCCGGCCACAGCCGCTTGCCGGTTTGCGAAGGCGACCTCGACGAGATCAAGGGCGTGCTGCACATCAAGACCCTCGTCGGCGTCGACCAGCTCGACCGCGGGACGATCCGCCGGCTGATGCGCAAGCCGATGTTCGTCTCCGAGAGCACGCTCGTCGCCGACCTCTTGCAGAGCTTCCGCGAGCGCCGGGTCCATCTCGCGATGGTCGTCGACGACGGTGGGCACACCGTCGGGGTGGTGACCCTCGAGGACGTCCTCGAGCAGATCGTCGGCCAGATCTTCGACGAGACCGACAAGGCGCCGATGACCGGCGGCACCGAGGTCGCGGGGATCCACTTCCTCGACGGGCAGGCGAGTCTGCGCCGCGTCGAAGAGAAGCTCGACGTCGAGTTCGACGAGTTCGACGGGGTCGACTCCGTGGGCGACCTGCTGACCCAACTCGCCGGGCAGATGCCGATCCGCGGGTCGGTGTTCGTCTACGAGGGGATCCGGTTCAAGGTCCTGTCGGCCGACGATCGTCGGGTCATTCGGGTCAGCGTCGAGCGCATCGACGACGACGACGACGACGACGACGACTGAACCCGGATCCGGCTGCGGTGGTCGGCCACGGCGCCGACGCGATCACGCGCGGTCGAACGTCTGAAAGCGGGCCAGCGCCCAGGCCGGGAAGACCTGGCGGTACAGCCGGTAGTCGAGCACGGCGGTGTTGAAGAACACGCCGGTCGCACGCTCGGCGGGCCAGCTGCCGTCGGGCTGCTGTCGCGAGACGAGGTAGCGGACGCCGCGGTCGATGGCCTCGCGCTCATGGGGCGCGACCGCCATCAGCGTGAGCACGGCCCATGCCGTCTGCACGACGAGGCTGGGCTCGTCGGCGGGCAGCCGCACGTCGTCGTCGACGAGCATGCCCTCGAACGCCTCGCCCCAGCCGCCGTCGGGGCGCTGGGCCTCCACGAGCCAGCGCGCGGCCCGGGCGAGCGCGGGGTGCCCCGCTCCGATGCCGCCCTCGAGCATCCCGGTCGACGCGAAGAACGAGCCGTACGTGATGTTGATGCCCCAAAAGCCGAGCCACCCGCCGCCGGGACGCTCCTGGGCCACGAGCCGCGCCAGTCCCTTGTCGATCGCGGTCCGCATCCGGCCGCGCAGGTCGGCCGGGATTTCGTCGCCGAGGGTGCGGTAGGCGTGGGCGAGGCCGCGGACGCAGCTACCGGTGCACTCCGTGTAGCTGTACTCGAGCATGCAGTTGCCGTAGATCTCGGCGGGGTTGTAGTTGCGCAGGACCATCGGTCCGCGACGAGGCTCGTAGGATCCGAAGCCCCCGTCGTCGTTTTGTCGGCGCAGCACGAACTCGATCGCGGCCAGCTTGCGGCCGAGGTCGAGGCGTCCGGTCGCGTCGGACCAGCCGCGTCGCTCGGCGTGCATCAAGCCCTCGAGGGCCTCCGCCGTACAGTCGCTGACCGGCCACGGGTGGTCTTCGTTGGCGAAGCCCCAGCCACCGTAGGCCGGCTCGCGGAAGTGGCGGTCCCCGCCGGTGATCTCCTCGAGGATCTGGGCGGTGGGCAGCCAGCGGCACGCCCGTCGCACGATCTCGGCGGCCGCCGGGACGTCCGGTCCGCTGCACAACGCCTGCAGCAGAAACGAGGTGTCCCAGATGTCCGAGCGCGCGCCGCAGATCCGCAGGCCCTCGTCCTCGTCCTCCCACACCCAGTACTCGAGGCCTTCGATCGCGCGCTCGAGCTCGGGGTGGTCCGGGTCGTCGATGAACAACGCGAGGCAGAAGAACATCCCGTTGACCGGCGACAGGCACACGTAGTCGGTGCTGCGGAACTCGAACAGGATGTGCTCCATCGCGCGGTCCATCGCGCGCCGGCGCAGTGCCTTCGGGGCGACACGTTGTAGGGCACGCAGGCCGGCGAACGCCGCCTTGAGTCCGCGCCCCGGCGCCTCGAACAGATCCGTGGCGGCCACGCGGTCGGCGTAGCGGGCGAAGCGATCGGGGGCGTAGCCCTCCGGGTACAGCTCGCGGCGGATCTGCAGGAGCGTCTCGTCGGCCGGGCACACGTACTGCGCGCCGTAGACGTACGAGACGCCGAGGTAGATGAGCCGCATGTGGCAGTACAGGCGCCACGGGTGCACGGGCGTGGCCTCGGGCAGCAGCCACATCTCCGGCAAGATCGGCTGCACGCCCGACCACGGGTACAGGCCCACGAGCGCCATCCAAATACGACCCCACGCGGGTAGCTCGTAGGGACCGCCGTGGGCCCGGATCCAGCGCAGGGCACCGGCCGCGAGGGGCTCGTCGGCGGGGTGGCCGAGCAGGCGCAGCGCGACGTAACCGAGCACGGTGTGAAACAGCCACGACGCCGAGTCGGGGTGCATGCCCCAGCCGCCGTCGTCGCGGACCTGGTCGGCGAGGGTGCGGTAGATCCGGCGGGCGCGGCCTTCGTCGATGGGCCGCCCCATCACGTGACACAGGATCACGTACTGCGACGCGAGCATCGGGTTCCAGACGACCTCGCCGGCCACGCGGCCGTCCTCGTGCTGGATCGACGCCAGATGCGACAGCGCGGCGTCGTAGGCGGACGCGACGTCGCGCTCGAGCGACCCCACCATCTCGAGGGGCTGCTTCAGGGCTTGCGCTTGAGAATGAGGAACCACTGGTGCGGCAGGTAGGTTTCTTCGCGGTCGAGGTCGAAGCCGGCCTCGGCGAGCTCGCGAAGCGCGTCGTCACGGCCAACGCGGTGTTTGGGATCGGGAGCGACCTGACCCGGCGGCGTGGCGTCGGGGCGGAAGTCGACGACGACGAGGCGACCGTCCGGGCGCAGCGAGTCGTGCACCTTGCGGAAGTAGGACGTGCGGTCGCGGATGAATGCGTAGGTATTGGCGGTGAAGACGACGTCGAGCTGACCGGCCGGCAGCAGCGGGTCTTCGTACAGCGCCAGGTGGGGCTCGATGTTGGGGGTGCCCCACGACTCGCGGTTTTCGAGGATGTAGTCCTCGAAGGCGCCGTCGACGTCGACCGCGTACACCCGGCCCTCGGGGACGGCGTAGGCGAGCCGGCGCGTGAAGTACCCCGAGCCGGCGCCGATGTCGGCGATGACGGCGGCGGGGTTTTCCAGCGCGAGGCTCTTGATGACTCGGTCCGGCATCTGCCACGAGTCGCGCTCGTCGGCCTCGAACACGCCGATCATCGCGTTGGGGTCGTCGTAGTGCTGCGGGGGCCCATTGGTGCCGCCCTCGGGCCGGCAGGCCGCCGACACCAGGATCAGGGCGGCGACGGACAGTCGTCGGCGGCTCTGAGCGTTCGCGCGCGACCCGGTCATTGGGGCCCAGGGTAGGGCCCAAGGCATGCACCTGGGAAGCCCCCGCGTGCAGGGGTATAACTCCCGCCGCGTGCCGCCCATCTCGCCCAGCCCCTCGTCGGCGCAATTGGTGCCGCTCGAGGCGCCGACCGGCGGATGGGTCTCCAAGTGCGTGCGAACGCTCGTGGCGGTCGTTCGAAGCCCCGGTCGGACCTTCGCGCGTTGTCCCGAGCCGATCGATCACGGCCGGATTCTCCGCTTCGTGGCGACGCTGCGACTGCCACTTTGGGCTGTGCTCCTGGTCACACTGGCGGTGACGCGGGATCCAGCGGACCCGGCGCCCACACCGATGCGGCCGATCTATTTGGTGATCGAGCCCGAGCTCGCCCAAGCGCTGTCGAGCTGGATCGTGATGATGGTGCCGGTCGGTGTACCGCTCGTGTACTTCTTCGGCGGTCTCATCGCGCACATCGGCGTGGCGCTCACCGGCGGTGCGCCGCGATCGATCGGCGCATCGATGCGGGCGGTCGGCTACGCGATGGCGCCGCTGTATCTGCTCATCGCGGCCCTCGACGTGGGCCTGTACACGCGGCCGATGGCGGGCGAGGTCTACCTCGGTGCGCTCGGCGGCGGCGTGTTGGTGTTTTTGTGGCTGGCCGGCTGGACGCTCGCCCGTACGCATCGGATCTCGGTGGCGCGTGGGTTCTTGGTCGCGTTGCTGCCGGCGGTGCTCATTACGGCCGTGACGGTGGCCCGCGCCGCCCTGGAGCTCGCGTCGATCCCGGGCATGCCGCTGCCCGAGAGCCCGTACTACGTGCCGTAGTCGGTTCGGGGGCACGCCTCCCTCGTCCGCTGTTCTTGCCGGGTGTGCCGGCAGTCGGTGCGCCACGGCGCGGGCGAGCGCGCGGATCCGTCGCAGCCGGTCGCGAACGAACACGGCACGATCGCGGCCATGGCAAAGCGGATCCTCGTCATCGGTGGCGGTCTCGCCGGGCTGTCTACCGCCTGCTACGCGCGCGCGAACGGGTGGGACGTCACGGTGCTCGAGCACGGGCTGGCGCTCGGCGGCGTGTGCACGGCGTGGCGAAGAGACCCCTATCTCGTCGACGGGTGCATTCATTGGCTGACCGGCGGGCCGTTCATGAACGTGTACGAGGAGCTTCACGTGGTCCCGCCCGTGGAGGTCACGACGATGCAGCACTTCGCGACCGTGCGCGACGCCCACGGCGCGTGGCGGGTGGACGTCACGAGCAACCTCGAGGCGCTCGGGGCCCAGCTGCGCGCCATCGCACCGGAGGACGGCGAGGAGATCGATCGGATCGTCGAGGCGGCCGGGCACATCGCCGACCTGTCTCCGCGGATCGAGCACCCCGCCGAGCTCGATACCCTGCGGGACCGACTGCGCACGATGTGGGACGCGCGCGGCGAGCTCGGGACGTTGATCCATTTCCGCGGCAGCGTGCAGGAGTGGACGACGGCCCGGATTCGCAGTCCGCAGCTCGCGGCCGTGCTGCGACGCATGTTTCCGGCGCAGGCCCCGATGTTCTTTTCGTTGATGGTCCTCGGCTACCTGCAGCGCGGCTGGCTGTCGCGACCCGTGGGCGGGACGGCGAGCTTTCGCGACGCACTCGTGGCCCGCTTCGACGAGCTCGGCGCGCAGGCACGACTGGGCGTGACCGTCGACGAGGTGCTCGTGCGGGACGGTCGGGCCTACGGCGTGCGCCTCGACGACGGGACGATGGAGGAGGGCGACATCGTCGTGTCGACCTCGAGCGCGCCGGAGACGATCCTGCGCCTGCTCGGTGGCCGCTACGGCGCCGACGCGCTGCGGGACCGTCTGGATCGCTGGAAGTTGTTCGACCCGATCGCGATGGTCAGCTGGGGCGTGGCGCGCTCGATGAGCGACTTGCCGCAGATGCTGCTCGTCGACGGGATCGATCCGGTGGAGATCGGAGGACGAGCGCAGACGGGGCTGTATCTACGGATCTACAACGACGACCCCGCGTTCGCCCCGCCGGGGCACTGCGTGGTCCAGGCGATGTGCCCCGGTGACTACGACTGGTGGGCCAAGCGCGGCGGCGACTACCACGACACCAAGGCCGAGGTCGCGGCGCGTGCCCTGGAGATCGTGGCGCCGCACGTGCCGGGTCTGACGCCGGACGTGATCCGCATGACCGACGTTGCCACCCCGCTGACCTACTGGCGGGCGACGCGGTCGTGGCGTGGATCCTTCGAGGGGTGGATGCCCGCGTCCAAGGACTACGCCACGCACGTACCCAAGTCGCTGCCGGGCCTCGAAGGATTCTACATGGCCGGACAGTGGGTCGAGCCCGGCGGTGGCGTGCCGACGGCCCTGATGTCGGGGCGTCAGCTCGTGCAGATCCTGTGCGAGGCCGAGGGCAAGCGCTTCGCCTCGGGGGCGTGAGCCCGCCGTCTCTTCAGGCAAGGCCTGCGATCACGCGTCCGCCGTCGACCAGCGACAGGGGCCGACCGCTCGCGGTCATGCGCGTCTTGTCGGGATCGAGCCCCAGCCGCGTCGCGATCGTGCGCATCAGGTCGGGGACCGTCACGGGGGCCTCGGTCACTTCGTAGCCGTCGCGATCGGTCGCGCCGATCACCCGCCCGGTCGATAGTCCGCCCCCGGCGAGCACGGCCGACGAGGCGCGCGGGTAGTGATCGCGGCCGCCACGGGCGTTGATCCGCGGGGTCCGACCGAAGTCGCCGGTCCAGACCACGAGTGTCTCCTCGAGCAGCCCGCGCGAGGCGAGGTCGTCGAGCAGGGTGGCCATCCCTTGGTCCAGCTGCGCGGACAGCTTCGCGACGCGGTCGAAGTTGTCTTCGTGGGTGTCCCAGCCGCGCAGCCCGACCTCCACGAACCCCACGCCCGCTTCGACGAGGCGGCGCGCCATCAAGCAGCCCTGGCCGAAGTCGTGGTGGCCGTAGTCGTCGCGCAGTGTCGCCGCTTCCCGTGCAAGATCGAACGCCGCGAGCTCGGGGGCGGCCATCATCGTGCGCGCCGCGGCCAGCGTGGCGGCGTGGCCCTCGACGACCGCATCGGTGCGATCGGTCGCGAAGTCGGCGTGCAGGAGCTCGCCGAGAGCGGCGCGATCGTGGAGACGCCGGTCCGCCACCGGGCGCGCCGGCTCGAGGTAGCGAACCTGTCGCTGCGCGCGGCCGACCACGAAGGGGCCATGGGCGGCGCCGAGGAGGCCGGCGCCGTGCCCCGGGCCGTTGATCGACACGTAGCCGGGCAGCGCGCCCTCGCCGGCGTCGGCGCTGTGCAGGGCGCCGAGAGAGGGATGGGGGGTATTGCCGGCCGGCGCGTAGCCGGTGTGCATCAGATAGCGAGCGCGGTCGTGATTGCCCTCGGTGGAGGTCAACGACCGGATCACGGCGAGGTCGCGCATGCGTGCGGCGAGCCGGGGCAGGTGCTCGCTGACCTGGACGCCGGCCACGGTGGTACCGATCGCCGCGAAGGGACCGCCGGTCTCGCGGCCCGGCTTCGGATCGAACGTGTCGATCTGCGAGGGGCCGCCGTGCATGAACAGCACGATGCAGGCCTTGGCCGGCCGCCGTGTCGTGGACGCGGCGGCCGCGGGCAGGGCCGCGGCGGAGGCCAGGGCCCCCAGCGACAGTCGCATCGAGTTTCGTCGGGAGAGCTTCATGGGACGGATCTCAACGGGATCTCAATGGTTGGTGGCGAACTCGGCGCTGGTCAGCAGCGCGTGCATCAAGTCCTCGTAGGCGGTCGGCGCGTCGCCGCGCCCGGCCACGAACGCCTGCAGCTGGTCCCGGCGGGCGTCGTCCGGGGGGCGCGACAGCGTGGCCACGTACATCGCGTCGATGCGGTCGGCGGGGTCGTCGTACGCGTCGAGAATGCGAGCGAGCGAGGTGTCGCGGCCGGCGAGCACCCCGTGACTGGTCAGCTCGCCGTTGAGCAAGAGCAGCGCCTGCGGCACCGTGCCGCCGACGTCGGCGCCGGCGGCCATCTCGTCGTCGTCGAAGACGAACGCGAACTGCTTTTGCAGCTTCGGCTTGCCGAGCGCGACGCGGAGACGCAGCCGCCGGTCCGTGGAGCTGTCGACGCCGGTCGCGACCAGCAGCGACGCCAGCAGCTGGTCGTCGGTCAGCGGGCGCACCGGGAACTGGGCGAACGCCCGTCGTCGCGCGTCGGCGCCGTCGGCGGGACCCTCGGACGCTCTCTGATACGCCTGCGACAGCACGACGCGACGGGCGAGCCACCTCAGATCCCGACCGTGGTCGGCGAACTCGTCGGCGAGCACGCGCAGCGGCGGCGGCTGCCGTGGATCGTCGGCCGCCCCGAGGTCGTCGATCGGATCCACGAACCCGCGCGACATCAGCGACGCCCACACGCGATTGACGATCGCGGCGTCGAGCAGCGGCGAGGTCACCACGGCCCGCGCCAGGGCCTGCCGTCGCGTCTCGCCGTCGCGTGGCGCGAGCTCCAGACCGGGAAAGCGCGGCATGACCAGTGGCCCGGTGCGCTCGCCGGGTCCGTCGTCGGGTCGCGGCATTCGCATCTGTCCGCGAGGTCGGTCGACCACCTCGAACGTGCGCGCCTTCGCGTCGGCGAACGCCCCCGCAGGCGCCCGACGTGCCTTCGTCTGGGCGAACGCGGCGGCGAGGCCGTAGAAGTCGCGTTGGGTGTAGCGGTCGTCGTCGGGGTGGTCGTGGCACTGGGCACACTGGACCGAAAGACCCAAGAAGACGCGGGCCGTCTGTCCGGTGAGGGCCTCGACTCGGTTCTTGCGGCCGTGCACGGCAACGAAGGTCGCCGGACCCTCGGTCACGTCGCCGGTCGCGGTCAGCAGGTCGGAGGTGATCGCATCCCAGCCGCGTCCCTCGTGGAGCGCATCGGCCAGCCACGGCGACAGGCCGGCGGACGGTCGCGCGTCGAGCCTTGCGCCCGCCGAACCCAGCAGGGTCTCGGTCAGCGAGTCGGCCCAGTGCTCGGCCCAGCGCCGGTCCGCGAGCATCGCGTCGACCCGACGCGCACGCTTGTCGGGACGGGCGTCGGCGGCGAACGAGGTCACCTCCTCCGGTCGAGGGATCCGTCCCCAAAGATCGAGGGTCACGCGCCGCAGGAAGGTCGCGTCGTCCACGGCGTCGACCGGCTCGACCCCGACCTCGACCCAGTGCTGGGCCATCGCGGCGTCGAAGCCAGTGGTCGGTGCGGTGGCGGCGACGGTGTCGGTGGCGGTCGGAGCCTTGGCCCCAGTGTCCGCGGCGGGCGAGCACGCGCCGACGACGACGACGAACAGACCAAGGACACGGCGCTTCACGGGTCCCAGCATGGCCCACGCCTTCCCGTCCGTCGGGCGGGTTTGCGCCCAGTTTACGGTGGTGTCCAGGCCGAGCCTGCTAGGATGCGGTCATGGCTTTTCGGGCAGGGGCGGTCGTGGTCGGGCTCGTGGCGGCGGGATGCAGCACGGAGACCCCGGGGACTTCGGACTCGATGCCGCCGATGTCGACCTCGATCACCGCGACCACGTCGGCGACGGGGGCCGAGACGACCGCGGCCAGTGGCGAGGCCGACTCGATGGTCGACGACACCTCCGAGGAGAAGCTCGACACGCCCTTCGTCGGCGGGCCGGGCTGCAACTTCATCGACTTCCTGTTCGTGATCGACAACTCGGCGTCCATGCAGACCTACCAGCAGGCCCTGGGCGATCAGTTCCCGTCGTTCGTCTCTGCGATGTTCGATGCGGTGCCGCCCAACATCGACATCCACGTCGGGATCACCACGACCGACTTCGACAACCAATGTTCGGACGCGGAGTCGACGTCGGGTTGCCAGTCGTCGTCGCCGCTCGAGGACATCGAGTCGCACTACCGCACGCCGGATGCCGATCCGGACGGCGGCAACGGCACGCAGGGCAAGCTGTTTCAGTACGCCGGCCAGTCCTACTTCGAGATCAACTCCGACGACGACCCGGCTCCGCTCGTCGAGTGGTTTCAGGAGGCGGCGATTTCCGCGGGCGAAGACGGCTGCTCGTTCGAGATGCCCGTGGCCGCGGCGGGCTGGGTGGCCGACCCGGCCAACGCGGCGACCAACGAGGGCTTTCTGCGCAACGAGCGGGCCCTCTTGGTGATGTTCTTTCTGACCGACGAGCCGGACAAGTCGCCGGGCTCGGTGGCGTCGTTCAAGCAGCAGATCTTCGACGCCAAGCCCACCTGCGGCGACGAGGCGTGCGTGTTCGTCAGCGGTCTGATCCCCGGTTGTGCGCCCGGCATCAACCAGAAGATCTGGCAGTTCATGACGGGCTTCGGCGACGACGATCCGCCGTGGGCCGACATCGACACGACCAACGACTACTCCGAGATCTTCGGCGTCGCGTTGGCCGAGGCGATCGCCGACGCATGCTTCGCCGTGCCGATCCCGTAGGGCGCCGCGGCGGCGGACTACGGCGCGCCGCCCAGCGCTTCGATCAGCGCCGCCGCTTGGCGGCGATCCTCCTCGGAGGCCGAGGGAACCTTCGCGCCGTGGGCTTGCGCCCGACGGGCGAGCTCGAGCGCGCGCGCCCGGTCGCCGCCCGAGTCGTGCAGGGCCTGGGCGAGGGCGAGATCCTGCTCCCACAGGTCGCGGTCGCTGGCGCCCGGGGCTCGCAGCTTGGACGCGCGCTCGAGCAGCTCGACCGCTTCACTCGGACGCTTCTGCGCCAGGCGGACGCGGCCGAGCGTGGTCAGGGCCAGCGCGATGTCGGGGTGCTCGGGACCCACGGAGGCCTCCCACTGCTCGATCGCCTCGCGCAGGCTCGCGTCGGCTTCCTCGTAGCGTCCCAGCTTCAGCAGAGGGTCCCCCTTGTTCGCGGCCGTCAGCGCCACGGTGGGGTGGGGTACCTCGTGGAGCTTGCGCTTGATCCGTAGTGCCGCGTCGTAGGCCTGCAGCGCCTGCTCGAGCTTGCCCTGGTCGAAGAACACGGCCCCCTGGTTGTGGAGCACACGCGCGAGCTGTGGGTGGTCTTCGCCGAGGGCGCCTTCGAGGATCGTCTTTGCTTGCGCGAGAACTTCCGTCGCGCGCTCGAGCTCGCCCATGCGCCAGTGTGTGGCGCCGATGTTCATCACGGCGGTGCCGTAGGTCGGGTGTCGCGGGCCGAGCTCGGCGAGCGTGCGCGAGGCCGCGATCTCGAGGGCAGCGAGGGCGGCTCTGTCGTCGCCGAGGACCGCGTGCGCAGTGCCGACGTTGACGGCCGCGGCGAAGTTGTGGCGAAGCATCGTCGCGTCCGAGATCGGGATCGCGAGAGCCTTGTCGTAGTGCTGGACGGCCTCGGCCGCCTTGCCGCCTCGCAGGAGCATGTTGGCGAGCGCGACCTCGAGCGCCGCCGTGAAGCGGGGCGGGTTGTCGATGCGCTCGATGACCGCCCGCGCATGCTCGGCGAAGCGTTGGCCGTTTTCGAGGTCGGCCGACTGGTAGCCGATGAACCCGGCGAGGCCGATGAGCGCCTCGGCCTCTACCCGGCCGTACCCGATCCGCTCCGCCGCATACAGCGACTCCTCGAGGTACTCGCGAACCTCGGCGAGTCGGCCGGCACGCTCGAGGGCCTGGCCGGCCATCAGCGCCACCTCCGCTCGCAGGGGCTCGTAGCCGACCGGACGCGTGCGCGCGACGAGCTCGACCGCGGCGTCGGCCCCCTCGCCGTACTTGCCGGTCGTCACGGTGGCGCGCACCGCCGCGAGGTCCGTGCGCAGTTGCTCGACGGTGCTCGCGACCGCCGGGTCGTCGGGAGGACGGACCGCCGCGCGCAGATACGTCGCGTCGGCGCAGGGGGCCAGCGCGGGCAGGCCCCACGCGCTCTGCACCGCATTCTCCACGACCTGCGCGTCGGCGGCCGACAGCGCGTCGACGAGGGCGTCGAGGTTGGCGAGGCGGTCGTCCAGACACGCCATCGACAGGTCCATCAGCTCCGCGGAGCGATCGCCTCGGACCCGCGTGGCCACGCAGGCATCCGTGCGCGAGGCCGTCCACTCGCCGGCCCAGTCGTCGAGCTGCGCCGACACCTTGTCGGCCGCATCCTCGGCGTACGAGAGCCCGGTGGCGCGAAACGAAGCGTACAGCTCGGCGCGACGCGGCTGATCCCACACGCCGGTCAGGCGGTCTCGTGCGCCCTGACAAGGATCGGGCTTGGCGCGCGAGCCTTCGGCGGCGGCGTCGGTCGTGCCGGCCCACCACGCGAGCCCCGCGGCGGCGATGCCGAGCGCCCCGACCCCCACGACGGCGCGCGAGACCGGTCGGACGGCGGACTCGAGCGCCGCGAGGATCGGCCCGAGGTCGGGGTGGCGGGCGCTGGGCGACAGGGAGAGACCCTTGCGGATCGCGTGCCGCAGCCGCTTGGGAATCCGGGCGTGCTTCTTGGGCTCGCGCAGCTCCTGGCGGCGGATCGCTCGCAGGATCTTGCCCGGCTCTCGGCCGCCGAACGGACGGATGCCGAACAGCGCCTCGTACAGCGCGACACAAAACGCGAACTGATCGCCGCGGGCGTCGACCTCGGTGCCGCGGAACTGCTCGGGTGCCATGTAGGCGGGCGTGCCGAGCACGATGCCCGTCTGCGTCAGCGACAGCTCCAGCGAGCCGCCCGACAGCGAGTGGCTCGACAGCATGTCGGGGGCGCGGTCGCCCGAGTCGAGGTCGTCGGACAGCAGCGGCCCTTCGTGGAGTCGGCGGGCGAGGCCGAAGTCGAGCACGCGCACGCGCCCGTCGTCGCCGACGATGACGTTGGTCGGCTTGAAGTCGCGGTGGACGATCCCGACCTTGTGCGCCGCGGCCAGTCCGAGGCCGGCGGCGTGGTAGGTGCGGGCGATCGTTCGCCAGTCGGTCTGCGTCGCCAACCACTGCCGAAGGGTCTGCCCCTCGACGTACTCCATCGCGACGTAGACCGTGGGCGGCTCGTCCGCGCGCAGCGGCATGGTGCCCACGTCGTGGACGGCGACGACGTTGGGGTGAGAGAGCTTCGCGAGCGCCTGGGCCTCGCGCACGAGGCGGTCCTGGGCCGACTGCGTGGTCTGGCGATCCCGTCGCAGCAACTTGAGCGCGACGCGTCGATCGAGCTCGGGGTCGTACGCGAGGTAGACCTCGCCCATGCCCCCCGCCCCGAGGCGTTCGAGCACGTGGTAGCGCCCGACTCGCTGCCCGGTCCACGCGGCACGCTCGACCGTCCGCGTCTCGGGCGTCGAGATCGGGGTGGTGATCCGCGTGTCGAGATCGTCGGGGTCTACCTCGTTCATCCCGTCGCGGTCCCGCGCCGAGACCTGCCCCCTGTCGTCCCCATCCGCGTCGATCTTGCCCCGGGCGCGGCGCCCGTCCAAGGGCGATCCCGGGGCGGCGCCGCGGGCGTGACGGGCGCGTGACTTGGCGCATCGGCCGGTGGGGGCTCGATGACGCACGATGCCGCGCATGTCGGTGCGACGCGCATTGTCGGAGCCACTGGTGCAGTTCGCGATCGGAGGGGCGTTGTTGGTGTCGCTGCAGCGTTGGGTGCACCCACCGCGACCGAGCGTGGCCGTGGTCGTCTCGCCCACCGCCGGGCCGGCCGATGTGGACGCGCGCATCGACGAGGCGCTGCTCGTCGCCCACGCGCGCGCGCGCGGGCTCGATCGCGACGACGTGATCGTGCGACGGCGGCTCGCACAGAAGGTTCGCTTCGCGTGGGAGGGGGCGGTGGACCCCGCCACGCTCGACGACGCCGCGCTCGCGCGATTGCGTGACGCCGACCCGGCCCGGTATCGCGTGCCGGAGCGCATCGCCTTCACGCAGGTGTTCGTCGACGCGGCGCGACACGACGATGCCGTGGCGACGGCCGAGGCGTGGCGCGAGGCGCTGCAGGCCGATGACGCCGCGCGGGTGGGGGATCCTTTCGCGCTCGGGCGGACGTTCGGGCTGGCACCGGGCACCAGCCACGCGGGCCGCTTCGGCGAGGCCTTCGTGCGGGGGCTGGCCGAGGCGCCGACGGGGACCTGGACGGTGCTGCGCTCGGGGTTGGGCTGGCACGTGGTGCGGGTCGACGCGACCGAGGGCGCACGCCTGCCCGAGGTGGACGAGATCCGACCGCGATTGCTCGCCGACGCGACCGCACGACGACGCGAGGAGATCGTCGCCGAACGACTCGCGCAGTTGCGGGCGGACTACGACGTACAGGTCGTGGTCGCGGAGGAGAACTGACGTGGTCACGCTCGCTCGCATCCTGCTGTCGATGCTCGCGGCGTGGTTGGCGTGCACCTCGCCGGCTGCGGCCCACGAGTTTCGTCCGGCGCATCTGTCCCTGCACGCCCACCCCGACGGCACGGTCGACGTGCGCTGGCAGCCGCCGAGCGTGACGGGCAACGGTCCGGTCACGTCCGCCCTCGCACCGCGCATGCCCTCGCACTGCCGTGCGCTCGACGACGCGGGCACGCACGTGGACTGCGGCGCGCGGGGCCTCGCCGGCCAGCTGCGCATCGTCGGTCTGACCGCGCACCCCACCGACGTCGTGGTCGACATCACCGCCGCCGACGGGTCGACCCGTACCGCCCGCCTGGGCCCGACGGAGTCGACGCTCGAGCTGGGGGGTGGCGCATCGGTCGATTCGTCGGTCGCGGCGGTCACGACCTACTTCGCGCTCGGGGCGCGCCACATCGCCGAAGGCTTCGACCACCTGCTGCTGGTGCTGCTGCTCGTGCTGTTGGCCCGCACGCCACGGGCACTGGTCGCCGCGATCAGTGGGTTCACGCTCGGACACTGCCTGACGCTGGCGTGGGTGGTGCTGGGCGGCGCGACGCTGCCGGCGGTGGCGGTCGAAGCCACGATCGCGCTGTCGTTGGTCTTCGTCGCCGTGGAAGTCTGTCGTGGGCCACCGAGCCTGGGGCATCGCTTTCCGGGCGCGGTGGCGGTGACGATCGGCCTCGTGCACGGGCTCGGCTTCGCCGGGGCGCTCGCCGAGCTCGGAGTGCCGGCGGGCCACGTGGGCGCGGCGCTGCTCGGCTTCAATTTGGGGGTCGAGGCAGGGCAGCTGGCGTGGGTGCTCGTGGTCTGCGCCGCGGGGATCGTGGTCGCACGGTGGGTGTCGATGCCGCGGCTGCGGCACCGCCTGGCGTGGGGCGTCGGGCACGTGGCGGCGGCGTGGACGATCGCGCGCGTGATGGACATGGGAGGCTGGGGATGAAGAAGACGACGACGACGTGGATGACGATGGCGCTGGTGGCCGTGGCCTGCGGCGACGACCTCCCCGATGCGGGCGCGACCCAGCCCGGGGCGAGCACGGGCACGACGAGCACGAGCAGCGGGGCGCCAGCGACGACGACGACCGCCGCCGACAGCACCGGGACCGGGGCGGACGTGCCGGCGGTGCCGCGATGCGACGCGTACTCGGCCACGCGCAACCTGTACTGGGGTGATCTGCACGTGCACACGGCGATGTCCTTCGACGCGTGGCTGCACGACGTGCGCGCCGATCCGGAGCTGGCGTACGCGTTCGCGAAGGGCGAGCCGATCTCGTTGCCGCCGCTGGACGCCGAGGGCCGGGGCACGCAGACGATCCAGCTGTCGCGACCGCTGGACTTCGCCGCGATCACCGACCACGCCGAGTACCTGGCCGAGGTCGCGGCCTGCACGACGCCCGGCAGCGCCGTGTACGATACCGACCTGTGCACGGCGTATCGGGTGGCCGATGGCGATGCACTCGTGGCGTGGGGGATCCAGCTCGGCTCGCCCACGCCCACGCGGTTTGCCGAGGTGTGCGGGCCCGGCGGGATCGACTGCGAGGCCCTGGCGGCCGAGGGCTGGCAGCGAACGATCGACGCCGCCGCGGCCGCGCAGGACACGACCTCGGCGTGCACGTTCACGTCGTTCGTCGGCTACGAGTGGTCGGCCGGGCCGGGGCTGTCGAACCTGCATCGCAACGTCATCTTCCGGGGCGACACCGTGCCGGCCGTGCCGGTCAGCTACTTCGAGGCGACGTCGCCGACGGCGCTGTGGGACGCGCTGACCACCGGGTGTCTGGACGTCGTCGGCTGCGACGTGCTCGCCATCCCGCACAACTCCAACTGGTCCAACGGGCGGATGTTCTACGTCGAGCCCGCCCCGGGGACCGACGAGGCCGCCGCCGCGACCCGCCGCGCCGAGCTCGAGCCGCTGGTCGAGATCTTCCAGCACAAAGGGGCCTCGGAGTGTCAGCGCCAGCCCTCCGGGATCGGTGGCGCCCCCGACGAGCTGTGTGACTTCGAGCAGCTGCGCAAGGAGCCGTACGAGGATTGTGGCGACGGCGTGGGCGGGGGCGCGATGGCGGGCTTCGGCTGCATCTCGCGGCGCGACTTCCTGCGGGGGGCGCTGCTCGAAGGCCTCGAGGAAGAAGCGCGGATCGGCGTCAATCCGTTCCGTCTCGGATTCATCGCGAGCACCGACACGCACAACGGCACGCCGGGCGCCGTGGACGAGGAGGGCTATCTCGGCCACGTCGGCTCCGAGGAGGGCGATCTTCGGGGGCGGCTGACCGATCAGGTGCCGGCGGGGCCTCGCAACAACCCGGGAGGCCTCGTGGCCGTGTGGGCCGAGGAGAACTCTCGCGACGCGCTGTTCGACGCGATGCGCCGGCGCGAGACGTACGGCACGTCCGGTCCACGGATCGCCGTGCGCATGTTCGGCGGCCCCGACCTGCCCGACGGCGCGTGCGACGATCCCACGCTCATCGAGAGCGGCTACGAGCACGGCGTGCCGATGGGCGGTGTGATGGCGGCCGGATCCGGCGGCGCGCCGAGGTTCGTCGTCACGGCGCTGCGCGACCCGACCGAGGAGGGGATGCCGCTGCAGCGGATCCAGATCGTCAAGGGCTGGCGCGCCGCCGACGGCTCGGTGAGCACCGTCGTCGTCGACGTCGCCGGCGGCGACAACGGGGCGGGCGTGGAGCTGCCCAGCTGCACGCCGACGGGCACCGGGGCCGAGAGCCTGTGCGGCACCTGGACCGACCCGGACTTCGATCCCGCCGAGCCGGCCTGGTACTACGCCCGCGTCCTCGAAAACCCGGTGTGCCGCTGGAGCTACACCGATTGCGAGGCGGTGTCCGAGCCCAAGCCGACCTCCTGCACCGACGGCAGCCTCCCGGACACGATCCAAGAACGGGCATGGACGAGCCCGATCTGGTGGTCGCCGTAGTCGTTGCCGGTGCCGCGGCGTGGGGCGTCCGGTCCCCGGCACCAACCCCGGACCCGCCGGCGGGTGGGGGGTCTGGTCCCGATCCGCCCGTGGGATTTCGGGACCTTCGCGCTTGGCACGCCGCTCGCGAGGGACACGGGCATGCAACCCGCCTCCTCGCTTCGCCTTCGCTGTGCCGGTCACTCGATCGTCGGTCGCCGCCGCGCCAACGAAGACGCGTTCTTGATGCAGCCGCGCCTCGGCGTGTTCGCCGTCGCCGATGGAATGGGGGGCTACGAGGGGGGCGAGGTCGCCAGCGCGGCGGTCGTGCACGCGCTGCACGACTTCTTTCACCGCACGGCGGTCGACGAGGACGGGACCTGGCCGGTCCGGGAGACGCGGGGATTGGGGCCGGTCGAGCGGATGGTCGATGCGGGCCTGCGGTTCGCACACCGCCAAGTCGGCGCGTTGCGGCGTGGGCGACTGGCGCGGATGGGATCGACGGTCACGATGGTCGTCATCCGCGGTCGCGACGTCGTCGTCGGCAACCTCGGCGACAGCCGCGTGTATCGCCTTCGTGACCACGAGCTGTCCCGGCTCACGCGCGATCACTCGGTCGCCGAGGAACTCGCCGCCGCGGGCCAGGACATGGCGCTGGCCGCCGCGCACTTCCAACACTGCCTGACGCGCGCCGTGGGAATGGATGGCCAGCCGCGAGCGGATGTGGCCCGCTTCGACGTTCGACCCGGCGACGCGTATTTGCTGTGCAGCGATGGCCTGTGGGGCGCACTCGACGAGGCGGACATCGCCGAAGGCTTGAGCGATCCGTCACCGCTGCGCGCGTGCGATCGGCTCATCGAAGCCGCTCACGCCGCGGGCAGCAGCGACAACATCACCGCCGTCGTCGTTGGCGTGGACTCGCCGCGGGGGTCGTGACGGGGCGCTCACCCGCTGGTCAGGATTCCGTGACGCACGAGCAACTGGCGAAGGTGCTTGCGGTCCAGACCGGCCTCGCGCGCGGCGGCCGAGACGTTGCCGTCGCATCGCTCGAACACGTCGCGAAGGTAGCGGCGCTCGAACGCGTCCACGAGCTGGCGCTTGGCGTCGGAGAAGGGGAGGTCCGTGCGGACGGCGAGGGGCTCGCTGGACTCGACGGCGGTCGCCGTGCTCACGCGGAGATCGGCGAAGGTCCGCGCCCCGGGCGAGAGCGCGAGTGCCCGGTCCAGAACGTTGCGAAGCTCGCGGACGTTGCCCGGCCAGTCGTGCACGAACAGACGCTCGAGGTTGGGGCCCTCGAGCGGCCCCGGATCGTTCAGGCCGCGGGCGCGCAGCAGGTGGCCGACGACGGGCGCGATGTCCTCTCGACGCTCGCGCAACGGGGGCAGCGCGATGCGGACCACCGAGAGCCGATAGTACAGGTCCGGGCGAAAGGCGCCCTCGGCGACGAGCTCGCGAAGATCGCGACGCGACGACGCGACCAGTCGCAGGTCGACGGGGTGCTCGGCGTCACTGCCTACCGGACGCACCCGACGTTCTTCGATGGCCCGCAGAAGTCGCGCTTGGACGTCGAGCGGCACGCCGTCGAGCTCGTCGAGGTACAAGGTGCCGCCATCGGCCCGCGTGAACGCGCCGGTGCGGGCCGAGGCCGCCCCCGTGAACGCGCCGCGGACGTGGCCGAACAGCTCGCTCTCCACGAGGCTCGCCGGCAGTGCGCCGCAGTCGACCGCGACGAAGGGACCGCGTCGGCGTGGCCCCATGGCGTGGAGGCTTCGGGCCACGAGCTCCTTGCCGACGCCGGTCTCCCCCTCGACGAGCACGGTGACCGTGGACTGTGCCGCCAGCTCGAGCACGGCGAAGACCTCGCGCATGACGAGGCTCTCGGCGACCAACTCGCCGAAGCGCCGCGCCTGGCTCGGGGGCAGATCGACGTGCTGCGGCTTGGGCTGGACGCGAACGAACGTGGTGCCGAGCTTGAGCGTGGCGCCGGCGGGCACGGAGGCCTCGGAGATCCGCGAGCCCTGGTACAGCGTGCCATTGTGACTGCCGAGGTCCGCGACGACCCAGCGGCCGCCCTCGGCGCGGAACGTGGCGTGTCGTCGGGAGACGTGCTCGTCGTGCAGGACGAGCTCGCATCCCGGATCCGTGCCGACGACGCGCGGCTCGGCCGCGAGGTCGATGGCCCGTCCCATGTCCGGTCCCTCCACGACGACGAGCTGGCAGACCTCCGGGCCACGGTGCGCCAAGCCCAGGCCTTCGGTATGCACCGTCGCGGTCTTGCTCACCTTGCTAAGGTTAGCGTCAGGTGAGCACGCCCGCACATCTGGGCCCGTATCGACTCCTCGAGAGGATCGGCAGCGGTGGGATGGCCGAGGTGTTCGCGGCGCGGCGACATGGCGCTAGTGGCTTCGAGAAGGATGTCGCGCTCAAGGTGCTGCTACCCGAGCTGCGCGACGACGCCGAGCTGCAACGACTGCTCATCGCCGAGGCCAAGCTCGGTGCGGCCATGGCTCATCCCAACCTCGTGACCGTCTTCGATCTCGGAGTCGACGAGGGGCGCTACTACGTCGCGATGGAACGCGTGCGCGGTGGCGATCTGGCGCGCCTGGGGGCTGGCGCGCCGATGCCCGAGCCGCTGGCGCTGTACGTTGCAATCGAGTTGGTGGACGCGCTGGGCTACCTGCACGCCTTCGCCGACGACGACGGACGGGCCTTGGGACTCGTTCACCGCGACATCAGTCCCGCCAACGTGCTCGTCTCTCGCGATGGGGCGGTCAAGCTGGCCGACTTCGGGATCGCCAAGGCCACGCAGCTGGCCGCGCAGACGCGGGCACGGATCGTCCGGGGCAAGTTCGCCTATCTGTCGCCGGAGCAGCTCGCGGGCGAGTCCCCCACCGCACGCACGGACCAGTTCGCGTTGGGGATCACGTTGGCCGAGCTGCTGACGGGGCGTCGTCCCTTCGACGCGCAGGGGCCGGTGCAGACGATGGATCGGATCCGGGATGGTGCGCCGACGCTGGACGGGGTCGCCGACGACCTGCAGCCGATGCTGCGCCGCTGTCTGCAGACGGACCCCGCGACGCGCTACGAGGAGATCGGCGCGCTCCTGGGGCCGCTGCGCGCCGCTCGTCGCGCGCGGCCGGACACGGGCTCGACCGAGCTCGCGGCCTGGGTACGAACGCGAATGGACGCGTGAGCCGGGCCGCCGGCGGGTCGGCGTCACGAGACGCCGGCACCGGGCGGCGATCCGAAGCTCGTCAGCCGCCGACGACGCCGACGATCGCCTTGTCGAGGCCCGACATGTCCTCGGGACCGACGGCGGCGAACTTCACCTCGTTGGACCCGTCGGCGAACATCAGCGTCCGGCTCGCGGTGATGTTGTAGTACTCGTCCCAGATCTTGTTGGTGCCGTCCTCGCTCGGGGCCGGGATCACGATCGGGATCGAGACGCCGAGCTCCTTGCGCAGCGCGTCGGCCTTTTCCTGGGCGGCCTTGGCGTCCTTGGGCGTGATCGCCTTGCCACCTTCGAGCTCGGTGATCACGGCGAATGCCTTGACGTTCTTGTCGCCGTACTTCTTGGCGATCGCGTCGACGTCCTTGATGTCCTTCTTGAAGGCTTCGTCGTCGGGCGTGCCGACGGCCATGATCTTGGGGCTGCCGCCGAACTTGCAGACCTGGCAGTACTCTTCGCCGCTTTCGCAGTTGATGATGTCGAAGGCCGAGAGGCGGCTGCCGACGTCGAGGCCGCTGGCGGCGAGCTTGCGGCTGGCGAGCTTTTGGGCCCACTTGTCGTCGACGGGGGCGTCGGCCGGGGGCTCGGCGTCTTCGCCTGCTGCCCTGGCGGCATCGGGCTTGTCGCCGTCGGCGGGCTTGGCCTCGCCGTCGGCGGCGGCGGTCTTGTCGGCTGCCTCGGCGCCGTCGTTGGGAGACGCGGACTTGTCACAGGCCGGCAGCAGCAGGAGAGCGGAAAGGAGCAGGGGTGCTTTGGACATCGGTCACTCCGTGGCGGCGTGCGCGAAAGGGGCGATGCGCACGCGCGACGGCGACACCATCGCGCGAGGTCGCCGGATTGAAAAGGACGCGTGGGCCGCCCCGGACGCTCGGCGCCATTTCGCATATCATCGCGACGCCATGCCCACTTCGAGACGCCAGTTTCTCGCCGCCTCGGGCCTGCTGACGTCCGCGGGATTGCTCGTACCCGGCCCCGCGGCCTGGGCGATGCCCCGCGGGGCGAAGGCGCCGGCGCCCGGGACGCCGCCCAAGTCCGCCGCCAGTGGGCTCTCGGGCAGTCCCGTGGCGGCCCACGCCGCGCTCGCCCGGGTCGCCGTCGAAGAGGCGACCAAGGCCAAGGCCGCGTACGCCGACGCTCGGATCGTGCAGTGGTCGACCGAGGGCGTGGACGTGCGCGACGAGAGGGTCTCGGGCGTCTCCAGCAGCACCGACACCGGGATCGGCGTGCGCGTGCTCGTGGATGGGGCCTGGGGGTTCGCGGCGACCGACGATCTGTCGGAAGCGGCGGTGCGCGCCGCGACCAAGCGGGCGCTCGAAGCCGCGAAGATCGGGGCGAAGCTGCGGGCCGATGTCGGGGCGCCGCCCATCGAGCTGGCGCCGGCACCCGCGGCCAAGGGGACTTGGGTCGCCCCGTTCGAAGTCGACCCGCGATCGATCTCGGCGCGCGACAAGGCCGAGTTGATCCTCGAGGCGAGCCAGGCCGCGCTGCGGGTCCAGGGCGTCAAACACACGCGCGCCGGGGTGGAGTCGATCGTCGAGGACAAGCTGCTGGTGACGTCGGACGGGACCGAGGTCCATCAGTTGTTCATGCGGATGTCGCCCTCGCTGACCGCGACGGCCGTGCATCCGCGCCTGGGCTTCGCGTCGCGCGACCACGAGGCCGCGCCGATGCTCGCGGGCTGGGAGTACGTGACGTCGTTGGATCTCGTCGGGGCCGCGCCCGAGATCGGGCACGAAGCCGTGCAGAAGCTGCACGCGCCGGCGGTCAAGGCGGGCCGTCGTCGCTTGATCCTCGCGCCGAGCAACCTGTGGCTGACGATCCACGAGAGCATCGGTCATCCCACCGAGCTCGATCGCGCGATGGGCTTCGAGGCCGACTTCGCGGGCACCAGCTTCATCGGGCCCGACGCCGCCGGCAAGCTGCGCCTGGGTTCGAAGAAGGTGACGATCGTGGCCGACCGGACGCAGCCCGGCGGGCTCGCGACGACCGGCTGGGACGACGAGGGCGTGACGGCGCAGCGGTGGACGATGGTCGACGAGGGCCTGTTCGTCGGTTGGCAGACCACGCGCGACCAGGCCGCGTGGATCGGCGACAAGGCCAGTCTCGGCACCGCGTACGGGCAAAAGTACTCCGGCGTCGCGTTCCAGCGGATGCCCAACGTCAGCCTGCAGCCCGGCAGCGAGGGCTACACGACCGAGGACCTCATCAACGCGACCGACGACGGGGTGTACGTCACCGGTCGGGGCAGCTGGTCGATCGATCACCAGCGCTACAACTTTCAGTTCTCCGGGCAGACGTTCTGGGAGGTCAAGCACGGGCGGATCGTCGGGCCGCTGCGGGACCTGGCGTACCAGGCCAACACCGTCGACTTCTGGACGTCGTGCGACATGGTCGGGGGGGCGGGGACGTATCGGCTCGGCGGAAGCCTGGGCGACGGCAAGGGCCAGCCCGGGCAATCGAACTCGGTCAGCCACGGCTGTCCACCGGCACGGTTCATGGCCAACATCATCGACACGGGAGCGAGCAAGTGACGCTGTCGCGCAGCCAAGCCAAGAAGTGGGTCGACCGCGTGCTGACGCAGGCGTCGTTCGGCGACGTTCGTGTGCGCATCACCGACGAGCGTCGGGGGCACCTTCGCTTCGCCAAGGGACAGCCGACGACCGAAGGCGACGTGGAGCGCCTCGAGATCCACGTGACGGCGGCCAAGGACGGGCGGCACGCGACGGTGACGGGCAACCGTACCGACGACGCGGGGCTCGCCGCGCTGGTCGAGCAGGCCGAAGCGCTCGCCGAGCTCGCGCCGCCCGACCCGGAGCTGATGCCGCCGCTGGGCAAGACCACGCACGCGACGGTGAAGGCGACCGACGGAGCGGCCGCGAGGCTCGGGGCGGCCGAGCGGGCCAAGGCGGTCGCCGCGGCGATCACCACGGCAAAGGACAAGGGCGTGGACGTGGCGGGCTTCTTGTCGCACGCGGAGACGTCGACGGTGGTGGCCGACCGCGCCGGGCTGTTCGCGTTTCACCAGGACACGCGGGTGTCGATGACGACCACGTGCCGGACCTCCGACGGTACCGGCAGTGCGCGGGCCGGCTACGCGTCGTTTGCCGCCGGCGGGCTCGACGGCGCCGCGTTGGCCGAGGACGCGGCCCTGCGCGCGCTCAAGTCCAAGAACCCCAAGAAGGTCGATCCGGGCCGCTACACCGTCGTCCTGATGCCCGATGCCGTGGCCGATCTGCTGTCGTTCTTCTCGATGGCGCTGGGGCAGCGCGCCGCCGACGAGGGACGCAGCTGGTTTGCCAAGCCCGGCGGTGGCAGCAAGGTCGGCGAGTCGCTGTTCGACCCGCGCGTGACGATCTTCTCGGACCCGAAGAACGCCAAGTATCCCTCGTCGCCGTTCGCCCGCGACGGTCGTCCGCAGCCGCGGGTGGAGTGGGTCAAAGGCGGCCGCCTTCTGTCGCTGACCGCCGAGCGCTACTGGGCCGACAAGCAGGGCATCCCCTCGCGGCCGCGCCCGAGCTCGTGGTTCATGGAGGGCACGAGCGCCTCGCTCGACGATCTGATCGCCGACGTGGACAAGGGCATCTTGGTGTCGCGCTTTTGGTACAACCGCATGCTGGCGCGCCGCTCGCTGACCGCCACCGGCTTGACCCGCGACGGCACGTTCCTCATCGAAGGCGGCCGCATTGCCACCCCGATCGGCAACCTTCGCTACAACGACAGCCCGCTGACCCTGCTGACGAAGCTGCAGGCGCTCGGCACCCCCGAGCGCGCCGCCTTCGCCGGCGACGTGGTGGTGGTCCCCCCGCTGGTCGTGCGCGACTTCAACTTCGAGAGCACGTCGGACGCGATCTGAGGCCGCGGCGCGAAGGCGTCACGTGCGGGCTCGACGCGGCGCGCTGCGTCGTGGTGCCATCGGGACGTGCTCGCGATGCGTCCGTGGTGGGTCGGGGTGCTGGCGATCGTCGCGTGCACGCCCGTGGAGCGTGGTGATCGCCGTCGCGCGGAGGAGTCGCGCGGGTCTGAGGCGTTGGCCGAGGCGGAGGCGCACCAGGCGTTCTGGGCCTCGGCGTGGGCGCAGGTACCTCCGTCGACCACGCTGCCGCAGGCCCCGTGCGACATGCTGCGGCCGTGGCTCGACGACGACTCGCTGTTTCATCGGGATGGGCGTCGGCAGGTCTTCGCGATCGGCATGACCGACGACGACGAGTATCTCGTCGTGACCGCTCGGCCCTGGTACCGGCGTGATGCTCGGGTCTTCTTCGGGCCCGCCGAGGGGCTGACCGAGCGCCGGGTGCTGACGATCGGGACCGAGCGGGACGGCGGCTCGATGCCGTTGCTGTTCGACCTCGATGGCCGTTGGGTTCACGCGCGCTTTCCCGCAGGTTGTCCGTCGCGTCCAGCTGGCCCGCGCGCGCCGGCAACCGTCCCGTTCACGTGCGATGGCGTGATGTGGGACGCGCCGCACGAGGTGACCGGCGACCTTCGCGTCCCGGCCGACCCCGAGCGGGCCTTCGTCGGGCTCCGGGCGACGTGCTTTTCGCAGACGCGCCAAGAGCAGCCGCCTCGTTGAGTGAAGGCGTCACGTGCGGTCGGCGGCGACGAGGTCGGCGTAGGTCAGCTTGCCGACGACGTTGGCGCGCATGTTGTCGAGGTCGTCGAAGATTTCGCCGAGCTTGTCGGCGCGGGGCAGGGAGGCGGCCTCGCGCTCGAACAGCTCGAGGACTTCGACGACGCGTAGCTGCTCGAGGGGGCGGGCGGGAACCCAGGCGTCGTGCTCGCCTTCGGTCTCGATGACGATGCCCTGGCGGCGCATCTCGTGCATCAGCTCGCCGACGCGGTCCAGCGACAGGCGGAAGCGGTCGGCGAGCATCGTGGTCGGGGTCTCTTCGCCGTGGCGGGCGAAGTGGTCGCACACCGCCAGCAGCAGGCGGGCGGCGGTGCGGCCGGAGTCCATGCCGACCTCGGTGCGCTCGCGGACGTAGCGGTTGACGTAGCCCTGCAGCCCGATCGCCTTGCGGCGCTGCACCACGAAGGTGAACTCGGCCCCGAACAAGATCACCATCCACGACAGGTACGACCACACCACCAGGATCGGCAGCATCGCCAGCGGGCCGTAGACGCCCTCGTAGGTCTGCAGGGCGAAGCGCGTCGCGTAGTACCCGAAGCCAAACTTGCCGATCTCGAGCAGGACCGCCGACAGCAGCCCGCCCGCGATCGCGGCGCGCCACTGCACGTACAGGTTGGGCATGTAGCGGTTGAGCAGCACCAGCCCGATGGCGGTCAGCAGCGTGGGCCACCCGACGAACTGCGCGACGCCGGACACGTACGGCTGCGCGAGGCTGTAGATCAGGATCGCCGGCCCGAGGGTGGCCAGCGTGTAGAACATCGTGAACTTGACCAGCAGGTTGCGCCGTCGCAGCACCCGCCAGATCCGATTGAAGGTCTGCTCGAGGGTCGAATACAGCGCGAACGCGATGAAGATCGTGACGACGAAACCCCACGGCCCGAGGTTGGACATGCTGACGTTGTGGGCCAGCTCCATCGCGCCGGCCGCGAGCTCTTCGGCACGCTCGTGCTCGGGGACGAGCGAGCGGAAGAACTCGCTGAGAAACTCCTCGCGCGAGTCGATCTGCATGCGCGCGACCAGCATCAGCGCGATGCCGATGCTCGGGATCGTCGACAGCATCGTGTGGATCGTCAGCAACGCGGCCATGCCCGCCGCTCGGTCTTCGACCAGCCAACGGCGCAGGATGTAGACCGTGTACAGCCACACCCGACGTGCGCGGGTCGGCTCGTCCTCGGGGACTTGGGGAACGACGAGCTGCACCCAGCGTCGCACCGACTCGGGAGCCCGCAGCAGCCAGCCGCCCACCCTGACGGCACGTCGGATCGCCGACACGGCCGGGGCCGGCTCGGGCGCCGACGGGCCGGGGCGATCGTCGTCGTCGGTCATGCCTTCGCGGCTTGCTTGGCGCGTTTTTTGGCCGCGGTGATCTTGTCGCGCAGGGGCTCGGCGAGCTCCTCGAGCTCACCGCGCAGCGAGGAGACCGCTTTCTCGACCGTCGTCACGTTCTTGTCGGATAGGCCCGGGACGTCGGGCAGCAGCTCGACGAGCTTGCGGGCGAGGGCGTCGGCCTTGTCGAGGATCGCGAGCTTGTCGGCGCCCTTGGGCTTGGGATGGAAGATCGGGTCGAAGCGCCGGCGCAGCTCCGCCACCGACTGCCCCTCGTCGAACACCGCGTGGCGCAGCTCCTTGAGCTCCTCGCGTCCGGCTTTGGCCCCGTCGTTGGCGGCGCGCACCGGTGCGTCGACGGCCTTGGCGAAGTAGTCGACGGCCTGGTAGCTGGGCACCTGTCGCTCCACCCCGTCCCACTTGAGCACCTGCGGCGCGAGTCGCTGCAGCGTGGAGAACGAGACCGTGAGCTTGTCGACCGTGGCGCGACGCAGGTGCAGCTCGTCGGCGCAGTACTTGTGGAAGTCGTCGTGGCCCCAGTTCTTGTACGAGCCGGAGCGGCGCACCTGCACCAGGATCTCGGCGAGCTCGACCCAGGACCGCTTGAACTGACGCGTCGCCCGCAGCGCGTCCAGACGCTCCGGTTCGGCACCGCTGTCCTCGAGGCGGGCCAGCAGCTCTTCGATCTTCTCGGTCGCTTTCGTCATCGCGCGGTCGAGGCGGATCTTGCCCCCTGCGGCCTCGTATAGCACTGCCCCGGCGGCGGGTGGTACCGTCGGTCCGTGGCGGGCGGGCCGAACACGCTGGGCGCGACGCGGCCGGCGGTGGGCCCCAAGACACGCCCCTTTCGCTTCGGGCTCGGCGCGCCGGTCCACGAAGACGCGGTGCTCGGGCCCGGCTCGATCGTCGGTGGTCGCTACCGGATCGTCGGTCTGCTGGGTGAGGGTGGCATGGGCCGCGTGTACGAAGCGCAGCACGTGGGCCTGCCGCGTCGCGCCGCGCTCAAGGTGCTCCGCCGCGACCGCGCCGACGACGAGACACTCGCGCGATTTCGACAGGAGGCCAAGACCGGCGGGCGCGTCGAGCACCCGGGGATCGTGGGCGTCGTCGACTTCGACGAGCTGCCCGACGGCACGGTGTTCCTGGCGATGGAGCTCCTGCACGGCCAGTCGCTCGAGGATTGGCTGTGCGAGCCGGGCACGTTGCTGGACGGGGTGCGCTGGCTCGCCGACGTGTGCCGCGCGCTGCACGTCGCGCATCTGGCCGGCATCGTCCACCGCGATCTCAAGCCGGCCAACATCTTCCTGCACGCCGCGGGCAGCTCGGTTCAGCCGAAGATCCTCGACTTCGGGATCGCGAAGGTGACCGCTGCCGACGCGACGCGCATCGAGACGCAGGCGGGGACGCTGCTGGGCACGCCGTACTATCTGGCGCCCGAGCGCGCGCTCGGACGGAAGCTGTCGCCGCAGTCGGACCTGTACAGCCTCGGGGTGATCCTCTACGAGATGATGACGGGCTCGGTCCCGTTCATCGACGACACCTTCATGGGGGTGCTCGCGGGCCACATTCGCGAGCCGCCGCTGGACCCGCGACAAGCGGCCCCGCAGCGGCAGCTGCCCGACGCGTTGTGCGGGCTGTGCATGCGCGTGTTGGCCAAGCAGCCGGCCGAGCGTCCCCCCGACGCCGCGGCGTTGGCCGCCGAGCTCGATGCGATCGTCGCCGCGCACGGTCCGGCCCTCGCGGCGGTCCAGACGGGGCCGCGGCAGATCGAGACGGCGGGACTGCAGACCGTCTACCTCGACGACATCGCCGCGCGTCCCACGACCGCACCGACCGGTGGCGTCGCCGATGCGGCGACGCGTGCGATCGCGGTGCCCGCGACGGCGGCGAGCTCGGGACGCGGGGCCGCCACGCGCCTGGACGGCTCGGCCGGCGTGGGCGTGCAAGGGTGGGGCAGCTCGCCGGGCGCGTCGGCATCCGCTCTGATCGCCGGCGGCCGTGTCGCGTCGACGGGCCGTGCCGCCGCGCCGGCCAAGCGGGCCGTGTGGCCGCTGGCCCTGATCGGCGTGGCGGCGCTGGCCTTCGGTCTGGGGATCGGGGCCTGGCGCTTCGGCTTGCTGGACTCCGGCGCATCGGAGGCGGCGTCGTCGCGCACGCCGGCCCCACCGGACGCGAAAGCGTCCGTGCCCGCGACGGTCGCGGAGCCATCGCCGCGCGCGAAGCCGCAGGCGCCCACGTCCCCGCCCGAATCCGGCGACGCGCCGCCAGACGCGGCCGAGGCGTCGGAGACGGGCGATGCCGTGCCCGGCCCCGACGACGGTGATACAACCGCGGGGCCGGCCGAGGTTGCGCCGCCCAAGCCCAAGGCCAAGCCCAAGTCCAAACCCAAGTCGACGTCCACCGGCACACCGCCCACTCCTCCGCCGCTCAAAGACGATCCCTATGGCTGACCGTCCCGCGTTCTCCCGCTGCCGTGCCCCGCTGTCCGTCGCGTTGTCGATGGTGCTGTGGACGGTCGGCACCGGTGTCGGCACGGCCGCCGCCGCCGCCCCGGAGGACACCGCCGCGCCGACCGAGTCCGCCGCGCCGTCGGAGGCCGACGCGCCGTCCGACGTCGCCGGGCCGCAGACGGTCCAAGAGGCCGCCGAGGCGGGAGACCTGTCGGCGGCGGTCGAGCTCGCTCGCGAGGCACGCAAGGCCGACCCGACGCCGGCCAACTGGCACGCGGAGGCCAAGGCGCTCGAGGACGCGGGCCGCTACGCCGAGGCCGCGGCGACCTACCAGTCCGAGCTCGACGCGTTGCCGGCCGATGCCGAGGCGCAGCGTGCCGAAGCAAAGGCGGCGCGCCAGCGCACCGACACGCTCGCGCGAGGCACGGTCTCCGGCGAGCCCGCGTCGACGCACCGCGAGGAGCTCGACGCGAAGCGACAGCCCAAGGCCGGCACCACGAGCCCGCGCAAGTCCCGGCGCGCCGTCGAGCCGCCGCCGCCGCGTCGCGACGGCGATCGCATCGTGACCAAGTGGTACTTCTGGGTCACGGTCGGTGCGATCGTGGCCAGCGCCGCCGCGGTGACCGGCATCGCGATCAAGGCCGCGCGCGACGACGAGCCGGACGCCCTGGGGCTGCAGCCGCGCCCCTCGATGGGCCCGACGCTGCTGCGGTTTTGATGCGCCACGGCGTGACGGCGATCTTCGTGTCGGCGCTGGCGTGCGCGTCCGAGCCCGCGTCCGCGCCCGCGTCCGAGTCGATCGAGGTGGTGACGCCGACGCCCGCCGGTCCGGGCCTGGTCACGCATGTCGACCTGGCGTTCGGTGGGGTCGTCATCGCGCGCACCGAGGTCCGGCCCTCGTCGCTGGTGCCCGGCCGGCCAGCCGCGATCGCGCTGCAGGTTCAGGCACCGGGCGACGGTCCGTGGCCGGCCACGCTCACGCTCGCACCGCCGCGACCGGCGTCGCGTCAGGTCGCGCTCGGCGGAGTGGGAGCGCCGCCGGCCGAGGTCGAGCCCGATCCGCGGACGCAGTCGATCGACGTGCTGCTGCGACCGGGCATCGTCGAGGTCGACCTCCCGCCGCTGCCCGAGCCATGGCACCCGTTGCGAGCCGAGCTGCTGCTGTCGGTGCCCGGCGCGACGGCGACCGCCGGTCCGCGCCTCGCGGACGGTCGCGGGGTGCTCGCGCTCGTCCCGGTCCAGACGTCGGGCACGGAGGTCGCGGCCCGGCGCATCGCCTCCGGCATCACCGTCGATGGTGAGCTGTCGGAGTGGACGTCGCTGCCGTACCCGATGGTGCACAGCCTCGACGGCGAGCCCGTCGAAGGTCCGCCCTCGCACGTGTGGTGGGGCTGGGACGACACGAGCCTGTACGTGGCTGCGGACCTGCGCGACGACGACATCTGGTCCGACTACGCGCAGCACGACGATCCACTGTGGAAGCAAGAGGTCTTCGAGGTGTTCGTGTTCGTCGACGACAGCGGGCTGCACTACCTGGAGCTGCAGGTCTCGCCGCGCGGCGTCACCTTCGATGCGCGCTTCGTGCAGTACCGCCGCGGTGACACCGACTGGAGCAGCGCGTGGACCACCGCGGTGGCCGTCGAGGGCACGATCGACGACCGGACCGATCGCGACCGCGGCTGGACGGTCGAGGTCGCGATCCCGTGGTCGGAGATCTGCTCCAACACGAGCGCGACGTGTCCCCCGCAGGTGGGCGATCGGATGCGCGTCAACGCGTTTCGCTTCGACCGGCCGGCGAAGGGGCCGGCGCTGGCCTACGCCGTCAGCCCCACGCGCGTCCCGGACTTTCACGCCGCCGCGAATGCGGCAATGCTTACCCTCGCCGGTCGATGAATCCGTCGCAGCGCACGGGGCCTGGCCCGAACCGAAGGCGGACCGTCGCGTCCGCGGCCCGTTGTGCGGCCGCGCTCGTGCTCCTTGTCGCCGGCTGTGGCCCTCGAACCGGCGGCGGCGGGGCGCGACTGGGTCGTTCCGTCGCACCGAGCGACGAAGACCTGCGGGGGATCGAGCTGGTGCCGCTCGACGCGCGTCCCGACGGTCCGGCCGCGACCTCGTACGGCGGCAAGCTCTCGCACCCGTTGACCCCGATCGAAGCGGAGATCGCCACGTCGCTGGGCGGGCTGCCGCTGACCCACGAGCCGGCGTTGTCGCGGATGGCTCGCGAGCTCGCCCGCCTGTCGCCGCACCAGGTCAACGTCCCGGCGGGGCTCGTCGACGGCTTGATGTCGTGGGCGGGGCTGGCCGATCCGCAGCCGCGGCTGGTCGTCGTGCAGTTCGAAGGCGATCGCGCCGGGTGCGACCGTCGTCCGGCGCCGGGCTGCCGCGACGCGATCGACTCGCTGGTGCAGCAGGTGGAAGCGACGATGCCGGACGCCGACGCGCTGTTCTTCGGCGTCGGTGTCGTCACGCTCGGCCAGGGGCGTACGCGCATGATGGTCGCGGTGCTCGAACGCAGCGTCCTGCTGCAGCCGGTGCCGCGCGCGGTTTCGGCGGAGGGCCAGATCGACGTCAAGGGCGTCCTGGTCGGGGCGCGAACGCGGCCGTCGGTGGAGATGGTCGGTCCCGATGGTGCGTGGGCCAGACAGCCCACGTCGGTGTCGGTCGACGGATCGTTCGGCGCGCGCGTGCACTGCTCCGGGGTCGGGGCCCACCAGATCGAAGTGCTCGCCGAGGGCCGACACGGACCCGAGGTCGCGGCGAACTTCCCGGTGTGGTGCGGACAGACGCCGCCGACCAAGATCTCGGTCGTCGTCGAGAAGGTGGCGCCCGACGTCACCGGCGACCAGATCGCCCGCGCGAACTTCATCTACCTCAACCGCGAGCGTGAGCGGCGAGGTCTGCCGGCGCTGGCGTGGGACGACGAAGCGGCCGACGTCGCGCTCGCCCACAGCCAGGACATGGCCAACAACGGATTCGTCGGCCACCGCTCGGAGACGACCGGGGACGTGACCGCACGATTCGCCCGGGCGAAGGTGCCCGGCGTCGTCATTCGCGAGAACGTCGCGCGTGGTTACGGGCCCAAGGGGATCCACGACAGCCTGATGAGCAGCCCGGGGCATCGGGTCAACATGCTCGCGACCGACGTCACCCACGTGGGTGTCGGGGCGGTGGTCGGTCCGGCCGACACCGAGATCCCGGGCGCGCCGCGGCCGGTGTTCGCGACGCAGAACTTCTATCGTCGCGCCGGTGCGACCGCGCCCGCCGACGACGCCGCTCTCCCCGAGACGCTGGAAAAGAAGATCGACGAGGCACGGGCCGCCGCCGGCCTACCGCCCGTGCAGTGGGACGAAAAGCTCGGCGACATCGCGCAGAAGTACGCGCCGGGGCTGGCGGCCGGCCGACGTCCGCCCAAGTCGTTCGAGACCGAGGTGTTCGCGCTCGGCTACGCCGCGATCGACACCCACCAGCTGTCGAGCCCCGACTTCGACACGCTCGCCTCGGCCGACCTGTTCCGCGCGCCGGCGCTCGCCGCCGGTCTCGGCGTGGTGCGCACGAAAAAGGGCGGAGCGGTCCAATTCGTGGCCGTGGTGCTGATCGGCGAGCGCTGACTCGAGGGCGCGCGCCGCCGCGCCGGGGCCCGTCCTGCGCCCCCGGACGGGTGGCGACGATCGGGTATGCTCCCGCCGATGTCCGACCGCGCTCACCCCGCCGCGCCCGCATCCCGGCAGACCGTCGTCCTCGGCGTCGTCGGCGGCTCGGGTCTGTACCAGATGGACGCGCTGCAGGGAGCCGAGACGGTCGAGGTCAGCACGCCCTTCGGCACGCCGTCGGGCCCGTACACGATCGGCCATCTGCCGCGCGACGGCGCCCCGGCGATCAAGGCCGTGTTCGTGCCGCGCCACGGGCTGGGCCACAAGCTCACGCCCTCGGAGATCAACTACCGGGCCAACATCCATGGGCTCAAGCAGCTCGGCGTCACGCACCTGATGTCGGTCTCCGCCGTCGGTTCGTTGCGCGAGGAGATCGAGCCCGGGCACATCGTGTTCGTCGACCAGTTCATCGACCGCACCAAGGGCCGCGACAGCAGCTTCTTCGGCGACGGCGTGGTCGGCCACGTGCAGTTCGGTGACCCCACCACCGACGCGATGCGCGAGCTGTGTGCCGACGCGGCGCAGCGGGCCGGCGCCACCGTGCACCGGGGAGGCACGGCGGTGGTGATGGAGGGCCCGGCGTTTTCCACCCGCGCCGAGTCGAACCTGTACCGCAGCTGGGGCGCGTCGGTGATCGGCATGACCGCGCTGCCCGAAGCCAAGCTCGCCCGCGAGGCGGAGATGGCCTACTGCCTGATGGCGCTGTCGACCGACTACGACTGCTGGCACACCGAAGAGGTGAGCGTGGAGGCGGTGGTCGCGGTCGTGAAGGCCAACGTGGCGCTGGCCCAGCGGACGGTGGTGGAGGTCGCCAAGGCGCTACCGGACAAGACCGCCGACCTGCCGTATCCCGCCGCGTGCGAGCACGCCGTGATGACCGCGCCCGATCGGATCTCGGCGCAGGCGCGCGAGCGACTCGATCTCGTCATCGGCCACTACCTGGCCGACTGACCCCCGACAGGCCCCCAACAAGACCGATTCGAGAGACACATGATCGATCAAAGTCCGTCCGTATTGGTCGTCGGCTCCGTCGCCGTCGACTGGGTCATCACCCCGAAGGCCGAGCGCGAGACCAGCGTCGGCGGCTCGGCCACGTTCTTTTCCATGGCCGCGTCGTACTTCGGACCGGTGCGTGTGGTCGGCGTGGTCGGCGACGACTTCCCCAAGACGGCCATCGCCGACATGAAGAAGGCCGGTGTGGATCTGGCGGGGCTCGAGGTCGTGCCGGGCGGCAAGACCTTCCGCTGGAAGGGCCGCTACCACGCCAACATGAACACGCGTGACACCCTGGACACGCAGCTCAACGTGTTCGCGGAGTTCGACCCGAAGCTGCCCGAGGCCTACCGCGGCAGCGAGTACCTGTTTCTGGCCAACATCCAGCCCGAGCTGCAGCTCAAGGTCCTCGACCAGATGAGCTCGCCGCGCCTGGTCGGGCTCGACACGATGAACCTGTGGATCGACATCGCCAAGGACGGCTTGCTGAAGGTCCTCGAGCGCGTCGACGTGCTGACGATCAACGAGGAAGAGGCTTCGCAGCTGACCGGCGAGTCCAACCTCGTGCGGGCCGCTCGCAAGATCCGGGCGATCGGACCCAAGAGCCTCGTCATCAAGCGCGGCGAGTACGGGGCACTGCTGTTTCACGAGGACGAGATCTTCGCGGCGCCGGCGCTGCCGCTCGAGGACGTGGTCGACCCCACCGGGGCCGGCGACAGCTTCGCGGGCGGCTTCATGGGCTACCTGGCCCGGACCGGGGAGCTGTCGGGCGAAAACCTGCGGGCGTCGATGATCTTCGGCTCGGTGCTGGCCAGCTACTGCGTCGAGGGTTTTTCCTACGACAAGATCGCCGGCCTGGGGCACGATCAGCTCGACGCGCGCTTCGAGGCGTTCTCCCGTCTCACGCAGTTCGAGCGCGCCACCCTGAGGTGAGGAGTCCGATCGATGGCCGACGCCGCTTCCGACTTCGATCTGCTCACCCGCTGGCGGGAGGGCGAGGAGGAAGCGGGCCGTGATCTGTTCGGGCGCTACTTCGATTCCGTCTACCGCTTCTTCCGCAACAAGGTGGACGAAGCGGCCGAGGACCTGACGCAGCAGACGTTCATGGGCCTGGTGCAGGGCAAGGATCGATTCCGCGGCGACGCGAGCTTTCGAACCTACCTGTTCATGATCGCGCGCAAGAAGCTGTACTCGTACTTGCGCAAGGGGCAGCGGCGCGCCGATCCGTTGCGGTTCGACTCCACGTCGGTCGCCGACCTCGGTCTGGTCTCGCCGTCGCGGGCGGTCGCGGATCGGCAGGAGCACCAGCTGCTGCTGCAGGCGCTGCGGCGGTTGCCGGTGGAGATGCAGGTCGCGCTCGAGCTGTTTTACTGGGAAGAGCTGACGGTGACCGAGATCGCCGAGGTCCTCGAGACGCCGGTGGGCACGGTCAAGTCGCGGCTGCAGCGGGCGCGGGCGCGACTGGACACCGTGATCGCGGAGCTGTCGCAGTCCGAGGCGCTGCTGCGCTCGACCGTCGACAACTTCGAGCTGTGGGCCAAGCAGCTGCAGAAGCAGATGGGCAAGCCGCCCGCGTCAGAACTGGAAGACGACGCCGAAGAGGGTCAGTAGCGACCGCGCCCGCTGCTGCTCGAAGTCGGCCTCCACGGGCGCCTCGTTGGCACCACCCATGTTCACCATCGACTCCGGCGCGTCGGTCACCAGGAACGCCTTCTCGCCGAAGACGCCGCGGAACTGCAGCATGAGGGCCACCCAGTTGCGGATGTAGAACCGCCCGTCGATCGACGGCGAGTAGATGAAGTTCAGCGAGTCCCGTAGCACCGTGTCGCTGCGCCGGAACGGGAACGAAAAGCCCAGTCCGAAGCCCGCGCCGATGCCGACGCGTTGGTGGGCGGCGACGACGATGGCGGGCTCGAACAGCACACGCCCCCAACCGAGACGCTGCTCGCTGTCGCTGGTCGGGGTGTTGGTGTCGCCGTTGTCGATGCTCTCGCTGGCCGCTTCCTCGGTCTGCAGGATCCCCCAGCGTCCGAGCGTGCCGCCGATCCGCGCCTCGTAGCCGATGCGGGCCCAGCCGGGCTTTCGCGGTCGGTATTGCAGGGCGAGCATCGCCAAGCCGGAGAAGTAGACCGGCGGCGTGTCGCCGGCGGCGGCGCTGTCGGACCACGCCGGGCCTCCGCCGAGCGCCGCGGTCAGGTTCACCGCGATCCGCCGGGTCGTCCGCCGCGGATCGCCGAACTCGATCTGGCCGTCGTCGACCGTGGCCACCGCTTCCTCGTGCGCCCGGTCGCCGCGGATGTGGAACGCGATCGGCTCGCACGACGCGCCCGGCACCTTCATCTGCAGGGTGGGCACGTGCGAGACCGAGTAGCGGTGCACGCCGCCGTCCTCGCCGAACAGCTCGACTTCCCTGATCCGGTTGGCGGGCTCGTTGGTGCGCCAGCCGTTGACGTTGGCGTTGAGGTACGTCTCGTCGCTGGGCACGTAGCTCGCCAGCGTCTGGCCGTTCTGTACCAGCTTGTCCTCCCACTCCTGGACCGGGTCGTCCTTGCGGAAGGTGACGTCGATCGGGAAGCTGATGTCGATCGCGTCCTCGGTGACGTTGCCGGGGCAGCGGTACTCGCAGCCGTCGGCGTTGGCCGTGGCCTCGCACGTGGTGCCCGACTCGAGGATGACCGACGGACACTCGCCGGCCGGGTAGATGCACTTGGGTCGCTTCCAGGAAAAGCTCACCTGGTTGAACTGCAGCGGAAACGGCGGCTTGGGCCAGCTACCCTCCCAGCTGGCGCCGAAGCGTGCGGCGGCCTTTTCGTCGGTGGCCGCGAGGTCGACGTCGATCGTCCCGACGCTCAGCGGCGCCTGGGGAATGCGGACCTGCATGACCTCCGAGCCGGTCAGCGGTCCGACGCAGCGGTCGACGTCGAAGTCGATGCCGTGCACGCGGACCGACAGCCGATCGCGATCGGTGGGAGCGAGGCGCGTCCGCGGCAGGCGGACCTCCACGAAGTCGCATCGCGGCGTCAGCGACAGCGTGATGTTGCGACGAGGCGGACCCTGGTCGGCCGAGTCCGCGCCGGCATCCGCCGTGCCACGCACCGAGACCTTGTGCGGCAGGTAGTGTCCACCCAGGCTGCGCGCGGTGACGAGGACCTGATCGAGGTTGGACTGCACGCCGATCGTCGCGATGCCGCCGGCGAGTCGAACCGACTCGATCATCGGCGGCGAGCCTTCGAGGTGCTCGAGCAGGATGTACAGCGGGCGCGGGGTCGCGTCGCGGGTGCCTTGCGACAGGCTGTCGGGCGCGCACGCGACGAAGAGGTCGCTCTCGGCCGCGAGGCCGGGCGGCAGCTCGATGCGCGGGCGGCAGTCGCCGCGGGCGGCCGTGGCCGAGTCGGTGTCCTTGGCGCACTGCAGCTGCTCGGCCGACGCCGCGTCGCCGCTCCACACGTCGGGCTGCACGAACCACGTGCGGTCCGGGGGCGCGGACCCGTCGACCTGTTGCGGCACGAGCGTGTCGGTCAGCAGCCGACGGGCGCGCGGGCTCTCGGCTTCGCTGACGACGCACAGGTGCGTCGGCGCGTCGCCGGGCTCTGCGCGCAGGTCGAGACTGACCACCCCGTATCGGGAGTCGGCGTGGGCTTGCGGCGCCCACAGCCAAAGCAGCAGCGCCCCGATGGCGGCGATCAGTCGGTGCACGCGGCAGCGTCGACCTTCAGGCACATATAGTACGCGTCGCAGTCGTTGGGGTTAAGGCCGCCGGCCGCTTCACTCCACACGCGGTGGCTGCAGTCCCAGCACGTGCCCTTGCCGTCCTGCACATATGGCTGGGCCTTGCGCGTGCGCTTGATGAACTTGCTGTTGTGCTCGCGGTAGTAGCAGACGTCCTGCCCGCCGTTGCCCACGTTGCGCGGGGGGCGAGACTTCTTCTTGGTCGACGTCCGCTTGTCGTCGTCGGTGGCCGGACGAGGCGTCGTTGCGGGCTTGTCGGGCCCCGCCACGGTGTCGGGCGCGACGTCGGGCTCGGACGGTGGGGCGTCGCGGCCCGGGTTCACGGGCATCGGCGAGGGCACCGGCACGGGCACCGCAATCGCCTGGGCCGGCGCGTCCGCCCGCGGGGTCGGGGAGGTGTCGTGCCCCGACGTCGCTTCCGGGTCGGGGGCCTGCGCCGCGGCATCGCGGGCCTGCGGCGTATCGAGGCTCCAGAACGCGAGCCCGATCCCTGCCGCGGCCACGGTGCCCATGGCCGCCATCCGGAGCTGGCGTCGCCGACGTCGGGTCACGCTCGGATCGTCGAGCGCCCCCTCGAGCCGGTCGAGCAGCACCTCCATGCCGGGATGACGCGCGGCGGGATCGACCTCGAGCCCCCGTAGGATCTCGGTATGGACCCACGAGCGGACCTTCGCGTCCGGCGGCGGGGGCATCACGCGACCGCGCCGTACGTTGCGGCGGTACACGTCGACCGAGTCACCCGCGTAGGGGGGCCGTCCGTACAGGGCCTCGTACAGCGCGACGCAGAAGCTGAACTGGTCCGAGCGCGCGCTCGCGACCGCGCCGGCTTCCTGCTCGGGCGACATGTACTTGGGCGTGCCGAGCAGCATGCCCGTGCGGGTCAGAGTGCCGGACACCGACGCGCGATCGAGCTCGGGCTTTTCGTTCTCGTCGTGGGGCAGCGGCGTGATCGGTCCGGTCGGGCCGGCCGCTTCGCCACCGGCGAGACCGAAGTCGCCGACGCGAACGCGACCGTCGTCGCCGACGAGCACGTTGTGCGGCTTGAAGTCGCGGTGGATCACCGAGGCCGCATGCGCGGCCGCGAGACCTCGCCCCGCGGCGACGAACTTCTCGAGGATGTCGCGCCACGTCGGCTGCGTGTCCGACAGCCACTGGGCGAGGCTGCGACCTTCGACGAGCTCCATGGCGATGAACACGCCCTCGTCGACGGTGCCGACGTCGTAGACGTGGATGACGTTGGGATGGGCGAGCTTGGCCATCGCCCGCGCCTCGCGGACGAGCCGCGCCTGCGCGTGCGCCTGATCGGTCCCGCCGCCGCCCGACGGATTGACGACCTTGACGGCGACGTCACGCGCGAGCTCGGGGTCGTGGGCGCGATAGACCACGCCCATGCCGCCGGAGCCGATGCGGCCGAGAATCCGGTAGCGGCCGACGCGAACCGGTTGCGCGGGTCCGGAGAACAACCGGGAGGCGATCGCCGCGCGGGCGCGCTGGCCCTCGAAATCGTCCACGGACGGGCTCGCGGATCGCAATGGGTCGTGGTCGACGGGTCCGACGTCGACCGTGTCCGCTCCCGCGTCGACGCGGGCCGTCGTCGCGTCCGGACTGCGCGAGCCGCGGTCCATCGGGCAGAGCATAGCGCCAGTCCTCGTGGCTGCGCGCGGGCAGGGACGCGCCGCCGGACTTGCGCGGCGTTCGCGTGAGCGCACGCACGGATTCCGGCGCGTCGGTTCAGTCGTCGTCGCCGGGTTCGGTGCGCGCGACGACGACCGCGAGGCGCCACAAGCCGAGCCCGACCCCGACCAAAGCGACCGCCCGGGCCGCGAGCGGCGCCATGGCGCCTCCCAGCTGCGACAGGCCGAGCCAAACGACGAGCAGGGGCACGATGGTCCCGGCGGCGGCGAGCGCGACGGCGGGCCCGAACCGCGCGGGGTGCCGGACGACGTCGATGATCGCGACGGCGGCCGTGCGCGGGTGCAGCGGCCGGGCCCCGTCGACGACCCGCGTGCGCGCCACGTCCAGCCCGACGATCGCGACCGACCACACCAGCCACACCAAGGGCCAACCCGCCGCGGGGGGCAGGGCGCTCGCGGTGCTCAGCGCGGCCAGCAGCATCACGCCGCGCATCAGCACGTGCCACGCCGACTGAGCGCCGATGCCCGGCAGCGTCTTCCACCACGTGTGCAGGACCGCGGCGGTCGACGTGTCGGCCCGCAGCCGCGCCAGCAACAGTCCGACGACGAGGGTCCACGCCAGCAACCCGGCGACCGCCGCCACGCCGATCGATGCCGCCGCGGCCGCTGCGATCGCGGGGTGGTCCAACCCGAGGTCGGCGAGCGCGTACAGCCAGCGCGCGCCGGGCTCGATGTGATCGCCATCCATCGCGGCGGCCACGGTGGTTCGCACGATCGCGCCCACGCCGGCCGCGAGGGCCACCTGCGCCAGCCAGATCCCGACGAGCCAGCCCGGGATCGCCGCGAGGCGTCGCAGCGCCGCGATCACGGGCCCACCCCTGCCAGCAAGCCCAGCGCCACGGCCTGCGCCAGGTCGGCGGCGACCTCTTCGACGGTCTCGTCCGGTTCGACGTCCGCGGCCCAGCGCGTGTTGTTGGTGCGGCGCATCTCGAGGAAGAGCCGTCCGTCCGGATCGATCGTGACGCGACGCAGCGTACGGTCGGGCCACGTGAGGGTGACGTGCCGGTCCACGCCGTCCCACGTCACGCGCTCGCTCGTCCCGTCGTCGAACGTGGCCTCGATCTCCACGGGCACCGACAGGCCGCCGTGGCGTACGATCACGGCGAAGGCCTCGGTCGGATCCAGCGAAGGCGGGCCGTCGTCGCGCAGCGAGCCGTCCTGCGCGCGGTGATGGCCCGCGGTCGAGGCCCCGGTTTGCCGGCCGATCTCTCGGACGGCGTAGTCGAGCTCGTCGGCCTGCGACAGGGTCGTGCGCAGGTAGTCGCGCACCGACAGTCGGACCACGCTGCCGTCGGGCGCCGGCTCGCTGACCTCGATCGTCTCGCCGATTCCCTCGACGAGCGCATCGACGAGGTCGTCGCCGGTGGGGTGGCGAAACCGCCACTTGTGCGCGTAGGCCTTCAGCGCCGCATCGAACGCCTCGGCGCCGGCGAGCGCCCGCAAGGTCAGCATGATCGCGGTGGTCTTGCGGTACACGGTCGCGCCGTAACCCCCGACCGTGGGATCGAAGCCGGCCGCGGACTGATCGACCGCCTCCAGATCGCCGGCGAAGCGCTGCTGCACCCGGACGCCGTCGAGGATCGAAAACGACTGCCCCGCCAGCTGCACCACCCACGGATCGGTCTCGTCGGCGTAGCGGTCGAGGTACACCAGCGCGTTCGACAGCGAGTTCATGCCCTCGTCCAGCCATGGCTGCGCGAACTCGTTGGACGCGAGCATGCCCTGGAAGTACTGGTGGCCGAACTCGTGGATCGTCACGAACGCCCCCGAGAAGCGGTCACGGAACCCGAGCGCTTCGAGCAAGGGCGGCAGCTGCCGACGGCGGTTGGTCGTGAACAGGGTGGGGTACTCCATCCCGCCCGCCGCCGATGCCCCCGGTGGTGGATGGATCACCGTGATCGTCGACCACGGGTACGGTCCGAACCGCGCTTGCATGCTGTCGAGCGCGGCGACGACCGCGTCGTGGTGCAGCGGCGCGTCGGCGACCGCGTCGGGGGGCAGCAGCTGACGGATCCGAATGCCCTCGTGCTCGCCGTCCCACACCACGAGGTCGGGCCCGGCCGCCCAGGCGAAGTGGTGGACCATGTCCGCTTCGTAGGTCTCGACGCGTCGGTCGCCGGTGATGCTGCCGTCGATGCGCGTGCCGGTGGCACCGACGACGAACTTCGCCGGTACGTCGAGGGTGACCTTCCAGTGGCCGAAGTCGCTGAAGAACTCGCTGTGGAACGTGAAGGGGTCGTCGGCGAAGGTGCCGTCGTCGTACTGCACGCACGGCTTGGGCAGCCACTGGCCCACGAGGTGAAACGGCCCCGCGAACCCGGTGCGGGCGAACACGGCGGGCAACTGCGTGGAAAACGTCAGCTCGAGGTCGACGGTCTGGCCCGGCGCGACCGCCTCGCCGAGCTCGATGTCCATCAGCGACGGCTCGTCGCGCTCCGCCCAGGAGACCTCGGTGCCTTCGTCGTCCGGCGCGGCATGACGGACGATGTCGGTGACGTCGACCCAGCCCCAGGCGTGGTCGACGTCGATGCCCGACGTGCGTCCCGCGTGCAGGCCCTCGCGCATCCACGCCGTGTCCGCGGCCCGGAACCCGTTGAGGTACAGGTGCATCGGCAGCACCGCCACCGGCTCGGGCCCGCGGTTGGTCCAGCGCAGCCGCGCGGTGGCGTCGACGCGATGCGCCTCGGCGTCCAGCGTCGCCGAGATCACCCAATCGGTGACGCGCGCCTCGTCCGGGATCGAGCCGCGCACCGAGACGTCGCGCAGCGGCGAGGCGGGAGGCTCGGCCGGCGGCGGCGGCTCCGGCGTGGGTCGGCACGCGCCCAGCATCGTCAGCGCGACCGCCCCGGCACCGACGCACGCTCGCCGACGAAGGCTCCCGCGAGCGAGGCGACGACCGAGCCGTGACACGACCGGGTGCGTACACCCGCACGTCGGGTGTCCGCAACGGCGGCGGACGGCTACCATCGTCGACCGTGCGGCTGCGTGGTCTCGACGAACCGATGCTCACGGCGTGGGCGCAAGCGCTCGGCGCCGCGCTGGGTCCGGGCTGCATCGTGTTGCTGCGCGGACCGATGGGCGCGGGCAAGACCACGCTGACGCGTGCGCTCGCGCGTGGCCTGAAGGTCGATCGGCCCGAGCGCGTGTGCAGCCCGACGTACAACGTGTGCCTGCATCACCGCGGTCCCGTGCCGCTGTGGCACGTGGATCTGTTCCGCCTCGCGCAGACCGGCGACGACGACCTCGCGCCCGAGACCTCGGCCGGCTCCGTGGGCGCGTCGGCCTTCGAGGCGCTGGGATTGCAGCCGCTGTTCGACGACGGCGAGGCCGATGCCGGGGTGGTGGTGGTGGAGTGGTCGGATCTGTGGGCGGACCCACCGGCCGATCACCTCTCGGTCGAGCTGCGTGTGGAGGGGATCGTACGCACCTTGCTCGCGGAGGCATCTGGCCCCCGACATACCGCCGTCTTGGACCGTTGGCGTGCGTTCGGCCCGAGGTAACTGCCCGAAATCACGCCGCTGTAGCCCGATGGGAGGGGGCGATGTGCAGATCCCTTCTCTAGGGGGCTCTAGCGCGTGAATTTCGACCCGCCCCCCCGAAAATTGCCTTTGCGGGAGCCCTACGCGGGTTTATCGTCGCGACCAGCCGGCCCCATACGGGAATCCGGCCTCCAACCCCAAACTCAAGCTCGTTCTCAGCGACTCAGTAGGATCAGGAAAGCTCATGGCCAAGTCTAAGCCCAAAGAAATCGTCGTCGTTGGCTCCAAGGTCAAGGAAGTGGTGAAGGAAGCCGGATTGCGCAGCGATGGCGATCTGGTCCAGGCCGTTTCGGACAAGGTGCACGAGTTGCTTGGTGCCGCGATCGCGCGTTGCCAGGGCAACAACCGCAGCACGGTGCGCCCCCACGACCTCTAGGTCGTAGGCGCCTGCGCGCCGCATTGCGGCGCGTTCGAGGAAAGAGCCGGTTCGCGATCGTCGCGGCCGGCTCTTTCGTTTTTCCGCCCTCGGCACGGGTCCCTGGCGGCGGCGCGGCAGGTCTGGTAGCCACATCGCAACTCGTGGCGTTCCCGATCCACCGGGCTTGCTACCGCACCCTCGATCCGAAGTGGGAGGGTGAGGTCTTCGTCGCCGACATCGACCGGACGTACCTGTCCACGAAGATCTCGAGCCTGCGCGGCATGGCCCGCATCCCGTTCGAGACGGCCGCCGACAAGCAGGACATCGCCGGCATGGCTCGGCTGTTCCGCGAGATCCGACGCGGCCCCGGGGCCGACAGTCGCGAGACCCCACTGTACTTCGTCTCGGCGAGCCCGGCCCAGCTGCGGCCGGTCATCGAGCAGAAGATGACGCTGGACGGGATCGGCTTCGACGGCACCACCTTCAAGAACTGGACGAAGGTGCTGCAGCGGCTGACCTTCCGTCGGCTGCGCGAGCAGGTCGGCTTCAAGCTCACGGCGCTGCTGTCGGGCCGGGCGGAGCTGCCGGGGGGCGCGGTCGAAAACCTCATCGGCGACGACCTCGAGACCGACCCGCTGACCTACGCCATCTACGCCGACGTGCTCGCGGGGCGGATCCCCGTGGACGACCTGGGGCGGATCCTGGTGCTCAACGGCGTGGGCGAGTCCGACGCCCGCGCGATCGTGGCGCTGCGTCGCGACCTGCGGCCCGGCCGCGGGGTTCGACGCGCCTTCATCCGGATGGAGCGCCACCACGACCCCGAGGTGTTCAAACCGTACGCGCCCGGGGTCGTCGGTTGCTACGGCGCGTTCCAGATGGCGCTGGCGATGTGGAAGCAGTCGAGCGTGTCGGCCGACGGTGTGGTGCGGGTCGCCTCCGACCTGGTGCACCGCGGGCTGCCGGGCGAGGAGCTCGCCGGTCGGCTGCGCAACCTGTGCCAGCGTGCGCTCATCACTCCCGAAGAGACGCTCGACTTCGGCGAGCGCCTGCACATCCAGGGCTTGATGGGCCCGATGCTCGATCCCGGCGATCCGGACCCGAGCTGGGCGCGGGTGTGGCAGCGGGGTCCGGAGCGGCTGTGGACGCCGCCACAGTTCGTGGGCGAGTAACGACGCGGGCGGCGAACCGGGTCAGGGGCAGGGCACCGTCTCGGGCGCCCCGACGGACGTGAACGCGCCCGGGTCGGACTGCGTGGCGAAGTTGGCACGAATCCACTCGTCGCTGCGGACGACCTCGCTGACGCGGAGCTCGTCGAGCGTGCCGAGCAGCCACGAGTCGAGGTTGGCGTCCGAGCCCAGCTCGAGCGCGTTGCTGCCGCCGTCGAGATCGCCCGGACCGAACTCCGACATCCCGGCGAGCTCGCCGTCGACGTAGATCCGAGCCTGTGAGGTCGGGGCGTCGAACGAGACGGCCACGTGGTGCGGCGCCCCTTCGAGCATCCGCGCGGGGGCGCCCAGAAAGTTGGTGACCCCGCCCACGGCCGCCTGCAGCGCGAGCGTTCCCCCGGAGGTGACGTACAGCCGCGGGTACAGGCTCGTGCCGTTGAGGCGCCGGTACAACGGCACGTTCGTGCCCGTGACCTCGAACGCGACCCACAGCTGGGTCGTGAAGGACGTCAGCGCGCCGGCGAACGTGTGGTCGATCGTGATGATGCCGGCGCTGCCGTCGAACGCGGCGCCGCCGCCGAGCGCCGTGTCGATCGCGGTCACGCCGTTGCTGGGGACGCCCGGCGGCTGCTGGCCCGTCGCGTCCACGACGCTGCCGTCGTCGACCGAAAGGTGCCACACGCCGACGTAGTCGTCGTCCCAGACCCCGGCCGCGTCCGGGCCGGTCGCCAAGTCCTGTCGATCCAGCCACAAGTCGAAGCGCGTCTCGGCGTCGACCGCCACCGTCGGCAGTCGCACCCACGCCAGCAGCTCCCCCGTGTCGTCGAGCCGCTCGAGCTCGAACGCGAGCGGGCTCGGTTCGTCCGTGGAGGTGAACGCGAGGGGGGAAGGGTCACCGGCGAGCGCGGCCAGCTCGGGGGCGGTGACGCGCACGAGGACCGGGAAGTCGGTCAGGGGGCCGTCGACGGTGCCCGCCGGGATCGTCAGGCCCAGGCGCGTGGCGGTGCATGCCGACCCCGTCGTCGTCGAGCCGTCGTCGGTCGAGGCGACCGGCTCGCTCGTGCTGCCCGGTGGCTCGAGCGTGGTCGCGTCGGCGTCGGTCGTCGGGTCCGTCGCAGGCCCGGACGAACCCGGCGGGCCGCCGCCGCTCGTGCCGTCGACGGGGACGCAGGAGTTGGCGACGCCGGCGATCGCATGCTGGCCGAACCGACGCCCGGAGTCACACGTGTCGTCGTCGAAGCTGCAGTAGCCGTCGAGCTCGCAGTAGCCGGCCGCGCCAGCTTCGACGCACTGATCGTCGCGCTCGCAGGAAAAGGCGTTGGACCCGGCGCAGGCGCCCGACCAAAGTCCCACCCACGCGGCCACGAGCCACGTCGACCGCACGCGCGCCGACACGGACGCCATCGTACCGTGGGATCGCGCGGGCCAGGCCGCAAAAGGGGAGGGCGTGCCCCTCAGAACTTGGCGCAGCTGCGATCCACGCCCTCGAAGGAGGCGTCGTCGGTCTCGCAGCCGGTGAAGTCGGCGTCCCGGACGAGGGCGCCGTCGAAGCGTGTGCCGGCGATCGTCGCCTTGGTCAGGGCCGCTTGGTGCAGGTTGGCGCGCGAGCAGTCCGCGTCGTGCAGGTCCGCGCCGTCGAGCTTGGCTTGCGACAGGTCGGCGCCGACCAGCTGCGCCCCCACCATCGACTTGCCCGACAGATCCAGGCCGTGCAGGTTCGCCGACCCCAGCTTGGTCGCGTCGAGGCGCTTGGCCGCGCCGAACGTCTTGCTGCGTGCGAGCTGGGCGCCGAACAGGTCGGCCCCCCGCAGGTCGGCGTCGGACCAGTCGGCGTCGGCCAGGCCCGTACAGCTGCGCAACGTGGCGCCTTCGAGACTGGCGCGACGCAGCGTGGCCCCGAGCAGCTTGGCACCCACGAGGTCGGCGTCGGCGAGCCTGGCGTCGGTGAGCTCGGAGAACTCCAGCGTCGCCCCCCGCAGTCGGGCGCCCCGCAGGTTGGCGCGGGACAGGTCCGCGCCCGCGAGGTCGAGCTCGGACAGGTCGGCGCGCTCGAGATTCGTCCCCCGGAACGAGGCGTCGGCGGCGTGGAGCACTTCGGTGAGCCGGGTGCCGCCGAGGTTGGCCTTGTCCAGACGTGCGCCGGCCAGGTCGGCGCCCGCCAGGTTCGCGCCGCGCAGGTCGGCACCCGTGAGGTCGGCGTCGCGCAGGTCGGCGCCTTCGAGGTTGGCCCCGGCCATCGAGCACTGCCGCAGGACCGCGCCCTGCAGCTTGGCGTCGCGCAGGTCGACGCGGTTCATCGAGGCGCCCTCGAGCGTCGCCTTGTCCAGGTTCAGCACGCCGTTGAGCAGCGCACCGTCGAGCGTCGCGTCGGAGAAGTCCGCGCCCGCCACGTTCGCGCGGCGCAGGTCGGCGTCGGAGACGATCGCGCCCTGGAGCTTGGCGCCGTCGAGGCTCGCCCCCTCGAGCCGGCTGCCCTTGAGGTTGGCGTCGGAGAGGTTGGCCGAGGTGAACACCGCGAGGCGGCAGTCGCTGCGCTCGAGGATCACGCCGATCGCATCCGCCGACCGAAAGTTGCCGCGCTGCAGCATGGCGCCGGTCAGGTCCGCCGCGGTCAGTCGGGTGCCGACGGCGGTCACGTCGACCAGACAGGCCTGCCCGAGCTTGCACGACGACAGGTTCGCGTCCGAGACGTTGGCGCCCGACAGGTCGGCCCGCGAGGCCTCGGCCCCGCTGAGGTCGGCCCCGGAGACGTTGGCCAAGGGCAGGCGCGCCTCTTCGAGGTTCGCGTCGGCGAGCAGCGCCATCGCGAGGTCGGCATCGCGCAGGGAGGCACCGGCGAGCGACGCCTGGCTGAAGTCGGCCCCGTCGCCGCGCACGCGGTCGAGATTGGCGCGGGTGAGCTTGGCGCCCATGAAGTTGGTCCCGGTCAGATCGGCTTGCGCGAGGTCGACGTTGTCGAGCCGGCCGCCGAGCAGCACCGCCCGAGGCAGACGCACGCCCCGCAGTCGTGCGCGGCCGAGGTTGCGCACCGAGGACAGGTCGACGCCGTCGAGGTCGGCCCCCGACAGGTCCGCGTCTTCGACGTTGGCGCCCGACAAGGTCGCCCCACGAAGCGCCGCACCGGGCAGTCGCGCGCGCGTCAGGTCGGCGCCCGACAAGTCGGCACCGGACAGGTCCGCGGCGTCGCAGTGCGCGTCGGTCAGCGTTGCACCCTTGAGCATCGCGCCGTCGAGATGGGCGCGCCGCAGCTTGGCGCCGCGTAGGTCGGCGTCGACGAGCACCGCGTTGGACATCTGCGCGCCGTCGAGCGTGGCGCTGCGCAGCGAGATCCGCGGGGTCTCGGTGGACTTCGCGGCGATGATGCGTCCGCTCGCCGTCGCCGGCGTCGGCTCGGGCGCCCCGGGCTCGACGGCGATCGGGCGCGAGGCCGCGGACGCACCGATCGGGGGCGCCGGCCCGATCGATCCCGACGCGGTGCGCACGACCGGGCGCGGCGCGGCGTCGCGGCCTTCGGGTTCGGGGATGCGGAGCTTGCTGGTGTTGGACGGCGGGAGAGTCTGCATGGCGAATCGGGTCCGGGCGCTCGGGGAACGGGGTTCCCATTATTCGCCCCGGAAACCGTGGACTCAATTACAAATGCGTGTAATTCGAGTCTTCGTCCCCGCCAAACGACCCGAATCGGAACGCGGTCGTGGCGTGAATCCGCGCATCACTCGTCCGGAGGCGCTTCTTCGATTTCCCAGCGCTCGAAGACGTTGGGGAGGCGGTCGAGCTCGGTGAGGAACTGGCTCGGTCGCATCAGCCGCGACGGACCATCGCGGCCCTCTTCCACGGTCGGGTACAGCAGGTACAGCTCGTCGGCGGCGCGCGTGACCGACACGTAGAACAGCCGCCGCTCCTCCTCGATCTCGGCGGGCGTGCGCAGAGCCTGCTGCGAGGGGAAGCGTCCCTGCGCGAGCCAGAGCACGAAGCAGACCGGCCACTCGAGCCCCTTGGCCTGATGGACCGTGCTCAGCACCAGCTGATCGGTCGGGGCATCCTTGGGTCCGACCGACTCCGCCGACACACCCTGCGCGAGCGCGACCTCGTCGAGGAACGCGCGTGAGGTGCCGTGGTGATCGGCGAACGTGGCCAGGTGCGTGAGGTCTTCGGTGCGGGCCGTCGCGTTGGGGAACGTGCGCTCGATGTACTCGCCGTAGTGGTCTTCGACCACGCGTCGGATTTCGGCACCCGGCGTGTCCTCGCGACCGAGTGCGCCCCACAGCTTGCCCAGCCGCGACAGCGCCTGCTTGCTGCGCCCGCGGGCCTTCGCCGCCGCTTCCGCCAGCGCGTCGGAGGCCGGGATCGGCGATTCGCCGTCCAGCCCGGCGATGCGGCCCGCGATGCGATCGGCCGTCTGGGCGCCGATGCCCGGCCACTGCACGAGCAGACGTACCCAGCTCAGCGCGTCGCGAGGGTTGTCGCGCACGCGCAGGTACGCGACCACGTCCTTGATGTGCGCCTGCTCGAAGAAGCGCACGCCCGAGCGCACCGCGAACGGAATGCCGCGGCGGCCGAGCTCGACCTGCAGCTCGAGGCTGTGCGAGTGGTTTCGGTACAGCACCGCCATCTTGCGCAGCGGAAGGTTCTGCTCGTGGTGCAGCTCCAGCACGCGCTGGGCGACGAGCTCGGCCTGCTGGTAGACGTCGCGCAGGGGGATGACGGCCGGGACCATGCCCTCGCGCTTGACCGCGGTCAGCTCCTTTTCGTGCTGGCGGACGTTGACGGCGATCGAGCGGTTGGCCAGCGCCAGGATCTGCGGCGTGGATCGGTAGTTGACGGTCAGTCGCAGGATCCGCGCCTCGGGATGGCGCTTGGGGAAGTCGACGATCTGATCCACGTCCGCCCCGCGAAACGAGTAGATCGATTGCGCGTCGTCACCGACCGCGGTCAGGCTGCCGCACCGCGCGGCCATCTCGTCGCACAGGGCCCCCTGCATCGCGCTGACGTCCTGGTACTCGTCGACGAGCACGTGGTCGAACGCCTCGCGCAGCTGCTCGCCGACCGCCCGGTGCTCGGGCGCGACGAGCAGCTGCAGCCAGTGCGAGAGCAGGTCGTCGAAGTCGACCACGTTCATCCGGCGCTTGCGCTCGGCGAACCGTGCCAGCACGTCTTCGATCGACGGCAGCTGCGGCACCAGGTTGGGCGCGCGCTCGGCCAGGATGTCGCCGATCGGGCGGCGGGTGCCCAGGGCCAGCCCGTGCAGGCCGTACAGCTGCTTGACCGGCGGAAAGCGCTTGGCCGTCAGCTTCGCCAGGCCGAGCTCGCCGACGATCGATCCCAGCATCGTGCGGGCGTCCTCCGGATCGAGGATCGAGAAGTCGGACGCGAGCCCGAGATGCTCGGCGAAGCGACGCAGCAGGCGGTTGCCCACGTGGTGGAAGGTGCCGGCGTAGGCGCGGCCCATGTCGAGCCCGCACAGCTGCTGCACGCGTCCGGTCATCTCGCGCGCGGCCCGGTTGGTGAAGGTGCACAAGAGGATCCGCTCGGGCGGCGTGCCGCGGGCGACCAGCAGGGCCACGCGGTACGTCAGCGTGCGCGTCTTGCCGCTGCCGGCGCCCGCGATGACGAGCAGCTGGCTCGGCGGCGCGGTGACCACCTCGCGTTGTTGGTGGTTGAGCTCGCTCTCGAGATCGAAGGGCACCCGGGACGGGGCCGACGTCTTGAGCTTGTACTTGACCACGGGCAGGCCGCTTCGTCAGCCGGCGGCCGTCGACGTCGTGGACAGGGCGCGGTCGAAGAACTCGGCGATGCGCTCTTCCATGTAGATCCGGTCGGCCTCGCCGCGTGGCATGTGGCGCTCGTCGGGGAACATCAGCAGCTCGTAGGGCTTGCGGGCCTTGATGAGCGCGTTGATGAGCCGGGCGGTGTGACGAAAGTGCACGTTTTCGTCGATCAGGCCGTGCACGAGCATGAGCTTGCCGGTGATCGCGTCGACGTGCTCGAGCACGGAGCTGTCGGCGTATCCCTTGGGGTTTTTGGCCGGCGTCGACATGTACCGCTCGGTGTAGTGGGTGTCGTAGCCGTCCCAGCTGGTCACCGGGGCGCCGGCGACCGCGGCGTGGAAGGTCTCCGGCGCCTTGGCCAGGGCCATCGCCGACATGTAGCCGCCGTAGCTCCAGCCGTAGATCCCCACGCGCTTTTCGTCGGCGAGGCCTTGCTCGACCAGCCAGCGCACGCCGTCGACCTGGTCGGCCACCTCGACGTTGCCCATGTCGTGGCGCAGTGCGCCCTCGAACTGCAGGCCGCGGCGGGCCGAGCCGCGGTTGTCGAGCTTGAACACGAGATAGCCGAGCCCGCGCAGGTACTGGGCCCGCATGTCGACCGTCATGCCCCACGAGTCGGTCACGCGCTGCGCGTGCGGACCTCCGTAGACGCTGACGATGACCGGGTGCGGGCCGGGACCCTCGGGCTCGTATACGGCGCCGTGCAGCGTCACGCCGTCGCGCGACTTCAGCGTCACGAGGCGGGGGGGCGTCAGGGCCAGCTCGGCGACGCGGGGGTCGGCCTCGGTGAAGACGTCGTGGATCTTCTTGCCCGTCGTGGCGTCGTGCAGGGTCTGGCGCGGCGGCGTGTCGAGGCTCGAGAACGTGTCGACGAAGCGCGTGCAGGTGCGGTTCATCGAGATGGCGTGCGTGCCGGGCTCGACGGTGAGCTTGACCGTGTCGCCGCCGGCGAGCGCCACCCGGTACAGGTGGTGCTCGGTCGGGCCGTCCTTGGTGGCGGTGAAGTAGACGAAGCCGCTGTCCTCGTCGACGCACTCGACCCCGTCGACCATCCACTCGCCCGAGGTCAGCGCGCGCACCTGCTTGCCCTCGCGGTCGTGCACGGCGAGATGGCGAAAGCCCGTCTGCTCCGACGCCCACAAAAAGCCGCCGGCCAGCTCGCCCTCGGTCGCCTCGAAGGCGTGGAAGGCCCCGTGCAGGTTGATCCACACGTCGCTGCGCTCGGTCAGCAGCACCGTGGGCTTGCCCGACGACAGGTCGAACTGCACGAGGTCCAGGCGCGTCTGGTCGCGATTTTGCAGCTCGGCGAGCAGCCGGCCATCGGGCATCCAGTGCACGCGCGCGAGGTAGACCTCCGTCTCGCCTTCCATCGCCAGGTCGAGCCACTTGGTCGCGCCGCCCTTGGCCGACACGACGCCGAGCCCGACCTTGGCATTGTCGGCGCCGGCGAACGGGTAGCCGTGGTCCTCGAACTGCGGCTCGGGCTTGCCCTGGTGCACGATCCGGTACGCGGGGATGTGCGTCTCGTCGACCTCGGTGTAGGCGATGCGATCGCCGTCGAAGTTCCACCAGTAGCCGGTGTGCCGCCCCATCTCTTCTTGGGCGATGTACTCGGCCAGGCCGTGCGTGCGGCCGGTGCCGCGGGCGCCCGAGGTGATCTGCGTGGCGGGCCCGCCCTTGGTGTCGGCGACGTACAGCTCGTCGTCTTGCACGTACGCGACCCGGCTGCCGTCGCGGGTCAGCTGGGCGTCGATGGCCGGCTTGTCGTCGCTGTCGACGATCTTGGTGGCGGCGCCCTCGATGCCGTCTTGGACGTACAGGTCGCCGCGCACGGGCACGAGCAGCGTGTCGGAGGTGCGGGCGAACGCGTAGCTGGTCACCCCGAGGCCGCGCTCGCGCATGCGCTCGCGTCGCAGCTTCTCTTCTTCGGACAGGTTGTCCTCGGTCGCGCCGCCTTCGGGCGGGTTGAAGATCTGACGGCGCGGTCCGCCCGTGACCGATTGCGCGAACAGCTGGCGCGTCAGATCTCCGCTCGGCGACCAGAGGTACGTCACCGTGTCGCCGTCGGGGAGGATCTTCACGGCGTGCGGGACGTTGGTGCCCGGCAGCGGGTACTTGGCGACTTCCTCCACCGCGAGCGAGGAGGCGAGAGCATGGGAACGCGAGGACGTGGGCGAGGTGGGCATGGTGGGATCGGCCGCGGCCGCACCGGCGTCGCCGGACGCAGCCGCAGGCGCACCGGAGGCGGCCGGCGCGGACGGGGGGGGAGCCGGTGCGGGGGAGCCCTCACACGCGGCGACAGCGGTGACACCGGCGAGCGCGAGGGCCACGGCGAGGGGGCGCCGGCCGACTCGCTCGCCGACGTTGCATCGGCGGCGGCGCATGGCGCGAAGTGTCGCAGCGCGGGGCAGGGGTGTCCATCGCGCGGGCGGCAGCGCCCGCGGTGGGCGGGGGCTTGCCGGGCGTGCGCAAATGCGAAACAAACGCCCTCGCCCATGCCGACCCTGCGCGACAAGATCACGGCCCCCGAAGTTCACCCCGACGTCATCAAGGCATCGGTGGCGCTGATCGAGTCGGAGGTCGCGTCCAAGCGCGGCTTCTCCGGGGCGGCGGTCAAGACCGGGTACAAGGTGGTCAAGGCCCTCAAGCCGGGCCTCATCCACGACGCGGTCACCAAGCTGCTGCCCGACTTCGCCGACGCGCTGCAGCCGATGTACGAGCGCAGCGGGGCGGCCGACGGCGGCGGCGGTGACAAGTTCGCCGACTACCTCATCGCCCACCAGGCCGAGGCGGCCGACGCGCTGCTGTCGGTCACGGACGCGAAGGCCGAGGGCGCCAAGAACGCGACGATCCGCAAGACGTACGACCGCATGCGCGGCAGCGCCAAGGCCCACGTCGAAGCGGCGATCCCCGGCCTGGCCAAGACGCTCGCGCCGTTCGCTTGAGCGGCCGCGCGCCCGCGGGCGTCGATTGACGCCGACCTCGCCGGGCGTATTCTCCGGGCGCGGCGACCGGCCAAGGACGCCCGCGACTGTGCGCGCCGACGATGCCTCTGGATGACCGCGACGGCGCTGCCGAGTCCTCCGTCGCGGCGTCGGTGCCCGTGACGTTGGGATCGGTGGCCGGCGTGTGGTGGCCGCTGGCGCTGTCGTGGCTCTTGATGGGGGTCGAGCAGCCGCTGATCTCGGCGATCGTGGCGCGACTGCCCGCGGCCGAGACCAACCTCGCGGCGTACGGCGGCGTGGTGTTTCCGATGGCGCTGGTGATCGAGGCGCCGGTCATCATGCTGTTGGCGGCGTCGACGGAGCTGTCCCGCGACGCGCCGGCCTACCAGGCGCTGGGCCGGTTCACGAACAAGCTCGGCGCGATCCTGACGGTGGTGCATCTGCTCATCGTCGCGACACCGGCCTACGACGTGCTCGTGGGCGACGTGCTGTCGGTGCCCGTGGCCGCGCACGCCGACGCGCGCGTGGGCCTTTGGTGCATGCTGCCGTGGACGTGGTCGATCGCCTCGCGCCGGTTCCACCAGGGGGCGCTCATTCGCTTCGGTCGCGCACGGGCGGTCACCCGCGGGACGGGCGTGCGGCTGGCGACCTCGGCCACGGTGCTGACGGTCGGGTTCGTGACGGGGGTGCTGCCGGGTGTGGCGGTCGGGGCGTGTGCGCTGTCGGCCGGCGTGATCGCCGAGGCCCTGTACGCGGCGGTGGCGGTGCGGTCGGTCGTCGCGGGTCCGCTGCAGACCGCGAAGATCCACGGCCCCGTGCTGCGCGGGGCGGAGTTCGTGCGGTTTTACGTGCCGCTGGCGATGATGCCGATCGTCGCGCTGGTCGTGCTGCCGATCGGGGCCGCCGCGCTGTCGCGCATGCCCGACCCGATGGCGTCGCTGGCGGTGTGGCCGATGGTCAGCTCGCTGCTGTTCGTGCTGCAGACCTTCGGGCTCGCCTACAACGAGGTCGTGGTCGCGCAGCTCGATCACCGCGACGCCAAGCCGGTGCTGCGGCGCTTCACGATGCTGCTGGTCGTGGGCTCCACCGTCGCGTTGACGTTGCTGTCGCTGCCGATCGTGGCCCACGGGTGGTTTTCGGTGGTCGCCGGTCTCGATGCCGACCTGACCTCGCGCGCGGTCGCGGTGCTGTGGATCGGCATCCCGATCCCGGCGATGCGCGCACTGCAGAGCTGGTACCAGGGCCAGCTCGTCCACGCCCGCCGCACCCGCGCCGTCTCCGAAGCCGTCGCCGTCTTCGCGATCGTCGACGTCACGATCCTCGTCAGCGGCGTGACCTGGTCGTGGGCCCCGGGCCTGGCCGTGGCGTTGGTGGCGTTTTCGGCCGCGCGCGTGCTGCAGACGGTGTGGCTGGTCGCCCGCACGACCGCGGTGCTCGGCACCGCCCGAAGCTAGGGGCGCGTTGGCGGTGAGCCTGCCATCGCGCGGCCGGGTCGGCGCAACCCTGCCGAGCGTTGGCAGTCAGTCTGCCATCGGCGCGGAAGGCCCCCGCGTCAGGCCAGCTGGCCGAGCAGCGGGTCGATGATCCCCGACCACGCGTCGCGGGCGGCGAGCGTGTGGGCGCGGGCGTCGAGGCGGCCGTGCGCGGCGAGGGTGCTCGCGTGGGCGTCGGCGTCGGGCAGTGGGTCGGCGGGGGGACGCAGCGTCGCGGCACGCTCGCGCACCGCGGTCGCCACGGTCTCGCCGCCTTCGGCGATCGCCCAGCGCACCGTCGCCCACGCCAGCGCGGCGTGGCGCGTCTCGTCGTCGGCGATCGTGGTCAGGCACTCGCGCAGGGCCTCGTCGGCGCAGCCGCCGGCGCTGCGTTCGGCGACCAGCGCGGCGATCGACTCGGCGACGCAGCCTTCGGCGAACGTGTCGGCGGCCAGGCGCGCCAGATCGGCGGCGCGGGGCGAGAGCGCGGGGAGGGGACCGGGGGCGATCGGCGCGGCACCGTAGCGGCTCGCGAGGGCGAAGCAACGCTGCGCGTGGTCGACCTCGTCCAGGCCCGCTTGCTGGCAGCGCGCCACGAGATCGGCGGGGGCGCCGACCGACAGCAGCTCCAGCGTCGCGCGGGCGAACGAGGCGATCGAGGCGTGCTCGGCCAGTGCGTCGCGACGCCACGCGGCGGCCAGGCGGGCGCGTAGCTCGTCGGAGACCACGTCGGTCGTTTCGGGTCCGCGCTGCCAGGTGCCGCGGGCCGTCTCGCCCTCGATCACCTCGGCCACGACGGGACCGGACGCGTCCATGTGCGGTCGACCGCTGCAGTACTCGAACCAGTGGTAGCAGCAGATGCCGTCGTTGCCGGCCTCGGCGCGGGCGAGCTCGGTGCCGTGGGCATTGAACGCGCCCTGCATCGTCCCCTTGCTCGACAGCCCCTCGTACTTCTTGCCCTCGATCTTGGCGGCGCCATCCTTGCCCGTGCCCGCGATCTTCATCACGCAGCCCATCGTGTCCTCGGTAGCCTCGAGGATTCCGATCGCGCTCGCCGATGCCTTGTCGCCGCACCAGTTGCCCGAGGGGCACGTGGCTTCTTCGGGGTTGTAGCCGTCGATGAACGGCGGGTCGCCCGGATAGCCCGCGAGCTCGGACGCGTCGGGCGCGTGGTTGGCGACCATTACCGGCGGCTCGGCCTGGGCCGCGGTGCGCTCGTCGGCCGCGGCGTCGTCGGCCGCGCCGTCGCCGGCCTCGGTCTCGGCGTCCGCGTCGTCCCTGGGCGTGGGGCGCTTGGTCGCCGCAATCTTGGCGTCGGCCACCGTCTTGAATCGCTCGGGTCGCGTGCGCACCTGGGGCCGACTCTCCTCCGGCGGCAGCTCGAAGTGATCGGGCACCACCTCCGACAGGGGCTTGCCCTCTTCTTCGGCCTTCTTTTGGTAGTACTTCAGGCGCGTCGGCGACAGCGGACGTTTGCCGCCCTCGCGCGACGCCGCGCGCTCGGCCGGCGTGCCGCGCTGTCCGCCGTCGGCACGTTCGGCCGTCGGCTGGGTCTTCTCGGGCTTGGGCGGCGGGCTGCAGCCGGTCACGGGCACGGTCGCCAGACCGGCCAGGAGGGCGATGCGGGACCGCAAGCGGTGGTGATCGCGCATGCCGGCACCCTAGCACGGGCCGCGTCGCACGGCCTCGGGCGGACGCGGTCGGGCGCGTGCGATCACGCGACGACGGGCAGCCGCGTGCGGACCGGCACCGGCGCCAGCTCCGGGCGCGCGTCGCCGCAGGCCAGCCCTTCCAGGCCCAGGTCCGCGAGCATCTGCAGGTCGTCGTCGACCGTGCGGTTGGGCGTGGTGAGAAAGTCGCCGATCATCATGCCCGACGCCCCGGCGGTGAACATCAGCGGCATCAGCTGCCCCAGGTGCACGCGACCGGCCGCGATGAAGATGTTGGGCCGCGGCAGGAACAGGCGGTAGGCCGCGATCACCCGCAGCATCTCCATCGGCGCCAGCGGATCGATCCCCGACAGCGCGGTGCCGTCGATCGAGACCAGGAAGTTGAGCGGCACCTCGTCCACGTCGAGCTCGCGCAGCGTCGTGGCCAGGTCGGCACGATCGGCCGGGGTCTCGCCCATGCCGAAGATGCCCCCCACGCAGGTGCGCAGCCCCTTGGCCTTCGCGCGGCGGATCGTGTCGATCCGCTCCTCGTAGGTGTGGGTGGTGACGATCTTCTCGAAGAAGCGGCGGCCACTCTCGAGGTTGTGATTGAGCTCGGTCAGCCCCGCGTCGACCAGCGCATCGAGGGCCGCGTCGTCGAGGATCCCGAGCGAGGCGTGGGCCTCCGTGTGGCCGGCGTCGCGGACCGCTCGCACGCCCTCGAGCACGGTGTCGAGCGCCTTGGTGCCGCCCTCCATGCCGCGCGTGGCGGTGACCAACCCGAGCGCGCTCGCACCTCGGGCGGCCGCCCGCTGCGAGGCCTGCACGATGTCGGCCGTCGCCGTGAACTTGCTGGGCTGCACGTGCGTGGAAAAGTGCTTGCTCTGCGAGCAGAAGCCACAGTCCTCGGGGCAGCCGCCTTCCTTGGCGTTGATGATCGAGCACAGGTGGACGCGATTGCCGAACCGGTCGCGACGGACGCGGTCGGCCGCGTTCATCAACGCCCAAGGGTCGGCATCCCCCTGCAGCCATCCGTGCAGGGTGTCCGGATCGACGGCGTCGACCTCGCCCGCGACGATGCGTTCCGCGTAAGCACCGGGATCGGTGAACATGCGCCAATCCATACCACAGCCGGCCCCTGGGGCTCTCGGGCCCCCGGGGGTCCCCCGTAGTCTTGCCCGGGCCGCGCTGATACGCTGCGCCCCCCTCGTGCCCCAATCCGCCCGACCCCCGATCCCAGGACCGAACCCGAAGACAGGAGGCGCATCGTGAGCGAAGCGACGGCCGCGGCCCCGACCGCGGCGACCGACAAAGACGAGCTCTTGCGGCTGTACACCGAGATGCTGCGGATCCGACGCTTCGAGGAAGCGGCGGCGCGCGCGTACACCCAAGGCAAGATCAGCGGCTTCCTGCACCTGTACATCGGCCAGGAGGCGATCGCGGTCGCCACCGCCGATCTGATGAAGCCCGGCGACCGGGTCGTGACGACCTACCGCGACCACGGCTTCGCGATCGCGCTGGGCTGCGATCCCGGCGCCTGCATGGCCGAGCTGTACGGCAAAAAGGATGGCCTGGTCGGCGGCGTCGGCGGCTCGATGCACTTCTTCGCCAAGGACAAGGGGCTGTGGGGCGGCTACGCGATCGTGGGTGGTCACGTGCCGGTCGCGGCCGGCCACGCCTTCGCCAGCAAGTACCTCCAAGACGGCGCGGTCACGCTGTGCTTTTTGGGCGAAGGCGCGATGCACATCGGGGCCACGCACGAGGGCATGCACCTGGCCGGACTGTGGCGGCTGCCGATCGTGTTCGTGATCGAAAACAACCAGTACGCGATGGGCACCCCGCTGAAGCGGCAGACCGCCGTCGACGACCTGACCGTGCGGGCACCTGCGTACCGGATGACGTCCGACCGCTGGGTCGTGCGCGACGTGTTCGAGACGCGCCAGCGACTGGCCCGCGCGGTGGCGCGCGCGCGCGACGAGCAGCAGCCGGCGCTGATCGAGCTGCTGACCTATCGTTTCCGCGGCCACTCGATGTCGGACCCGGCCAAGTACCGGACCAAGGACGAGGTCGAGTCCTGGAAGGAGCGCGACCCGCTGTACCGCGCCGAGACGGCCCTGGGCGCCGAGCACGGGATGTCGGCCGAGGACATCGAGGCGATCGACGAGAAGGTGTGGGCGGAGATGGACGGCGCCGTCGAGTTCGCCGAGAGCTCGCCGCTGCCCGACCCCGAGCACCGCTTCAAGTACCACCTCGTCGAAGAAGGAGAGGACTGAGGCCATGCCGACGATGCAGATCCGAGAGGCGCTTCGCGCCGCGATCGACGAAGAGATGGCCCGTGACGACCGCGTGTTCGTGATGGGCGAAGAGGTCGGCTACTACGACGGGGCCTACAAGGTCACCGAGGGCCTGCTGGCCAAGTACGGCGAGCAGCGTGTCGTCGACACGCCGATCGCCGAGACGGGCTTTTCCGGCGTGGGCATCGGGGCGGCGATGGCCGGCCTGCGGCCGATCGTCGAGTTCATGACGTTCAACTTCTCCGCGGTCGCCTTCGATCAGCTGCTCAACAACGCGGCGAAGCTGCGGCACCTGTCGGCGGGGCAGTTCAAGCTGCCGATGGTCTTTCGCGGACCCAACGCCGCCGCGCACATGCTCAGCTCGACGCACAGTCAGGCGTTCGAGTCGTTTTACTGCGGCTTTCCGGGGGTCAAGGTCATCTCGGTGGCCACACCCTACGACGCCAAGGGCTTGCTCAAGTCCGCGATCCGCGACGACAACCCGGTCATCTTCTTCGAGAGCGAAGTGATGTACGCGGTCAAGGGTGAGGTGCCCGAGGAGGAGTACCTCATCCCGATCGGCAAGGCCGACATCAAGCGGCCGGGCAAGGACGTCACCGTGATCACGTGGGGGCAGGGCGTGTCCGTCGCGCTCGCCGGGGCCGAGCTCGCCGCGGCCGAGGGTATCGACTGCGAGGTCATCGACTTGCGGACGCTGCGTCCGCTCGACGACGAGGCCATGGAAACGAGCCTCCGCAAGACCAACCGCTGCGTGCTCGTCTACCACGGCTGGCCGTACGGCGGGACGGGAGCCGAAGTCGTCGACCGTCTCACCCGCAACTGCTTCGACCACCTCGACGCGCCGATCGAGCGCGTCTGCTACGAAGACCTGAACATGCCGTACGCGGAGAACCTCGAAAAGCTCGTCCTGCCGAGCCCCGAGGACGCGCTCTCGGCGATCAAGAAGGTCAGCTACCGCGACTGAGGAAGACCGACCATGGCCAAGATCGTCGAGTTGCCCCGGCTCTCCGACACGATGGAGGAGGGCGTCATCGCCAAGTGGCACATCGCCGTAGGTGACAAGGTCAAGCGTGGCCAGTTGATCGCCGAAGTCGAAACCGACAAGGCGACGATGGAGTTCGAATCCTTCGACGCCGGCGTCGTGCTCAAGCTCGTCGCGTCCGAGGGCGAGGCGATGGCGATCGGCACGCCGATCGCGGTGCTGGGCAAGGAGGGCGAGGACGCCGACGCGGCGCTGGCCCAGCACGGCGGTGGCGGTGGCGGTGGCGCGGCCCCGGCGGCGAAGGCCGAGCCGGCGTCGGAGCCCGAAGCCGAGGAAGAAGCCGAGGACGAAGCCGAGGACGAAGCCGAGGACGAAGCCGAGGAAGAAGCCGAGGACGCGGCCCCGAAGGCGCAAACCGCTGCGAAGGCGCAGCCCCCTGCGAAGGCGCAGGCCCCCGCCCGTCGCACCGACGAGCGCATCGCCGCCTCGCCGCTGGCACGTCGTCTCGCCCGCGAGCGCGGCATCGATCTGGCCAACGTGACCGGGTCCGGCCCGCACGGTCGGATCGTCAAGACCGACGTGGAAGCCGCGGGCTCCGGCGCCGCGGCACGCCCGGCCGCGAGCGTGACCTCCGGTGCGCGCACGTTCGTCTCTCGCCCCGACGAGCCCCAAAAGCTGTCGCAGATGCGCAAGACGATCGCCAAGCGCATGGGGCAGGCCAACGCCGAGATCCCGCACTTTTATCTGACGACCAAGATCGACATGGACCGCGCCGTCCTCGCGCGCCAGGAGATCAACGAGGCGTTCCCCGACGCCAAGGTCTCCTTCAACGACTTCATCCTGCTCGCGACCGCCAAGGCGCTGGTGCAGCACCCGGAGGTCAACGCCTACTGGGACGGCAAGACGATCGTGCGCCGCGGCGACATCCACGTGGGCATGGCGGTGGCGGTCGACGAAGGCCTCATCGTGCCGCCGATCCGGTTCACGGACCAAAAGACGCTGCGCGAGATCGGAGCGGAGGCCAAGGACCTCGGCACGCGCGCGCGCGACAAGAAGCTCGCGCCCGACGAGATGACGGGCAGCACCTTCACGGTGTCCAACCTCGGCATGTTCGGCATCGAGGAGTTCTCCGCGGTCATCAACCCCGGGGAGGGCGCGATCCTGGCGGTGGGAACGATCGGTGACGAGGTCGTGGCCGACGGCGGCGGCTTTCGCGTCGCCAAGCGCATGAAGGCCACGCTCGCCTGCGACCACCGGGTCATGGACGGGGCCGTCGGCGCGCGGTTCTTGCAGACGCTGCGCGGCCTGCTCGAGCGGCCGCTGGCGATGATGGCCTGAGCCGCTGCGCCGCCCAGGTAGCGTCTCGTCGGTCTCGTCGGCCGGCGAGGCGGCTGATAGCGTCGTGACGTGGTCACACAGCCCGCCCGCACGATCACCGCCGTCGAGGTCGAAGACGATCACGCGGTCGTCGTCCATCTCGATTGCGGGCACCGTCGTCACGTGCGTCATCGTCCCCCGATGTCGTCGCATCCGTGGGTGACGAGCGCGCCGGCACGCGCCGCGCGGATCGGTACGGCCATCGAGTGCGGGCGGTGTGCGGCCCTGCAGCTGCCCGACGGCGCGACCGCCTACCAGCGTACGGCGGTGTTCGACGAAAGCTCGTTGCCGGCCGGACTGCAGCGCGAGCACACGACCAAGCGCGGTGTCTGGGGGCGCGTCGTCGTGGAGGCCGGCGAGGTCGACTACGTCGTGGCGTCGCTCGATCACGCGAGCACACTGCGGCCCGGCGCCGCCGGCATCGTCACGCCACAGGTCCCGCACCATCTCGTGCTGCGGGGTCCGGTGCGCCTGTTCGTGGAGTTTCTGCGCGTGCCGGATCCGCCCCGGACCCGCGAGGCCGGGGAGTGCTAAACCCTCCGGCGATGGACGCCCTGTTCGTCTACGCCGCCGCGGCCGAGGCCGGCCCGCTCGCCGACGACCCCCGAACGTTGGCGCTGGGGGTGGGCAAGGTCGCGGCGGCCACCGCGTTGACGCGCCGGCTGCTCGAGCGCCGGCCCGCCGCGGTCGTCGCGTTCGGGGTCGCGGGCGCGTACCGAGCCTCGCCCGCCGTGGGCGAGGTTTGCGTCGTGGGCTCCGAGTGCTTCGGGGACGAAGGGGTCGCGACGCCGGACGGCTTCGTCACGGTCGGTCGGCTCGGCCTCGCCGACGACGCCCCGCGCCCAGCGGATGCGCCGTGGATCGCGCGGCTCGTCGACCGACTCGGCAACGTCGCCGTCGTGGCCGGCGCGACCGTGTCGACCTGCAGCGGCACGGATGCCATCGCCGACGCGGTCGCCTCCCGAACCGGCGCCGACATCGAGACGATGGAGGGCGCCGCGATCGCCCACGTGTGCGCCGAGCTCGGCGTGCCGTGGGTCGGCCTGCGGGCGATCAGCAATCGCACCGGCGATCGCGATCGCGCGGGCTGGGATCTGGCGCGCGCGGCCGCGGCGGTGCAGGACGCGGTGCGCCTTCTATGGGAAGAGGACCGATGACCGACACGCTGCGATTGGGCTTTTCGAGCTGCCCCAACGACACGTTCATGTTCCACGCGCTCGTGCACGGCGAGGTGGTCGTGCCGGACACGCGGTTTTCCGTGGTGATGGAGGACATCGAGGCGCTCAACGAGCGTGCGCTGGGACCCGTGGCCGATCGGGTCGAGGTCACCAAGCTCAGCGTGGGCGTGCTGCCGCGCGCGGCCGAGCACTACGCGGTGCTCGCCGCCGGGGCGGCCCTGGGGCGGGGCAACGGTCCGCTCGTGGTCGCGCGCCCCGGTGCGTTCGACTCGCTCGCGCAGCTGTCGTCGGCCCGCATCGCGATCCCCGGCGTGCTCACGACCGCGAACCTGCTGCTGTCGATCTTTGGTCCCGCGGACGTGCAGCGCGTGCCGATGCGCTTCGATCGGATCATGCCCGCGATCGTGGCGAGGGAGGTCGACGCGGGCCTCATCATCCACGAGAGCCGCTTCACCTACCCCGACCACGGGCTGACGAAGGTCGCCGACCTCGGCGAGGTCTGGGAGGCGGACACCGGGTTGCCGCTGCCGCTGGGGGTGATCTGCGCCGACCGATCGCTGCCGGCCGCGCGCATCGACGCGATCGAGGCGGGGCTGCGGGCGTCGGTGCAGGCCGCGTTCGCCGACCCGTCGCGAAGTCGCGCCTACGTGCGGGCGCACGCCCAGGAGATGACCGACGAGGTGTGCGAGCAGCACATCGGGCTGTACGTCGGGGACTTCTCCGTCGACCTCGGCGACGAGGGGCGGGCCGCGATCGAGTCGCTGCTGCGGCGCGCCGACGAGCGCACCCCCTCGCCCTGGCGCTGAGACGAGGGCGAGCCGTGCGAGCGACCTGCTAGGATCCCCCGGTGCGCGTGCGAGGACCCTTGGCGACGGTGACCGCGGTCGTGCTCGTGGCGTGCGGAGGGGACGACGCGCGCGCCGGGGCCGATTCGGTCGGTGCGTCGACGACGGCCGTGGAGTCCACCTCGGAGGTCGGCCCCACCACGCAGACCAGCACGACCGCCGACACCGGCGAGCCGGGCACGAGCGCCGGGCCCGACGACACGACCGACGGTGGCGGCAGCAGCGGCGGCGGATCCACGGACGAGACCGGGTCGGGTCCGCCGATGAGCTGCGCGGTGGTGGATGCGCCCGGCGAGTGCATCGACGTCGCGACCTGCGGGGCGGGGTCGACCGCGTTCGGGGGGATCTGCGACGGCGTGCCCTCGCAGCAGTGCTGCGTCGACGCCACGCCCCCCTGCAGCGTCGATGGTGCCCCCGGCCTGTGCATGGACGTCGCCGACTGCGCCGCGCCTTTCGTCACGACGGCGGGCCTGTGCCCCGGCGACGCCAACGTGCAGTGCTGCACCGACCCGGCGACCGCCTGCGACCCCGAGGCGATGCCGACGCCCAACGAGGGGCTGGTCGAGGAGTCCTGGGACGCCACGTGTCCCGACGGCATGGTGCGCAGCGGCAGCGTGTGCATCGATCGCTACGAGGCGTCGTTGGTCGAGCTCGACGCGGGCGGGGCGGTGCTCGGCAGCTGGTCGCCGTTCTTCAACCCGGGCACGACGCGCGTGCGCGCCGTGTCGCTGCGCGGGGCCGTGCCGCAGGGCTACATCTCGCAGACCCAGGCCGCGGCCGCGTGCGCCGAGGCGGGCAAGCGCATGTGCACCGACGCCGAGTGGTTGCGCGCCTGTCAGGGCGCGGGCGAGACGACGTACCCCTACGGCGACGGCCTGATGCCCGGCGTGTGCAACGACGCGCGCGAAAACCATCCGGCGATCGAGTACTTCGGCACGGCCGACGCGTGGATCTGGTCGGAGCTGGGACACCCGTGCATCTCGCAGATTCCCGCGAGTCTGGCCATCACGGGCCTCCACGACGGCTGCGCCTCCGAGGACGGGGCGCTGGACATGATGGGCAACCTGCACGAGTGGACGGCCGATCCGGCCGGGACGTTTCGCGGAGGCTTCTACGCCGACACGATGATCAACGGCCCCGGGTGTCTGTACGCGACGACCGCCCACGACGTGTCCCACTGGGACTACTCGACGGGCTTTCGCTGCTGCGCCGACGGGTGAGCCTCAGGCCGGGGGCTCGTCGTCGTCGTCGTGCGCATCGTCGTCTTCGATGCGACGGCCACGCCAGGGCAGGGCACGCCCGCGCTCGTCGACGACCTTCCAGAAGGCAGGCCAGTCCGGGATCTCGACGAGCGTGGGGAGCACCTCGTCGTAGTTGTGCGGGTAGATCCGCTTGATGAACTTGACCACCGCGCCGGCCGACGGGGCCTGCACGAAGTGGGGCTCGAGCGGCGGAAACTCGTAGCGGAACTTCTTGCCGGCGCTCACGTGGCCTCCTGGTTCCAGAGCACCTCGGCGTAGCCCAGCTGCTTGGCGGCGGCGCGACCGATCACGAACAAGTAGTCCGACAGTCGGTTCAGGTATCGGATCGCCTCCGGGCGCACGCGGTCGAGCTTGGCGAGCGTGACGGTGCGTCGCTCGGCGCGGCGGCAGATCGTGCGGGCGAGGTGGGTCGCGCTGCCGACCGGCCCGCCCCCGGGCAGAATGAAGCTGCGCAGGGGCTCGAGGGCATCGTTGTGCGCATCGAGCTCGGTCTCGAGTCGCTGCACGTGGTGGTCGTCGACGCGCAGCTTGGCCTCACCGTCGACCGCCTTGGGCGTGGCCAGCTCCGCGCCGAGGTTGAACAGCTCTTGTTGGATCTGCCCGAGCTGCCCATCGAGCGTCTCGAGGAACGCGCGGCCCTCGTCGCCGGGCTCGCGTCCGATCTCCAGTCGCACGAGCCCGATCGCCGCGTTGAGCTCGTCGACGCAGCCGTACGCCTCGATGCGCACGTCGTCCTTGTCGACCTTGTCGCCCGACGCGAGCATCGTCTGCCCGCCGTCGCCGGACTTCGTGTAGACCTTCGAGATGTAGACCATCGCCGACGGGAGGGTAGCAGCGCGGCCGGGGGTCCTGCCGCAGGTGGCGCCGCCGACCGCTGGCGAACGCGTGCCGGGCCGCGTACCTTGGGGCCCGTGGTGGACGCCGGACGCAGGCGCCTCGTCGCGGGCATGGCCGCCGTGGGGTGCACGGCCGCACTCGGGCCCGAGCCCGTCCGACCCGCGCGTTCGGCCCCCCCGCTCTCCGGCACGATGGACACCCGGCCGATCCCCTCGACCCACGAAGCGCTGCCGCGCATCGGCATGGGCACGTGGTCGACGTTCGACGTGGGCCCGGCCGAGTACGCGGCCCGGCGCGAGGTGCTGCGGGCGTTCTTCGCCGGCGGCGGGCGGGTGCTCGACTCGTCGCCGATGTACGGACGGGCGCAGCGGGTGCTCGGCGATCTGCTGCCCGACATCGCAGGGCACGAGGACGCCTTCGTGGCCACCAAGGTGTGGACGCGGGGGGCGCAGCAGGGGCGGGCGCAGATCGAGACGTCCACCGAGGAGATCGGCGGCCGGGTGGATCTGATGCAGGTGCACAACCTGCTCGACTACGACGCGCACATCGGGCCCCTGCGCGCCGACAAGGCGGCCGGACGGATCCGCTACGTCGGCATCACCGACTATCGGCACTCCGCGTTCGACGAGCTCGAGCGCATCATGAGAGAGGACGGGGTCGACTTCGTGCAGCTGCCGTACTCGGTCGTCGACCGCGAGGCCGAGGCGCGGCTTCTGCCCTGCGCCGCGGACACGGGGACGGCGGTGCTCGTGATGCGCCCGTTCGCCGAGGGCGACCTGTTCGCGCGGGTACGTGGCACGCCCGTGCCGGACTGGGCCGCCGAGATCGAGGCGACGAGCTGGGCGCAGGTGTTCTTGAAGTTCGTGCTCTCGCATCCGGCGGTGACGTGCCCGATCCCCGCGACCTCGAAGGTCTCCCACATGCGCGACAACTTGAAGGCGGGCACCGGGCCGCTGCCCGACGCGGCGCTGCGTCGCAAGATCATCGCGGCGATCGACGGCTGACCACGATGCGACGGCCGCCTGTATCGCGACGTGTGCTCGCCTCGGTGTGGATCGGCGTCGGCCTGGTCGCGTGCAAGCCGTCGCCGCCCGACGGCGTCCGCGACGTGCAGATCGAGCAGCCCGGGGGCTACCACGTCCGCGAGGGATTCGTGCGGCTCGAGCCCCCGATGCACCTGCCCACCTCGGCGCCGGCCATCGATCAAGTCGAGATCTGGATCAAGCTGCCGGCCGGGGGCGAGATCGAGCTGAAGGGGGCACGCACGGATCCGCCGCAGCTGGCGTTTCCGCCCGGCACGATCGCCGACCGGGTCGAGTTCGTCGATACGGGCGCCAACCGACGCATCGTCGACATTCGCGGCACCACGCTGCGCGAGGACGGCACCCAGGACTTTCACGCGTACCGTCCCGCCGGCACGACCCCGAGCGCGCCGCTCGTCGGGGTGCAGTGGTCGCGCGACGACGAGGCCCTGCAGGGTCCGGCCACCGACCATTTCCTCGCACGCCTCGCGGCCGCGCCTCCGCTGGCGCAGCTGGCCGAGGATCGTCGGGCGCGCGTGCTCGAGGACATCCGCGGCAAGAACCGGTGCCGCGAGTGCCACGCCCCGGCGCGCCCCGACAATGCGACGCTCGATCAGCACGGGCTCGTCAACCGGGGCACGGACGCGTCGGGTCTGTTCACGCCGGTGACGCTGCTGTCGGACGAGGGACTGCTCGAGGGATACGGCGTCGACGACCGGTCGACCTCCGATCCCGCGATCGCGCTTTCGTGCGGGGACCGGCCGGCCACCCCCGCGGAGATCGGTGCCCGCCGGTGCGAGGAGGGGATCCCCATGCGCGGCGCCCTGAATTGGGCGGTGCTGTGGGCCGAGGATCCGGCTCGGGCGGCGCGAATCTGCGAGGGACGCCAGTTGCTGTGGGATCGGCTCTCGGCGACGGCGCGCGATCATTTCGCTGGCGCGCTGCGACCGTGCAAAAAGACGCAACGATAATTGCCGATCGCGAGCGTAACCGGGCGTAGGGAGACCGCATACTCCGCCCTGACTCGCGCGGCGTGGGTTTTTCGCGCTGCGCATGGATTCACAGGACCAGACACATGCGTAAGAACCTTTCCAACGTACTCGAGGCGCTCGCGCTGACCGCTGCCGTGGCGTTCGTGCCCAGCTGTGGCGGCGATGACGGCGGCGACGACGGCTCGATGACCACCACTCCCACCAGCAGCACCGGGGGCTGCCCGGGCGCGACGGGTGGCTGCCCCGGCACCACCGGGGGCTGCCCCGGGGCGACGGCCGGTTGCCCGGGCGCGACGGCCGGCTGCCCCGGCACCACCGGCGGCTGTCCCGGAGCGACGGGCGGTTGCCCGGGCGCGACCGGCTCGACGGGCGGCTGCCCCGGGGCGACCGGCGACTCCACCGGCGCCGACAGCAGCAGCGGCGGCTGAGCGCTGGCGGGGCGGGCCTGGCGTTCACGCGCCGGGCCGCGCCTCGTGCTCGCGAAGGGGGAGCGATGACGCGACCAACGACGACGACCGGAGTCGGGATCGGCCTACGGCACCAGCACTTCGACGTGATCGCCGACGTGTCCCGCCGCGTGGACTGGCTCGAGCTGGTGCCCGAGAACTTCGTCGGCGTCGGCGGTCGAGCGCGACGCGTGCTCGCGCGCTGCCGCGAGCGTTGGCCGGTGTGGGGCCACGGCGTGACCGTGTCCGTGGGCGGGCCCGATCCGTTCGACGCCGAGTACCTGCGCGGGCTCAAGGCGTTGCTCGATGACCTCGACGCCCCCATGTACACCGACCACCTGTGCTACGCGACGGCGGCCGGGACGTACTTTCACGACCTGCTGCCGCTGCCGTTTTCCGAAGCGGCCGTCCGGCATACGGCGGCGCGCGTGCGGGAGCTCGCCGATCGGCTCGAGCGGCCGGTCGCGCTGGAGAACATCAGCTTCTACTGCGAGATGCCGGGCGCCGAGATGACCGAGCCGCAGTTCGTGTCCGCGGTGCTCGAGGAGTCGGGCGCCGGTCTGCTGCTCGACGTCAACAACGTCTACGTCAACGCGTTCAACCACGGTCGCGACCCGCAGCAATGGCTGGACGCGCTGCCGCTGGAGCGCACCTGGCAGATCCACCTCGCCGGTCACGTGCACGAAGGCGGTCGGATCATCGACAACCACGGCGCACCGGTCATCGACGAAGTCTGGGCGCTGTATCGCCACGCGCTGACGAGGACCGGCCCGGTGGCGACGCTGCTCGAGTGGGACACCGACATCCCCGCGCTCGATCGCGTGCTCGACGAGGCCGACCGGGCCCGGGCGATCTACGACGAGGTCGCGGGCGGGGAGGTGACGCGATGAGCGAGACGTCGGCACCGATGGCCGCGTTCTTCGACCAGCTCGGCGCGCTGCTGCAAGGCCGCACGTCCGCGGACGACGTGGAGGCCGCGCTCGGCCCCGTCGCCACGGGCACCGATGCGTTGGCGTTTTACCGCACGATGGTGCTGCGCCAGTGGTTTCTCATCATGCGGGACTTGTACGAGCCGATCCGCCTGCTCGCGCAGCGGCGCGAGCCCGGATTGTGGACGCGCCTGGTGCAGACCTACGCCGCGGCGCATCCGCCCGCTCACTTCGATCCGAACCAGTTCGGGGAGGGCTTCGGCGACTTCCTGGCGCGCCAGCGTGCCGTCCACGGCACGATCCCGACGCTGTGGGAGGAGCTGGCCGACTATTGCTGGATCCGCCACCGCGCCAACGTGTGCCCCGACGACGTCGGGGACGGGTTCGAGCAGCGTCTGTTCGTCCGGCAGTACACCCACGATGTCGTCGCCGTCGCCAAGCGGCTGTCCGAGGACCCGGCCGCCGAGCTGCCCGGGGCCAAGACGATCGTGGTGCTGGTGTACCGCCACGCGCGCGCCCTCGACGTGCGCTTGTTCTTTCCCAACGCCGCCGGACTGGCCGCCCTCGCCGTGCGCGAGGGGACGGCGCTGCCCGCCGCATTCGCCACGATCCCCCAATCCGATCAGGACGCCGCCATCGTCTCGCTCGTCGAGCATGGCGTCTTGCTAGCCGAGGAGGAACTCGACCGATGAAGACACTGCACTGGAGCTTGACGATCTGCCTGGCGTTCGCCGCCGGGTGCCCCAGCGACGACGACACCGACGACGGTGCCGACACCGGCGCGGCCACGTCCGCCAACGACGAGTCGGGGACGGCCGGTGAGGCCGGACCGATCGACGAGGACGCGGCGCTGGCCCGCGGCGCGGCCTACGAGACCGAGTTCACGCGGATCAACGCGACGGAGTTTTCGAGCCTGCATGGCCTCGCCGCCACGGTCAACGTGTGGGTCTCGCCGGAGGCCGCCGCGGCCTACGCCGCGCTCGACCCCGCCAATCCTGCGGCGCCCGACATGCCCGAGGGAGCGATCGTCCTCAAGGAGCATCTCGATGCCGAGGGCGCCAAGGACGGCTACCTGCTGATGGTCAAGGGTCCCGCCGACTACGCGCCCGAGGCGTCCAACTGGTGGTGGGCCCGCGTCGACGGCACGGGGGCCACGCAGGAGACCGGGCAGGTCGGCTTCTGCCTCAACTGCCACAACACGGTGTCGGCCCAGGGGCACGTGTACGGCGTGCCCCTGGACAATCGCCTTTAGCCCGTCAGCGGACTAATTGAAAATACAGAGGTTCTGGCCGCCGCCGACCTGCTCGCAGCTCATGCCCGTGGGGCACTGCGCGCCCCCGCCACACGGCAGGATGCACTGGTCGGAGAAGCCCGAGCACTCCGGTGTCGCATCGCCGTCGGGCGGGGCCGGACAGGCGTTGTCGTCGCCGTTGCACATCACCGAGCAGTAGCCGATGAACATGTTGCACGGCGCGTCCATGGGACAGTCCATGTCGTCGTTGCACATGTCGTAGGTGCCGCCGCCCATCATGCCGCCGGTGGTCCCGGGGTTGTCCGAGCACGGCTCGGCGCACTCGGCATCGACGCAGTCGACGAGGTCGCCGAGCTCGCCCGGCGGGGGACCGCACATGCCAAAGCACATGCCTTGGTCGTTGCCCATGTTGATGCAGTCGATCCAGCAAGCGCAGTCCATGTCGCCGGCGCACGCTGCGACCTGATCGCCGCACTGCATCTCGATGCACATCTCGCACTCCATGCCGCCGCCGGTCGGCGTGCCGGTGTCGGTCGCGGGCGTGCCCGTGTCCGTCGCCGGGGCTCCCGTCGAGTCCACCCCCGTCGTGGGGTCACCGGTCGTCGGGTCCGTCGTCCCGGTCATCCCCTGCGTGGAGTTGGTGGTCATCGTGGTCATCGTCGGGTTCGTCGCCGAGACATCCCCGGTCGAGCCCGTACCCGTCGCTGACTCCGTTTCGGTTCCACCGCCGCCGGCACCGTCGTCACCGCATCCGAATGCGGCGAGGCCCAGTACGAGCGGGGTCATGAGTTTCCATCCCAAGCGTCCCATGGTGGCTAGCTTATCGGCCCGGCGTCGGTGCCGCGCCAAGAAAACCGCAATGTCGTCGCGAGTTCCGTGTCGGACGATGTACGGGCGAGGGGGAGCTTGCCGATGGTACCGTCATCGTCGTCATGCGAACGACCGCGTTGTTGGTGCCGTGGTGTGTGCTCGCCTGTGGTCGGACGCCGTACGAGCCCGAAGACCTGCCGCGGCTGTCCGAGGGGAGATTCTCGCCGGGCCTGCCCGAGCACCTCGGGCCGGTGGTGCATCTGTGCGGCGAGGTCAACGACCGCTGCGCCCGTCTGCGCTTGGCGATCCGGGCGCACACGATCGTGGGAACCGGGGAGCTCGGCGACGATCCCTGTGAGGCGCCGGCGTCCGGCGGTGCGGCGTTGACCAGCTTCGAGGGCCAGGTCGATCCCGGCCAGACCGATCGTCTGTACGTGCTGGCGACGGCGACATTCTCCGACGGCACCGCGATCGAGATCGACACGGTCGCGACGCCGGGGGAGTGTCCGTAGGGCCCGCGGGACGATGACGCGCGCCTGGCTCGGCTGCATGCGCCTGCACGACGCCGATGCGGCGCAGGCGACCGTGGCGGCCGCCGTCGCGGCGGGGATCCATACTCTCGACAGCGCGGCGGCGTACGGACCCGATCCTCGGTCTGCGCACGGCAACGAGCGCTTGCTCGCGGCGGTCGTGGGGGCGCGGTCCGACGGTGCGGCGATCGAGATCAGCACGAAGGTCGGCATGACCCGCACGGGCACGCGCTGGATTGCCGATGGCCGGGCGAAGGCGATCGCGGAAGGGGCCGAGGCGAGCCGGCGCGCGCTCGGGGTCGAGCAGCTCGACTGGGTGCTGCTGCACGCCCCCGATCCGCGCGTGAAGTGGTCGACGACGGTCCGCGCCCTCGGTCGGCTCGCGCGCGACGGCGTCGCGCGTCGGGTCGGGCTGTGCAACGTGACGGTCGCGCAGCTACGAGAGGCCGCCGAGGTCTTCGACGTGGCGGCCGTGCAGGTCGAGCTGTCGCTGCGGCGGGGCACGGCCCTGCGCGCCGGCATCCTCGACTGGTGCGTCGCGCACGGGGTGCCGCTGTTGGCCCACCGGCCGCTCGGCGGGCCCGAAGGCGTCGCGCGACTGGCCAAGGATGCCGTCGTGTCCGCGATCGCGGCCGCGCACACGACGACGGCCGCCGCCGTCGCGCTGTCCTGGCTGCGCAGCCTGCATCCGTGCGTCGTCCCGGTCGTCGGGTGCTCGCGCCCCGAGACGGCGGCGCAGCTCGGCGTCGAGGTTGCGCTGCGCGACGAGGACCTCGTCGCCCTCGATGCGCGGTGTCCCGCGGCCGACATCGCGCGTCGTCCAGTGGCGCGCCGTCGTCCGGCGCCCGCGGCGGACGGCGAGGTCGTGGTCGTGATGGGCTCGCCGGGCGCGGGCAAGTCGACGTACGCGCAGGCCCTCGTCGAGGCCGGCTACGCACGGCTCAATCGCGACGAGCGGGGAGGGCGGCTGTCGCAGCTCATCGGACCGCTGACGCAGCTGCTCACCGCCGGCCAGCGACGCGTCGTGCTCGACAATACCTACCCGACCCGAGCCGCGCGCAACGAGGTGATCGAGGCGGCGTGGGCGGCCGGCGTGCCCGCCCGGTGCGTGCTCGTCGATCCGCCGCCGTCGCGCGCCGCGGTCGGGGTATGCCTGCGGCTCGTGCGACGGTACGGGCGGCTGCTGGCCGGCGACGAGCTGACCGCCGCGTCCAAGGACGACCCGCATGCGTTCGGCCCCAGCGTGCTGACCCGCTACGGCCAGCGGCTGGAGCGGCCGGTCGCCGACGAGGGGTTCGAGGACGTGACGATCGAGCACCCCGGTCCGCTGGTTCCGTTCGGAGACTCCCGGGCGGTCTTCGTGGAGGTCGATGGCGTGCTGTGGGACGACGGGGCGCCGCGGATCGAGCGCGCCGCGTGGCTACGGCGTCACGGCGACGAGGGCTGGGGCCTGCACGCGTTGGCGTGGCGTCCCGGCCTGGCCGCCGACGAGGTCGCGCGGTGGTGGAACGAGGTCACCGACGTGCTCGGCGTGACGATCTCGCTGCACGCGTGCCCGCATCCGGCCGGCCCGGCGATCTGTTGGTGTCGCAAGCCGCAGCCGGGCCTGCTCGTCCAAGCGTGCCTCGCCGACCGACTCGACCCGACCAAGTGTCTGTACGTCGGACGCACGCGCGTCGACGCGACCCACGCCGGGATGTTGGACATCCCGTACGTCGGTCACGCCGACGTCGTGTTTTGAGGGGCGCTGGCTAGCCCAGCGCCTTCGCCATCGTCGAGCCGATGTCGCTCGGCGTATCGGCGATGTGTACGCCCGCGTCGCGCAGCGCCTCGAGCTTGGCCTCGGCCGTGCCCTTGCCGCCGGAGATGATCGCGCCGGCGTGGCCCATGCGCTTGCCCGGCGGGGCGGTCGTGCCGGCGATGAAGCCGACGACGGGCTTTTTGACGTTCGCCTTGATGAACGCCGCCCCGTCTTCTTCGGCGCTGCCGCCGATCTCGCCGATCATCACGATGCCCTCGGTCTCGGGGTCGTCGTTGAACAGCGTGAGGCAGTCGACGAAGTTCGTCCCGTTGACCGGGTCGCCGCCGATGCCGATCGCGGTCGTCTGGCCCAGGCCGAGCGTGGTCAGCTGGTGGACCGCCTCGTACGTCAGCGTGCCCGAGCGCGACACCACGCCGACCTTGCCCGGCTGGTGGATGTAGCCGGGCATGATGCCGATGCGGCACTGGTTGGGCGTGATCACGCCGGGGCAGTTGGGGCCGATCAGGCGCGAGCCCGGGTAGTCGGCGAGGAATCGCTTGGCGCGGA
>CALBMM010000014.1 GCA_937896535.1 uncultured Pseudomonadota bacterium
CCCGAGCCCGAGCCCGAGGCGAGGGATGCGACCCCCGCCCTTCGGATGGTCGTCTCCCGCGTCCGCGCCAACCCCACGATCGCCGACGGTGAGATCGACGCGCGCATCGATCTCATCGAGGTCGACACGGACGGGACTGCCGCAAGCACGCCGCTGGACGCGGACCTGACCGTGCCGGTCGAGCCCCTCGAGCTCCCGGCCGTGTTCTCTGCCGAAGACGGGCACCTTGCCGCCGTCGTCACCCACACCCGCGGACCTCGGGTGCGAACGTGGCAGCTCGGCGCGTCGATCGACGACCCCATCGGCGAGCGGGTCTCGCTCGCCGTCGGTGATCTCGAAGACGTCTGGACGCCGTCGCGAGCGCAGCGGATCGAAGGCGGGTGGCTGAGCATCAACGACCGCGGCGTCGATCGCATCGACGACGACGGCACGGTGGTCGGACTGGTGTCCCTCGCCTCGAGCATCGTGGTGGACTCGGCGGGCCGTTTCGTCGTGAGCGTCGAAGACGGCGAGCATCGGCTCGCCGTGACCGACGTCGCGACGGGAGCACGGACGGTGGTGCACGACGACGACGACAGCATCCTCCGTTCCGTGTCGGTCGCGCGCGACGCTGCACGGGTGATGTACACGGCCCATGGGGCGCAGGCAGCTCGAAGCGCCGTCTTCGTCGTGGATGTCGGAAGCAGCGGGCCCACGGCCCCGACCATCGTCGCCGAGGACACGATCGCGCTCTTCGTCGACCTCGCCGCCGACGGCAACGCCTTCACGTACACGGCGCGCTCGTACCTGCCCACCGTCACGCGCACGTACTACGGCGCGTTCGAAGCCGACACCGTCTCGAGCACATTCCTCGGCGGCGAGACATTGGCCACGCACTGGATGGAGGACGGCGCCCGACTGTCGCTTCTGTGGACGACGAACACGACCAGCGTCCTCGAGGTCTTCGATCGCGCAACCTCGCAGCGGGACGAAGCGGACCTCGGCGACGCCCAGCCGTTCGGGTATCTCACCCAGGAATGCGGCGGGGGGCTCGTCCTGGAGGGTGCCGAGGGGGTGTGGTGGACGGACATGTCGCGCCCGCCGATCTCGATCGGCACGACGTTCGGCACCGTGGCGTGCGCCGACGACGGCACCGCCATGGCCTTCTCCAGCCTCGTCGGCGACGACGCGCACGTGCGACGAATGACCGCCAAGGGACCGGGCGCCCCCGAGCCCCTCGCGGTCGGCGTCGACGAGACGGTGTCGGGTGTGGCGAAGCTCGAGCACTCCGGCGCGTTCGTCTACCGCGGCTGCGTTGGCCGCGGCAGCGAGTTGGGCTGCGACGGCAGCCTGCGCGTCTGGTCGCCGGACGCCGCCGAAACGATCGTCGTCCTCGAAGACACGCAGGTGCCCCACCCCTCCGATGTCGTCGGGGTGGCCTTGCCCTGAGGGCAAGGTCCCGCGGCCGCGAGCTCAGCCGGCCGGCTTGACGAACTTGAGCGTCATCCGATCGCTCTCGCCGATCGCGATGTACTTGTCGCGGTCGACGTCGCCCTTGGTCAGCGACGGCGGCAGCGTCCATACGCCATCGGGGTAGTCCTTGGTGTCCTTGGGGTTGGCGTTGATCTCGGACTTGTCGGCGAGCTCGAAGCCCGCTGCCTCGGCCGCCGCGATCACGGTCGCCTCGGGCAGGTACCCCTTCTTGCCGCTCTCGGCCGGGTCGGCCCCGTCGTCGGCACGATGCTGCACCACGCCGAACACACCACCGGGCTTGAGGACCTCGAACACGGCGCCGTAGACCATCGCGTCCGCACCGCGGTTGAACCAGCCGTGGCTGTTGCGGAAGGTGAGGACGACATCGGCCGATCCGGGCTCGCCGAGCGAGAACGGCTGCAGCTCGATCTTGCCGACCTTGCCCGCGTCGTCGATCTCGACGGTCTGCGGCACGACGACGTGCGCGACCTTGCCGAAGATGTCGGCTTCCTTCTCGAAGCGCTCGAGCATCGTCTTGGCCTGGCCGGTGCCGTAGTAGGCCTCGGGTCCGGCGGGGTCGTAGACGGTGACGACGAGCTCGCCGGCATCCTTGACGTACGGCGCGAGGATCTCGGTGTACCAGCCACCGCCGGGCCACAGCTCGACCACCTTGTCGTCGGGCTGCACGCCGAAGAAGGCGAGGGTCTCGGCGGGATGGCGCTCCCCATCGCGCGCGCGGTTGTCCGCGGAACGATGCGTGCCGGCCAGGATCTCGCGGATCCGCGCCTCGGTGTCGGCCGAGCTCGCCGTCGCGCCGTCACCGGTCGCGAGGTCGCCGGTCGCCTTGCTCGCGTCGGTCGGCGCGGCCGTGGGTCCGGCGTCCTTGGGTCCGCAGGCGAGCGCGCAAAGCAAAGTGGAGGTCCACACGAGGTGCTTCATGGTGCGGACTTTACCCACCTGCCCCGTCCTGCCAAGGCGCCTTCGCGTGAGCGGGCCCGGCGTATCGGGTGGCCATGCCGCGTGGCCACAAATCTTGCCGCTTTCGCGGTGCGGGGACGGCACCGACGTCGGCAACCTTCGAAGATCACAGCGCCCCGTTCCTCCCGGTCGTTCGGATCGCCGCTTGCTTCGTCCTTCGGCATGATGCGGCGTCTCTCCCTGGTGGTCCTGTCGACTCTCGCCTTCGGGGCCATCGCGGGGATGCCCCGCGCTCACGCCGCCGAAGTCGCCTGCGCCACCGAGCTGCGCGATCTCGATGCCAAGCGCACCGTCCTGACCGATCTTCAGGCCGCGGTCGCCAAGGGCGAGGCCGATCGACAGGCGCTGTCGGACCGCGCGGAGGCGCTCGCGACCGACATCGCCGAGGCCAGTGCCGCCGGCAAGCCCACCGGCCCGCTCGTGGCCCAGCGCAAGGCGGTGCTCGACGAGCTCGACGGTCTGCGCAAGCTCGCGCCGGCGGTCGCCGCCCAGGTCGCCGCCCTCGCCGCCGAGGTCGATGCGGACGAGCAGGCCTACCTCGCCTGCGTCGACGCGTCGCTCTAGAAAACGCCCGCGTCCGGCCCGTTCCGAGCTTCCTCACGCCGGCGCCGCACGACACTCGAACGTAGACTATCGTTGTCTCCTCGATGTCGTCGCACGCCGCCCGTCTCGTCGCCGCCCTCACGCTCGTCGCCGCGTGCGGTGCTCCTTCCGCGCCGAAGTCTCCTTTCGGCAAGGACAAGGACAAGGCGGGCGCGACCGAAGAGGTCGGCGATCCCCAGGCTCGCGTCACGTTCGACATGCCGAGCAAGCCCGACCGTGGTGACGTGGCGACCGCGACGGTCACCGTCACGCCGCAGTCGCCGTGGCACATCAACGTCGACTTCCCGGTCAAGCTGCAGCTGTCGTCGTCGTCGGGCGTCACGCTCCCCTCGCCGACCCAGGCCAAGGTGGACGCCCGGCGCTACGACGGCGATGCCCTCGTCTTCGAGGTGCAGTACCGCGTCGACACGTGCGGCGACCACGAGATCACGGGCAACGTCGACTTCGCCCTGTGCCGCGACGAAGCGTGTGCACCCGTGACCGAGCCGGTCTCGGCGACCGTCGGCGTATGCTAGCGCGCGGAGGGGGGCGGCGCGGGCCGACCCGACGGGGATGAAGCGAAGGACGCGACTGGTACGGAGCGGGCTCGTGCTCGGGCTCGCCGGCTGCAGCGCGGCCAACCCCGCGTTCGACGAGAAGTCGGCGGTAGGCTCCGACGACGGCGACGCCCCCACCGACGGTGGCACCGACCCGCGGCCGACGACCGCCGGGACGAGCGCGGGCACGGCCACGACGACGACCACGACCGATCCGAGCGGGGCCGACACGTCCGTCCTCGACACGAGCCCCGAAGACACGGGTGTGATCAGCACGACGACCAACGGCACCGGCAACGACGACGTGCCACCGCAGTGCGACAGCGTGCGCGCCCAGCTTCTGCCGGTCAGTGCCGATACCTATCTGACCTCGCTCGATACGTGCTTGCCGACGTGTGCGGACCAAAACTTCGGCGGCGCCCACGAAGGACTCGTCATCAGCGCGGGCGGAACGTCGGTGATGCTGCTGCGATTCGACGAGCTGCCCGTCGGCATCGTGCTCGAGGCGTCGCTGGAGCTGACCGTCGACGTCCTCAACCCTCCCGGTCCCTTCGCGGCCGCCAGTGCCTCCGTCTTCGCGGACTCGTGCGGATGGGCCGAGGGCGAGGGCCCCTACGCGAACACGAAGAGCGCGGTAGGGACCGCCACCTACAACGCCTGTGCCGCCCCGGATACGTCCTGGAGCCTCGGCGCGTGGGACCAGGAAGTCGGCACCACGCTCGGCACGACCGCGATCACGGACATGGGCAGCGACCTGTCGCTGACGATCCCGCTCGATCCCGTCGAGACCGAGCAGTGGATCGGCCCCGGGTTCGGCAGCTTGGTGCTCACTTCCGAGGGCATCACGCCGTTCCTGGTGCGGTCCCGCGATGGTGGTCTGCCGCCGACGCTGACGATCGAGTACTGCCTTCCGTAGATGTGCGACGATGATCGCGTGGAGCGGTCGTGGCTGATCGTGGGCATCGTCGGGCTCGCTGCCGCGTGCGCCCGCGACAACCCCGCGTACGACGAAAGCCGAGACGACGGGACCGAGGCGACCGCAGGCTCGGCGACACGGACCGCCGACGACGGCGCGACCCCGACCGGGGCCGACGGGGACGCGTCGGACTCCAACGTCGTGACGGGGGCGAGCGATCCGAGCGCCGACTCGGGGCACGACGCCACGAGCGACACGGGTGCGGCGATCACGACCGGCAGCGACGCGACGGCCGGTGACAGCGGCATCGACCTTTGCTTGCCCGGCAGCGGCGTGGTCCTCGACATCCCGGTGACCGCCGACACCTTCCTCGTCGACGAGGTGGCCTGCGGCGAGTGTGCCGACGTCAACTACGGCGCCGCCGACTCTCACGCGATCGGGCGCTCGAAACCCTACGGAGACTCGGTCCTGCTCCTGCGCTTCGACGATGCCCAGCCGGGGCTCATCGGCAGCGCACTGCTCGAGCTCGACCTCTCCGTCAACGGCGTGGTCCCGGGCGGCGCCCTGCTGCGCGTGGACATCTTTGCGGACTCTTGCGACTGGCAGGAGGGCTCGGGACCCGCCGGGCCGCCCGACGGCGCCACGACGTACAACAACTGCGAGCATCCTCTCGTCCCTTGGGCGGGCGGGACCTACACGCAAGAGGTCTCGCTGCCCGTCGCGAGCGGGCCCGCCCCGGTGACCAAGGGCACGGCCGAGCTCGGGATCATGCTCGACGCGAGCCTCGTGGAGCAGTGGCTGCGGTCGAGCTCCCGCACGTTGATGGTCTCGATCGAGCCGGTCGGGACCGCGACGATCACGGCGTTCACCCGAGAGTCGAATCTGGCGCCGGGCCTCTTGCTCGAGTACTGCCCCTGACCCTCGATTTTTCTCGGCGGCCTGTCACGGTACGCCGGCCTCGACCGTGAGGGGGGCATGAGCCGATTGCAAGATGTCCTGAGGCAGCGACCGGGATGGTTCGCTCGCCTCGCGTTCTGGGCCACGCGACGCAAGCTCGGTCGAGTCCCCGGGCCCGTTCGTGCGCTCACCGCCAATCCGGGTCTGCTCGCCGGCATGGCCGCGTTCGAGACCGCTCTCGACAAGGCCGACCGTGCCCCCGCCCGCGCCAAGTCTCTGGCCGAGCTGCAGACGGCGCTGTTGGTCGGCTGCCCATTTTGAATCGACATCGGATCGGCCGTGAGCCGATCGCATGGTGTGGTCGACGAGGACCTGCAAGCACTCGTGGACGGCGAGCTGGCCCACTTCGGTGATGCCGAACGCGTCGTGATCGAGTACGCGACCGAGATGACCCAGACGCGCGTCGACGTCGGCGACGAGCTGTTCGCACGGATGCGGCGTCACTATGGCGAGCCGCAGATCGTCGAGATCACGGCGGCGATCGCGTGGGAGAACTACCGCGCGCGCTTCAACCACGCGCTGGGGTTCGAGTCCGAGGGCTTTGCCGAGGGGGAGGTGTGCCTGTTGCCCGCCCCGGCGGCGGCGAGGTCGCTGCCCGAGGCCGCGGGCGGGTGAGCCCAGCTGCGCCGGTGCACGAGTCGCGATTGCGCGCGGCGTCCGATTGCGGCGATTGTTGTTGGGCATGAAGCTTGCGCTGGATTCCGTGGTCGCCTGTGTCTTCCTGGTCGCAGCGACGACGGCGGTGACCGGCTGCGGTGACGACGGGTCCGGCGACGGCGGGGACACCACCAGCGGCGCCGGGACCGAAGCCGATGGCAGCGGCAGCGGTGGCGTCACCGCGATGACGGACTCCGGCGTGGTGGACGACAGCACCGGTGGAAACACCGCGGCCGTGATCCCCACCGAGGGCACCTGGCAGATCCTCGTGAGCGTCGTGGAGGTTGGCGGGATCGAGCTTCCGATGCAGGCCGAGATCACCAACACGACGACGGCCGAGGGCGCGCCCGCCGTCACGATCGCGCTGCGAGCCACCGACGCCAGCGGGGCCATGGTCTCGGACGTGCTCGGCACCGCCGACGCGGTGGCCCTCGACGCCGACAGCAACTTCGACGCCGACTTCGGCGACGCCATGCTGCCCGGCCCCTTCAGCCCCACCGGCACGCCACTGACGCTCGCGAGCCTGCACCTCATCGGTCAGTTCACGACGATGGACAACGCCTGCGGCACGCTGTCGGCGAACGTGGTCGAGGTCAACATCGCGCTGTCGGCCTCGACCTGGGCCGCGACGTCCGTCGCGAGCGGGATGACGCCGGGCAAGAGCTGCAGCGACGACCCCGGCATGCCGCTGACGCGCATCGACCCGGCGGACTGCCCGGTGCTCGTCGACGACTTCAACAACGAGTTCCCCTCGGCGGGGCTGTCGCGCGAGTTCTACATGTACACGCCCACGGATGCGGCCACCGGCGGCCCGTGGCCGGTGATCTTCGCGTACCACGGCCTGGGCGACTCCGCCGACTTCATCGCCGTCGGCAATCCCAACGACCTCATCACGCCGATCGACGATCGAGGCTACATCCTCGTGTCACCCGAGAGCCAGATGGTCGAAGGCGTCGAGTGGCAGCAGGGTGCGTTCGGAGACAACGAAGACCTCGTTTTCTTCGACGATCTCGTCACGTGCATCGACGCGCAGTACGGGGTCGACCCGGCGCAGATCTACGTGGTGGGGATGAGCGCCGGCGGCCTGTACACGTCGTACCTGGGCGTGGCCAAGAGCGACGTCGTCGCGGCGGTCGCTCCGTTCTCCGGCGGGTTCATCCCGCCCTACGAGCAGCCCGATCGGCTCGTGCCCTACCTCGTGTCGTGGGGCGGCGAGAGCGACCAGGCCGTCAACCAGGACTTCAACCTGCTGTCGATGGACATGATCGCCGACCTCGATGCCGCCGGTCACTTCTACGCGACGTGCAACCACGACCAGGGCCACACGTGGCCGGCCGAGATGACCGAGCCCGTGCTCGATTGGCTGTTCGCGCATCCGCTCGGCACCAACCCGAGCCCGTTCGCCACGATGCTGCCGGACACGTGGCCGGCCTACTGCACGCTGCCGTAGCGCTCGGAGCGGCTCACGGCTGCTGCAAGCACAGCGCGGAAGTGAACACCTGCCCGCCGATGAACTCCGGCGCGCGCGCGCATCCGCGCCACGTCTTGTCGATCGGCGAGATCTCGCGCTGCGAGACGAGAACGGTGAAGTCCTCGCCGGCGGCCGCGCCTCCGCCGAGCACGAGGTCGGTCGCCGGACAGGTCGCCGTCGCACACTGGGTCTCGCTCGGCAGCGCCGTGGCCTCGCCGTCGACGACGAGCGTGGAGGCATCGGCCAACACGGCGCACGTGGTGTGGAACTCGATCTCGGCGGCGGCTCCCTGCGCCGTGCCGCAGATCCGCCAACCGCTGCCCGGTCGCATGTCGCTGATCGACCACCACGACGGCCACGTGCCGCCGCCACCGATCAACGTGGTGCCGGCGGGACAGTTGACGGTGCGGCACTCGGAGGCGTCGGCAGCGATCGTATCGGGGGTCTCCGACACCCGATACAGCAAGTCCCCCTCGACGGCGGCGCACTGCGCAAACACGTTCCAGCGACTGGCCGGTGCACCGGCGACGACGTCCCCGCAGATCCGAAACGCGTTGTCCTCCGCAACGGCACGCGCCTCCGTGAGCGCCACGCCGAGGCGGAAGAAGCCGCCGCCGATCACCGTGGTTTGCGGCGGACATGTCACGCTCAGGCACGCGCCGGCCGTGCCGGGGTGGTCGACCTCGACGTCGGCGAAGGTCTGCTGGACCACGGTGTCGAACGTCGCCGCGGCCACGCATCGTCCGTCGAGCTCGAGATCGGGGGCGACGCATGCTTGGGCGCCGGTGCTCGTGGCCTCGTCGGCCCCCGTGTCTTCGTCACCGGGCATCGTGGTGGCCACGACGTCCTCCCCGCCATCCGAGGTCGTGGCCGACATCGCGTCCACGCACACGCCCGCCGGACACGTCTGTCCGCTCGGGCAGTCGTCGTCGACGTTGCACTGCGCAGCGTCGGACCCGGGCTGGCTGTAGCAGCCCAGCAGCAGCAACACGGTCGACGCGAGCGAGCGAGTCATCGAGGCAACCGCATGATCGTACTGCATGCGCGCGGCCGACGGATCGGCAAACGGCATTGCGCCGCCGCGGCCGCCCCCTCGTCGTCCGAGACCGCAACGGCCACGGTGAACCCAGCGGGCTCGGGCCCGACGATCGCGAGGCCGGTGGGTCGGCAATCGGGCGTGGCCGACGAGAGTCTGCTCGGCCGCACCCCGCCGCGGCTGGTCGTCGACGACGCGAACCGACGCTCTCAGTCCTCGGCGCCGGGGACGGAGATGTCGGCCGCGAACAGTCGTGGCTCGTCGATGTGCTCGGCGATCGCGTCGGCACACCGATCCCGCAAGTCGACGATGTCGGCGAGCGTGGTGCCGGTGGGTGCCTGCGGGGGCAGGACCTGGACCTCGATGCGCTGGCGTCTGGGCAGCCAGGTGCCGTCGCGCAGTGCCTGCCGCGAGCCGCGGATCGCCACGGGGATGCACGGCGTCCCCGTCTGGCACGCGAGCCGGAACGCCCCGAGCTTGAAGGCCCGCATGCCGACGTCGGACGAGAACGTGCCCTCGGGGAATACGACCACGCGCTCGCCCTGGCTCAGCAGCGTCACGACTTCGTCGAGGTCGCCGAGCGAGCGCGCGGTGGAGTGCCGATCGATGAAGACGTGCCCCATGCGCGAGAGCGGGGGCCCGATGACCGGGTTGTCGCGCACCTCGCCCTTGATGACGAAGCGCGTGTCCGTGGGTAGCGTGGCGAGACAGATCAGGAAGTCGAGGTAGCCGCTGTGGTTGGCGACCAGAAGCGCCCCACCCTCGGGGATGTTCGCCAGGCCGGTCACCGCGGGGCGCAGACCGGCCAACGTCAGCGCCGCCTTGGCTTCCGCGACCGCGGTGCGGCGCGAGGCTCGGCCGGCCGGCCGCAGGCGTGCCACCACCGGGGCCGCGAGCACGAAGGACGCCAGCGTCCCCGCCGCGTAGCCGCCGTACAGCGCGGCGCCCACCCGCCGGGCGACCTTGCCGGCACGCGCGGGCAGGCTGCCGAGGGCCAGCCCCAGCGCCTGGCGCCCCACGGAGGCGCGCGCCTGCAGCAACGTTCCGTCGAGGTAGGCATCGCGACACTCGCGGCGCCGGATCTTGCCGCTGGAGGTCTTGGGCACCGTCCCGGGTGGGGCGAGCACGACGCGGTCGGGCGGCACGCCGACCCGGGTCGTCACGGTCTCGACGACCTTGCCCTCGAGCATCTCCCGACTCGTGGCATCGGTCTCGCGCGTCTCGGCGACCACGACGATCTGCTCGGTCCCCGACGCCTCGTCGTGGATCGCGAAGGCGGCCACGCAGCCTTGGCGGATCCGGTCGACGCTCGCCGCCGCCTCCTCGATCTCGTGGGGGTAGTAGTTGCGACCACCCTTGATGATGAGGTCCTTGACCCGGCCGGTGATGAACAGCTCTCCCTCGCCGAGGTAGCCCAGGTCACCGGTATCGACCCAGCCATCGGGTCGCTGCACCTGCGCCGTCGCGTCCGGGCGGCGGTGGTAGCCACGAAACGACGACGGCCCACGAAACTCGATCGTGCCTTGCGTCCGCTCGGGACACGGCACGCCTTGGTCGTCGACGACGCGAATCTCGTGTTGGTCCACCGCCTTGCCGACGCAGACGAACTCGAGTGCATCGTCGTCGGTCGAGGGGACGGCGCGGCCCGTCTCGGCGAACGCGGCCCGTTCGATCCGATCGATCCGGGGCGCCCGCCCCGGAGGCGGGAACGCGACCGCGACCATGTTCTCGGCGAGGCCGTAGGCGCAAAACAACGCCTCGGCCCGCATGCCCACCGGGGCAAACCGTTCGACGAAACGCTCGAGGGTCGTGACGGTGATCGGCTCGGATCCATTGAGGATGATGCGCACGCACGACAGGTCGAGACCGGCGAGCACCTCGTCGTCGATCCGCTTGACGCACAGATCGAAGGCGAAGTTGGGCGCGACCGAAGCCGTGGCGCGGTAGTCCGAAAGCGTCTGCAGCCACCGCGCCGGCCGCATCAGGAAGGCCATCGGCGACATCAGCACCGTGGGCGTGCCGAAGTACAGGGGCATCAGCCAGCCGCCGATGAGGCCCATGTCGTGGTACAGCGGAAGCCAGCTGACGATCACGTCCTCGTGGCACAGGCCGCAGCCCTTGGTGGACGCGCGAACGTTGGCGAGGACGTTGGCGTGGCTGAGCACCACGCCCTTCGGATCGCCGGTGCTGCCGGAGGTGTACTGAATGAGCGCCGTGTCGGACGGTCCGACGACCGCGCGCGTGGCCAGCACGCCGTCGCCGCCGGCATCGGACTCGCGCAGGCGATCGGCCGCGACGACGTGCTCGACGGACGAGACGCGATCGCGTGCGATGCCGGCGACCTGGGCCGCACGGTCGAACGTGATCAGCACCTGGGCCTGCGCATTGTCGAGGATCCCGGTGCACCGCACGATGTACTCGCGGATCCGATCGAGTCGAACCGGCGGGTACAGCGGGACCGGCACGCCGCCGGCCAGCAGCGCCCCCCAAAACGACGCGAGGTAGTCCAGGCCCGTCGGCAGCATGATCGCGACCGAGCGTCCCGGGCCGAGCCCGAGCCGGCGTAGTCCTCGCGCGACGGCCAGCGCGGCCTGGTACAGCCCGCGATACGTCAGCGGGGTCGCACGTCCGTCGTCGTCCTCGAGCACCACGTGGACGCGGTCGGGCTGGTGGGCCACGTGATACTCGAGCAGCTCGACGAGCGTGGCGACCTCGCTGGGCTCGGGTGCGCGTGCGTGCGGCGGCAGCAAGGCGGCCTTGTCCTGGGGCGAGGCGACGGAGACGGCGGCCGCGGTCGACGTCCCGCGCTGGGCGAGCACCTGCGCGAGCAGCTGGCGCGGCGTGTCGACGTCGGCGACCGCTTGCGGGGGCAGGTGCACGCCGAACGCGTCACCGACGCGGACCGCGAGCTCGACGCGCTCGAGACTGCCGAGGCCGAGTCCCTTCTCGAGGGAGACGTCGGGCACGATCTGGCCGAGACCACGGCCGTCACTGACCTCGAGCACGACCTGTCGCACCACCGACAGCAGCGTGGCCATGTCGGCGGATCGGTCGTCGGACGCGGCAGCGGCGGTTTCGGCGCGAGCCATCGACCGGCAGGGTAGCGCATCGGTCCGCCGCTCGACGGCCACGCGCGCACCGGGACGCACACCGGGGACGAATCCGCCCGAACGTCGAAAAAAATCGCGATCCGGCGCAACGATCGCCCACGGCGGCCGACATGGAGCGTGCGGCCCCCGTCGGGTACGCTGCAGATACCCCCAACCAAGGTAGAGACGAATGCGTCGATCTTCGGGACCCTGGTCGTCCCTGTTCGCAGTGACGAACGAATCGAGCCGCGGTGTGATCGCGGCCCTTCCCCTGCTCGCCTCGCTGGCCATCGCCTGCGGGCCTTCGGCCGCGGACATCGAGCCCGGCCGTGAGACCGGTGCCTGCGTCGAGCAGGCGTGCCTGGGCGAGCTGGTGTGCTTGTCGGACGTGTGCGTCGACCCCAGCGTCGCGCTCACCACGGGCGCCGACGGCGGCTCGGCGACGACGGACTCGGGCAATCCCACGGCCGACGACTCCGGCGACACGGTGGTGCCGCTGACCTCGGTCAGCATTCTCGTCGTCGTCGACAACTCGGGCACGATGGGCGAGGAGCAGGCGCGCCTGCCCGCCGCGATCACGACCCTCGCCGACGCGCTGACGAACGCCGGCATCGCGTGGCGGATCGGCGTGACCACCAGCGACAACGGCAACCCCTGGTGCGACGGGACCGGACCGGAAGGCGGCCAGCTCGTGGCGTCCTCCTGTCGCAGCCGGACGCAGGACTTCGTCTTCGCCGGCGCCGTGCCGGTGGACGCGACGGCCGAGGCGTGCTTGACCCCTTGTCCCGCGGAGTGGGCAAATATCGGACTGGCGCCGTCGGCCGACGGCGTCGTCCATCCCTGGGTCGAGAACGTCCAGGGCGCGACGAACCTCCCGGCCGGGCTCTCGGTCGGCGACGCCCTCGGCTGCATCGTCCCCCAGGGCATCTCGGGCTGCGGGTTCGAAGAGCAGCTGGAGTCGATGAACAAGGCGATCACCCGCACGCAAACCGAGGGAGAAGCGAGCCTGGGATTCCTTCCCGCCGACGCGCTCTTGGCCGTCGTGATGGTCACCGACGAAGCGGACTGCTCGCTCAACAAGGCGTTCGAGACGATCTTCTTGCCGGACGGCAACCGCGTGTTCTGGTCCAACCCGCGTGACGGCGCGCCGACCTCGGCCGTGTGCTGGAACGCCGGCGTGACCTGCAGCGGCAGCGCGTGCAGCTCCGCCGACAAGAACGTCGACGGTGGCCCGGCCGCCGATCCCGACACCGACGCGGTCCTGCGCCCCGTCTCCCGCTACGTCGACGCGCTGCAGGCCCCGGCGGCGTCGATGTTCGCCCTCATCGGTGGCGTCGACGCGTCCGGCAACGCCGTCTACTCGGACTCGCCGAGCGACCCCGCGTTCGTGGTCGACTTCGGGATCGGCCCCGGCTGCGAAGGCCCCGGCGGGCGGGCCGTTCCGCCCGTGCGCATGCGCGAGGTCGCCGAGGCGTTCGCCGACGGGACGCAGAACACGTTCTCGGTGTGCGAGACGAGCTACGTGGCGGCGATGGAGGCATACGCCACCGCGATCATCACGCGCATGCAGAGCGGTTGACGCTGGCGGCCGTCGCGTTCCGTCGTATACTCCTCGGACATTCGAAGAGGTCCTGGAAAGTCAGTACGAAGAAGAAGGCGGGTTGGAGAAGCCGC
>CALBMM010000015.1 GCA_937896535.1 uncultured Pseudomonadota bacterium
GAGGGCGTCATCGACAACCACGTCTTCGGGGTGCTCGGTCGCTGCGTCGACGCCGACATGGGCGAAGGCTTCCACGGCAACGACTGCGACGCGCTGCGCGACTGCGGCCCCGAAGCCTACTGCGCCGGCCTCACGTTCGGAGGCGACGGACTTTGCCAGCCGGCGTGGATGTGGGGCCAGGCCGAAAACGACTCGTTCGGCAACGACGTGCCCGACGGCGGCGAAGCGAACGTCGACCTGTTCGTCTACGGCGCGGCCATCGTGCCGATGGACCTCGAGCTGCAGTTCGTCCTCTTCCACGACACCGACATCGCCCAGCTCCGCGCCACGCTCATCGGACCGTTGCGCGACGACGGAACCATCGCGACCGTCTTCGACGGGGCCACGGCGGGCCTTGCGGCCGGCACCCGCTCGCAGCGACTGCGAATGAACGCGCCCTTCCCCGGCGACGAGGCGATCAACGGCCAGTGGACGCTGCGGGTCGAGGACACCAGCGGGGGCGGGGGCGGCAGCGTCTTCGACTTCGAGCTGACGTACAGCAGCCGCTTCGACTGATCACGGCCCGCCCGGCGCGACGATCTGCAGTCGCCCCGGCTCGTCGCGGCGGGTCAGGCCCACGCCGAGGCCGACGGCCAAGCCCGCGCCGGCGACGGCGATCAACGTCCACACCCACCAGCACTTCTTCGCAGGGCGGCAGCGTCGTGGTCGCGTGTCGGTCGGGCCCGCCGGGCCGGTCGGCGGCTTCACCGTGGGCGCCGGGGTGGCGATCGTGCCGGCGTCGGTGACCCAGGCCAGGGCTCGGCGCGCGGCCTCGGTCGCGTCGTCGCCTCGCACGCGCGCGGTCTCGGTGCGCTCGGCCGTTTTCGGGGGATCGACGAGCCAGCCTTGCGCGCGCCAGCCGTCGGCGTCGGTCGACAGCGCGACGAGCACGTCGGCGTGCTCGCGCTTGGCGATCGCCCGCAGTCCAGTGCGCGTGGAGACCCCGCCCGGATCCCACGGGCCGAGCCAGCCCGCGCCGAACGCTGCCGCCGGATCGCCTTCGGACGCCGCCCACAGCTCGATCGGATCGGGGGCGCCGCTGTCGTCGACCACGACGAGCCGCGCGACCGGCAGATACCCCGGCGCGGACACGACCACGACATGGCGACCCGGGCGCACCGCGATGTCCTTGGCGCGATCGACCTCGTGGCAGTCGACGGCGACCGTGGCGTCGGCGGGCGTCGTGGTCAGCTTCAACGTGCGTGACGGGGACGTCGCCCGGGCCTCGACGACCTCGACGAACGCCTGCGCCACGTCCGGCCCGTACAGCGCGCGGTCGGGTCTCGCCTCCGCGTCGAGGGCGAGCGCCGTGGCGTAGTGCTGCGCGCGCGCGTCCGCATCGCTGCCGGCGCTCAGGCCGAGTCGGAACTGCAGCTGCCACAGCGTCGCGCAGCCCGGCTCGGTGGCGAGATCGAGCAGATGGTCGCGCTCGACGGCGAGCAGGCCGGTGCGCATCGCCGCGAAGTCCTGCGACAGCCACGACGCCATCGCGGCCTCGATCGCCTCACCGGCCTCGGCGCGGCCTCTGTCCCGCGCGGCCCGGGCCCGGTCGCGCGCCGCGGTCACGTCGGCGGCAATCGCCGACCACGAGGCCACCTCGTGGCCATCGTCGCGCAGCGCCCCTTCGACCGCCGTCACGTCGTCGTGCAACGCCGGGGGTACCACCACGACGGACGGAGCCGCTACCGCGGTGGACGAGGTCAGAAGCGATGCGGCCAACGCCGTCGCGACCCATCGTCCCGCGTCGGTCATGCGACGGTGGCTACGCTACCATGCTCACGATGGCCGTCGCCAGACTGGGGCGCTACCAGATCGGCGCGCGCATCGGCAGCGGCGGAATGGCGGACGTGTTCGAGGCGTCGGCCGAAGGCGCGGGCGGCCTGACCAAGCCGCTGGTGATCAAGCGACTGCGGGCCGACCTGACCGGCGACGACGTGTTCGTGCAGGCCCTGCAGGACGAGGCGAAGCTCGCGATGGGGCTCTCGCACGGCAATCTCGTGCAGGTCTTCGACTTCGGGATCGAAGAGGACGACGACGGCACGCGACATCCGTACATGGTGCTCGAGCGGGTCGACGGCGGCTCGCTGCAGGCCCTGCTCGACGACGTGGAGGCCGGCGGCGAGTCGTTCTCGCTCCCGGAGGCGCTGTTCGTCGTCGACGAGATCGCGGCCGGCCTCGACTACGCGCACCGCCGGACCGACGCGCAGGGTCGTCTCGCGCCGGTCGTGCACCGCGACGTCAAACCGAGCAACGTGCTCGTCTCGGTCGAGGGCGTGGTCAAGCTCGCCGACTTCGGCATCGCGAAGGCGACCCACGGAAGCGGTCGTGACACGCTGCCCGGCGCGATCAAGGGCACGCCGCTGTTCATCGCGCCCGAGCAAGCCGCCGGCCGTCCCATCGACGCTCGCGCCGACGTGTTCGGGCTGGGACGCGTGCTGCAGTGGTTGGTGGTGGGTCCGCCGGGCAGCGACGCGACGCAGGTGGACCCGCGCGTCGACGCGGCACTGCGCGACATCATCGCGAAGGCGATCGCCGACGCACCGCGCGATCGCTACGCGACGATCGACGAGCTGCGCGATGCCCTGCACGCCTGGGCCACGGCGGCCGGAGTGCGCCCGCGCCCGCAGCCGCTCGCCGCCCGCGTGCGTCGTCGGCGGGGGGCCAAGCCCGCACCCAACAAGGTCGCCCTCGATGCCGCGATCCGGGCCGCCGCGCCCTCGCACGTGACGCGTCACGTCTCGGCCCGCGACCGGGACCGCGCGCCGGCCGAGGCGAGCGGGCGCCGCGGGTGGATCCTCGGCTCGGCCGCCGCCGTCACGGCCGCCGCGGCCGCGTGGTGGTGGACCCGCGAGCCCGCCGACAGGAGGCTACTCCCCGTCCGCATCGCGGCCCGCGAGTCCGCGCGCGCCAACACTCCTCCCCCGACGACGAATCCGGACCCGCCGCCGTCGCCGACCTCGGTCCCCTCGGTCGAGCCCCCGTCCACCCCCACCGACCACGCCGCGACCACCGACGACACCACCACGTCGCGCGATCCGGTCGACCCCACGCCCCGCAAGCGCCCCGCCAACGCCCGCCTGCGCGTCAACGTGATCCCGTGGGCCGAGGTGATCCTCGACGGCCGCAGCCTCGGCCATACCCCCATCGACCACACGATCCGCCCGGGCACGCACCGCCTGGAGCTGTACAACTCCGACCTCGCGCAACGAAAGTCGCGCAGCATCGATGCTCCCGCCGGCGGCGAGGTGTCGATCGAAGCCTGGTGAACCGATGACCGACGTCCCCCACACGATCCTGCTCCGCGAAGGCGACGATGTCCGTGCGCTGCGACGTCGCCGGCTTCGCCTCGACGTCGTCCGCGGCCCCGACAAGAAGCAGCGCGTCGACCTCGAGGGCGAACGTGCCACCATCGGCACGCACGACGAGTGTGACCTGACGCTGACCGATCCCACCGTGTCGCGTCAGCACTTCGAGATCGCCCTGGTCGATGGTGGCTACGCGATCCGCGATCTCGACTCGCTCAACGGCACCTGGATCGACGACATGCGCATCGCCGACGTGACCGTGCGCGGAGCGACCACGATCTCGGTGGGCAGCTCGCGGATCAAGATGACGCCGCTGGACACCACGGTCGACGTGCCGCTGACGGCCGAGACGCGCCTGGGCGAGCTGCGTGGACGCAGCCCGCAGATGCGTCGGATCTTCGAGCTCCTCGCCAAGGTCGCCCCCACCGAGGCCACGGTGTTGATCACCGGCGAGTCGGGCACCGGCAAGGAGGTCGCCGCGCGCACCGTCCACGAGCACAGCCGCCGCGCCGAAGGTCCGTTCGTCGTGGTCGACTGCGCCGCGCTGCCGCCCACGCTCATCGAGAGCGAGCTGTACGGTCACGAGCGTGGGGCCTTCACCGGCGCCGACCGAGCGCGCGTGGGCGCGTTCGAGGCGGCCTCGGGCGGCACCCTGTTCCTCGACGAGATCGGCGAGCTCCCCCTGGAGCTGCAGACACGATTGCTCGGGGTGATCGAGCGCCGCGAGGTCTCCCCGCTCGGCAGCGCGCGCTCGCGCAAGATCGACGTGCGGTTGGTCGCCGCCACCAACCGCGACCTGCGACGCGAGGTCAACCGCGAGACCTTCCGCGCCGACCTGTACTTTCGTCTCGCCGTGGTCGACGTGCGCATGCCCGCCCTGCGAGAACGGCCCGAGGACATCCCGCTGTACGTCGAGGCGTTCGTCCGCGACCACGCCGACACCGGCGTCGCGCTGACGATCGATGCCGAGACCATCGAGTCGCTGATGAAGCGACCGTGGCCGGGCAACGTTCGCGAGCTCCGCAACGTGCTCGAGCGCGCCGCGGCCCTGGGCGAGGTGGGCCCCGATGCCTCGGCCGGGCTCACCGGTCCCGATCCCGAGGAGACCACCCTCGACGACAGCGGCGGACCGAAGGTGTCGGTGCGCATCGATCCGTCGGTGCCCTTCAAGACGGCCAAGGCACTGCTCGTCTCCGACTACGAGCACGCCTACGTCCGTGCGCTCATGGCCGCCCACGACGGCAACATCACCCAGGCGGCCCGCGCCGCGGAGATCGATCGCGTGTACCTGCTGCGCCTGCTCGACAAGTTCGACATGCGCCCCACCCGGCAAAGGCGCGACTGAGCTTTGATGGACGGCGGGCCGTCCCGACGGGGCGATCGCGCCCCGGCCCGACACGCGAGGTGAAACACACCGCGGCGGGCCACGACGCGTCCGATCCCCGCCGCGCCGAGCCCGCCTCGCGATGCGGCGCCGTCTCGTCGTCGATTTGTTGCGCCCGGACCGCGGCTGTCCGAGGGTGGAGTCATGCGACGACCGAGCATGGGCCCGGGGCTGCGGCGCGGCTGCACCGACGGGTCCGACACGAGCCCCGGCCTGCACGACGGCTGACCGCGACGTCGATCCTGCCGTCCTTCGAGTAGCCCATGAGCCATGTCATCGAGTCCGCCAGCTCCGGCCGCGCCAAGTGCCGCGCGTGCGGACGCAACGTCGCCAAGGGTGAGCTGCGTTTCGGGGAGCGCACCCCCAATCCCTACGGCGAGGGCGAGGCGACGTACTGGTTCCACCTGTGGTGCGGCGCGGCCAAGCGACCCGAGCCGTTCCTGGAGGCGCTGACCGAAGCGGCCGAGATCCCCGACGCCGACGACCTGCGTGCCCTCGCCCAGCGGGGCGTGGATCACCACCGTCTCGTCCGCTTCCAAGCCGCGCAGCGTGCCCCGTCCGGCCGCGCACGGTGCCGCCACTGCCGCGAGCCGATCGCCAAGGACACGTGGCGCTTCGTCCTCGACATGTGGGAAGACGGACGCTTCGGCGCGATGGGCTTCATCCACGTCGCGTGTGCCCCGACCTATTTCGGCGACACCACCGACTTGGCCGATCGCATCGCGCACCTGAGCCCGGAACTGACCGCCGACGATCTGCTGGACATGCTCGGGCACGACCCGCAGGCGATCTCGAACGAGCCCGCGCCCGAGCCGTGACGACCGCAGGCGGCCGTGCGCGGCGAATGCTACTGTCATGCGGTGGTGCAAGTCGGACGCGCGGCTCGCCTTTGCGTGGCATCACTTTGCTTGGGGGCGTGCGCGGCGGACCCACCATCCCTGCCCAGCGGGGGCACCGACGGGTCGGGCACCGCGTCGACCGCGACCGAGTCGGCGGCCGCGACGACGACGGACGACGGCGCGGACGCGTCGTCCACGGCCGCGTCGACCGATGGGCCGACGACCGACGCGACCGGCGTGATGCTCCCGGTCGCATTGACTCTCGACATCGCGATCGTCGTCGACAACACGCTCGGCAACGGTGCGGCGCAGGCCCGCTTGGCCCAGGCCATGGACGGCCTGGTGGCCGGCCTGCGGGCGACGACCGTCGATCTCGACGTCCACGTCGTCCTCACCACGCCCGACTTCGGCAATCCGGCGTGCACCAGATTTCAGCCCGCCGGCTACGCACCCGCGCTCGGAGCACCACAAGCGCGAACGTGCCGGGATCACCTGTCCGACTTCACGTCGCTGAGCGGCTCGGTTCAGATGCCGGAAGTGTGCGAGCAAGTCTGCCCCGAAGGCACCGTGCTCCCGGGGCAGGTTCTCGCGTTCACGCTCGACGGCAGCAACGTCGAGGGGGCGACGATCGAGGACGCGCTGCGATGCCTCGTCCCCCAGGGGATCAACGGCTGCGGCTTCGAGTCCACGCTGCGTGCAGCCACGACCCTGGTCGACCCGACCCAGTGCTGGAACGATCCGGCCTGCACGGAGGGCGGGCAGACGTTCCTGCGCCCCGAGGCGGATCTCGCCGTCATCGTGATGACCGACGAGCTCGATTGCTCGCTCGGCGATCCCGAGCTCACCGCCGACCAGGGCTACTGGACCGTGGATCCGTCGACGGGCCAGCCCGCGCTGTCGTCGGCGATCTGCTTCACCGTGGGGGCTGCATGCGAGGGGCCGGACGCCAGCGGGACCTTCACCAACTGCTCGGCCACGGCCGACGGCAACATGCTCCTCGTCGAGGAGATCGTGCAGCGCTTGGTCGTCGCCAACCCGAACAAGCACGTGACCTTCGTGCCGATCGTCGGCTACGACGAGGCCGGTCCGGCGATGACCGAGTACCGCACCTGGCGCGAGGGTGAGTGGCCGGCGGGCGACCTGACGCCCGAGCAAGTCGCCCAAGGCGAGACGGCGGCGTACCAGGACCACGTCTACGGGCTCGGTCCGGGCTGCGTCGGGATGTCGAGGCTCGGCGGATGGACACAGGGGATCGCGCCGATCCGGATCCGCGAGGTCTGCGAGACGGTCGACGATGCCGACAACGGCGACTGCTGCCCGGCCTCCGTGTGCGGCGACTTCGATGCCGCCATGCAGTGCCTGGTCGACCGGGCCACCTCGGCCGGGTAGCGCGGGGCTACTCGGCGCCGGCGCCGACGAACAGGCCGTCGACCTTGCCGTCTTTGAACGTGTAGTGCGAGCCGCCGTAGATCGAGCCCGCGACGAACTGGTCGTCGTTGGTGAAGTCCTTGTCGAAGTGCTCCCCGTAGATCTTCTCGACGTCGGCGCGCGGGCTGCCGATCTTCAGTCCCCAGGGCAGCTCGCCCGTGTAGGTCGCGTCCACGGTGATCGCGGACACGGTCTGACCGGAGCCCTTGGCGTCGGTGCCCGCCATCGTGATCGAAAGCCCCTTGTCCTTGTAGGACCATGCCTGCACGAAGTCGCCCGTGGCGGCCTCTTCCTCGATCTCGCCCTTGTGCGCGGGCGCGCCGAGCAGCTTCTCGACCTCGGCCGGTGCCATGCCCTGGTGCACGCCGCCGACCTTCTCGGCGCCGGTCATCAGATCGCCGTCCTTGATCACGGGCGCCGTGGGCTCGGCGTCGGCTTCGGCGGGCGCCTCATCGCCGCCAGCCTCGGCCGCCTCCCCGCCCTCGGCCTTCGCATCCGCGCCGTCGGCCTTCGCATCCGCGCCATCGGCCTTCGCGTCCCCCTCGTCGGCCTTCGCATCCGCGCCGTCGGCCTTCGCGTCCGCCTCCGCCTTGGCCTCGGGCGCCTTGACGTCCTTGGCCTTCGCATCGTCGCCCGGCTTGCTCTTGGCGTCGGCCTTGGCCGCCTTGTCGTCCTTCTTGTCGGAGTCGCACGCGCCCGTCAGCGCGACGAACGACACGAGGGTGAGCGAGAGCAGCGTACGAGGGCGAAAGCGGTCGAGGAGCACGGCGTGACGCTCCGCCGGGCACCGCGTCCCTGTCAAGCACGATCCCGGGTCCGCGCCCGTCGGCCGGGATTCGCGGACGGGCCAAGGTGCTGCATCCGACGGGGCGGCCACTTGTCGCCGCCATCCTCTCCGAGCCGCCCCTCACCAGCGCGGCGCTGACAGGGACCGCCGGACCGCGAACGCCTTTCACACCACGTTCGCCGAACCGCGACGCGCGTCCTGCAAATCCGCGGTCGGGCCCGTGTCGACCTCCTGTGACCCACCGCCGATCGTCCTTCGTCCTTGCCTCGCTGCTCACCGCCGGCTGCGGCGAGACCGCAAGCGACACCGGCGATCCGATCGGAAGCCCGGGGATCGGGTCCTCCGCGGCCACGACGGGCGACGCGACGTCGATGGGAGACGACACTGCCGACGCGTCCGATGGCGCCCTCGACGACGATCTCAAGCTCGACGTGAACACGAACGTCGACGGCGGGCCCGGCGAGGTGGACTGCACCGGCCTCACCGCGAAGATCCGGGACTTCTCCTCTTCGCACATGGACTTCGAGACGTTCACGGGGCCCCCGACCCCGGGTCTCGTCTTGCCCGTGCTCGGCGCCGACGGCACGCCCCAGCTCGACCCGAACGGCCCGCTCTTGCGCCCGATCTGGAGCGACGAGTCGTTCACCGACTGGTATCACGACGTGCCGGGCATCAACCAAGCGTTCGAGATCGACCTACCCCTCGAGGTCCAACCGACCGGCGAGTACGTCTTCGACAGCGACGCGTTCTTCCCGATCGACGGACTCGGGTTCGGCAACGAGGGCAACAACCACAACTTCCACTTCACCACGGAAGTGCACGCCACGTTCTCGTACCACGGCGGCGAGGTGTTCACGTTCCGCGGCGACGACGACGTCTGGGTCTTCGTCGACGGTAAGCTGGCGGTGGACCTCGGTGGTCCCCACCGTCCGCTGGAAGGCACCGCGACGATGGACGAGCTCGGACTGACACCGGGGCAGACCTACGCGATGGACATCTTCCACGCCGAGCGTCACACCGGCGCGTCGAACTTTCGCATCGTGACGACGATCGATTGTTTCCAGCCGCCGGCGGGCTGACCGGGGCCGGCGCGCCGGGGCCTCAACCTCGCTTCGCCGGCAGCAGCGAGATCGTGTCGCCGTAGCCGGCGAGCAGCCAGTCGCCCGCTTTGTGCAGGTGAACCTCGTCGGTCGAGTACATCCAGCCGCCGGGCTTTTTCGGCAGCACGCTGCCCCACTGGTGCTTGCCCGTCGCCGGAGCGAGCGCCCACAGCTTCATCGGCTCGTCGTCCTCCTCGCCGCCGGGCCAGATCGCGTACACCGAGCCGTCGAAGATCGTACGGCCGCCGGCCGACGTCGCCGACTTCCAGATCTCCTTGCCGTCGCGAAACGCGAACGTGTGGGTGCCGTCGCTGACCGCCCAGCCGCCGTCGGGCAGCGCGGCCATCGGCTCGTGCGAGACGTCCGCGACGTAGCTTTGCCACACCACGCAGCCTGCCGGCGGCTGACCACAGTCGGCGCACTCGTCCATGTCGCGCACGAACATCTCGCCCTTGTGTGGCCACTTGCTGGGCGCGGCGAACTCGGTGGACCCCCCGCACTTGCCGGCGTCGATCACCATGACCTCGCCGTCGATGAGCAGCGCGGCGCCACCGTCGAACGGATGCACCGCCGAGAGGCTGTCGTGAGCGCGCAGCGCGACCTTGGTGTTCCACTGCGCGTCGAAGGCCCGCACGTCGTACGTCTCCCACAGCCACCGCAGGCCGTCGGGGGACACCACGAACTCCGCATCCGAATCCAGCGTCTCGTCCGTGAGCCGTCCGAGGCTCTCTTGCTTGGTGCCATTGCCGCTCACCCGAGAAAACCGCGCTTCGCCGTCGCCGACGATCAAGCCGTCACCCTCGCGTGCCACGACCTTGATCCACGGCGCGGAGTCGTACTCGGGATCGAACCCCTCGATGCCCTCGGTCGAGAGTCGAAACGTCCACGCCGTCTCCCCGGTCGCCGCCGTGATCGCCAGCAGCTTGCCCTCCTGCACGACGCCGAAGGTGGCGTCGTCGATCTCGGTGATCGAGGCGTCGTAGTCACCCTCGTGCGCCCACAGCGGCTTGCCGTCCTTGACGGCGACGAGGGCCTTGTACCAAGTGCCCTCGGCGTCGCCTTCACCGCTGTCGTAGTCGTAGAAGCGCGCGACCACGAGACCGTCGGCCAAAAGTCGCAAGGTGGACGGCTTGCCCGCGAACGTATGCGTCCACGCGGGCTCGGGCCCGGCCGGCACGTCCGCCGGCGGCAACGGCTCGCCGCTGTACGCCGCCGCCGCGCGCTCGCACTCGTCGGTGTGCCGCATCGCGTAGACGGGATCGGCGAAGCACTCGAGCGTCTCCTCGGGCCACGTCAGGCAGTCGGTCTTCATCTTCTCGGCCATGGCCCGCATCTCGGACTTGGCCTCGGCGGCGAGCTCGGCACCGTCTTCGTCGTCGGGACCGGCCATCGCGGCGACCATCTTCATCGCGAGCTCGGCCTGCTGCACCAGCTGATCGGAGATCTTCTGACACGTCTGCGCCCGCGTCTGCGCCTGGTCGTCGCCCTTCTTGGTACACGCCACGGGGCTGACGCCGAGGGCGAGCCCCACCACCAAGCATCGACGTCCCCCGGACATACCGGCCAGACGGACGAGCCGGGATGCGGTTGCAGGCGGGCGAGGGTCTCCCTCAGCCCGCGCCGTCCTCGCGGAACTCCTCTTTGCGCAGCCCGTGGCGGCGCATCTTGTCGAACAGCGCCCGCGGCGACATCCCGGCCCGCTTCGCCGCGTCGGCGATGCGCCCGTGGGTCTGACGCAGCACCGCGCTCAGGTACGCCCGCTCCCCGGCCAGCAGCACGCCCTCGCGCACGACCTTCCACGTCTCCGTCCGCCACGACTTCGGCAGCGCGATCACGTCGTCGAGCGAGCCGGTCGACAGCGAGCCGTCCACCTCGCCGGGCGCCGACAGCGGCGGGTCTTCGAGCGCCGACGCAGCCGTCACCGCGGGAGGTAGATCGCCCAGGCCGACGCGCTCGTCCTCCGACAGCAGCACCGCGCGCTCGACCACGTTGATCAGCTCGCGGACGTTGCCGGGCCACGCGTAGCGTCGCAGCGCCTCGCGAGCCTCGGGCGTGTACCCCTCCACGGGACTGCCCAGCTGCGCCGCGAAGTGGGCGAGGTAGGCGTCGGCGAGCGCGTCGATGTCGTCGGGGCGCTCGCGCAGCGGCGGAACGACCAGCTCGACCACCCCGAGGCGGTAGTACAGGTCTCGGCGAAATCGCCCGGCGGCCATCTCCGTCGCCGGATCGCGGTTGGTCGCCGCGACGACGCGCACGTCGACGTCGATCGGCGCCTCGGCCCCGACCGGGCGGATCCGGCGGTCCTGCAGCGCGCGCAGCAGCTTGACCTGCAGATGCATCGGCATCTCGGCGACCTCGTCGAGAAACAGCGTGCCCTCGTGCGCGAGCTCGAACACCCCACGCCGCGATCGTACGGCCCCGGTGAACGCACCACGCTCGTGACCGAACAGCTCGCTCTCGAACAACTCCGCCGGAATGGCCGCGCAGTTGACCGGCACGAACGCACCGGTCCGACGCTCGCTCGCGTCGTGGATGAGCTGGGCGATCCGCTCCTTGCCCACACCGGTCTCCCCGAGGATCAATACCGAGCTGCCGGCGCGCGCGACCCGACGCGCCGTTCGCAGCACGGACTTGAGCTGCGGACTGGCGTCGACGAGATCGGGCGTGCCCGCGACCACCGACGCGACCACCGGCGGCGTCTCGCGGCGCTGGGCGATCAGCGCCCCGAGTGCGTCGGTGAGCAAGTCGTCGTCGAGCGCGGCGTCGAGCACCGCGAGTGCGCCGGCGGCCATCAGGCGGGCCCGCGACGCCCCGTCGTCCCCCGAGGTCAGCACCACCATCGCCGGCCGCTCGGTCGCGTGCTCGGCCACGACCTGCAGCAATTGCGCCGCCGACTCGCCGTCGGGGGCCTCGACGATCGCGAGGTCGTAGGAGCCGCGCCGCAGAGGACCGTCCGCCTCGTCGCGCGTACCCTCGAACTGCACGTGGGTGTCGGCCTCCGGTATCGCCGCCCGCACGCGCCGGCGACCCGAGGCGGAGTCGATGGCGATCACGACGCGGACGAGCACCGACAGTGAGCTTGCGGGCTGACGCCAGGGGCGACAAGCCCGCAGGCCCATCGGGCGTGCACGGCCGCTCGGCCGCGGATCGCCCGTGCTGCGACGCCCACCACGCGCGACGGTCCCGGGGCAGATCGCCACGCTCGGGGACCGCCGCCCCGAGATCGACCCGACGATTGCGGCCCGCCCGGCCTCCTTCGATGGGGATTGTCTCGGATCTCCAAACGGCGCGGTTCGTGCAGTAGGTTGCACGCACTCGCGATGTCTACCGAGAGCCCAGACGGGGGCATCCGCTCCCGACACGCGACGATCGCCGGCGAGGTGGTCCATATCGCCTCCCACCGCATCACGCCCACCCGCTGGGCGGCCGAGGTCTTGTACGAGCAGGACGGCACGCTGATCGGCAAGGGGAGCGGGGCCACGCGCGAGGAAGCCGAGACGTGCGCGCTCGAAGGCGCTCGACTCGTGCTCGGATTGCATGCCGCCCGCGCATCCTTTCGTCGGGGGATCGCCGGCCTGCGACGCGGCACCGGGACCGACCCCGTCGATTGACTCGCCGGCGCGGGCGACCGCTCAGTGCAGCGCGGGCTGGCGCGGCGGGGCGACCTGTTCGAGGGTCGCCCGCACGGTCACGCGCGCCCGGTGCAGCCGGGCTTTGACGGCGGAGACGGTCAGCCCGAGCACCGTGGCGGTCTCGGCGGCCGAGCGGCCCTCGATGTCGCGATGGACGAGCACGGCGCGGTCGAGCTCCCCGAGGGCGCTCAGGGCCACCCACATCGCCTCACCGACCTCGCGACCGAACACCACCTCGTCGAGGTCGACCCCTTCGTCGCTGCCGAGGCGGGCGGCGGCGTACCGCTCGACCCGATCTCGGCTGCTGCGGGCCGACCTCATGGCACGGCCGCGATGGGTCCGGGCGATCGTGTACACCCAGGTCAGAAAGCCGGCGTCGCCGCGAAACGAGGCCAGGTTGCGCAGAATGGCCACGAACGTCTCCTGCATGACGTCGTCGACCGACTCCTCACCCCGGCACAGCCGCCGACACAGCCGCTCGATCGCCCGTCGGTGACGACGCAGCAGCTGCTCGAGGGCCTCCTTGTCGCCGCCCTGGGCACTGCACACGAGGTCGAGATCGTCGCGAACGAGCGCGGGCGCGGCCGGGTACATCTACCCGAGCCGCGAGCAAGCACCATGCCCGGGGACCTCTTCGCGAAATTCCTCGTTTTTCGGTCGTAGGCCGCCAAAAGCGGACCCACGGCTTCCGAGGTGACATCGGCAGCCCAGATTCCGATCGGCACCGACGATGCCGCCCTGGAGCCGGCGGGCGGACTGTGATTGGTTCGGGCTGCCCGTCGACCCACGATGTCGAAGCCCGCCGCGAAGTTCCGAGCCGGCACGCGCCTCGGAAAGTACAAGCTCCAGCGTCGCCTCGCCGTGGGGGGGTTCGCCGCCGTGTTCCGGGCGCGTGACGAAGTCGAAGGTGTCGACGTCGCGCTCAAGATCCCGGTCGCGACGACCGACAAGGGCATGCGCCAAGACCTGCTTCGTGAAGCTCGCGTCGCGTCGCAGCTGGTGCATCCGAACATCCTCGCGCTCAAGAACGCCGACGTCATCGACGGCCGTCTCGTGCTCGCGTATCCGCTCGGCGCCGGCTCGTTGGCCGATCGACTCGATCGTCGGATCGCCACGTCGGCGGCGCTGTCGTGGGGGATGCAGCTGCTGAGCGCGCTCGCCTACGCGCACGAGCGCAAGGTGATCCACTGCGACGTCAAGCCCGACAACGTGATCCTGTTCGAGGACGGTACGATACGCCTGGGCGACTTCGGGCTCGCGCGCGTCGCCGCGAAGACGATCGACGGCTCGGCGTCGGGCACCGTCGGCTACATGGCACCGGAGCAGGCGCTCGGTCGACCGTCGGCGCGGTCGGACGTGTTCTCGTCCGGCCTTTTGCTGTACCGGATGTTCACCGGACACCTGCCGACGTGGCCGTTCGATTGGCCGCCGCCGCGCCACGAGCGGCTCGACAAGATCAGCCCCGAGCTGACCGAGGTGCTGCGTCGCGCGTTGCAGCTGGACACGCGCAAGCGCTACGCCGACTGCGGCCAGATGCTGGCGGCATACCGCCGGGCCACACGCAGCGCTCGTCGGCGCCAGAACGGGACGACGGGCCAGCCCGGACCGCGCAAGGACTGGCGATCGATCCGGCTGCGTCAGCTGCGACGCGCCGCCGAAGGCACGCTGACGCTCGACCACGAGTGCGAGGATTGCCACCACCCCGTCGACGAGCGCATGCAGGCGTGCCCGTGGTGCGGGACCCATCCGTTGCGCGCCTCCGGGACCTCGCGTCGTCCGGCCACGTGTCCCCGCTGCGAGCGGGGCGTCAAGCTCGACTGGGTCTATTGCGCGTGGTGCTACGGCGGCAAGATCGGCCCGCTGTCGGATCGAACGTTTTCCGACCGCGAGTACGAGCGCAAGTGCACGTCGTGCAAGGGCCCGCTGCTGCCGTACAGCCGCTACTGCCCGTGGTGTCGCACGCGGGTGCGCCGTCGCTGGTCGCTGGGGGCACGCGCCAAGCCGTGCCATTCCTGCGGTGAGCCCGTCCTCGAGGACTTCTGGGCCGCCTGCCCCTGGTGCGCCGCGAAGGTCGGGTCGTGAACGACGAGGCGACCAGGTCCGAGCGGGTCGTGCACGTGCACTGGGCTCGCAGTCGCGCACGCGAGCACCACGAGCTGACGCTGCCGGGCATCGACGTGTACGCCGCGATCGTGCCCTCGCCACTTCTGACCTCGCGCGGTCGGGGCGAAGACGCGATCGGGGTCTGGACCTCCAGTGAAGGACACCTCGTGCTCGCGGTCGCCGACGGCATGGGCGGCGCGCGAGGAGGCGGCGCCGCGTCGGCGCTGGCGATCCGCTCCCTCGACGATGCGCTGAGCCAGCCGATGCCCACCCGGCACGCGATCCTCGACGCGTTCGAGACCGCCGACCAGGCCGCCCGCGCCCGCCGGGCCGTCGGCAAGACGACCCTGGTGGTCGCGCAGCAGTCCGCGGACCAGCTGCGGCTGTACAACGCCGGGGACTCCGAAGCGCTCGTGGTCAGTCGGCGCGGCACGATCAAGCTGAGAACGGTCGTGCACTCGCCGGTGGGCTATCAGGTGGCCGCGGGCGTGCTCGAGCACGACGAGGCGCTGCAGCACGCGGAGCGTCACTACATCTCCAACGTCGTGGGCGCGCCCGAGCTCAAGATCGAGGTCGGCCCGCGCGTCACGTTGGCGCGGCACGACACCGTCGCCCTCGGCAGCGACGGCTTGTTCGACAACGTGCGTCCCGAGGAGCTCGCGCACTTCTTGTCGTTGCCCGACATGGCCGGCGGCGGCGAGGCGCTGGTCAACCTCGCGCTGTCGCGGATGCACACGCCGACCGAGGACGGCGTCGGCAAACCCGACGACCTGTCGTTGCTGATGACGCGCCGTCACACCGGCTGAGCGGCGGTCTCAGCCCGGCATGATCTCGTCCGACAGCGAGCGGTCGCTGTTGAGCGAGGCGAACATGCGACGCCGGAACTTGCGTGACTTGGTCACGAGCTGCTTGGCCATCTCGTCGATCGCGACCACCGACAGCACGGTCTGCAGATAGCCCTCGACGAGGTCGTCCAGACCCACGCCGACGCGATTGAAGTCGCGGCTGTCCATCAGTAGCAGCCGCTCGGTGTCGGAGGACCAGCCGCCGCCGTCGAGCTTGATCGACAGGTTCGTGCCGAGCATGTCCCACGAGTCGACCCCGGCCACGGGCTGGCGCTGCAGCGGCACGCGGGCGCGCCGAGCGTAGATCGCCACGGGCTGAAAGCCGGCCGGCCCGGCGACGATCATGCAGCGCAGGTCGGCCGCGAAGATCTGCCCGTGCCGATTGGGCACCGTGCCGACGTGAAACAGGCGTCCGGACGACCCGTGCGAGCTCCAGCCCGAGTTGCCCACGAGCGCCTGCACGATGAACCGGTCGTAGCGCTGCTCGGTCTCCATGAACGCGGCGAGCTCGGACGGCGAGGTGATCGTGTACACGCCCTGGCCGGCGTTGGAGTACGGGTTCTTGACCACGCCCACGCCGCCGAGGCGATCGAGCCACATCGGCACTTCGGCGCGACCGACTCCCCAGATCGTCTGCGGCGCGTGGATGCGAAGGCCCGTCCCGGCGAGATGACCGTTGAGCAGGTCGTAGGCCTTGGCCGCCATCAGCTTGTTGCGCCCGCCGGCGAGACACGCGAGCACCGGGTTGAGCACCGCCGTGCGGGTCAGCGGTGGAATCCGTGTCCAGGGTCGCTGGGTGACGTAGCGGATCGCCGCTCGCAGCGGACGCCACGACTTGCCCTCGGCGTGAACCTCCATCACGCCCTGGTCCGAGCAGCGGGCGGTCCGGTCCATGTCGTCGATGTGATACGGGACCAAGTGCACCCGCTCGCCGGACAGATCCGCGAGCGCCGCGGCGTACCCGGACGCCTCCATGTGGTTTTTGTCGTACAGCACGGCGAGGTCGCCGTCGGGCAGACTGCGCGGCTTGAGATGGTCCAGGAACGCCTTGCGCACCAGCGTGCGGTAGCCGCCGAGCTCGTCGGACTCGTCGAGCAACGGCATCGATTTTTGGCCCGACGGGCAGGAGTTGGTCTCGACGACCACGATGCGCCGCACGCCGCGCTCGTTGCTGGTCACGAACAGGTCGGCGCCACCCCAACGAAAGTACGCCGGGATGCTCGTCAGCAGCGCCCGCACCGCGTCGGGCTTCACCTCGGGGTGGAGGTGGCAATACCGCTCCGCGATGCGGTCGTTGCCCAGCTTGACGAAGAACCGGACGAGCGGGTGAATCTGCGCGTTGCGAACCCTCTCGTAGTAGTGATGGGTCGCCTCGAACGAGCCGGGCGGCACGACGGTTGGTTCGGTGGGCGCAGGCATGGCCGGCGGCATTGTAGCGGCCGGCCGGCGACCGCCCTGTCCCGGCTCAGTGAATCTGCGGCTTGACGGCACCCACGGAGGCGCCACGCCCCCGATTGCGACCCAGCCAGGCGCGCAGCCACGCCGGGCGCTCGGTCACGAACCCGTCCGGGTCGGCGTCCTGGGCCCGCGCGACCGCCCCGGGCGTGTCGCAGTCGAGCGCGAAGATCCCGACACCGGCCGCATCGGCGGCGACCCGATCCGAGGGGCGCAGGCTCGGCGCAGCGACCGCGACCGCCGACACCAGCTCACTGTCGATCTCCGCTCCCCAGGGCAGCTGCGGCTCCAGGCACCGGTAGATCGTCGACACGTCCGCCGCGCCGGCGACCATGCCCAGCATCGGAAGGCTCTCACTGATCACCCACACCCCGTCGTGCACCCACGCCAACGCCTCGCCGAGGCGCTCGGCCATCAGCTGCGCCCGTCGCGGGGCCTCTTCTTGGATGAACAGGGGGGGCCGCAGGACGATGTCGCACCACCCGGCGAACTCCTCGAGCACGTCCTCGAGCGCCGACACCGGGGTGCGATCGTCGCCGGTCCCCAGCCCGAACTCCACGGACGAAAGCTGGGGCCAGCTCGCCTCCCGCGCCGCGTGCAGTGACGGGCAGCTCGCGCGCAGCAATCGGTCGTCGCATGCCACCAGCACGCCGTCGCGGGTCATTTCCACGTCGACGACCAGGCCGTCCACGCCCGTGCTCAGGGTTGCCCGAAGCGCAGGTACCGAATTGGGCGCATATCGGTGCGAGGCGTTCGAGGACCCGAAGATCACTGGCGAGCGAGCGGCGGTCACCATCGCGCGGGTTGGAGCCGGCGAGCCGTCCGGAGGGTGCAGGGTCACGGCGCCGTCACGCATCGTCTACACTCGTGCGCGGCTCCCACCGACTGACCCGTGCACGACGACGAGATCACGACCGTAGAACGCATCGACCTGGACACGCTCGAGCCCGGCATGCACCGCCTGCGGGTGGACATGGTCCGCGACGGGCTCGGGGAGATGATCCGCATCCCGGTCATCATCGCCCGCGGCGAAGAGCCCGGACCGGTCGTGGGTCTGACCGCCGCAATCCACGGCAACGAGCTCAACGGCGTGCGGATCATCCACCGCCTGCTGCCCGACATCGACACGCGGACCCTCTCGGGCACGATCGTGACGGTGCCGGTGGTCAACGTGCCCGGCTACCTGCGCAATCAGCGGTACTTCTCCGACGGCGTCGACCTCAACCGCGTGATGCCCGGTGCCGAAGGGGGCAACCAGTCGCAGGTGTACGCGGCGCGGTTCCTCGACCGCATCGTCAGCTGCTTCGACTACCTCATCGACCTGCACACCGCCAGCTTCGGTCGCGTCAACTCGCTGTACGTGCGCGCCGACATGAGCGACCCGATCACGTCGCGTCTGGCATGGCTGCAGAGCCCGCAGATCATCGTGCACAACGACGGCGGCGACAACACGTTGCGTGCCGCGGCATGTGCCATGGGCATCCCGTCGATCACGGTCGAGGTCGGCGACCCCAATCGCTTTCAGCGCAAGATGATCCGAGGCTCGCTCATGGGCACGTTCAACGTGCTCGAGCATCTGTCGATGATCGACGACGCGACCGACCCGCTCGTCGAGCCGATCCTGTGCGGCCGGTCCTACTGGATGTACACCGATCGCGGCGGCGTCCTCGACGTGCTGCCCAACGTCTCGCAGCGCATCGAGAAGGGTCAGGTCGTCGCCCGTGTCACCGACGTCTTCGGCCGAGCCGTTCGCGAGTACCTCGCCCCCGAAGACGGCATCGTCATCGGCAAGAGCTCCAACCCGGTCAACCAAGCCGGCTCCCGCATCCTGCACCTCGGGATCGAAGGTCTGCCCGAGGCCTTCCCCGATCCCACCCAAAGCCTCTCGGTCTGGCCCAAGGTCGACGTCAGCTAGAGCTCCTCGGCGGGCGGTCTAGACGCCGGAGACCTTCGCCACCTCGTCGACCATGCCCTCGCCTTCGGCGCGCGCGAGCTCCGAGGACATCACCGGCGCCGTGTGGGGGGCGTGACCGAGGGGAACGGCGAGCGTCGGCCGCTTGGCGTGAGCGGCGAGCCGACTGGCCACGCTGGTGCCGAGCAGCTGGGCGGCCCAGGAGTGCTCGTGACTGCCGCAAGCGATCATCGTGGCGTCGACGTCCGCGGCGACCGCCATCAGCCGCTCGACGGGATCGCCGATCTCGATGCGCAGCGCGAGCTCCTGCAGCCCCTGCTCGCGGATCCAGGCGGCGATGCGAGGGTCGCCCTGCTGCGAGGCCGTACGCTGCGACGTCGAGGCCAGCGCGAAGCCGACCGCGGGATCGACCGTTCCCAGCGGTGCAACCTGCGGTGGCGGCACGACGTGCACCATCTGCAGCGGAAGGCCGAGCACGCGTGCCATCCGGCGGGCGAACCACACCGCGCTCGCGGCCGCGTCGTCGGCAGTGATGCCCACCACGATCGGGCCGTCGCCGTAGCCGCTGGTGTCGAAGTCGGGCGGCACGACCATCACGGGCGACGGCATCGCCCCGAGCACGCGGCGAGTCGTGCGGCCGAGGTTGACGAACGACCAGCCGTCGGTCGGCCCGACACGACCGACGACGAGCACGTCGAACTTCAGCTGCTCGGCGACCCGCTCGACCACCTTGGCCGGGTCGTCGTCTTCGAGCACGAGCACGTCGTCGAACACGCGAGGGCCGCGCCAATGCTCCACGCTCGCCCGCGCCGTCGCGCGCGCTCGGTCACGGCGAGCACCGGTACCGGGATAGTCGTGGTGACCCAGCGTCGCGCTGTCTTGCGGGGCTACGTGGATCGCGACGATGTCGTGGCCTTCGTACTTGCGTCCCAACCAGTGTCCGAAGGCGATCGCCCCCGCGCTACGCGGTCCGAGATTCGTTTCGATGAGCCACTTCATGGATTTCCTCCTTCCTTCGGTCTGGACACCGCCGTGCCGGCGTCAACCCCTCTTGCGCGAGCCCATGCACCGTCTAGACCCGAGGCATGCAAATCCCCGTCAACTTCTCCAGTCGTGGGCTGGCCGACTCCGAAGCGAGATACGGCGCCGAGCTGGCGGACGAGTGCATCGCCCGCCTCGCACGCCGCGCCGACTCGTTGACGCGCTGCCGCGTCGACGTCGTCCGCGACCGAACCGACATGAACACGACGGCCCCGGTGCACGTATCGGTCCAGATACACGTCGCCGGTCACCCTCCGCTCGTCGCCGTGCGCCCCGAGTCCGAGGGCGAGCCGGGCGAGCGCATCGGCGTGCCGCTGCGCGCCGCGTTCGAGAAGGTCGACGCCCAGCTGCGCACCCTGCAAGGCAAGCGTCACGACCACTGAGCGCCGCGTTCGCGCAATTGCACCCCGGTCGGTACTCTGGTCCGAACATGCCTGGACCCCACGAACGCGCCCCCAACCTCGCGGTGTACTGCGACTTCGAGAACGTCGCACTCGGCGCGAAGGAGGCGAGCTTCGGCGACTTCGACATGTCCCTGGTCCTCGAGCGCCTCCTCGACAAGGGTCAGATCATCGTCAAGAAGGCGTACGCCGACTGGGAGCGCTTCAAGGGGGCGCGTCGACCGCTGCACGAGGCGTCGTTCGAGCTCATCGAGATCCCGCACGTGTCGTACTCGGGCAAGAACTCCGCCGACATCCGGCTCGTCGTCGACGCGCTCGACCTGTGCTTCACCAAGGAGCACGTCGACATCTTCGTGGTGGTCACCGGCGACAGCGACTTCTCGCCGCTGGTCGGCAAGCTCCGCGAAAACAACAAGCAGGTCGTCGGACTGGGCGTCAAGGCCTCGACGAGCCGGCTGCTGGTCGAATGCTGCGACGAGTTCATCTTCTACGACGACCTGGTACGCGCCAAGCAGACCGTCTCCAGTGCGAGCCGTCGCAAGCGCTCCAAGGCGGCCAACGACGAGCCTCGCGAACAAGGCCTGTCGCAGGTGATCGACACCGTCGAGGCCCTGCTACGCGACCAGGACCCCCCGGTGTGGGGCTCGATGGTCAAGCAGACCCTCAAGCGAAAGCGGCCTCAGTTCTCCGAGAGCAGCTTCGGCTACCGCAACTTCAGTCAGCTCCTCGAGGACGCCCGCGACCGCGGACTGCTCGAGCTGGAAAAGGACAGCAAGTCCGGCGGCTACCTGATCCTCGGGTTGGGCGACGAAGCCTCGGACTAGTCCTAGAGATCCAACGCAGCCGAGCCCCCGGAGCGCATCAGCGTGATCTCCTGGGCCGCCGAGGCGATGCTCACCGCGCCGTCGGTGGCGTCGATGTCGTCGAGAATCCGCCGAAACAGCGCGTCCTTGGTGGTGCGCCGCATCTTGAAGTCGGTCACGTAGCGTACCCGAAACGTCACCCAGTTCTCGTCGGCGCTCAGCGTGACGAACGGCTGCAGTCGCGCGTGCTCGATGACGAAGTTGCGCGCCATCTGGTCCCAGGTGTCCTGCACCTTCGTGGCGTACTCGCCCGTGATCGCCTGGGCCGCGCCTTCCAGCAGGGCCTGCGCGCGCACGCGGTCGCTGGTATGGCGGATCGGGATCGTCAGCTCGTCCCACAGGAACGGAAAGTCCGCCGAGTAGCTGAACACCGGCTCCTTGAACACGAACGAGTTGGCGATCCGCACGACCCGGCCGTTGTAGGCATCGCCCTCGATCCAATCACCGAGCTCGAACAACGTGGTGCGCAGCACGCCCACGTCGATCACGTCGCCCTTGATCCCACCGAGCATGACCCGGTCGCCGACTTTGTAGACCTTGCCGAACGTGATCGTGATCCAGCCCGCCACCGAGACGATCACCTCCTGCAGCGCGAAGGCGATCCCGGCCCCGGCCACCCCGAGCGCGACGGTCAGTCCACCGAGGCGGTCGCTGAAGACCGTGGCCACGAACAGCACCATCACGAGGTAGCCGATGAACTCGACCAGCTTGCGGGTCCGATAGCGGGTAGTCGTGTCGTCGACCCGCTGCGCCAGGGCGCGGCGGACCAAGCTCCGGACCACCAAGATCGCCGCGAGGCCGAGGACCGCTACCCCGACCTTGCGCACCGTGGGATCGGCCCAAAACCGTTGAAGCGTATCGGGGAGTTCCATCAAAGCGCCGCCTCGGCGGCTACGATACCCTCCTCGCGCACGAGACGTGGACGAGCTCTTCTTCAAGGGGACCTGGCAGCGCCTGCGGTTCGAGGTCGAGCGACTCCTCGTCCGCGGCGCGCACTATCGGTTTCTGTTCGTCGCCGCGCTGATCGGCTTCGTGTCGATCCTGGGCGGCCTCGCGGTGCAGGGATCGTCCGATGATCCGCTGTGGACGGAGGTGTGGTGGGCCTTCCTGCGCCTGTCCGACCCCGGCTACCTCGGCGACGACGAGGGCACGTGGCGCCGCATCGTCTCCACCACGCTCACCGTGCTCGGCTACGTGCTGTTCATGGGTGCGATGGTCGCGATCCTCACGCAGTGGCTCAACGAGGCGCTGACGCGATTTTCGATGGGGCTGACCCCCGTGCGCATGACGGGTCATGTCGCGATCCTCGGCTGGACCGGCAGCACCCGCGCCGTGTGCCGCAACCTCGTGCGGTCGGAGCGTCGCCTGTCGCGTTGGCTGACGCTGCAGGGCGTGTCCAGCCTACAGATCGCAATCCTGGCCGAGGAGATCGGTCCCGAGCGCGTCGCCGAGCTCCGCGAGTCGCTCGGTGAAGACTATCGCCGCAACCAGATCGTGCTGCGCTCGGGCTCGCCGCTGTTCGTGCGTCATCTGCGGCGCGTGGACCTGGCCAACGCCGCGTGCGTGGTCATCCCCGCGATGGAGGGCACGTCGGCGCGGGCCGAGGGCTACGACGCCGCGGTCATCAAGACGCTGCGGCTGATGAACACCCTCGACGCGCAGACCGAGGACCTTCCCACGGTCGTGTGCGAGCTGCTGGACCCGCGACGGCTGCCCCTGGCCGCCCGGGCCTACCGGGGCCCGCTCGAGGTCGTCGCGTCCGATGTGCTCGTCGGTCGCCTGCTCGCCGCCAGCACCCGCCAGCCGGGGGTCGCCGACGTGTGCTTCGAGCTGCTGACCCACGGTGAAGGCGCGACGCTGTACGTGCTCGATGCCGACCGCACCCAGTCGATCGCCGAAGCGCGCACGCGCCTCGGATCGTCGGCGCTGCTGCTGGGCCTCATCGACGACGACCGCCCGGACGCCTGCGTGATCGCTCCCAGCGACAGCGACACGATCGACGAGGGCGACGGGGTGATCATCATCGCCCGTGATCACCCCGAGTGGCAGGCCGCGCGGCCCGCCCGACCCGACCACGCCCCGGTCACCCTGCCCGACCGCGACGCGACCCCGAGCTCGGTCCTCATTCTGGGCTGGAGCCGCCGCGTCCCCGACCTGCTCGCCGAGCTCGGCCAAGACGGTCGCAAATGGGCAGCGACGTGCATGTCGACGGTGCCGGTCGAGAAGCGCCAGTACGAGCCCAACCCCGGCGAGCCGGTGCTCGACCACCGCGTCGGCGACCCCACCGTGCCTTCGGACCTGCGCCGTGCCAACCCGCTGTCGTTCGATCGCATCGTCGTCGTCGCCAGCGAGTGGGTGCGCACGGGCGAAGAAGCGGACGCACGCGCGATCACGACCTACCTCGCGCTCGAGGACGTCGCCCAGGGAGCTGCGCTGCCCGGCGCCATCGTCATCGAGTTGCTCTCGCGCGCCAGCGAGCAGATGTTCGACAGCAGTCGCGTCGAGGTGGTCGTCAGCCCGCAGCTGGTCTCCCACGCGCTCGCGCAGGTGGTGCTGCGGCGCGGGTTGCGGGGCGTCATCGACCAGCTGTTCGGCTCGGGCACCGGCCAGGTCCAGTTCATCAAGCCGACGCTCCACAAGCCCACCACGTTCGGCGAGCTCGAGGTGGGCCTGCGTGGTCAGCCGCGCGTGGCGATCGGCGTGCGTCGCGGTGGCCTCGGTGGCGCGCTGCTGCTGGCCCCCGAAGCCGGCGAGATCCTCGATCCCGAGGCCGCCGACGAGCTCGTCGTCATCGAGCGCGACGGGGGCTGAGGGACGGCGCCGACATCGGCGGGTGCACGGCGGGATCGCGAGGACGATGGCCGAGCCAGGCCGACAGCCACGCCGGGCGCTCGGTCGCGACCCCGTCGACCCTGGCCGCGAGTGCTCGCTCGGCCGCGCCGGGGGTCTGGCAATCGAACGCCAACAGGCGCAGCTCGGCTTCGTCGGCGGCGTCGCGATCGGCGGGACCGACCTGACTGGCCTGCACCGCCACCGACTCGATCCCCGCCGCCCGCAGGCCGAGCTGGGGCCAACCCGACGCCGGGCCGAGGGTGCGATAGACCCGGCGGATTTCGTCGTCGAGCCGGCCGAGCCGGTCCAAGAACGCCAGGCTGTCGCTGGCGACCGACACGTGGGCCTCGGTCCACGCCAGCGTGTTGGCCAGCGCCGTCGCGAGCGCGGCCGCGCGCCGCGGCGCCTCGTCCTCGACGAACAGGGGCACGCACAGCACGATCTCGCATCGCGTCTCGAACTCCTCGAGGACCGTGTCCAGTCGTGGGATCGGCACACGGGGATGCGACGGGGCGAACCCCACCCACCCGTCGTGGGTCGACAGCTGCTGCCAGGTGGCCTCGCGCGTGCCGTGAAAGCGCGCCGACGTGGCCCGCAGCAGCCGATCGTCACAGACGACGAGGACCTCGTCGCGGGTCAGCTCCACGTCCACCACCAACGCGTCGGCGCCGGTCAGCAGGGCCGATCGCAGTGCCGGGAGCGTATTGGGCACATGCGCGTCCGAGCCGCACTGGTAGCCGAACACCTTCGGGAGCGCCATCTTCGGGTTGGAGCCCCCCCGACGACGCCGGGGTGCAACGGGGGCCTCAGCTCGTGGGCCCCAGCGCCTGCAGCTGGAGCTTGTAGTGCTTGCGCAGGCCGGCGGTGGCCGCCCGTCCGATGATGTCGGTGGCCGCGAAATAGGCGACGAGTCGGCGTGGGTCCGACACCCACCCCGGCACGAACTCCGCGTCGTGGCACAGCTCGCGCCGCTGCAGCTCGACGACCGCCGGCATGTCGACGAGCGCGAACTTGCCGGCGAACAGGAGCCGAAGACAGTCGACCCGCACGGTGTCGACCGCGGCTCGGATGAACACGTGCACGCGACACAGCCCGTCGAGGTAGACCATGTCCTTGACGAAGGGCGCCCCGCCGGACACCACGCCGCCCCGAAAGATCCGGGACGTGGACTGGTAGGCCTCGACCCGGTCGAGCGAGTGCGGGACGAAGTAGCGGTAGACCTCGCGAAAGTCCGCACCGCGCAGCGCCATGTCGATCGCGACCACGCGGTGGGCGATCCGCAGCAGGCGCCGGGGATCGAGCGTGCCGGCGACGAGTTCGGCGAACACCGCCAGGCCCTCTTGCGTCTTCGTGGTCGCGGCGTGGTTGGCGGCCAAGATCGGCATGCGTCGCTGGCGACGGCCGTTGAGCGCGGTCGCGACGTGCACCAGCGCCTCGTGCTGGACGAGCTGACGCACGTCGAGGTCGGAGAACATCGCCCCCTTGCGCAGCCGGATCCGCTTGAGCGTCGCGGAGGCCCGGGCCCCGAGCACGTCGACCACCTCGACGACGGGCGCCCTCTCGCCGAAGTGCGCGGCGATGTCGGCGCGGATCTGCGCCGCGACCTGCTCGGCCGTCAGCGATGGTTCGGGCGGGGGCGGCAGCGCTTGCGCGACCGCTTCGGTCGACGTGATCACGCGCTTGGCGAGCTCGAGCGGCGTGCGGTGGGTGCCCGGGAACACCGTCGTCGGCGAGCCGTACAGGACCTGCGAGTGCCGCGAGAACGCGGCCGTACCCACCGACTGCAGCATCGCCACGGTCGTCTCGAGGGCGTCGGCGGTGCGACGCAGAAATTCATCGACCACGTCGTCGCCCGGACACAGCCGACGCGCCGCCGCGAGCTGAGCGCGAAGGTCGGCAGCGTCGATCCGCGGATACTCGGGACGAGGGAGTCGATTGCCCCCGGACGCGAAGAACTCCCGGCGCAGCTGCGGGCTCCACTTCAGCAGCGGCAGCACCGGCAGCCGGTTGTGGACCCGCTTGAGCGCCTTGGCGCACTCCGTGGACGGCTCAGCCTTGGATACGATCGGTCGTCTTCCCTGATTTGGCGTGTTTTTCGATGTACGTGATGATGGCACCCGCCACATCCTTTTCGGTCGCGCGCTCGATGCCCTCGAGCCCCGGCGACGAATTGACTTCCATGACGAGCGGGCCGTGGTTGGAGCGCAGGATGTCCACGCCGGCCACGCGCAGCCCCATCGCTTGGGCGGCGCGCACGGCCGTGCTGCGCTCTTCGGGGGTGAGCTTGGCCATCGCCGCCGTACCTCCGCGGTGCAGGTTGCTGCGGAACTCGCCCTCGATGCCCTGACGTTTCATCGACGCGACCACGCGGTCACCGATGACGAAGCAGCGGTAGTCGGCACCACCGGCCTCGGAGATGAACTCCTGCACCAGGATGTTGGCATTGAGGCTGCGGAACGCCTCGATGACCGAGCGCGCCGCCGAGTCCGTGTCGGCGAGCACGACGCCGATCCCCTGCATGCCCTCGATGAGCTTGATGACCAGCGGCGCGCGCCCGACCACGTTCATGAGCCCGTCGACGTCCTTGGTCGAGTGCGCGATCCCGGTCACGGGCAACCCGATCCCCTTGCGCGAAAGCAGCTGCAGGGAGCGCAGCTTGTCGCGGGAGCGCGCGATCGCCTGGGACGTGTTGACGGTGTACACGCCCATCATCTCGAACTGGCGGACGACGGCGTTGCCGTAGAAGGTCTCCGAGGCCGCGATGCGCGGAATGATCGCGTCGATGCCCTCGAGGGACTCGCCCTGCAGGAACACCTGGGGTCGATGGGCGGCGATCGACATGTAGCACCGCATGTAGTCCACGATGCGAGCTTCGTGCCCGGCCTTCTCGGCGGCCTCGATGAGTCGCTGGGTCGAGTACAGGTCGGGGTTCTGGGAGAGAACAGCGATCTTCATCGTCTGACCTTTCGAGCCGCACGATCGCACACCGACGCGCGTGTCGTAGGGGTGCGCCCAAAAATAACTCGATCTGCATCCTCTGCCGCGCCTGTGGGCTCGGACGGATCGCCATGGAACTGCAAATCCACGACAACCTCCCTGCGGCCGGGCCCGCCCGGTCGGCGTACTTCGAGACGCGGCTGCGCCGAGCGCTGGTCGGGGTCTCGCACTTGATCGAGTCGGCGGACGCCGCATTCGGTGACGACCCGCAGGGCGAGGATCGGTGTCTGGTCCAGATCGCCATCACCATGACGGACGGGACCCAGTTCTCCGTCGTGGGTCGGCGTCGCGGGCTGGCGGCCGCGGCTGCCCATGCCTTCGAGTGTCTGTCCGCGCGGCTGTCGCAGCTCGCCGGGGGCTTCGACGACGACCTGCTCGACGATTTCGGGGCTTCGGGACCGTCGAGCCTGCGCATGCGCTCGGCCCGACCCGCGATGCGCTGAGCCTTCCACCCACCCATTTTCACGGCACTGCGCGCCAACGATCCTCGAAGGTCGCTGGCGCGTTTTACGTTGGCGCCGACGAGCCCCGAAGGGCGCCGACGACAAACCGCGCACCTTCTCCGACCCGAGCCGGCTCAGACGATCGACGTGCTCGCCTCCGCCTTGTGCCTGCGTCTGGCCCTCGCGGCCTGGAGCGCCTCGCTGCCCTCGACCCACGAGCTGGCCACCGGCGGGGCCGATCCCTCCGAACCGCTGCCTCTCGTCGTCGCCCTGCACGGGCGAGGGTCGAGCAGCGACTCGATCACCCGCACGCTGCGGTCGATCGGCTTGCCCGCCCGCGTGGTCGCGCTCGACGGACCGCGGGCCTCGGGGCTGGGCCGAGCGTGGTTTCACACGCGGCTGACCACGCGCGACGTGGCCGGACTCGAGCGCGCCCTCGCGACGGAAGCCGATCGGGTCGCAGGCACGGTCACCCGCGTGGAGGCGACGCGCCCGACGTGCGGCCGCACGATCGTCGTCGGCGTCTCGCAAGGCGGGGCGGTGGGCCTGGCCTACGCCGCGCGCCACGGTGAGCACACGGCGACCGTCGTACAGATGTCGTCGTGGACACCGCCGTCGCTGCGGCCCGGCACCGACGTGACCGTCAGCGTGATGCACGGGACCGCGGACCGCCGGATCCCCTACCGCCGCGTCTCGCGAATGGTCGACGACCTGCGCGCCACCGGAACCCAGGTGGACCTGCGCACGTTCGACGGCGACGGTCATCGTCCGTCGTCGGCCGGCCGGCAAGCGCTGCGTCGCGCCGTGGCGACCGCCGTGCAGGCCGAGCTCGCCTCCGAAGACTGCCGCTCGCGTCGCGCCGGTGCGCTGTCGCAGTCGCGCGTCAGTCCACGGGCCAGCCGCGACGCGGATTGACCGTCAGCCACAGCCCCACGGTGATGCAGTGCACCGACCCACCGGACGTGGCCATGTCGTCGGCATGGATCGCGACCTGGCGCAGGTTCGGCATCGCCGTCTGCAGCCTGGCGTACGCGCGGGCCTGCATGCGAACCGAGACCGAGTGGTACGAGGGCACGATGAGCGTGTCACCGAAGCGCGCGAAGTTGATGTACGGGAAGTAGTTGCCCTCGCGGTCCGCGGGGCCCATGGGAACCCGGGTCACCTTCAGCTCGAGGCCCTGCGCCACGGCGGCATCGACGACCGCGTCGTACGTCGCCTCGAGCCGGGTCGCGTTCTCGGGGTCCGCGAGCGGGTCGACCTCGGCGAGCACGATCGCGTCCGGACCGATGAACTGCAGGAACATGTCGACGTGCTTGGTCGACTCCTGCTCGAGGGCCGGCACGTAGGTCACCGACCTGCAGCCGACCGAGGCCGGGTCGATCTCCTGGCCTTCGATGTGCTTTTCGATGTACTCGCGCGTCATCACGCACAGCCCCCGACCGTTGGAGGCGATCGCCCCTCCGTCGATCGGCGGGTCGACGTCGACGACGGACGCACCGAACGCGCGCGCGAGCATGCGCGGCGCCACGTCGTCGGCGGGACGGTCGACGGCGTACGGCGTGTCCAGCCACGTCACGCCCTTGGCCGACCGCACCGTCAGCGGTCCCCAGTCCCGCGCCCATGGCGTGTCGACCTGAAACGACAGCGTCTCGAGCACGTCGAGGGTGCGCTCGGGCAGCGCCTCGATCTGCCGCGTCATCGCCTTGGTCGTCGCCCCGTCCTCGCGCAGCACGTACACCGGGACCTCGCTCGCCACGGCCTTGACCAGCTTCGGCCACGCATCGGGCCACGACTCGTTGAACACGATGACCGCCGCATCCGGGGTCTCGTAATCGCCCACGAGCACTGGTCCCCCGAGCGCGCCGACCTGGCCCGCCAGGGCCCAGGCCACCACCGCGCTGGCGATCGCAGTCAAGCCGGGGTTGGAGCCACGCCGACCCCCCGAGGATGCAAACGTTGTTCAGGGCCGTATCTCGACGCCTCGGCGCGCTCGCCCGCCGACGACAATGGTCGTACCCCCAATGGAAAAGCCAGTCTCGCGAACTCGTGGGCGCCCGCGAGCGGGCGACGTGATTGCGCTCGCCGTGGCGACGGCGCTCGCGTGCATCGGGTGTGGGCCGTCGGAGGAGCCGGCCGATCTCGACGACCCGCTCAGATCGTGGCGCACGTCGAGCAGATCTCGACCGACTCCGGGTCGACCGCGATCTGACCTCGCAGCAGCCGCAGCGCCTCGTCGAGGATCTCGTCCTTGCCGGCGCGCAGGCCTTCGATCGTGCGGGTGACCTCGACCTGGGGGGCGACGCCCTGCACGTGGAAGGGGCGGCCGTCGTGTCGGGTGACGCGCATGCCGGAGAAGACGACGAAGAAGCCCGCGAGGGAATCGACGCGCACGATGTCGCCGTTGGCCCCGGCACTCGGTTCTTCGCCGACGATCGTGCCGAGGTCGTGGGCCTCGACGTAGCTGAGCACGGACTCCGAGTAGCTGATCGCCGCCGGCGAGACGAGAAACGCTCGATGCCCACGAATGTAGGGCGCCGCGGGTCGCAAGTGCCAGCCGATCGGAAACCATCCCACCGCCTGGCCGCCCGGCTCGAGAAAGCGGGGCACGTGCATCCACTCGGTGTCCTCGGGCTCGTTCATGAGGTGATCGAGGATCCGGTGGGTCTCGTTGGGGTAGCCGCGCATGTCGAAGACCACGCCCGGCGCCGCGGCGATCTCCTCGAGACGCGCCGCGATGTCGGCCCACTTCGCCCGCGTCAGGTCCACGTAGAAGACCCCGTCCTCGTACATGAAGATCGGCTCCGGCCGCGTCTCCACCAGCGGATGGTTGCGCTCGAACGCGACACGCACGTGGGCGGGTCCGCGGCCGTCGTCGATCGTGACGTCGACCGACTCGTGGGCGGGGCCGGCCGTCGACTCCCACGCCGCCGCCCGGAAGCGTCGCCAGTGCCGCGAGCCCGACAGCTTGCCCTCGAGCGCCCGGATCCGATCCAGCGCGGGTTTGCCGTCGATCTCGTCCACGACCGTCCCCGGAGCGAAGCGCTCGTCCTCGCTGGCGGTGATCACCGCCTTGCCCTCGACGATCTCCATCATGAACGGCAGCGCGCGTTGCCGGGGCAGGCGCGGGTGGCCGACGTAGCCATGCCCGTCGTCGAGCACGTGCACCAACCCGCGCAACGCATCGACGGCGCCCTCGACCGACGAGGCCTTCGCCGCGGCCGATACCGCCTTGCGCAGCGCCTTGTCCCAGTGCACGCGCACCTCGGCCTGGTACGGGTAAAAGTGCCGCAGCACGTTCCAGACCTCGACGACCGCGCCCACGCGCACCGCCTTGGACTCCCACCCGTCCGGCGACAGCGCCCGCGCGCCGACCTCGAGATCGAGGCCGTCGAACACCACGCCCTCCTCGGCCAACGAGGCGCGCCGACGCGAAAGCACCACCGGCAGTCGCGCGTGCAGACCGGTCGTCAGCTCGCCTTCGATCGTGGTGCTCGGCGCCGGCGTCGGGGCGTAGCGCGGGCGACCTCGCGGCTCCGATGTGACGCGCACCTTGTAGTAGGGCGGCTTGTGCAGCGCGACGATCGAGCCGGGGTAGCCCTGGTACTGCCAGTACACCAGGCCCTCGCTGCGCGCCGGCGCAGGAGGCGGATCCGGAGAGGGCTCGGGCTCGACCCAAAGCTGCAGCTCGGGGGCCAGCGGCGCGAACACGTCCTGCAGCGCCGACGCGAGCTCGCCGAGCGTGCGGGTCGACGCCACGTAGTCCGACCCCTGCGCCGCGAGCTTGCGCCAGTCCGCCGAGCTCGCGGCATCGGTGGCGTGAAAGAAGCGCACGTAGCCGTACAGGTGGGCGAAGGCCGTGTAGGCCTCGAGCTTGTCGAGCTTGCGCTTGCGGTCCGCCGACAGCGGCGGGCTCGGCTCGGGCGTGACCGTGGGCGTCGCGCGACACGCGACGACCAACAGCTGCGCTGCCGACAGTCCGAGGGCGCCGCGCCGGGTCAGAGACACCCGATCAGGGTAGCAGCCCGGGCGCCGCTACCAACCCATGCCGACATCGAGGGTCACACCGACGAAATCGGCGACCTGCTGCACGGACTCGGGATTGGAGGAGAACAGGCCGGTGCCGTGCGAGCCCCCTGCGTACTCGGTGAATTGCCACTGCGCGCCGGGGTCGGCGGCGAGTGCGTCGTGGTAGGCCGCCTCCGATTGCGGGTACGCCCACAGCACGGGGATCGACTTCACAAGCTCGAGGTTGTCGGCGATCGCGTGTTGGTTTTCGGTGTACTCGCCCGCCGACAGGAACACGAGGCCACGCGGGCTCGGGATCGCCGGGTCTGCGCTCGAGGCGACGAGGAAGTCGAGCGCGGTCGTGGTGCCGTTGCTGGCACCGACGAAGACCATCGCGCTCGCGTTGCTCGAGCAGTGCTCGACCAGAAACGACTGCGCCGCGATCGCATCCTGCACCCCGAGCGGCCCCTCGAAGGCATCGCGTGCCGTGCCTTCGGATCCACCCGCCCCCCGGCGGTTGACGTTGAGCACGGTCAGCGACAACGCATTGAGCCCGTCGACGAGCTCGGGCGGGAAGTTGCGGTTGTCGTTGCCCTCCGGGTTCATGTGCAGCAGGACCACCGCCGGACCACCCGTGCCCGCCCCCGGATGGAGATCGGCGGTCAGTCGCACGCCGTCGGCGGTGGAAAAGTGCACCGCGAGCGGACCGTCGCCGCGACACTGCGGGTTGTCGGTCATCGCCGAATCGTCGTCGGTCGCCGGCGACGATTCGTCCCCCGCTGCCGAGCACGCGAGCAAGCACGAAGACAACGCGAGAGCCCACTGCCGCATCACCGCCGACTGTACCAGCCCCGCGACGGCGTTCGGGCCCGACGGCCGCGTCATGGCGGCGCCGCCGCGGGTCGACGACGCAGGCACACGGCCCACACCCACGCCATGAACAAGGGCTGCAGGGGCAGCCGAGCCCACAGCGCCCATGCGGGCAAGTTGGGCCATTGCTCCGGATGCAGTGCCATGTGCAGGTTCGCCGGGAAGACCGCGACCAGCAGGGCGAGCAATCCCCACCCCGCCATGCGGCGCGTGCGAACCGGGACGACCGCCAGACCGAGCCCGATCTCGGCCACGCCGCTGAGGTACACGAGCGCCGCCGGCCAGGGCAGCCACGGCGGGATCATGCGGATCAAGAACGCGTCGGCAATGAAGTGGTTGATCCCCTGCACCACGAAGCCGATCACGAGCAGCCAACGCGCCACGCGAACGACCAGCGACTCCGACGGTGCGGTGCGAGCCGGACCCACCGGCGTCATCCTACGCTCGTGACCGCGCGGTTCGTAGGACGCGGACCGACCGCGCCGCTGAAACCACCCGGAAAGCCCACAGGGCCCCAGTCACGCGGGCCTGCGCGCTACGCTGGTCGTCCTTGCCGGTACCGACGACCGCCGACGACGACGTCGAGCCCGGGGCAACGACACTGCCCGGCCACACGCCCCGCGGGGTCACGCTGGGACGCTACGTCGTCCTCGACCGACTCGGCGCCGGCGGGATGGGCGTCGTCTACGCCGCATACGACCCCAAGCTCGACCGTCGCGTCGCCCTCAAGCTGCTGCACCGGGGAGCGAACGAGACGCGACTGCTGCGCGAGGCCCAGGCCCTCGCTCGGCTGTCGCACCCCAACGTCGTCACGGTGCACGACGTGGGAACGATCGAGAGCAACGAAGCGGCACGCATGGGCCTGGCCGCGGGCGAGCACGTGTTCGTGGCCATGGAGTACGTCGACGGCGTGACGCTGTCGGACTGGCTGGCCGCGCGGACCCGTACGCCGGCGGAGGTGCTCGACGTGCTGACGCGCGCGGGCACCGGACTGGCCGCCGCGCACCAAGCCGGCCTCGTGCACCGCGACTTCAAGCCCGACAACGTGATGGTCGGTCACGATGGACGCGTGCGGGTGATGGACTTCGGCCTCGCGCGCACCGAGACCATGACGACGCCGGTACAGGGATCGGTCGACGAGCCGATCTCCAGCGGCGAGGTGCTGTCGTCGCCGTTGACGCGCACCGGGGCGGTGCTCGGGACGCCCGCCTACATGGCCCCGGAGCAGCACCGGGGCACCGGCGTCGACGCGCGCAGCGATCAGTTCGCCTTCTGCGTGACCGCGCACGAGGCGTTGTACGGAGTGCGCCCCTTCCAGGGCAAGTCGGTCGCCGCCATCGTGCTCGCGGTCGGTCAGGGCAACGTGGCCGAGCCGCCCGCCGACACGAAGGTCCCCGCCGCCGTGCGTCGGGTGATCGTGCGGGGACTGTCGGTCGAGCCGTCGGCGCGCTGGCCGTCGATGACGACACTGCTGCAGGCGCTGCAGGGCCGCCCGACTCGACGCCGGAGTCTTTGGGGGATCGTCGGCGTCGGCGTCGGCATCGCGGCGATCGGCGCCTGGCTGGCGACCGAGAACCCGGCACCGACCAAGTGCGCGACGGCGGGCGAGGAGATCGACGAGATCTGGGACCAGTCGCGCAAGTCGTCGATCGGGGCGGCCTTCGAGAAGCTGCAGCTGCGCTACGCCGAGGACACGTGGACACGGGTCGCGCCCACGCTCGACGCCTACGCGACGCAGTGGTCGGCGACGCGACGGGCGGCGTGCGAAGCCACCCACGTCACCGGCACGCAGTCCGAGCGGCTGTTGGATCTGCGGATGGCCTGTCTGGATCGACGGCTCGGCCAGCTCGACGCCCTGCTCGACCAGTTCGCCCAGGTCGACGCCAACCTCGCCCAGCGTGCCGCATCCGCCGTGGGCAATCTGGTGCCGATCGCCACGTGCAGCGACGTCGAGCATCTCGAGGCACCGCAGGCGTTGCCCGACGATCCACGCGTGCGTGACGCCGTGGTGCAAGTGCGCGCACGCCTGGACGAACTGGCCGCGCTGCTGTGGGCGGGCAAGTACCCCGAGGCCGCCGAGCCGGCGGCGCAGATCGTGGAGGCCGCGCGCCAGACCGCGTACGCCCCGGTGATCGCCGAGGCGCTCGCGGCCCACGGGCGAACGCTCGACGGGCTGAGCGACCCGAAGGCGACCGACGTGCTGCACGAGGCGATCGTGGCGGCCGCGGAGGGAAGAAACGACGAGGTCGCCGTGGACGCGTGGGCGCGTCTGATCAAGATCAGCGGGGCCCGCGACGGCAACGTCGAGCAGGCCAAGGCGTGGGCACGCGCGGCCGAGGCCGCCGCGATCCGAGCCGGCGACGACCCGGCCGACCGCGTCAAGATCGAGCTGGCACGGGGCGAGGTGTTGATGCGCGCCGAGGATCGTCAGGGCGCCGTCGAAGCGTTCACCCGAGCGCGGGAGTTCTTCGCGAAATCGGGCGAGCCCGGGACGCCGCAGTACGCGCGGATGCTGGTGGTCGAGGGCATCGTGCTGTCGCAGGACAACGAGATCGAGCGAGCGGAGGCTTCGTTTCGCGAGGCGCTGGCCCTGTACGAGGAGCTCGGCGGCCGGATGCACCCCAACGTCGCCGACGTGCTGGGCAACCTCGCCACGCAGCTGAGTCGACGCGATCACAACGACGAGGCCGCGCAGCTGTACCGCCGCGCGATCGAGATCGGTGAAGCGGCGCAGGGTCCGGACAACCCGGATCTGATCGGCCCGCTGTTCGGCCTCGCGAGCGTGGAGAAGGCGCGGCGCGACGATGCCGAGGCCGAGCGTGTCGCGAGCCGGGCGCGCGACATCGCCACGAAGGCCTTCGGCGAAGACCACCCGGCCACTGCGATGTCGCTCGAACGTCTCGGTGAAGTGTTGGCCGTCGCCGATCCACCGCGGGCGATCGCACCGCTGCAGCAGGCCCTGCGGATCCGGCAGCGCCTTTCGGGAGACGACCATGTCGCCACGACCTGGTCACGCCTGGAGCTCGCGAACGCCTACGGAAAGATGGGGCAGTACCCTCGGGCGATCACGGAGCTGGAAGCGATCGTGGCGATCATCGAGAAGGCCCACGGCCCCGACGCCGAGAATCTCGGCAAGCCGTACGTGCTGCTGGCCGAGTACTGCCGCGCCGACGCGCGCCTCGCCGAGGCCAAGGTTTGGGCCGAGAAGTCGCTCGCGGTCTACCGCGGCGTGTTCGGCGACATGCACAACGACCTGACGTACCCGATGGTCCAGCTGGCGAAGATCGCCCAAGCCCAAGGCGACCACGCCACGGCGATCGAGCACCTCGACGAGGCCCGGCGGATCCGCGCGGCGGCCGGCGCCCCGGCGGTCGATCGAGCCCAGGCGACGGAGCTGCTGGCGCGAGCCCACCTCGCTGCGGGTGACGCGGCGCTGGCACGCAAATGGGCCGACGAGGGACTCGCGACGCTGCAGGCGGACGAGAACGCACCGGCCTCGCAGCTCGAGGGGCTGAAGACCTTTCGGGCGGAGATCGAGCGCGACTGAGTCGAGGGCCGACGCGCCCGGCTCACGGGCAGTTCGCCGACGTCACCACGTCGCCCGTCACCGGAACGCCGGCCTCCACGAACTGCGTGGGGATCGACTGACACTTGAACTGGCCGCAGTTTTCCATTCGCATCACGTGGGCGTGGCGACCGGTCGAGTAGCCGGTCGAGCCGGACAGGCCGAGAATGCCGCCGCGTGGGACGAACTCGCCGGGCGTGACGTGGACCTCGTTGAGATGCTTGTACAGCGAGGTCGACCCGTCGCCGTGCAGTACGATCACGAGGTTGCCGTAGGGACCACACTCCGGACCGCCCCCGCCGTAGCAAGGATCGCCCGGCCCGGTCTCGTCGAAGATCAGCGACACGATGCCGTCGGCCATCGCGACCAGCGGCGTGCCGAGCCCCAGGCCGAAGTCGAAAGCGTAGGCGTGCAGGCCGTTGTGACTCGTCGCGCCGTTGTTGCCCTGGGTGACCGTCGCCTGCACCCCGCACTGCAACGGCAAGTAGAAGCCGTCGGGCGGGACGAGCTCGGGCGCGTCCTCTTGCGTGCACGTGGCGAACACCGCGGAGATGTAGCCTTCGAGGTCGAGGTACTGGACGTGGAACCAACGCGTCTCGCCGTCGACCGACTCTCCGTCCACCTCGTCGAGCACCGACACGATCGCGTTGTTGGGGAGCGAGCCGATCGGCGCGTTGGCCGTCGACGGGTCCGGTCGAACGTTGAGCACCTCCCCGACGGGCACCATCACCTGGACCCGCGGGCAGTCGTCGACGGCGGGCACGTCGGCGATCGGCTCGGGCATCATGGTGTCGTCGTCCGCGGGTGCGTCGCTGGAATCGCCGGGCGAGGCCGACGTCGTGGAGACGAGTCCCGTCGTCGCACCGTCGTCCGAAGTCGTGCCGCCGCCCGCGGACGGATCCCACGCACCAGCGTCCGCGCGCGCACCGTCGTCGCCGCCGCACGCCAGCAACCCGACCAGGCCGCACAGTGCCGGCCACCCCGTTCCCCCGCCTCGCATTCGGTTCTGATACCCCACGGGAACGGGTGTCCACCATACGCAGCCCACCGTAGTCCCTTCGCACACACGTCCCGCGGCCGCGCGCAAGGGTATCTACGGGTGAGATAGACCTTCGCTTTGTAAGGAATCCTGGGGTTCAGCCGGTGAGGGTGCGGTCGCCACTACGTCGCACGCAGCGACGCGCGGCGATCGCCACGATAAGCCACTCGCAACGGTGGATCCGATCCGTCACCGACGCGACAATCCGCGTTGGGGGCGAGGGACTACTCATGAGACGTTGGTTTTTTGGAATGATCGCGACGACCGGCACAGCCGGGCTCGTCGGCTGTGCACCACCGTGCCACGACGACGGGCTCGCGCAGGGAGGCTGCCCCGTGGACACCGAGGGTACGGACGACTCCGACACGGAGACGTCACCCACGAGCGGCGCCACGGCGACGATGTCGGCAACCGACAGCGTCGACGACAGCGGCACCGATCCCACGGCGATGACGGCCAGCGGCGGCGGCGACAAGTGCCCGCAGCTGCAAGAGCTGCTGCTGCCCACCGTGCCGACGATTCAGCTCGTCGTCGACGGCAGCGGCAGCATGGACGAGGACTTCGAGCCCATGGTCACGCGCTGGGAGGCGATGGAATCCTCGCTCGTGGGTGGCGACGGTGTCGTCACCGAGCTGCAGTCGCAAATTCGCTTCGGAGTCTCGCTGTACCGCAACCCGCAGATGACCACGGGTATGTGCCCCGACGTCACGACGCTGACGCCGCAGCTGGACGCCGCCGACGAGATCACCGCGCTGCTGGCGAACACGCAGCCCGCCGGCGACACGCCGACCGGCGAGTCGCTCGTGATCGCGACCCAGACTCTGCTCGACGACATGTGGGAGGGCGACAAGGTTCTGGTCCTCGCCACCGACGGCGAGCCCGACACCTGCGAGAACCCGGACGCGGAGATGGGGCCGGCGCTGAAGATGTCGCGCGCCGTGGCCACCGACGCCGTGACGGCGGCCTTCGATGCCGGCATCCGCACGTTCGTGATCAGCGTCGGTGCCGACGTGGCGGCCGACCACCTCCAAGAGCTCGCCAACGCCGGGCTCGGCAATCAACCCGGCGATGCCGACGCGCCCTTCTGGGTCGCCAACGACACCGCCTCGCTCGTCACCGCGTTCAGCGAGATCGTCGCGGGCATCCGCCCGTGCACGTTCCCGCTGTCGATGCCGCTGGCCGACGGCCTCGCCCCCACGTGCGAGGTCACGGTCAACGGTGACGCGGTGCCCTACCAAGACGCCAACGGTTGGGACCTACCCGATCCGTCGACCCTCGAGCTCGCCGGAGACTCCTGCGCCCAGATCCAGACCGGGGTCGCCACCGTGGAGATGACATGCGCCTGCGAAGCACCGTAGTCACCACCACCCTCGCCAGCGCCGCGGCGCTCGCCCTTCCCTCCCTCGCCCACGCGGGACCGAGCGCCGGCGGGTCGGGGTCGGCGTCCGCCTCGACCGACGCCGGCGCCGACGCCGAAGTCGACGACGGGCGACGCTTCACCGAGCCGGGCAAGCCTCGCGATCGCGACAAGTGGATCTACCGCTGGGCGCCCGTCCGCAACATGTGGGAGCTCGGCATCTACGGTGGCGTCTGGTTCCCCAGTCGCCACATCGAGCTGTTTCAGCCCGAGCCCAGCGCGCCCGACAACGGACGCCAGCGCCTGGGCAAGGTCACACCCGACTTCGGCCTGCGTGCCGCGTACTACCCACTGCGCTTTCTCGGCGTCGAAGCCGAGGGCGGCCTCATGCCCACGCGCACCGAGGTCACCAACGCCCGCGCCCTGCCCTGGCACCTTCGCGGCCACGTGATCGGTCAGCTCGGCCTGTGGTCGATCACGCCGTTCATCCTCGTGGGTACCGGCCTCATCGGCGTGCAGTCCGATCCGGCCCCGCAATCGATCGGCAGCGAGCAGGACGTGGCGATCCACTTCGGCGGTGGTGCGAAGGTCTACTTCAATCGCTGGGTGATGCTGCGCCTGGACATCCGCGACGTCGTCTCCAACCGTCGCGGCGTGGGCCAGGGCCTGACCTCCTCGCCCGAGATCCTGCTGGGTCTTTCGGTCACGCTCGGCCGCAAGAAGGAAAAGAAGGCACGACCGTCCAACGACGACCGCGACGGCGACCGGATCCGCGACGTGGACGACTTTTGTCCCGACGTGTTCGGCGTACCCCCGCGCGGCTGTCCGACCGTGTGCCTGGACGACAACGACGGCGACGGCCTGTCCAACCCCGAGGACAAGTGCCCCGAAGATCCCGAGTCGCGCAACGGCTTCGAGGACGCCGACGGCTGTCCGGACGAGGTGCCGCCGGAGCTGTCCGATCTCGCCGGTGTCATGGAGGGCATCCGCTTCGACACCGACCGCGACACGATCAAGTCCGAGTCCAAGCCCACGCTCGACAACGCGGTCGAGGTGATGAAGAAGTACGACAAGCTGCACGTGCGCATCGTCGGCCACACCGACTCGCAGGGCGGCTATCGTCACAACATCGACCTGTCCAAGCGCCGCGCCAAGGCGGTCAAGCAGTACCTCGTCGACGCCGGCGTCGAGGAAAGCCGCATCGAGACCGAAGGCGTCGGTCCCGACCAGCCCATCGACACCAACGACACCAACGAAGGCCGCGCCCGCAACCGTCGCATCGAGTTCGTCATCCTCGACGAAGACGACACGCCGGTGAAGGCCAAGCCCTGAGGTCGGGTCCGGCCTCCACTCCGAGCGCGCGAGCGCGCGCTCCTACCAGCACCGCTCGTAGCTCAGCCCACCGGCCGAGTACGCGGTGCAGTCGTCGTGGTCGTTGCCGCCGATCATGTCGTCGATCCACCGGACCTTGTGCTGCAGCCGCACGGCGCGTTGCTTGCCGTTCCAACGCGCACACTCGTTCCAATTCCACTTGTCGCTGTTGACGTGCAAGCCGGCGACGGCCCGCCAGCTCGTGCCCGGCAGGTTGTCCATGACCGGACCACCCGAATCTCCCGAGCACGCGCGTCGATCGGAGTCGGCGTCGGTCAGAAAGTACTGCGAGTTCGAGAAATCCGGGTCGTACCACATCCATCGCAGGATCCCGCCGCCGGTCCCCTCGTCGGTCGAGAACCCGCGACCGTACATCTTCAGATCCAGCTCACTGAGGAAGTCGGTGTAGATCCGGTGCCGACTCGCATCGGAGAAGCCGAACGAACCCGAGGTGAGCTTGACGACCGCGATGTCGTCGCCCACGTCGCCCGCCCCCGAGTAGTCGGGATGAATGTTGATCCGCACCGTGCCGGTGAAGTCGTCGTCTCCGTTGAAGTTCCTGATGTCGTAGCCGGTCTGCCAGAAGTTTCGCTCGCCCTGGGGCGCCAGCGGGGCCACGCAGTGTGCGGCCGTCAGCGCGACACGCTCGTGGATCAACACCCCCGTGCACCACCCCGCATCCGGGTGAAAGAGCTCCAGCACGCCGGAAGTGGTCAGGTTGGCGCCGTCGGCGGACTTGATCCGAAACTGCGCCGCCTCCGGGTCGACCACGTCCGCCTCCGGCGACGGGAAGCTCTCCACGTAGTCGATGTACTCGGCGAAGAACGACCGCGCCTGCTCGCAAGAGTCGACGCGGTCGATGCCGAGGGTCCGGGCCAGCTCGGGGTAGTCCGCGAGCATCGCGTTGATCTGCACCGGGTCGTACTCCCCGCCCTCGCACGCCACCAGCTCGCCTCGCGCGGAGACGTCGAAGGTGGGGGGAGCATCCTCGTCGTCGGCGTCACATCCGACGGCAGCGAGAGCCAGCGAGAGCAGCAGAAGCGGGGGGGTCGATGCGGTTCGCATACCCCTACGACGCCACGCGTCACCGACCGGATTGCGAAACCCCGCACAGCCCCGGCTATGGCCCGGTTGCGGCCCGCTCCGGGGTCGGAGCGCCCTCGCCGAACGTCTGGTCGAGCCAGCGGTACCACGTGGCGCCGTGCTCCTCGGCGATCGCCTTGGCCCCGTCGCCGTAGACGTAGCGGCACACGCCCACGCGCAGCGTCGGCGGCGACGTGGGGGTCACGTGCAGCCCCACGGCCACGATGCCGGGGTTCGGCTCGTCGAGCCGCAGCACCACGTAGCGCTGCTCGGCATCCTGCCCCACGCGCTCGACCCGTCCCGATGCGGCCTCGGGTCCCGTGAGCGTGCGTCGCTCCCCGACGTCGACCCCCGCGAGGCCGAGCTCCTGCACGAGCCGCCGCCACACCGGCAGTGGCTCGCCGCCGGTGGGGAACGCGAACATGAACGAGCCGGCCGGTGCTCCGGCAAAGTGCGGCACGTACAGCTGCAGGATCGCGAAGAACGTGGCCCACCCGCTCTCGAAGCCCTCGAGCTCGTCGTCCCACGCATCCGAGGACGTAAACAGCGAGTGCATCATGCGAACCAGGCACCGATCTCCGGACCGCGCGGTCACGGTGATCTCGGTGGCGACGGGAGGCGCGTCGTCCTTCCACTCCCGCTCGACGTAGCAGAAACGGTTGGGCGGATCCCAGTGCGTCACCTCGCCGCGCGACGATGCGCCACCGCCGAAGTCGAACGCGAGCGCACCGCCCACCTTCGGCTCGATCTCCGCCGCGACGAACCATCCCGCATTCCCGGGTCCCGTGGCGACCGCGGCCCAGACCTGCTCGGGTGTCCCGGCGACCACCAACTCCATCTCTACCCAGCGTCTCCCCGACGCATCGACCTTGATCGGCATTCGTTCTCTCCTGTCCGTGTCCTGGCTCAGTCCGATTTCGGAGCGGGGTACGAAGCCACGACGAGTCGATGCGGGCGCGCACCGGGCTCCTTCTCGTCGTGGTAGCGAGCGGCGAGCGCCGTGATGGCGCTCGTCAGATCTCGGGTGAAGGCGGCGCGGTCGGCCGCCGACTTGAAGCTGATCACCGTGTCGACCGACAGCGTGGCCAGCCGCTTGTCCGCAGCGTCCGCGCGTCGCAGCAGCGCCCCGAGCTCGCGGACCATTCGCGACGCCAGCGCGATCGCGTAGCTCGCCGACAGCCGGTCCCGCGTGCGCGCCGGGTCGACGGCCAGCGGACCCAGGGCCGAGGGCGACACCACGTACGACTCGGCGCTCGCGACCATCAATCGCTCGGTCAGGCCGCCCCACCGTCGCTCGCGCGCCGCCTCGACCAGCCCCTGCTCTTCGAGCGCACGCAGGTGGTAGTTGATCTTCTGCCGCGACAGGCCGAGCTGCCCGGCGAGCGAGGCGGCCGACCCGGGGCGATCCAGCGCCGCCAAGATCCGACGCTTGATCGGATCCAACGCCAGGGCCGCCGCCCGCGGATCCTCGAGGACCTCGACCTCTCGCACCCCCCGACCGTACATTGACAAAAATAATTGTCAAATTAAAATCATTGAACTTTCCACGCTCGCCGCCCGCTTCAGACGCGCGTTGGCCCGGGTCCGTCCGCGCCGGGCTCGGTTGACCTGGCGTCGCACCGCGCGGTAGCTGACGCCCCCTGTGATCCACCTCGACAACGTGTCGCTGCGACACGGCTCGCAGCTTCTGTTCGTCGAAACGAGCATGGCCGTCTTTCGTGGCGAGAAGGTCGCGCTCGTCGGGCCCAACGGCGCGGGCAAGTCGACCGTGTTCCGACTCGTCGTCGGTACCCAGGCGCCGGACGAAGGCAACGTCTCGGTCGATCGCGGGGTGACGATCGGCTACTTCGACCAGGACGTCGGCGAGATGTCGGGGCGCTCGGTGCTGGCCGAGACGCTCGCCGGCGCCGGCGAGGTCTCCGTGCTCGCGGCCAAGATGCACGAGCTCGAGACGGCGATGGCCGACCCCGAGCGCGCCGACGAGCTCGATGCGCTCGTGACCGAGTACGGCGAGGTGCAGCCGCGCTTCGACGAGCTCGGCGGCTACGAGCTGCAGCCGCGGGCCCAGGCGATCCTCGCCGGTCTGGGCTTTTCTCCCCACGTGGTGGAAGGCGATGTCGGCGCGTTGTCCGGCGGCTGGAAGATGCGCGTGGCCTTGGCCCGGATCCTCTTGATGCGTCCCGACGCGTTGTTGCTCGACGAGCCCACCAACCACCTCGACCTCGAGTCGATCCTGTGGCTGGAGAAGTTCCTGCGCGAGTACGACGGGGCGATCATCATGACGTCGCACGACCGCGAGCTGCTCAACCGCCTCGTGGGCCGCGTGGTCGAGATCGACGGCGGCGAGCTGCGATCGTTTTCGGGCAACTACGACTTCTACGAGCAGCAGCGCGAGCTGCTCGCCGCACAGCACGAGGCCCAGTACGCGCGCCAGCAGGCGATGCTCGCCAAGGAGCAGGCGTTCATCGATCGGTTCGCCGCGCGGGCCAGCCATGCGGCCCAGGTGCAGTCGCGCGTCAAAAAGCTCGACAAGATCGACAAGGTGCAGGCGCCCAAGCGCCGCAAGGTCGTGCAGTTCGAGTTCCGGCCACCGCCGCGCTCGGGCGACGACGTGGTGCGGATCGAAGGCGTCGACAAGGCCTACGGGCCCAACACGATCTACGCGGGGCTCGACTTCACCGTGCGTCGCCGCGAGCGCTGGTGCGTGCTCGGGGTCAACGGCGCGGGCAAGTCCACGCTGCTCAAGCTCGTCGCCGGTGCCACCGAGCCCGACCGCGGCGACGTCAAGATCGGCGCCAGCGTCAAGCTCGGCTACTTCGCCCAGCACGCAATGGAGCTGCTCGACCCCGAGGTCACCGTGCTGCAGCAGCTCGAGCAGACGTTCACACGCGCCAGCCAGGGTTCGTTGCGCAACCTGCTCGGCGCGTTCGGCTTCACCGGCGACGACGTCGACAAGCGCGTCCGCGTGCTGTCGGGCGGCGAGAAGGTCCGCGTGGTCCTGGCGCAGATGCTGTACGACCCGCCGAACTTCCTGGTCCTCGACGAGCCCACCAACCATCTCGACATCGAGACCAAGGCGATGCTCATCGCCGCCCTGCGCGACTTCGAGGGCACGATGCTGTTCGTCTCGCACGACCGTGCCTTCCTGGCCGGCCTCGCCAACCGCGTGCTCGAGCTGACTCCCGAGGGCCCGCACCCGTACGGCGGCGGCTACCTCGAATACGTCGCCCAGGCACATCGCGAGGCCCCCGGCATGCGCTGAGGCCGTGGCTGCACTACGGACGGAACGTCTCCTCACTTTCAAACCACGATTTGTGGCTCCGTCCTCAATGGCGAACGACTGTCGAGGGACCGGACCGAGTGATTTCGGCGCTTCCTAGGCCCAAGACGCGCTGGGAGGCGTCTCGTCCTGGCGCGAACCAATGCCGGCGCGCGAGGGCGCATCTCGCGGCCTCGCGTCCGGTCGGGATGTCGCTGCAGTCACGGGGCTGCGGCGACGCGCACGCCTGCGAACCGGCGCATCCAGTAGGTACCGTAGGGGTATTCCGGGTCGCCGCCGGCGATCGTCTCGGCTCTGCACACGGCGTACCGGCGTTCCCATTCCACGTTGCGTTGGAGCGCAGCGATGCGCGTCCACTTGGAGCGCGAGGACACGGTCGGCTTGACCTTGAACAGCTCGGATTCCGTCTTGGGTGGCTCGTTCCACTTCTGGCGGCCGACCTTCTTGGGTCCCTGGATCCGGGGCTTGCCCTGCTTGCGGTGCTCAGCGCGGAGCTCGATGGAGCGCTCCCGAACCCGGCGCATGATTAGATCGTGAAGTTCGTCGTCGGTCAGGTGGCGGAAGATGTCCGGGCGCACCAACTTCAGCTCGACGCACTCGGGGATATCCTTGTTGTTCGGATCGTAGAACCAAGTCGGACGATAGAATCGTTTGACCTCCCCGAACTTCCATCCGTACGTGGAAAAGCCCTCCCATTGTTCCGGCCACTTGACCGCGCCAGCCGCAACCGGGTTCGTATAGATGTACACGATGTCCTGGAGAACGGTCTCGTCGTCGAGCTGCTCGAGGTCGCAGCAGCCATCGTCGCTCCAGAAGGAGTCGGAGCGCCCGCGCTTGGCGTTGACGCCCCGGGCGACGAACGCATGAAACGGATTCTTGAATTCGGGCAGCTTCGCCAGCGAGTCGGTGCAGCTGGTGTGGTGGTGGTTGGACATGGCCAGCGACGCGTGCAGCAGCACACCGCTGTTGCGGAGCGCCAGCCCCATCGTGAAGCCGATGAAGGTCGCGATCTCCTTGCCGTCCTTCTCGTCCGGGGTCAGGAATTTCCTGCGCTCGAGCGTTCGGCGCGTGACCATGTACCGTGTGCCGGGTAGGATCGGCCGCGCACGCACGCGTGCGTAGTCCTTTTCCTCGCCCTTGGCGCGGCTCGCCGCCCGACGCTTCGCGGCCTCCTTGGCCCGAGCCTTGGCGTCTGCAAGCCGGCGCTCGTAGTAGTCCGACACTCGATGGAAAGGTCGGCCGCAACTGGCGTCCGTTGCACCTCGTAGGCGAAAAAAACGTCCGGCCGTTCGAGCACCGAAACAAGCGTGAGCCCACCACTAGGCTGGCAACACTCTCGACCTGTTCACTCCTGCCATTGATGACCCGTTCAGATCCGCAAGATCGGAGACCCTCCGGCAGGGTGAGAATCGACGGTCGCGCGCGCGAGTTCATGCTCGTCGCCCCGAGCGACCACGACCCGTCGCGAACCTACCCCCTGGTCTTCGCCTGGTACCACATCAGCGGCAACGCGATGGACTTCGTCGACGACATCGACGTGCAGGCGCTCGCCGACGAGCGCCAAATGCTCATCGTGGTGCCCCAGGACTCGGGCATGTTCGAAGCGACCTGGCCGATGACCCCGCTCGACAACGCCCAGGCCCACGTCGACCTCGTGTTCTTCGACGACCTCCTGTCGTGCATCAGCGAGCAGTTCTCGGTCAACGCCAGCTGCGTCGCCTCGGCGGGCGTGTCCGCCGGCGGTCTGTGGACCTCCTTCCTCGGCCAACGGCGCGGCGAGTGGCTGTCGTCCAACCTCGTCTTCTCGGGCGGCTATCCGACCGAGTTCGGCCAGTTCTGGTGGGGCTGGCAGAAATCGCCGCACACCTTCGCGTCCATGGTGCTGTGGGGCGGCCCCAGCGATCAGCTCGCGATCGACTTTCCACGAGGCGTCGCTCGACTACAAAAACCACCTCGCGGGCGACGGCCACTACATCGTGTCCTGCCAGCACACCAACGGCCACGGTGCGCCCCCGCCCGAGCCCGGCGAGACCGAACCGCCGATCGGCGCCCTGTTCGACTTCGACCTCGACCACCCCTACTGGTACGAGGGCACCTCGCCCTACGCGACCGAAGGGCGCCCCCGAGGAGCTACTGCGCCCTGCCGTAGCTGGCGTATCACGGCCCCAAGAGCCAGCGAGAGCTGCGCCGCCGAACATATTCGACACCTTCAATGTGTCGAACGTGTTCGACACATTCGCCACGGTGCAGCCGTCGCGTCGTCGGTCTTCACGACGTGGACCCCGGCTCAGCGGACGAACACGCTGCCCGAGGACCAGGGCAGCCAGCCCTCGCTCTGGCCGCCCGCTTCACCCCAGCCGATCCGGAAGTCGGGTCCGGGCAGCGCGAAGATCGTGCCGTCGGCCGGCCACGGGATGAAGCCGACGTTGAGGTCGACGTCGACCCCCTGCGCCGAGAACGAGGTGAGCGGGCCTGCGTCGGCTGGTGACCCGAACGAGATGTCGCCGTGCTGGTTGCCGGCCGCGACGGTCCACTGCGTCTGGACGAACGGCGGCCCGATGTCGGACGTGCCGCCCGCGCCCGGAAACGGAGCCGCCTGGTAGTTCGACAAGAAGAACTCCGAAAAGCTCGCCGGGAACGTGAACGTATAGTGGTACGTGTGGCCGTCGCCGCCCTGGTCGCGGGTGAACGGCTGGCATGCCGCGTTGACCCCTTCGATCGCCGCGGCGTCTTCGGCGAACAGGACCGCGCCGAGGTCCACGGCGACGCACGGCGTGATCGCCGTCCAGCCACCACCGTCGGTGATCATGTCGCACATGGTCTGAAACGACGGGATCGGCCCGCCACCGTCGGGGTCGAGGTCGTACATGCCCGACGGGGCCGCTGGATCGATCGTCAGAATCTGCAGGCACGAGACCGGTAGCGGCGGCAGGCACACGCCGTTGGGGCAGTTGCCCGACGCGCAGTCCGAGTCCTGTGCACAGTCCTCGCCGACCAGGCAACCCGGACACGAGCCGCCGCCGCAGTCCACGTCCGACTCGTCGCCGTTGAGGACACCATCGTCGCACGCGGCCGGTTGACACACGTTGCCGGTGCACACGCCCGACTGACAGTCGACGTCGGCCAGACAGCTCTCGCCGTCGCCGCACGCCGGGCAGGAGCCGCCGCAGTCCACGTCCGTCTCGTTGCCGTTTTCGATCCCGTCGTTGCACGCACCGGCGATGCACACCTGCGAGCCCGCGTCGCAAACCCCGTCGACGCAATCGCCTCCGACCAGACACATCTCGCCGTCGATGCACGTCGCCCCGCACGAGCCGCCACAGTCCACGTCCGTCTCGTCGCCGTTGATCACCCCGTCGTTGCACGTCGGCGTCTGGCAGATCTGCATCGCGCACACGCCCGACTGACAGTCGGTGCTGATCATGCAGCCGTCACCGTCGGAGCAAGCGGGACATGGTCCGCCGCAGTCCACGTCGGTCTCCGTCCCGTTGTCGACACCGTCGGTGCACGTGGGGGCATTGCAGGTCAGCAAGCCCGGGTCGCACACGAAGCTGACGCAGTCGCCGTCGACGAGGCACATCTCCCCCGTGGTGCACGTCGCACCACACGAGCCGCCGCAGTCCACGTCGGTCTCCGTCCCGTTGTGGACGAAGTCGTTGCACACCCGCGACTGACACACGCCGCCGGCACACACGCCCGAGGCGCAGTCGGCCCCCACGGTGCAGCCGCCACCGTCGCCGCAGGGCGGACACGGGCCACCGCAGTCCACATCGGTCTCCGTGCCGTTGTCGAAGCCGTCGGTGCACGTCGGCGCCGAACAGGTGAAGAGGCCCGGGTCGCAGACCTGCTCGATGCAGTCGCCGCCGACCAGGCACATCTGTCCGACCCCGCACGTGGCCCCGCACGCTCCGCCACAGTCGACGTCCGTCTCGTCCTGGTTGTGCACGCCGTCGGTGCACACCCGCGACTGACACACGCCGCCGGCACACACGCCCGAGGTGCAGTCGCTCGCCGACGTACAGCCGCCGCCGTCGGGACACGCCGGGCAGGACCCGCCGCAGTCGGCATCGGTCTCGTCCCCGTTGAGCACCCCGTCGGTGCAGGTCGCCGTCTGGCAGACGCCACCGCTGCACACGCCCGACTGGCAATCGGTCGGCAGCGTACAGCCGCCGCCGTCACCACACCCGGCGCACTGCGTCCCGCCGCAGTCCACGTCGCTCTCGTCCTGGTTTTGCACGCCGTCGAGACAGGTCCGCCCCAGGCAGATCCCCGTCGTCTCGTCGCACACGCCCGAGACGCAGTCGCCGTCGTCGTCGCAGCCGCCGCCGTTGGGGCACGGCGCACACGGTCCGCCGCAATCCACGTCGCTCTCGCCCTGGTTGAGCACGCCGTCCGAGCACGTCGGCGACTGACAGACGCCCCCGGTGCACACGCCCGAGGTGCAGTCGGAGCCGACGGTGCAGCCGCCTCCATCGCCGCAGCCCGGACACAGCGCACCGCCGCAGTCCACGTCGGTCTCGCCGCGGTTCTGCACGCCGTCGTCGCACGCCGGGTCCTGGCACACGCCACCGATGCACACGCCCGAGGTGCAGTCGCCGGCCACGTTGCACCCGCCGGGCGGGTCGCACGGCGGACACGCCGGGCCGCCGCAGTCCACGTCGGTCTCGTCTCCGTTTTGCACCCCGTCGTCGCACGCCGCCGGCGTACACGTCATCGTCGCCGGGTCGCACACCAGCGAGATGCAGTCGCCACCGACGAGGCACATCTCCCCGTCGTCGCAGGTCGCCCCGCACGCCCCACCGCAGTCGAGATCGGTCTCGTCGCCATTGCGCACGCCGTCGCGACACGTCGCCGGCACGCACATGCCGTTGTCGCAGACGCCCGAGACGCAGTCGTCGTCGTCGGTGCAGCCCTGCCCGTCGGGACACGGCTCGCACGAACCGCCGCAGTCGAGGTCGGTCTCGTCGCCGTTTTGTACGCCGTCGTCGCACTCGGCCGGCTGGCACACGCCGTCGACGCACACGCCCGACTCGCAGTCCTGCGGCTCGGTGCACTGCCCACCGTCTGGACACGCCGGGCACGCGCCACCGCAGTCCACGTCGGTCTCGTCGCCGTTTTGGACCGCGTCGTCGCACGCGGGGGCCTGGCACACGCCGTCCTCGCACACGCCGGACTCGCAGTCGCTCGCGCCGTCACAGCCCTGGCCGCTGGTGCAGGCGTTCGGACACGAGCCGCCGCAGTCCACGTCCGGCTCGTCACCGTTTTGGATCCCGTCCATGCACGTCGGATCCGGGCCGCCCGATGACGAGTCCGCGTCCGGCGGTCCCGAGGTCTGACTCGTGGTCGACCCGCTCGAGACGACCACGTCGCAGCTGCCGTTGCCGAAGCCGTCGTCGACGCACGGATCTCCGCAGGCGAGCTGGGTCGCTGCGGCCAACACGACCCACCCCAAGACCCGACGCCCCAACGACTGAACAAACTTCATCGTATCGATCCCCGCCACGCAAAAGAGACGGGGCCACGTTCAAATTACCGGGTCGGTCGCGCGATCGCCAAGTTGCGCTCGCCGATCACCGGCGACTCCCGCCTCCCCGCTGCATCGACGCGCAGGGTCGCGCCGCGATCATGCGCGAGGTCGAGCACGGCGGCGTCGGCCGAGTCCGACGATCACCCACCATGCGAACAGCCAGGCGGGTGCCGAGCTCGGCGCCTGCGTACAGCCGCAACCGTCGCTGGATCCCCCTTCTCCCCCGTCTCCCGCCACGGTGTCGGTCTCGGTGTCGAGACCACCGGTCGTCTCCGCTGGAGGCAAGCCGCCGTCGGAGTCGTCGCCGGGCTTGGGCACGCTCGTGGTCGCGGTGCCCGCCGACGGGTCGCCCGTGCTCGTCGAGTCCACGCCGCCGTCGGTGCTCGTGCTCGTCGATCCGGTGTCGCTACCCCCGGTCGTGCCGGGCGCCGCGGCCGCGCACTGCAGCACGCGCACGTCGTCGACGTACCAGCCGAACAGGCCGTTGCAGTCGTCGACGCCCACGTCGAACCGCAGCACGACTTGCTCGCCGGCGGCGGCGACCTGACCGAGGTCGATCTGCGACACGGCCCAGCTTCCGGTCGGCACGCCGGGATCGCTGCCGGTGAACGCCGCCTGGCCCGCGAGCGGGTTGTCGGAGAAGCTCAGCGTCGCGTTGTAGGCGTTGAACGTGAACGCCGACCCGGGGATCAGCTCGAACGGTCCACCGTCGATGCTGACCTTGAGGTTGCCGCCGTCGAGGATCGGCTGCGTGGCGACCCAGTGCGACAGCTCGACGATCACGTCGCCGTCGCCCTCGGGCATGGTGAACGCCGGCGCGTCCATGTGCATCACGCCGGACTGGTTGTCGTCGAAGCAATCGCCGAGATAGAGGTCTGCGGTGCCGAACGCGGCCTGCCCGGCGCGCCCGGCCGGAAGATCGCCGCGCACCTCCCAGTCGCGCGGAACGTACTCCCCGGCGACCCCGGCGTTGGTGAGCGTCCAGGCGCTCAGGTCGGTCTCGAAGTCTTCCTCGAAGATCACCGTCGGCGCCTCGCCCCCGCACGGCTGCGGCGCCGCCCCGGGATCGAGCAGCGTTCCGTTGCCGCATCCGGGGTCGTCGGCCATCTCGGTCGCCGCCATCGCGGCGCCGACCTGCATGCAGTCGCTCATCGTCACGATCTCGCCCGAGGGTGTGCCGTCGACCGGATTGGGCAGGTCCGTGCCGGCGTTCATCAGGTCCGCGCAGGAGACCGCGAGCGCGTCGGCGTGATCGGCGAAGCTCGAGGTGACGTCCTGGTAGACCGTCATCGCCCGCCAGTAGATCGCCAGCGCCTTCGTCATCCCGATCGCGGCGACGGGCACCCCGTTGTAGTTGCCGCCGTCGACCAACAGGGAGAACCCATGGTTGGGGACGCCCGAGTTGAAATGGACGCCGCCGTTGTCGAACCAGTCCGGTCCGGAGCACAAGTACTCGAAGTCGCCCACGCGACCGGGTTGGCCCAAGCACGTGGGCGCCCACATGTCGCGGATCGCCCCGCCGAACCCGACCGTCTCCTCGCCGATCAGCCAGCGCACCGAGTCACCGCCGTTGAACGAGCAGTTCTGGACGTTGCGCACGCCGCCGGGGCTGTCGAGCCCGGCGCCGTTGAGCAGGTCGACCGCCTCCCCGAAGATGTCCGAGTACGCCTCGTTGAGGGCGCCCGGCTGGTACGCGTAGATCAGTGCGTGGTTGAACTGCGAGTAGGCGTGCGCCCACTCGTGCCCCACCACGTCGTCGGTCGCCAGCCCGCTGCAGTAGTTGGTGGAGGTGCCGTCCCACTGCGCGTTGGGACACTCCATCACCGCATCGACGATCGCCTCCATCGGCGCCGAGACGCCGTCGAACGACGGATAGGTGCCCCCGGCCACGTGATCGAACAGCTCGTAGGTGTCCTGCGTGAAGTCGATGAGCTGCTGTACCTCGGCGTCGCCGCCCAGGTACGGGCCGTCGGACTCGTGCCACAGCTCGAACGCCGGCCCGTACTCGCCGTCGTAGATCCGCCGCTCGAGCACGTCCGGGGTCAGCGACGCGCCGAGCAGCGGCAACCCAGTGTGGGCGTCGACGAACACCTCGTGACGCACGTCGGGTCCGCCCACGACGACGTGAAAGGCCAGACGTGGATCGGTCGTGCCGCCGGTCACCAACGCGCGATCGAACACCACCATCTCCACCGACTCGACCCACATCGCACCGGACACGGCCGCGACCGCGAGAGCGCCGGCCTCGGCGTCGTCGAAGCTCGGAGCGCTCGCGCCGGACCACGCGGGCACCACCGACGCCGACACGGCCACGATCTCGCCCGCCGCATCGAGGTGCACGTGCACGCCGCCGCCCCACACGGGCACGCCGTCGTAGGCCTGCGCCAGGTCCACGCGCGTGTGCCCGAGCGCATCCGTGCGTACGTCGGTGATCGCCATCCGAGCGCGCGCGTCGTCGAGCCCGAGCGCGGCGCCGTATCGCGACACGAACGTCGTCGCCGCGGCGCGGGCCGAGCTCGCCCCCGAGATCCCGCGTACCCCGGACGGCGCGCGTACGAAGCGAAGCGTGCCGCGCCCGGCGTCCGATCGCAGCGTCGCACCCGGTGCATCGGCACGCAGTCGTGCCACCGCCGACGATCGTGCCGCCCGTGCGTCGGGGGCGTACGCCGCCGACACGACCAAGAGGATCAACGCACTACCGAGACCACGGCCAAACGACACCGCCGCAATCTACCAGCTGTACGGCGGACGCCAACGTCGAACGGTCACTCGCCGCCGAGCTTGCGCAGCGCCCACTCCGCGCCGAACCGATACTGCACCCGCGACCACAACCACGCCGCGATCGTCGACAGCACCGCGAAGCCGGCGATCGTCAGCAGGGTCTGGGTGGCGGTCAGGCCGCGCCAGATCCCGTAGGGTCGCGTCGCCTCGCGAAACAGCGGCACGTGAATGATGAAGATCGTCAGCGACGCTCGTCCCAGCGGCACCATCGGGTGCTTCGACGACAGCGGCCGCCAGCGCTCGTACAGCGCCGCGCCCCACAGCACGAGCATCGCCAGCCCCAACATCGCCGCGCCCATCGTGACCGACGCGGGAAAGAACCCGAGCTTGAGCCGAAACGCTCGCCACAGCAGGCTGTCGGCCGGCGGGTGCACGGCGACGTAGATCCCATAGCCGATCCCGGCCACGGCCAACGCCGCCAACCCTACTTTGAGCATGGCCGCCGCCTGATCGCGCGCGATGTACCGCCCGGCCCACACGCCGGCCACGAACACCGCCAACCAGGGCAGGATCGGATACTGGCTTTCCGCCAGACCCAGCCGAAACGCCCCACCCGGCAGCGACACGTCGCGCATCCGGGGATTGTCCAGATCGGCGGGCGTGTGCAGCCACGCTTGCACCAACGGCGTCAGCAACAAGATCGCGGCCGCGATCGCGAGCAGCTGTCGGTCGGTTGCGCGCCGCCACACCGGACCCAGGGCGATCCCCACGCCCATCAGCTGCAGCGCGAAGAACGAGCCCCACGTGAACCAACTCGGCGTCACGAGATTGACGAGCATCCCGAAGCCCCACAGCCCGAGTCCGCGCCGGACCAGGACCGCATCGAGCCCGGGACGGACGCGCTGGCACAACAGTGCCGTTCCCGCCCCCGCGAGGATGAAGAACAGCGGCGCACCGAAGCCCCCGCTGGCGTTGAACACCATCAAGTACTTGTAGTCGGCGAGCGTCTCGCCGCGCTGGGGCCCTTGCCACAGCCACACGCCGAGGTGCTGCCAGATCATCATCAGCACCGCGAGGCCACGCAGCGCATCGAGGCTCGCGAGGCGGCGACGTTTGCTGGGCTCGCCCAAGTCGGGGCGTATCGTACACCCACCGTCGCGCCCGTGGTCAGGGGCGGTCGTCGTCGACCGCGAGGACCATCGCATTGTGAGCGACGTCCTCGGCCGGCATCGCCACGTCGTAGACCGCGGCGTAGTACAGCACGCCCCGAAACGAGTGGCTCTGCGCGAGCTTGTTGCCCAGGACGATCCACGCCTGGTTGGGAATGCTGATCGTGGCGTCCTTGCCGGGCGGGTCTCCGCTGGTCCCGGGCACGAGCACCCCGTCGACGTACAGCTTCGTCCGGTCCGCGGCGACCTCGGCTCCGGTATCGACCACCATCGTCACCACCTGGCGCGCGTGCATGGGCACGTCCCACGCCGTGCGCAGGCTGTCGTTGTACGCGAGGCGAAATCCCACCATGCCGGCCGAGAGCGCCAGTCTGCCGTCGTTGCCGCTGGTGCCGATCCACACCAACTGCGCCAGGTCGCCCGGGGTCTGCGACGCCTGGTCGATCTGCACGACGACCTCGATCGTCGCCGTGGTTGCTTCGAGCGGCTGCTCGAGCTTGGTGTCGTTCACATCCGCCGCCGCCGAGCCCGGGGCCATCGCGGTGAAGAACCGAAGTCCCGTTTGCGATCGCCGCGGGTTGACGAACATCGGCTGGCCGCCGTCGTAGCCCATCGTCAGATTGATCGGGTCGACCGCGGCATCGAAGGCGTCGGGAGGATCGTCCCCGGACACCGCTTCGTCGAGGTAGTAGCGGGCCAGCAACCCGCGATCGATCAGCACGCCCGGCGATCCTCCCGTCTCGTCGTTGCTCGCCCCCGTCGACGTCCCGGTCGGCGCGGGACCGTCGTCGACGCCCCCGGTCCCGCTCGCCCCGGTCGTGTCCTGGCTGGCCGCAGTGACGCTGCCCGCCGTCGCCACACCATCGTCATCGCCGGTGGAGGCGACGTCGTCGGTCGTGTGGGTCTGGCCCACGCCCGCCGACGCGCTCCCGCCCGAAGAACCGAATTGGCATGCGGCCAACAGCAAGCCGCCGACCGCAAGACGCTGCTTCGGCATCGCGGCCACGATACCAGCCCGCGTCAGGGCGTGTCGTCGTCGTCGAGCAGGACCATCGCGTTGTTGGCGACGTCGACGTCCGACAAGGCCACGTTGTACAGGCCGGCGTAGTAGATGATCCCCTCGATCGAGCGGCCCTGCGTGAGCGTGTTTCCGATGTGCACCTGCTCGCCGTTGGTCACCGCCAAGACGTCGCCCTGGGTCATCTCGTTGACGACGCTCGGCTGCACGAGCGCGCCGTCGAGGTACAGGCGCGCGCGCGATCCGTCCGCGGCCATCGTCTCGACGACGAGGTGCAGCACGTGACGTCCGGCCGGCGGCAACGGCCACGTGGTCCGCACCGTGTCCTCGTACGACAACGCGATGCCGAAGTCGCCGGCGAGCATCGCGAGCGCGCCCGTGTCCTGGTTGTCGCCGATCCAGAAGATCCGCGAGGGTTCACCGGGGCCACCCACGTTGTCGATCCGCACCACGACTTCCATCGTGGACGCCACGCCCGGCGCCTCCATCGCGTCCTCGAACTTCGTCTGGTCGACGTCGCCGAAGCCGGCGTAGCCGTCGACCGACGCCGCGCTCCACTGCAGACCGGTCTGCCCCATGGCCGGGCTCGCCCAGGTCGGCTCGTTGCTGCTGTAGTTGAGCGTGAGCGCAATCGGGGTCGGTGCCGAGTCGGCGGCCTCGGAGGGACCCGTCCCGGAGTTGGCCTCGTCGAGGTAGTAGCGGGCGATCAGGCCGTTGTCGGAGAGCACGGCCGTCATGCCTCCGCTGGAGCTGTCCCCGCCCGAGGTGTCACCGGTCGTCGTGCCCGATGTGTCCGTCGTGCCCGAAGTGTCCGTCGTCGGGTCGCCGGTGCCGTCGACGACCGGACTGCCCGTCGAGTCGACCCCCGTGTCCGTGGCCATCGGTCCCCCGGTGGTCATGCCCGCGCTCGCGGCGGTCACCGTGCCCGCGGTCGCCACGTCGTCGCCCGCGGTCGACGGCCCGTCGGCGGTACCGTCGGACGAAGTTCCGTTGATGTCGACGGTGGCGCTGCCACCGGTCGAACCGAAGGTGCACGCGCCCGCGCCCAGCAGCCACGTCACCGCCCACCCGTGCAGTTTCATGCCCGGCCAAGCATAGCAGCCACCTCCATTCGCGACCGACGCCGTCCCGCCGGCGGGCCGGCGCGTCCCGTCCGTGGGCCACGTCGTCGGCCGGCCCGGCGCAAAACCGGCGCAGATCCGTCGCCTGCGCCGCTGGCACGACATGCGCACACGGATGTTCACGTGTCCTCGCGTTCCCGTCCCCGCGCCTGCGCACGAACCTCGATCCCGGCGGTGGTCCGTCGTCGAGCACCCGCGAAGCTCGTCAAGCCACGCGCGACCACCCCGCCGACGGAGCGACACTGCACCGCGGTCACGACGATCGTGTGTCGTGAGTGCGGCGCCCGCGAGCGCCTCCCGATGACCTGCCCCGGCGCATGCGTCTGTTGCCCGACGCGACCGGGCGAGCGCAGTGCGGCCCGCGATCGATTCCTTCCGCGAGTTCCGGTGCGTCACTACACGTTGTCGGTGTCCGAGCTCGACCCGCACCGGTCCGGACGGCTGTCGGCCGTCTTCGCGACCGAGGTCGTCGTCGGGGCGGCACGATCCGGACCCGCGGACGAGATCGGCGGCGGCGCGGTGACGGCCGTGCACCGTCGGACCCCATCGGCGCGCGACGCCACGATCCACCTGCTCGCGCTCGATGGAGTGTACGCATCGTCGGCGACGGGTCGGGTCTTTCGGCCCCATCGCGCGCCGCCCTCGCCGGCCTCGATCGACGCACTCGCGCGACGCCTCGGCGACGGGCTCGCGCCGTCCCGACTCTCGCACCGGGTGACCGCCGGCCCGCTCGTCTCGCTCCATGCCGACGCCGGCCCGGCGATCGACGGCGAGGACCGCGAACGACGACGCGACCTCGTCCGTCTGCTCGCGCGCGCCCCCACCCGCGACCGCGCAGATTCGGTCGGCCCGCGACTGCGACACCGACTCGCACATCCCTTCTCCGACGGCACGACCCACGTCGAGATCGACGCGCTCGACCTCGGTCGCCAGCTCCGCCAGCTCGTGCCGACGGTGGGCCCGGTCGCCTACCACGGCGTGCTCGCGGCGCCGGCCGCCGCGCGCTGGAGGGTCCTGGGCCGGCCCACACCGCTGCCGGCGCGGGCGTGCCCCGCCTGCCCCGGCCTCGGCCGGATCGTGCAGTTCGAAGAAACGCGCGCCGAGGCGCCGCAATTGGCCGTGGAGCGCACTCGCTGCGGCGGATGAGGCCTCCGCCCAGAGCGCACGAGACGGGTCGAACTCTCGCCCAGCGCGCACCCGATCGTTCGTGGTACCCGATCCGGCGCTGCCCCCGGGCGGCCCCACGGACCATGCGGCGATCCGGCACGATCTCGACGGCACTGGTGTCCCTGCTCGCCCTCGCGTGCGACGGGTCGGATCCGGCAGACACTTCGTCCGCCGATGAACCCCGCGCCGCCGGTGAGCCCGCGGCGGCGACCGACCCACCGTCGAGTGCGACGCCCGACGACGCCGACCCAGCCGAGGACGAGACGGCCGAGGACGACGGTGGTGGCGACGCCCCGCCGGCGACACCGGCCCCCGACGTCAAGCCCGAGGACTGGGGCCAGCTCAAGCCCCCGCATGCGCCCCCGGCCGAGGACGCACTCACCGTGCACGGCCTCGCGGGCTTTCCCGTGGTGACCGTGTACGCCGAGCCCAACCTCGAGTCCGCGCGCCTGGGGTACCTGCGCTTCGGGCAGCGCGTGATGGTCGCGGAGAAAGTCGACGACGAAGGCGAAGGCTGCCCCAAGGGGTTTCACGCGCTGCCGACCGGCGGGTACGCGTGCGCGAGCAAGGGCTTGCTCGTCGATGCGGACAAAGAGCCGTACATGTACCTGCCGCCGCCGCCACCGCGGGTCGACGAGCCCCTGCCCTACGACTACGGCACGATCGCCAAGGACGGCACCCCCATGTGGTGGCGCGTGCCCGACCGCGACGAGGTCATGCTCGCGCAGGAGAAGTGGATCTCCACCCTGCCGCCGGAGGAGCGCCCGGAAAAGCCCGCCGACAAGACGAAGTCGGGCGACAAGGACAAGCCGGCCGAGGCGCTGCCGGGCGTGACCGATCCCGACACGCCGGTGGTGCTCGAGCTGACCGAAGAAGAGAAGGAAAAGGCCCGGCAGCGCGAAGAAGCGCGCAAGAAGGCCGAGGAAGAGCGCGCCGCCGAGCTCGCGGCCAAGGCGGCCAAGCTGCCCCTCAACGGCACCAAGCCGTTCATGGAGAAGGGCTTTACGATCACGCTGGGCGAGAAGGTCAAGGAGAAGGGCCGCACCTGGTGGCGCACGACCCGGGGCGGCTTCGTCGATGCCAGCCACGCGTGGCGCAAGAAGGGCCAGGACTTCGTGGGCGCCGAGGTGCCGGAGACGTCGGACTTCCCGTTCGGCTTCGTGATGGAAGAGGAGGCCGCCGCGTCGATCCTCGACGACAGCGGCAAGCTCAAGTGGAAGCGCAAGCTCGAGTTCCGCGAGTTCGTCGACATCACCGAAGAAAAAGAGCTCGACGGCAAGACCTGGTTGGTCACGACCGACGGGCTGTATCTGCGCCCCAAGGACGTGCGCGTGGCCGAGCGCGCCGAGCGGCCCAAGGACGTCGCCGCCTGGGAAGGCTGGATCGACGTGAGCCTGCAGCAGCAGATCCTCGTCGCCTACGAGGGCGACCGCCCCGTCTACGTCACGCTGGTATCGACCGGCAAGAAGGGCACCGACGAAGAGTCGTTCGAGACGCCCAAGGGCACGTACCGGATCGGCACCAAGCACATCTCGTCGTCGATGGACGGCACGACCGCGTCCGACGGCAACTACTCGATCCAGGACGTGCCGTGGGCGATGTTCTTCGAGGGCAGCTACGCACTGCACGGCGCGTTCTGGCACTCGCGCTTCGGCTACAAGCGCAGCCACGGCTGCGTCAATCTCGGGCCGACCGACGCGCGCTGGTTGTTCTACTGGACGACGCCGTACCTGCCCGAGGGCTGGCACGGCGTCCGCGCCCACGAAGGCGCGCCGGGCACGACCGTCGTCATCCGCTGACGACTGCGTCGGTCACGAGAAGTCCGGGACGCAGCGGAAGCTGTCGTCGCAGATGAAGTACGGCGGGTAGCCGAGATCCTGACACGACAGCGAGGTCTGTCCCGGTGGCATGTCCGGCGCCCCGGGCCCGCACTCCGGGATCTGCACGCAATCGCCGTTGAAGTCGACGTGGCCGCCGTCGATCCAGCAGTTGCTGGCCGCCGGCAAGCCGACGCCAGAGGTGACGCAACGCGCCCAGTCGGGATGATCCCACATGCAGGTCGAGGAATTGCCCGCCAGCGCCGTGCAGTCGACGAGACAGCCGAACGACGGCGGCTCCACGTAACAACGCCCCCACGCCATGTTCGTGCCGTTGGTGTCGTCGCCGAAGCACGAGCCCACGTCGCAGTCGGCAATGCCGTCGCGGCACTCGCAGCCCGGCCCGCGCAGCTCGTCGCAATCGGTGCAGATCCCCACGGGGTCGTCGGCGTCGAAGATCCGCGCCATGCACTGCAGGTCCTGACCGTTGTCGCTGCAGTAGTACTGCGCCCCTGCGTCTCCGTCCGGGGTGTCCAGCGCCGGATCGACCGTCTCGCACAGACAGTTCTCCCCGCCCACGCACAGCGGGGGCTGCGGCGTGAGCTCGACGAGCGGCCAGTCCACCATTTGGCCGCTGCGGATCTTCTCGCCGATCACGCGCGCCGCCGTATTGTACGCATCGAGCGTGCGCAGCACGACCCGACGGTGTCCGCAGCTGTCGCCGTCCCCGTTGGTCCACGCGGCGAGGTGCTGGATTCTCTGGTCGGTCGGCGTCAACGACGGCTCGGAGATCATCTTCTCGGTGGAGATGTTCGTGCACGAGTTGCCGTGCTTGTGACTGACCACGTCCTGGAGGGCGCGCAGGCCGACGCCGTCGATGTCGACCCATTGATGGTGGAAGAACTCGTGTGCGACCGTGTGATTGAACCAGCGCAGCCACTTCTGTTCGTTGTTGGCGTACGCGGCATCGAGATCCGACCACAGCACCGGACAGATGTTGATCCAGCCCTTGACCGAGTGGTGCGCCCACGAGTCGCCGGTGAAACACGCATTGCCGGGGTGCGCCGACTCCGAGGGACACTTCAGTCGCAGCGCGATGGTGTCCATCTCGCCCGAGCGCAGCACGTTGAGATGATCGCGATACAGCTCGCGGATCGTCAGCCACCGGTCGGTGCGGTACGACCCGAAGTAGTGGCGCAGGCTCGTGCTCTCGCCGGCCGACTCTCCGGCCGCGTTGACCGCCGGCTGATCCCACGCCCAGCTGCGCGTCTCGGGATGCTCGTCGGCGAGTGGGTCGAGCATCTGCGTCATGCGCCAGGTCGCATGCACGGCCTCCACGTACGCCGTGCGAACCTGCAAGCACTTCGTGCCCAGACAGTTCTCGTTGATCGGCCAGTGAAACGACGGCATGCCCGCCGGGATCTCGCCGAACCGCACCAGCGCGTGCTCGCCACACGTCAGCGGCTCCGAGACGAAGCCGGTCTGATCGGCGTGGCCGACCGCCTTGCCCTCGGGGTCCTCGACGCGCACGTCCTTGAACCAGAGCTTGCCCTCGTCCGGCAGCACGCTGACGTCGGTCACCAGCTTGTAGCCCCGCAGATCTTCGTGGGCGGCCACGATGACCGTCTGGCCGGGCGCCGCCACCGGAACCGGCACGCCCTTGGCCACGACCGTGACCTTGTAGCCGCTGACCGCATGCGTCACGTCCTTGGGCGGGTCCTCGTCGGGATCGACGAGCCACTCGGAGACCGTCACGACCTCGCGGCTGGCGGGCAGGTCCAAGTGCAGCTGACCGTTGGACGTCCACGCGCCGGGGGCCATGGGCGCCGGGGGCGATGGCGGCCGCACGAGTACTTCCCACGGCACCTCGTCGGGAGTCTTGGGCTCCTCGCACATCGGTGACATCGGCGCGGGCGCGGCGCGGTCGGAGACGTCGTCGAGATCGTCGGACTCCTCGACCGCGTCGGCGCACCCGGCCATCAGACCGATCGCAAAGACGATCGAGGCGCGGGCGCGTGGCGGGCGGCGGGACGAAGAGGAAGCGTGACGCGGGAAACGACCGGGATTGCGCATGGAAACGTCCAATCGCCCGGGCCCCACGGGGCTCGGACACGGCGTAGACGCGCGACCGGTGCGGGTGGATCACGGCAATCGACGGTGTCACCGGCCGGGATGCGGCGCACACGAGGCGCCGCGACCGGGTGTCCTCGCGACGACGCTACAGCGTCTTGAGGTACTCGAGCACCGCGGCGCGCTCGTCGTCGGTCAGGTGATCACCGAACGTGTGGCCGGTGTTCCAGTGGCCGAGCTTGGTCGCGTCGTAGACGAACGGTCGCTCGTCGGCGGGCGCGTCGTCCTGGCCGTACTCGGTCTCGAGGTAGGGCCAGCCCACGCTCGACTCGTCGAAGTGGGTCGAGTCGTAGTCGATGCGGCGCCAGTACTGCGGGCGACGGGTGCTGTCGAGCACGAGCGCGAGGTTGGGCACCGACGCGTTGTGAAAGTACGGCGCGGTGGCCCAGATCCCGTCCAGCGGAGGTGCGACGTAGCCCGGAAACGGATCGTTGGGCGTCAACTCGCCGAGCTGGCCGTACCACGACGGGTTGAACCAACTCTCGAGATCGGTCTCGACGACCTTCTCGGCGAGCAGCGGGTCGGTTCCCACCACGTCCAGCGGCAGCAGCAGCGTCGGATACACGTCCTCGGCATCGGTCTCTCCGTACGAGCCGTGGCAGCACGCACAGTCGCGGTCGAAGACCTCGCGGCCCTCGATGGCGAGCGACTCGTCGACCGCGAACGGATACGCCGGCGCCTGCACCGTGGCCAGGTAGGCCCGGATGTCGGCGAAGTAGGTGAGAATCTGCTCGGCCTCCTGCACGGAGTCGGTGCACAACGACGACGCGAACATCATCGTCGCGCGATGGTCACCGCGCGCCATGCCGTTGAAGAACAAGCCCTGCTTCTTCTTCACGTGCCACCACGGCGGCGTGTCGACCGGCAGCACGATGTCGGGGATCTCCCGCAGCGCCTCGTCCGACCACGCCAACGTCTGCGGGTCGCGATGCGACGCGAGCACGGCCGCGAGGCGGTCGGCGGGATTGGTGCCCACGGTCAACATGCGCACGTCGTCGCCGACGACCTGGTAGCGGTTGATCATCTTCGTGAGCTCTTCGAGCCCCGGGATCGGGATCTGCGGGATCGGGATCGATCCGAGCGCGCCGCCGATGTCGCGGGTGTAGTCGGCGTCGGCCTTGCCGAGGCCCACGACGAGCTCGCCGTTGAACTTGCCGGCGTGGCACTCGAGGCAGTTGAGCGAGACGATCTCCGCCCCGCTCGCCGCCGTGTGCACCGTCCAGTTGTGGGGGACGTTGGCGTTGTTTCCCGTGCGGCCGGGCAACGGCTCTCCACTGGCGAACGAGCCCAGTGCTCCCTGCGCCAACCCGAACATCGAGTAGGGAATCCCGCAGGTGACGTAGCCTTCTTCGAGCAGCGCGCGATACCCCTCTTCGGGATCACCGGGGACTTGGGCCGATCCCTGCAGCGGCACGCCCTGCCCGCAGCCGGCCGGCGGCGGATGGCCGCCGTCGTCGCTCGAGCCCCCGCCGTCGGCGGTTTCGTCGGCCGCGGACGGATCCGTCGTGGCCGGTGCGTCGGCGCTCGAGGTCGCGACCGTGGTGCCGCTGTCGTCGGAGCTGCCGCCCTCGTCGACCGACGGCACGTCGCTGCCGCCCCCGCACGCCAATCCCAGGGCGGTCAGGGCCGCCGCCACATACGGTTTCACGTCACCCATCACCATCGCCGCATCGAGCAACCTAGCCGTGCCGCACGGGCCGGCGCAAGGGCACCTTCGGTGACCCCGCCAGACCGGCTCCGCCCGGTTCCGAACTTCGATCGATACGACGTCGCGTGCGGCCCTCCGGTCGCGAGGTCAGCCGCGTCGCTTCTGGCAGCGCGCCTGGGCCTTGGCGGGCAGCTTGCGCGTCGCCTCTCGAAACGTCAGACCCGACATCCGCGTGGCGTGAGCGAGAACGAACGCCTCGACGAGATCGGGACGGTGCTTGGTCGTCTCGCGCAGCACCCAGCCGATCGCTTTGCGAATGAAGAACTCGGTGTCGCCGAGCATCGGCACGGCCATTGCCGCGAACCCGTCGAAGTCGCCCTCGCCGCGGCGCAGACCGGGGATCAGCGCGAGCATGGCGCTGCGTCGGATCCAGAAGTCGTCGTCCTTGGCCCATTGGTCGAGGCGCTTGCGAGCCGCGGGGAAGCGCTCGGCAAGATCGCCGGCGACCGCCACGGCGAGCCAGTCCACGTGGGCCCACGTCTTGGACGCGCGCAGCCAGCGTTCGATCGGGGTCATGTCGGCGGCCGTGAGCTCGCGGCGGCGAAGGTCGGACACGCCGATCGCCACGGATCGCAGCTCGAACTCGTCGGTCGCGAAGGCGGCCTCGCCCAGCGCGATCACGTCGGCACGCGACGGCGGCGGGTCGGCCTTCGCCAGCGCCTTGGCGACCTTGCGGACCTCGGGAACGCGGACGCCGTAGTGACGGAAATCGGACTTGAGGTACTTCTTCTCCTGCTCGGCGCGCGTCTTCGTGCCGAGCTTGGTGAGCTGGCGGCGCAGGTCGTCGAGGGTCGCGTCGAGGTTCACGCTGTCTCCTTCGTCGTGGGGTGAGCACGGCCGGCGATCATCTCGCGATAGGGCAGCGCGACACCGGGCGCGAGCTCGCGAGTGATCCGATCCACCACGAAGGGTCCGTGCCGCAGCAGCTGCTCGGTCGGTCGCACCAGGGAGCAGCCACACGCGAACACACGGTGCGGTCGCTCGATGGCGTGCTGAATCCACCGACGGACGCGGTGCACGCTCGGCACGTGCTCGACGAACAACAGCTGGCCGTCGGGGGCGAGGACGCGGCGAAACTCGGCGAGGGCCGCCGCGGGATCTTCGACCGTACACAGCACGAACGTGCACACGAGCGTGTCGAAGGAGGCGGCGTCGAACGGCAGCGCCTCCGCGCGACCGGTCAGGAAGCGCAGCGACAGGCCGCGCTCGTTGGCGCGACGTCGGGCGCGAGCATCGGGTGCGGGCTCGGGGCCCACCGCCGTGAGCGTACGCAGCGTCGGAGGCAGATGCGGCACGTTGAGTCCGGTGCCTAGGCCGACCTCGAGCGTCCGGCCACGGGCGTCGGCGAGCGTCCTCGTCCGAAGTGCTCGGACGGACGGAACCCGCAAATTCTGCTCCATCAGCGGGTTGAAGACCCAGCGTTCGTAAAGGCCCACGTCCGTGCCATGGTGCCAGGTTGCCGGCGGGCGTTGGGCCCCGGCGTGTGCGCTGACTCGCTGGCGCGCGGCGTTTGGGAGCTGGTAGCGTCGGGCCTCGGATTCGCGATGTCTCTGCTGTCCCTGCTGATCCTCGTGTTCGTCCTGTCCGGCGTCACGATGTTGGTCACCGCGCTGGCCCACGTCTTCGCGCCACGCAACCGGATCTACGACGACGTCGGGCGCAAGCTACGTGGGTCGAAGCTGTGGACCCGCGTCTTCGGGAACATGCTCTTCTCGTCGGCACTGGTGTTCGCGATGGTCTACGCGCTCCACGGCTGGCTCTTCACGAAGGAGCCCACGAGCGTGCTGACCGCGACCTGGCACGTCGTCGCGATCATGCTGCTGTACGACTTTCTGTACTACTTGATGCACCGTTTCGCGTTCCACGAGTTCACGGCGCTCAAGCGGGTTCATGCCGTTCACCACGCGGTGCGGCACCCCACCGCGCCCGACAGCCTGTACCTGCACCCCCTCGAGACCTTTTTGGGTCTGGCCCTGCTGATCGTGTGCACATGGATCCTCGGCCCGGTCGGTTTCGGCACGTTCGCGATCGTGTTCGGGATCTACTCGTTGCTGAACATCCTCGTGCACGCCGGCGTCGCGTTCGATGTCCTGGGTCTGCGGGCGCTGGGCTACATGGCCATCAAGCACGACAAGCACCACAACAGCATGCGGGGCGGAAACTTCGCCTCGATCACCCCGATCTGGGACCGCCTCTTCGGCACCGCAGAGTGATGCCTCGCTGGTTCGTCTTGCTCGCCCTTGCCGGCGCGTGCGGCAGCCGCGAGGAAGCAGCGCCGGGTCCGACCGTCGAGCGCACGCCACCGCCGGCGAGTCGAACGAAGGCACCCAAGCCCGGCAGCCCTGCGATCGGCACGACGACGCCGCTGCAGGTGCAGTCGCCCAACGATTACTTCGCGGCCGGCCCCCCCACCTTCATCGTGGGCACCACGGGCTCGGAGGCCTGCACCCGCGCCAACCGAGGACAGGCGCGCTTTCTCGTCGGGACGTTCTTTGCCGACGCCAAGGTCGTCGACGACGTCGATGTCGACCCCAACGCGTGGCCCGAACACGCGGTGCTGTACGGCGCGCCGCACTGCCACCGTCTGCTCGAGGGGATCGCGTTGCCGTTTTCGATGACCGAGCACGCGTTGCTGCTCGGTGGACGCACGTTCGATGGGCCGGGGGTGCAGCTGGTGACCGTCGTGCCCGCGCGTGAAGGCGAAGGGGGACATCCTGCGTTCTTGCTGTACGCCGGCACGGGCGAGCACGGCGTGGCGGAGATCAATGCGCTGGGCGCCACCGACCGCGTGATCGCAGTGGGCGATGCCCACGGGCTGCGCACGACGGGGACTTGGGCCCGCGACGACGAGGGTCGCGTGGTTGCCGAGCTCGCCGAGGACGCGCGGCGCGTCGACTGGCGTACGCGCGAGGGCAAGGTCGCCGCGCCGGGCGGTATGGTCACGGTCACGGTCGAGTTCGTCTCGTTCTTGGATCCGGCGTCGAACGAGGACGAGGTGATTGCGGCGGTCGAACGTGGTGTCGGCACGCTCGTCTCGCGCGGCGGCTTGAAAGGTCCTGGCGCGCTCGACGTGTTCGTCTATCCGGATGTGCGCAGCAAGGAGTCGCTGACGGGAAAGTCCGGGGATGGTCACGCCACGCCCGCGGCGCTCGCGTTGCACATCGTGGCCGACGCCGCTCGGCTGCCGAACCTCGAGTCCCTGGTCGCCCACGAAGCGACCCACGTGCTCCTGCGCACGCAGTGGGGTGCACCGGGCACCGCGTTGTGGGGCGAAGGCATCGCCGTATGGATCGCGGGCCGCTACGCCGGCGTCGAGCTTGCCGACCTCGCGGCGAACACGACGATGCGCCCCGTCGCCGACCTGCTCGGCAAGGGCTTCTTCGAGGTTGCCGAGTCCGACCGCTACGCCTACGGCGCTCTGCTCGCCGACGTCGCCGTCGAAACCGTCGGTCTCGACGCGGCGATCGCCCACCTGTACTCCGCGACGCCCACGAACTGGACCGACGCGTGCGTCGCCGCCGGGACCACAGCGGACGCACTCGAGGCGGCGCTCCGCCAGCGCCTCGCGCGTTGACGCGGGCGGCGGGCGATGGCGGCGGTGGGCCGGGTGGCCGCCCGCCCGACAACACCCCGCCCCCCTCCTCCCAAACCTCCCCCCTTCCCCCAGTGAATTTGGAGACCCCCCGTCAGGGAGAACGGAAAGTCGGGCCGCCCCGGCTGCGCCGTGTTGCATCCGAGGCGGCCCGTTGATGGCACGTCACTCCTCGAGCTCGAGCTTGTTGAAGGCGAGCTTGGCCGCATCCCGAACCGGGTGGCACCAGCACCCGTTCGAGTAGTACGGATCGGTGTATCGCAAACGGTCGAGGTGCTTCTTGCCTTTGGCGATCCTCAGCTCGCCGATCGCCCACGCTGCCGTCTTGCGCACGTGCGACGAGTCCGAGCCCAGCGCTCGAACGACGACGGCGTCCAGCTCTCGACACTGGTCCTCGACCACCCTGCCGATGGCCCACCCAGCGGTAACGTCGTCGCCTTCGGTGATCATGCGGGTGAGTGGTTCTTGCCGATCCTTGCAGGTACCCCAACGCTCTTGCATCTGAAGAAACTCCGCCATCCTCTGCAGGCTCTTGTCGAAGCCGGGCAGTTTGCCGTCGCCCAGAAGCTGTGTGTGCACCCGGTCAGTCACTTCCTTCACACCCTTTCGTTCCGCGAGCCCCGGCAAGACGGTCGCCGCGTAGTCGGGCCCGGCCGCAAGAAACGTCCGCACGAGCGTGTCCCACTTACCCGCGTCGTAGGCAGCGTCGACGGCCTTTTCGTAGCATCTATCCGCTGGAAGCAGTCCTGCGCACGACTGCTGCATCCAGCGTCGCAGCGCGAGGTCGTTGTCATCGCTGGTGATCGCGTCGGCCAGCGTCGCGTCCGCCGCCGCTTCGTGCTCGGCAACGCGGGCCGCTCGACCGTCACGCTGCATCGTCGCAATCGCCTTGTCGAGCTTGGCGTCCGGGTCCTGCACGCGCAGCTTGCCGTCGTCACACTTGGAGATCGTCCCTTTCAGCGACGCGAGTCGATCGTCGACGGTCCCGACCAACGGGTCCTCGCTACCGTATCGTTTGACTCTCGCGGTCGTCGCCTCGACGAGCGCGTTTCCTGCCCTGGTCCGAACCTCGGCCTTGCCATCACGCGGCACCTTCGTTGGATCCTCGATGCACTTGTACAGATAGACCGATGACAGATCGCGAAACGCCGCGACGAACTCGGCCGGGTCATCGGTCGCCGCGACCGTACCCGCCAGCGACGAGACGTCGCCGTCGGTCGCCTGCTCGACGCCGATCGGAGTCAGCTCGCCCTTGACCGCCCGCACGAGCGTGCCGCAGCCCCACGTCATCCAAGCCGCCGACGCGGCCATGGTGATCGAAAGAAGTCGGTGTGCCATCACCCCCCCAGGCGTCCCCCACCCCCAAACTGATTCCCCACCCCCCCAACTTTTTGACCAATCTTCTCGGCCGGACGGAGGGTCTCTGATTCTCTGACGTGTCCTGCGTCGATGGCGCAGCGAGGACGGCATGCCGGGTGGGGTCTAACCGGCCAGATCGTGACAGATCGAGGCGAAATCTCGGACGCGGCGGGGGCACGGCTACCGAGAACCAAAGCCGGCGCGCGAGGGCACGTCCGTGGCCTCGCGCAGCAGGGGAT
>CALBMM010000016.1 GCA_937896535.1 uncultured Pseudomonadota bacterium
GCGACACGTGGTCGACACGTGATTCAGGTGATCGATCGGTGGGGCGCACCACCGGATCATCCAACGCTGCTGGCGTTTCCCGAGAGTGACTATCTGACGGCGACGCTCGTTCGCGACGTGACCTGATCGACGGTCCGGCGCACGAGCGAGCGGAGAAAAGGGTGGCGGTTGCGCACTCGGAACGCTGCTCTCCGGCGTTCCGTCCGCATCGTCGAGAAGTGTCCCTCAATGGGACACTTTGCGGCGCGAAGTTCCAAAACAGGACGATCGACTCCGGTGATTCCTGCGAAACCCGGTTTCTCCCAAGTGGGACGAAAACGCCCTTGAATCGTCGTTGTCGTCGGTCACGTTCAATCTTTCGACAGCGAAAGCGACGGAACAACATATGGCCCCACCAGGCGAGTCGGTCTCCGACGTGCCCCCCGTTGAACCGTGGCGCGTCAAGGTGGTCGAGCGCATCCACATGCCCGACCGCCAACAGCGGGAGCGGCATCTTCGCGATGCAGAGCTGAGCATCTTCCGTGTCCCGTCCTCGGCGATCTACATCGACCTGCTGACCGACTCGGGCACGTCCGCGATGTCGGACGAGCAGTGGGCCGCGTTGATGCGAGGGGACGAGAGCTACGCGGGGGCGCGTGGCTTCTTCCGTTTCGAGTCGACCGTACAGGAGATGTTCGGCTTTCCCCACGTCATCCCGGCCCATCAGGGCAGGGCGGCCGAGAACATGCTCTACGCCACGATGGTCGAAGAGGGCTCGCTCGTGCCGGGGAGCAACCATTTCGACACGTCTCGGGCCCACATCGAGGTCAACGGAGGGACCGCGCTCGACCTCGCGGTACGGCAGGCCCAGGACATCGAGTCGAACGAACCGTTCAAGGGCAATCTCGACGTAGGTCGGCTCGCCGACGCTCTCGCCTCGGCGGCCCAGGGCGGGGTCCACGTCCCGCTGGTGACGATGACCCTGACCAACAATCTGTCGGGGGGGCAGCCGGCGTCGCTGCACAACATCCGCGAGGTGTCCGAGCTGTGTCGCAGCCGCGGCATTCCGTTCTTCCTCGACGCGTGTCGCTTCGCCGAGAACGCGTACTTCATCAAGCAGCGCGAGCCGGGCCAGGCCGACCGCCGCATCGAAGACATCGTCCGCGACACGTTCGACCTCGCCGACGGCTGCACCGTCAGCGCCAAGAAGGATGGCCTGGTCAACATCGGCGGCTTCGTCGCCTGTCGCGACCCCGCGCTCGCCAAGGCGATCAAGCAGCGTCTGATCCTGATGGAGGGCTTTCCGACCTACGGCGGCATGGCCGGACGCGACCTCGAGGCGCTCGCGCAGGGCCTGCGCGAAGTGGTGGACGAGGACTACCTGCGCTTTCGCATCGGGCAGGTCGCGTTCTTCGGTCGCGCGCTGCAGGAACGAGGCATCCCGGTGATGACGCCCTTCGGCGGCCACGCGATCTACGTCGACGCCGGCAGGATGCTGCCGCACATCCCGCCGACGCGCTTTCCCGGCCTGGTGACCGTGGTCGAGATGTATCGCGAGGCCGGAGTCCGCTGCGCCGAGTTCGGCACGGCGATGCACGGTGTCGTCGACGACGCCGGCAATCCCGTGGCCGCCCCTGCGGAGCTCGTACGGATGTGCGTGCCGCGTCGCGTCTACACCAACAGCCATCTCACCTACGTCGCGGACGCCCTCGCGCGTATCCGCGATCGCGGGTCGTCGCTGCACGGCCTCCGGATCCTGGAGAAGGAACCCGGACCGCTCGGCCACTTCACCGCCCGCTACGAAGAAATCACGTCGCCCTGACCGGCGACCGCCCCAAGGCAGAGAGGACGAGAGCAATGAACCCCAAGTCTCGATACGAAACCGTGATCGTTGGTGCCGGACCCGCGGCGCTGCAGCTGGCCTACTTCCTGTCGAAGGCAGGCCGCGACTACGTGGTCCTCGACGGCAGCGATCGCGTCGGGTCGTTCTTCGCGCAGTACCCACGCCACCGCAAGCTGCTGTCGATCAACAAGCAGTACACCGGTCGCGAGGCGACCGACTTCAACCTGCGTCACGACTGGAACTGCCTGCTGACGCATCCGGGCGACGAGATGCCCTTCAAGGACTTCTCGCAGGACTATTTTCCGAACGCATCGGTGCTCGTGGACTACCTCGAGGCGTTCTGCGAGCGGTTTTCGCTCAACGTCTCGCTCGGGTTTCGGGTCGCCAACATCGCACGGGACGAGAGCATCGAGGGCGGTCCGTTCATCATCACCCGCGACAACGGCGAGCAAACGCTCGCGCGTCGCGTCGTGATCGCCACCGGCACGTCCAAGCCCTACATCCCCGACATTCCGGGCATCGAGCTCGCGTACGGCTACGAGGACGTTTCGGTGGCCCCCAAGGACTTCACCGGCAAGACGGTGCTCGTGCTCGGCAAGGGCAACTCGGCCCTCGAGATCGCCGAGCACCTGATGCCCTACGCCTCGTTCATCCACCTGATGAGTCGGTGGCCGGTCAAGTTCGCGTGGGACTCCCACCACGTCGGCCACGTGCGATCGACCAACGCCACGTTCTTCGACAGCTATCTGCTCAAGTCGCAGAACGCGGTGTTCGACGGGCCCGTGCGCTCGATCAGTCGGCTGGACAACGGCAAGTTCCGCGTGCGCTGGTCGGCCACGCACCAAGACGTCGAGGAGGAGATCGAAGAGTTCACCTACGACTACGTGATCCGATGCTGCGGCTTCCGGTTCGACGACTCCATCTTCGACGAGAGCTGCAAGCCCGAGCTGGTGATCGATCGGCGCTTTCCGGCCACGAACGGTGGCTGGGAGTCGACGAACGTGCCCGGGCTCTTCGTCGCCGGTGTGCTCATGCAGGCGATCGACTACAAGTCCTCGCAGTCGTCGTTCATCCACGGCTTTCGCTACAACATTCGCACGCTCTTCCACATGCTCGAGCAAGAGTCGGAGGGCACACCGCTGCCCCACGACGAGGTGGAGCTGACCCCGGCCGCGGTCGCCAACCGGGTCATCGAGCGCTCCAACAGCTGCTCGGCGCTGTGGCAGCAGGTGGGCTTTTTGTGCGACGTGCTGGTCCTGCCCAAGGACGGCAAGGGCAAGGGGAAGTGGTACTTCGACCTCAACCGCAAGTACGTGATCGAGGACTTCGTGGGCAAGGACCCGGACGCGGAGTACTACATCTCGATGCTCACCTACGGGCCGCGGGCCGGCAGCCCGGGCTATCCGGGCAACGCGTTCGATCACCCGCACGTACACCCGCATCGCAACCCGCTCGCGCACGGCGACCTGACCACGGAGATCCACCCCGTGCTGCGCCGCTTCAAGGGCACCGAGCTGCAGATCGAGTACCACGTCAAATCCGACGTGCTCACCGACTGGAACAGCTCCTACTACCGCGAGCCGTTGCTCGAGTTCCTCGAGTGGGACCTGGCGGGAGGACCGCCGCCTCGCTGGATCAAGCCGCGACGTCGGGAGCTGATCCGCGACGCCGCCATGCGCTTCTCGGAGTTCCACCAAGAAGGCGAGATCGACGAGAACATCGACGCCGCCGAGTGAGGCCGCGCTACTCCGGCGGTTCCCACTGCTCGATGCTGTCGCGGATCGACTGGGCGTGCCCTTGGAACCGCTTCGCCTCTTCGGGCATCCCCATGTGATCCATCAGCCACGGGGCGGCCTCGTCGATCGCGGGTACCGCCTTGAACGGGAACCGCGTTCGCGCGGCCAAACTCAGCCCCGTGACGATGCTTCGGATCGCGCTCGCCCAAAAGCCGCCGCCTTCGGTGATCAGACCGAAGGCGCGTAGGCGCGGGCCCATCTCACGAAACAGCTGGCCCGCGCGCGTGCGGCCCTTGCCTTGCGGTGCGGCGGCGCGGTGAGGCAGCCACAGCAGCAAGCCCGGTGCTTCCGCCTTCTGGTCGAGGACGCGGTGGAGTGTCCCGATCTGGTGCTCGTCGGCTTTCCCGCTGCCGATCCACATGACCACGTCGTTCCACGTCGCGATGACTAGATCGCTCGCTCGCACGATCTCGTTGTTTGCCACGGTAACGTTGTATCTGAAAAGAAAACGGGGGAGTAGGCACCGATACGCGGTCGTGACGGTGCGTGTGGGCCAAGCGGTGCGCTCGACGCACCCATGGCACGACCGTGGTCGGGCGACGCGTCGCGGATCGCTCTCAGTCGGGGAGGGCCGCGTCGTCGCGAGCCCCTCGCAGGCCCTCGAGCCACGCGCTCGCGTGTGCGCCGTCGCGAAGTTGAAGCGTCGTCGACAGCCAGCTCGACGCCAGCTCGGGCGTCGCCTGGATCACCCAAGGGCACCGCAGGCGAGCCAGTGACAGCACCACGCGCATCAGCGTTCGCTTCGAGCTCGCGGCCAATCCGGTGCCCGCCACGGAACCGGCCCAGGCCGAGATCCGGTCCGAAAAGTCCCCTAGCATGCGTCCGAGGGCATCTCTGGCCTGGCGGTCGGGGGCGGTTGCGGACTCGTCGATCACGATGAGCAGCGCCACGTTGGCGCTCGCGTCGAGCGCGGACTCGAACCCGGTGCGCATCAAGCCGACGTCTTCGACCGACGTTCCGCCCCAGTACCGAGCGATGACGATGCCGCGGCCGACCATGATCGCGCCGTTGTGCGTGGAACCGAGTTGTTCGACGGGCGCGATCATTCGCGCGCCCATGCTACTGCAGCCGCGACGGCAGACGGATGCTCGGGCGTCGCTTGGGGCGGCCCGAATCGGGACACCCGGGATCGGATTTGATCGAATCACGGCTCGTGGCCCGAGTGCGTGTCGTCCCGATGAACCGGCTCGGATCTCCGTTCGACCTGCGTACGTCGGCTTGGGGCGGATACGCCCCAAATCGCGATCGAGACCGGTCTCGACTCACAGCGGGCCGCGGCAGACGTAGAAGTGTCCCTGGCCGCAGCTGACGTCGTCCCAGTTCGGCTCGGCGTCGCGCATCACGGCGCAGTCCTGACCGGCCTCGGCGTCGTTGGGCTCCATGCCGTCCCATTGGACGTAGTCGACGTCGGTGCCGTCGGTCCACACGAACGAGTCCTCGGTCTCGACGTCGTTGAAGCCGATGAACGAGCGGTCGTGGATCCGATCGAACACGAAGTCGTTGGTCGCGTCGTCGTGAATGCTCGCCAGGTCGCCGCCGAGCTGTTGGCAGTGCGCCCGGGCAGCGGGCTGCGTGACCGCGTCGTCGCAAAAGGCGTAGACGAAGGCGACGTTGGGTCCCACTTCGTAGCGGCAGGGTCCGCACGCGTCGTTGACCGGCGAGAACTCGTCGATCGCCCCGTCTGCGTCGTCGTCGACGCCGTTGCACGTCTCGTCGACCGGACCCCCCGTCGTCGGGTCCGGGCCGTCGTCGTCGGTCGAGGTGACGGGCGCCGACGTGTCCGCGTCCTCGGCCGAGGTCGTGGCGTCCGGACCGGTCGCGACCATCCCGCTCGTGTCCCCCGACTCGGCGCCGCCCGTGCTTCGCGCGTCGGAGGACCCGGTGGCGATGGCCGTCGTCGCGGTGCCGTCGACCGCGTCCGTGTCGGCGTCCGACGAGGCCTGCATGCCCGCACCACCTTCGGAGCCGAACGTGCACGCCGCGGCGCACACCAGCGACAACCCCAATGCGCCCTTGCATGTCCGAGGTCGCGTCACGACGTCGATGGTATCGGGCTCGTCGCGACCACGGAAACGAAACCTCCGCGGTGACGGTCGGCGGCCGTGCGGCGGGCGACCGGCTCAGTATCCGCGACGAGCGGGCTCGCGGCGGCCGGGCAGCATGCCGCGGATCCAGGTCGGGCCGTCGGAGAACAGGTGGTCCCGTACCGCACGCGCGGCTCCGCCGACGCCCCGCGGGAAGGCCCTCATCACCACGTCGACGTGCCCCTCGTCCGACTCGACCCCGTGCACCGTGACGATCGACGACACGAGGCCGACGAGCTTGCGCACCGCTCGATTCTTGCCGAGCTTGGGGTGGCGCATCAGATCGATGACGAGCTTGTTGTCCTTGGACTCGCCGAGGAGCTTGCCGAGCCCGGGCATGTGCGCGGCCAGGTTGCCGGACTTGGTCAGGTCGAGCGCCCCGGACTTGATCAGCGCCGCGACCGGAGATTCACCGTCGCCGAGCACCTTCATCTTCGTGTCCTCGAGCCGCACCTCCAGGCGCAGCTCTTCGGCCGACATGCTGATGCGCTCGATGAAGATCAACGTGGCGGCGCGGACGGTCGTGCCCATCAGGTCGAGCGTGGCCGCCACTCGCAGGCCCGGCGGCTGGGGATCGATCTCGACGTCTTTGGGGCCCTCGCCGCCACGCCCGGCCAGCCAGCGCAGCCCCGCGATCGGGACGCCGAATCGCAGCCCCATCGCGTTGCGGAACATCCGCGTGATCTCCTGCGGGTGCGAGCGCAGGTAGGCGGAGGCTGCGGAGAGCACGGCGTCGCGAGCGGCCATCGGGCCAGAGCATACCCTGCCTCGTCCCGTCGTAGACTCGCGGCCGATGACGATACGAGGTGCGTTCGTGGCGGCCGGTCTGGCGCTCGTGCTCGGGTGTGGCGCGGGGCACTTTTCGACCGCCGACGCCGAGGCGATCGAGGCGCTGCTGCATCGTCAACAGCAGGCCTGGAACCGCGGCGACGTCGAGGCGTTCATGGACGGGTACTGGCGGTCGGCGCAGATGACCTTCTCCTCCGGTGCGGTCATCGAGCGCGGCTGGGACGCGACGCTGGAGCGGTACCAGACGCGCTATCCCGACGCCGCCACGATGGGCCAGCTCGCGTTCGACATCGAGGAGATCCGTCCACTGTCGGCCGATGCCGCGGTCGTGCTGGGTCGATTCACGCTCACCGAGACCTCGGAGGCCGGCACGGGGGTCTTCACCCTCGTCGTGCGCCGACGGGCCGAGGGCTGGCGCATCGTCCACGATCACACGTCGGGGGGCTCGATCCCGTCCGCGGAGCTGCGAAAAACGCGCAGCACATCGCGGTCTTGACCCGCCGCCGCCGCCCCTGATAAGCACCCGCTCCCTTCCGGGGCGTAGCGCAGTCTGGTAGCGCGTTCGGTTCGGGACCGAAAGGTCGGAGGTTCAAATCCTCTCGCCCCGACCACAGTGCCCCCCACGAATCGTGGGGGTGCGTGGTGAAGTGGCCCGTCCGCGGCCCTACATGATCACGGCGAGGCGCGTGGCACCGACGGAGAACTCGTCGTCGCCGACGAGCTCGACCGGGCCTTCGATGACCTCGTCGTTCTTGCGAACGGAGCCGTCGTCGGTCAGCGGGCGCAGGTGCGGCGGGTTGGGAGCGCCGCTCCACTCGAGCACCGCGTGCACGCCCGGCACCCGGTCGTCGCGCAGCTTGATCTCACAGCGTGCCCCGCTGCCGATCCGGTAGCTGCCCGGCAAGAACAGGTGATCCACGCATTGGTTGTCCGGGTGCAGGATCCGAAGCGTGGCCGCCACCGGAATGCCCATGTCGCGGTGCAGCACCAACCCCAGGATGTTGGCGAGCGCCCCGGCATTGGGGGGGCGACGCTGCGGGTCCTTGTCGAGCGCGCGCGCGAGGCCGAGCACGAGGGCCGGCGGCAACGATTCGCAGCCGGGCAGGGTCGAGACCGGGGCGGGCGTGACCTTCATGTGCGCCCGCAGCCACGCCGCCGGCTCGGAGCGCAGCTTGTACTTGATCTCGGTGAGCGGGTGCTCGGGGAACAAGGGCGAGCGCGCCGACAGCAGCTCGTACAGGATCGTCGCCAGGCTGTAGACGTCCGAGGCCGGCGACAGCACCCGGGTCTTGAGCTGCTCGGGCTGGCTGTAGTGGGGCGTGCCCACGACCATGTGGTTTTCGGTCGCGTTGACCCCGACCACCGGCCGGCCGTCCCAGGACCGGGCGAGCCCGAAGTCGAGCATCTTGATGTGCCCGTCGTGCTCGATGAAGATGTTCTCGGGCTTCACGTCACGGTGCACCACGCCCATGGCGTGGGCCTCGGCCAGGCCCAGGCACGCCTGGTGGATGATCGTGACCGCCTGGGCCGGATGCAGGGGCTCTTCGAACGTGTGCCATTCGTCGAGGGTGCTGCCCGACAGAAGGTCCATCAAAAGGTAGATGTGACCGTCCGGGCGCAGCCCGCAGTCGAAGGTCCGGACCACGTGCGGGTTGGTGAGCGAGCGCAGGATCGTGATCTCCCGCAAGGCCCGCTGCGCGTGCTCGGACACGGTGACCGGCTCGCGCGTGAGCTTGAGCGCGAGCGGACGCGCGTAGCCGGGCGCGTCCACCTCGTACACCCGGGCGAACGACCCGACGCCGAGCACGCCGCGGACGCGGAGGTTTCCGGCGTAGACGTCCCCAGCCTCGAGGTCCAGCGGCATCGCAGGTCGGCCGGCAAGCTACCACGATTTCCTTTATCTTTGCGCCGGCCGTTTTAGGCCCCGGCCGGGCCAGATGCCCGCCCAAGACACAAGGAGAAGCTCCGTGAAGATCGGCGTCCCGAAGGAGATCAAGACCCACGAATATCGCGTCGGCATCAACCCCGAAGGCGTGCGTCAGCTCGTCGCAGCGGGCCACGACGTGCACGTGCAGGCCGGCGCGGGCGACAGCTCGGGCTTCTCCGACGAAACGTTCGTCGCCGTCGGGGCCAAGATCGCGCCCACGGCTGCGGACGCGTGGAGCGGCGACATGGTCATCAAGGTCAAGGAGCCGCTGCCCGACGAGTTCAAGTACTTCCGTGAGGGGCTCATCCTCTACACGTACCTGCACCTGGCCGCCTTCCCCGAGCTGACCAAGGAGCTGCTCGACAAGAAGGTGTCCGGCGTCGCGTACGAGACGATCACCGACGACGCCGGCGCGCTCCCGCTGCTTCGGCCGATGTCGGAGATCGCCGGACGCATGGCGTCGCAGGTCGGCGCGACGTGCCTGGAGCGGGCCAAAGGCGGCAAAGGCATCCTCCTGGGCGGAATTCCGGGCACCCGGCGCGGCCACGTGGTCATCCTCGGTGGTGGCATCGTCGGCACCGCGGCGGCTCGCATCGCGGTCGGCCTGGGCGCACGCGTGACCGTGCTCGACATCAGTGCCGAGCGCATGTGCTACCTCGAAGACGTCTTCGGCAACGCGATCGAGACGCTGTACTCGAACCCGGGCAACATCGAAAAGGAAGTCGCGCGTGCCGACCTCGTCGTCGGTGCCGTGCTCGTGCCCGGTGCGGCGGCGCCCAAGCTCGTCACCGAAAAGCACCTCGAGAAGATGGAGGCGGGCTCGGTGATCGTCGACGTCGCCGTCGACCAGGGGGGCTGCATCTCGACGTGTCGGCCGACGACGCACGACGACCCGACCTACGTGGTCAACGGCGTGGTGCACTACTGCGTCGCGAACATGCCGGGGGCGGTGCCGCAGACCTCGACCACCGCGCTGACGAACGCGACGCTCCCCCACGCGCTCTCGCTCGCCAATCTCGGGGTGGAGGCGGCCGCCCGCGCATCCGTTCACCTCGCGCGCGGGCTGAACACCTACCGCGGCGCGTGCGTGTGCGCACCGGTCGCCGAGGCCCACGGCCTGCAGGCCACCGCGCTCGCGAGCATGCTGTAGTCTTCGGCCGCTCCGGCGGCGAAACGGACGAAAACCCGGCGCCGTTTTGTCGGGTCCAACGTGCACGGCGGCGCCCCGCGAGAGCGGTCGGCGCCGCCCCGTGCTATGTCGGATCCCGCGGCGACCCCCATGAGCATTAGTGCGCGCAAGGCCCGTTCGGGCGCCCTCCTCGCGATACTCGTGAGTCTGAGCACGGTCGGCTGCGGCGGGCCGAGCGGGACCGCTTTCGGTCGCGGCAAGGACGACGGGGGGCAAGCCGAAGAGGCCGAAGCCACGCCGGTGGTCACGGGCCTGGTCAAGGCCGGGCCCATCGAGGCGCAGCTCGTCGCGGCGTCGACCATCGAGGCCGAGAAGCAGGTCACCGTGCACGCCGAGTCCACGGGCCGGATCCTCACGCTGACCGTCGAAGAGGGCGACGAGGTCAAGGCGTCCGATCTGCTCGCGCGGATCAAGTACGACACGCAGGCGGCGGGGTTGGACCGCGCGTCCACGTCGCTCGAGCAGGCCCAGGCCGATCTCGACACGGTCAAAGAGCTGTACGCGCAGCGCGTCGCCTCCAAGGACGAGCTGCAAGCGGCCCAGCGCGCCTACGATCTCGCCAAGCTCGACATCGCCGATCGCCGTCGCGACATTCGCAACACGAAAGTCACCGCGCCGCTGACCGGCAAGATCGTCGAGCGCTTCGTGTCGGAGGGGGCCTTCGTCACCTCGGGCGCGCAGCTCGTGACGATCGTCGACTTCTCCACGCTCGTCGCCCGCGTGTTCGTCCCCGAAAAGGAGCTCGACCGGATCGCGGTGGGGCAGGAGGCCGAGATCATCGGCAAGGCTGCGACGGGCCGCCGCGGCATCGGCAAGATCCTGCGCATCGCCCCGGTGATCGACGCGGCGACCGGCACGGTCAAGGTCACGGTCGCGCTGCCGGCCGAGCTCGCCGGCACCGACGACGGCTTTCTGCCCGGCATGTACGCCGAGGTGACGCTGACGACCGAGCGTCGCGAGCGAGCCACGCTCGTCGCGAAGGAAGCGCTGGTCTGGGACGAGGAGCAGGCGTTCGTCTTCGTCGCCGATGGCGATACGGTCAAGCGTCAGCCGGTCAAGCTCGGGTTGCGCGACTCGGAGTTCGCCGAGGTGCTCGAGGGCGTCGAGATCGGCACGGAGATCGTCGCCGTCGGTCACGCCGGGCTCAAGGACGGTGCATCGATCCGGCGGGTCGATCGCAACGGCAAGCCGATCGAAGCGTCCGCCGCGACGCCGGGCAGTGACCTCGCCGAGCGCGGTGATCCGGCGGCGTCCGAGGGCGCGTGACGACGGCGGGGGGGCCCCCATCCGGCGGGACGCAGCCGACCGCCGTGCCGGCGTCCTCCGGTGACGTGCCACGGGGGCAGGCCGAGCTCGGGCGCCTCGGCTTCGTGGCGACGCGCCCGGTGGCAGTCCTCATGGTCTTCGTGGCCGTGATGGTCTTCGGCATGTTCTCGGCGCGCCTGCTGCCGGTGAACCTGATGCCGGACATCTCGTATCCGAAGCTGACGGTGCGGACCGAGTATCCGGGCGCGGCACCGGCCGAGGTCGAAAACAACGTGTCGCGACCGCTCGAGGAGATGCTCGGGGTCGTCACCGGGCTCACGCACATCGAGAGCGTGTCGCGAGCCGGCTACTGCGACGTGGTCCTGGAGTTTTCCTGGGACACGGACATGGACGAGGCCAACCAGGACGTCCTCGAGAAGGTCGACGCGGTCCGTCCCAACCTGCCCGACGGCGTCGAGCCGCCGCTCATCCTGCGCTACGACCCCACGCTCGACCCGGTGATGACGCTGTCGCTGTCGGCCGAGGGCACCCGCTTTTCGGGTCGCACGGGCCTCAAGCTCCTGCGCCGGATCGCCGACCGCGACGTCCGCCGCATGATCGAGCCCGTCGAGGGCGTGGCCGCGGTCAAGGTCAAGGGTGGTCTCGAGGAAGAGGTTCACGTCGATCTCGACGAAGGTGCGCTGCGCCGCCTCGGGATCGGGGCCGACACGGTCATCTCGCGGCTGCAGCAGGAGAACATCAATCTCGCCGGCGGCACGATGCGCGACGGCCGGACGCGCTACCTGGTGCGGACGGTCAACGAGTTCCGCGACATCGACGACATCGCCGACGTCGTCGTCGTGCGCCAAGGGGCTCGCGACGTGCGGCTGTCGGACGTCGCGGAGGTCACCCATGGGCACGCCGAGCGCGACGTGATCACGCGGGTCGACGGCCGCGAGGCGGTGGAGATCGAGGTCTACAAGGAGGCCGACGCCAACATCGTCGACATGGCGGCGCGGGTGCGCGAGCGCGTCGACCAGCGGGTGCAACCGCAGCTGGAAAAGGAGTTCGGGGTCGAGATCGAGGTGGCCTCGGATCGCTCGCACTTCATCGACTCGTCGATCTCCGAGGTTCGCAACACGGCGCTGATCGGCGGGGCGCTCGCCGTCCTCGTGCTGTTCTTCTTCCTGCGGGACCTTCGCAGCACCGTCATCGTCGCGATCTCGATCCCGGTGTCGGTGATGATCACGTTCGCCCCGCTGTCGATCGCGGACGTCTCGCTCAACATCATGAGCCTCGGCGGCCTCGCGATGGGCATCGGCATGCTCGTCGACAACTCGATCGTCGTGCTCGAGTCGATCCACCGCTGCCGAGAGGAAGGCGACGAGCTGGTCGCCACGACCCTGCGCGGGACCCGGGAGGTGGGTGGCGCGGTGGTGGCGTCGACCCTGACGACGATCGCGGTGTTCTTCCCGATGGTGTTCGTCGAGGGCATCGCGGGGCAGATGTTCGGCGACCTGGGCCTCGCGGTCGTGTTCAGCCTGCTGGCGTCGCTGGCCGTGGCGCTGTTTCTCATCCCGATGCTGGCCTCGCGCACGGGGATCGAGGAGGCGGCCGAAGGTGGCTTCTGGCGCGGGATGCTCGGCACGTGGTTGAGCTGGCAGAGCCTGCGCGAGCTGTGGGGGTCGCTGAGGGCGACGCGGCGGGCACCGTGGCGGATCGTCTTGCTTCCCTACGTGCTGCTGCGGTTTTCGCTGCACATCGTGTTCGAGCTGATCGGCAAGCTGCTGCTGACGCTCTTCGTGACGTTGCTGGCCGTGCTGCTGGGCGGGGCGTGGGCCGTCGGCAAGGTCCTGCGGCTGCTGCTCGGGCCGCTGGTGTGGATGTTCGGGGCGCTGCTGGGGCTGCTCGAGCGTGGCTATCCGCCGCTCATCCGTTGGTCGCTGCGCAACGGGGCGTTCGTCTACGTCCTCGCCGTCGGTGCCTTCGCGTTCCTGGGCTGGGGCTTTCAGCGACTGGACTCCGAGCTCATCCCCGCGCTGCACCAGGGTGAGTTCACCGCCCAGCTTCGGCTGCCCGTGGGGACGCCGCTGGACCAGACCGACGAGGTCGTCGGGCCGGTGGAGAAGCGCGTTCTCGAAAACACCCCCGGGCTGCGGGCGCTGACGACCTCGATCGGCTCGGATGCCGAGGAGGGCGACGCGTCCGAGCGGGGCGAGCACACCGCGCGGCTGCGGGTGGACCTCGAGCGCACCGCGGGCGGCTGGCTGGCGACGCGCTCGTCGGCCGACGTCGAGCAGCGTGCCCTCGACGCGGTGCGCGGGCAGCTCGACGGGCTGCCCGACGTCGCCGTCACGATCACCCGTCCGGTCCTGTTCTCGTTCAAGCCGCCGGTCGAGGTGGAGGTCCGCTCCAACGACCTCGAAGACCTCGCCGAGGCCACGCGTCGCGTCGAGGAACGCTTGCAGAGCATCGATGGCCTGTACGACGTCGAGGCGTCGGTCCAGCCCGGCAGCCCCGAGGTCCACATCATCTACGACCGCGACGCGATCGCCCGCATCGGACTCGACGTGCGCACCGTCGCCGAGCGGGTCCGCGCCGAGGTGCAGGGCGAGGAGGCCACCAAGCTCACCAAGGCCGACCGCAAGGTCCCGATCGTGGTCAAGCTCGACGGCATCGACCACGCCACGCTCGCGCGCCTGGAGAACCTGGTCATCAATCCCGGCACCGCGCGTCCCGTGCCGCTGTCGGCCGTGGCCGAGATCAAGGTGGGCCGCGGTCCCAACGAGATCCGACGCATCGGTCAGCAGCGCGTCGGCATCGTGACCGCCAACGTCGAGGGCGTCGCACTCGGTGGGGTCGCCTCGGAAGTCGCCGAGGCGCTTTCCGACCTGGAGCTGCCGGGCGGCGCCGACACGGTGATCACGGGCCAGAGCGCGGAGTGGGAGACCTCGTCGCGGTCGCTGTACCTGGCGCTGGTCCTGTCGGTGTTCCTCGTCTACGTGATCATGGCCTCGCAGTTCGAGAGCCTCGTCTACCCGCTGGTGATCCTGCTGACGATTCCGTTGGCGTTCGTGGGCGTGGTCGGAATCCTGCTGATCACGGGGATCCCGATGAGCGTGGTGGTGTTCCTGGGCGCGATCATGCTCGCGGGGATCGTGGTCAACAACGCGATCGTCCTCGTCGACTACGCCGGCAAGCTCAAGGCTCGCGGCATGACGACGGCCGAGGCCCTCGAGATGGCGGGCAAGGTCCGCCTGCGCCCGATCCTGATGACGACGCTGACGACGATGCTGGGCCTTCTGCCGATGGCGCTCGGCTTGGGCGACGGTGCGGAGATCCGCGCGCCGATGGCGATCACGGTCGTGTCGGGGCTGGGACTTTCGACACTGCTGACGCTCATCGTCATCCCCACGCTGTACTCGGGGGTCGACGGGCTGCGTCGCATGCTCGGCGTCAGCGACGAGCTGCGGGGCGACCGGCTGCAGCGCGAGCTCGCCGAGATCCGGCCCGAGCAGCTGTCCCCGGACGAGGAGGATCCGCAGTGATCGCGGCGCCGGCCGACAGTCCACTCGTGAGGATGTCGCTCAAGCGACCCGTCACGATGATCATGATCCTGCTGTCGGGGATCGTGCTGGGGTTCGTGGCGCTGACGCGGATTCCGCTCGAGCTCATCCCGTCGGGCTTTTCGCCCCCGTTTCTGTCGATCAACGTCCCGTATCCCGACGCCACGGCCAAGGACGTGGAGGAGAAGATCGCGCGGCCGCTGGAGACCGCCGTGTCCACCACGCCGGGCCTGCAGGAGATCACGAGCACCTCGTCGGCCGGCCAGGCCCGGATCGTGATGGTCTTCGGGGGCGAGACGGACATGGACGTGGCCTATCGCGAGGTCCGCGACCGGGTGTCGCGGGTGCGCTCGGACCTTCCCGACGACGTCCGCGAGGTCAACATCCGGCGCGAGTCGGGTTCGAACATCCCCGTGGCGATCTACTCGGTGGTGTGGGACGCCGAGCTCGCCGATCCCTACGCGGTCATCGACCGGCACCTGCGGCGACCGCTCGAGCGCATCGACGGGGTGGGGACCGTGTCGATCTGGGGCGAGCAGAAGGAGGAGGTGTACATCGAGGTCGACCGCGGCAAAGCGGAGGCGGCGGACATCAACCTGCTGCAGCTCGTCGCGAAGCTGCGCGAGAACAACTTCACCATGGCCAGCGGGTCCGTCACGGAGTCCGACGGCAAGGTCCTCGTGCGCTCGGTGGCCGACTTCGAGACGGTCGACGAGATCGCCGACGTCGTGGTCTCGCCCCAGGGCCTGCGCCTGCGCGACATCGCCGACGTGCAGATGCGCCGGCCGGATCTGACCCGCTACGACCGCTACAACGGCCGCCCGTCGCTGGTGTTTTCGATCAGCAAGGAGTCGGAGGCCAACACGGTCGAGCTGTCCGAGAAGATCAAGGCGCACATCGAGGAGGCGAAGAAACAGCCCGAGCTCGCCAACTTCGACGTGGAGAAGGTCTTCGTGTCCGGCGACATGATCGTCTTCTCGCTCGAGCAGGTCGTGACCTCCGGTCAGCAGGGCGGCGTGATCGCTCTGTTCGTACTGCTGTTCTTCTTGCGACGACTGCGACTGACGCTGCTCATCTCGCTGTCGATTCCGCTGTCGCTGTTCATGTCGCTGCCGGTCATGTACTTCACCGGCCAGTCCGTGAATCTGGTGTCGCTGATCGGGCTGATGATCTGCATCGGTCTGGTGGTCGACAACTCGGTGGTCGTGGCCGAGAACATCGGGAGGTTCCGTCGGCGCGGTCTCGGACCGTATGCGGCCGCCCTGCAGGGCACCGGTGAGGTCGCGTTGGCGATCACGCTGGCGACGATGACGACGATCGTCGTCTTCCTGCCGGCGTCGTTGCTGTCGGAGGGACCCACCCAGTTCTTCATGGTTCGAATGGTCACGCCGGTGTGCGTGTCGTTGCTCGCGAGCCTGTTCGTCGCCGTGGTTCTCGTTCCGATGGCCAGTGCCAGCGTCCTCGCCGAGTTCGACCGCGAGGGAGCCCGCGGCATCAAGGCTTGGGTGCTGCGGGCCGACGACCTGTGGAAGCTCGTGCTCGGCCGTGCCTACGACATGACGTTCGGCGCGCTCAACCGCTGGTACCAACGGCTGCTTCGCTCCGCGATCCGGCGGCGCATGGACGTCGTGATGGGCACGCTGCTCGCCCTGGGCTCGATCGCGATTCCGGCCCGGCACGTGGGCTGCGAGAACACGCGCAACTTCGGCAGCCGTCGCGTCGAGGTCCGCTACTCGATGCCCTCGGACACGACGCTCGAGGAGGCCAATGCGTTCTTCCTCGAGGTCGAGGACCTGATGCAGCGCAAGGCCGACGAGCTTCACCTCGAGGGCCAGTACGTCGGGTTCGACGCCGACGGTGGCCGGCTCTGGGTGTTCTTCGATCCGCCCGAACCGGGCCAGCCGTCGTTCAACGAGCTGGCGCGGGCGGTGGTGGAGGCGCTGCCCGAGCGCCCGGGCTGGGAGAAGACCTCACAGCTGGCCACTTCCGACGGGGCCGAGGACGACGCCTTCCGGATCTCGCTGTTCGGCAACGACCACGAGCAGGTTCAGCGCGCCCGCGAGGATCTGGAGCGACGCATCGTGGAGGTGGAGGGCGTGCTGGGGATCCGAGCCGGGGTGGAGGACATGCGTCGCCGCGACGAGCTCTCCCTGGGGATCTCGCGGGAGATGTCGGAGCGCTACGGGGTCCCGGCGACCTCGGTGGCCAATACGGTGGCGTGGGCGATCCGCGGCGCCCCGCTGCCGCGCTTTCACACCGACGAGCGCGAGGTGGACATGTGGATCCGCTACCGTGCCGAGGACCGCGATAACGTCGAGCAGCTGCTCGGCTACCGAGTGCCCAGCGCCAGCGGCGAGCAGATTCCGATGCACGTGCTCGCGCAGCGGCACGTCACCGAAGGTGAGGCGGTGCTGTCGCGCTACAACAAGCGTGTCTCGGCCGTGGTGCGCCTGGACCTCGAAGAAGGCGACCGCGCCGGCACCGTCGAGCGACTGCGCGCCTTCGTCAAGGGCTACAACCTGCCCGAGGGGGTCACCTTCGACGCCGACCACGTGGTCCGCAAGGTCGACGAGATGCAAAAGGACCTCGCCGGCGCGCTGGGCCTGGGCACGATCTTCATTTTCCTTCTGATGGGCTTTCTGTTCGAGAGCTTCGTGCTGCCGCTGTCGGTGCTGCCCTCGATCCCGCTGTCGTTCGTGGGCGTGTACTGGTTTCTGTACGCGACCGGCGAGAACATCGACGCGCTCGCCGGCATCGGGATGGTGTTGTTGCTCGGCGTCGTGGTCAACAACGCGATCGTGCTCGTCGACTTCATCAACCAGGCGCGCGCGCGCGGCATGTCGCGCGACGACGCGATCGTGGCGGCGGGCAATCTGCGTTTTCGGCCGATCATGATGACGGCGCTGACGACGATCGGCGGGATGCTCCCCCTGGCGTTCACGGAGACGACGGGCGAGGGGATTCCCTATGCACCGTTCGGCAAGACGCTGCTCGGCGGGATGATCACCGCCACGGTGCTGACCTTGCTGGTGGTGCCGGTGACCTACACGTTGCTCGACGATCTTCGCGAGAGCGCCGTGCGCTGGTGGGTCCGGCTGCGGCAGATCGGCCGGCGATAGTCAGTCCTCGCGCGCCGGGTTGCGGTAGGCCGACTGTCCCGACGCGATCGCGTGGGGTCCGAGGGCGGCGCTGACGTGGTCGAGCACGGCGATCGCGTCGCGACGTCGGCGAGCGCGGGCCTTCGACAGACCGAGCACGTCTCCGAGCAGGTTGGTCGCGCCCTGGACGGCCGTGAGGTTGATGAACCGTTGCAGCTCGCGAGGGTTGGTACGCCGGCCGGCCGTCGCGACCACCGTGGTGTGACCCGCTTGCTCGACGATCTGGATCCGGACGACCACCGGTCGGACCTCGTAGTCCGTCAGCGGAGCCCGGACGCGGTCGAAGCGGATCTCGAGCCGACCCGCGACGTCGACGAGCACGAGGTGAGGGCGCCGCGTTCGCGCGAGCCGCTCGTGCAGCTTGGCGATCACGCCGCCGCGATCGAGATCGACCTCGATCACCAGCCGCAGCCGTCGCCGGTGCCCCGTGCCCTGGTCGTCAGCCATGGTCGGGCTCGGGCAGCGCGCGGGCCAGCCAGATCCCCCACGCGAAGTGGCCGACGATCCACGTCACGAGCACGGCGACGCCGCGTCGGCCGTCCGGCGCCAGTAGGCCCGCGGCCGCCATCGCCGCCAGGGTGAGCCCGACGGCGACGACGTTGGGGCGGCGCACCGGCGCCGGCAGGGGCTCGCGGTAGACCAGCCACAGGCCGGGTGCGTGGCCGACGAGGGCGACGAGGCGACGCAGCACCGGGGGACCATAGCGAGAAACTGCAGGCGAGTGCGGGTGTTATGGTCCGGGTATGCGGGCCGGGCGGACGCTGGGCGTGCTCGGGGCGATGTACGTCGCGCAGGGCCTCGTCTACGGGTTCGCGGCGTTCATCCTGCTGCCGAGCCTGGCCGCCAAGGGTGTCGCGCTGACCGAGCAGACGGGCATCGTCGCCCTCGCCGGGTTGCCGTGGGTGTTCAAGCTGCTGTGGGGCCCGGTGGTCGACACGTGGGCCGCCGGCCGGCGTGGCCCGCCGCAGCTGGCTGCGATCGCGATGTGGCTGGTGGCGGGGTGCCTCGTGGCGCTCGGCGCCTGGGCGCCCACGCCCGACCACACCCCGGTCCTCGCGGCGACGTGGTTGGCGCTCAATGTCGCGCTGAGTCTGCAAGACGTCGCCACGGACGCGACGGCGCTCGACCGGATCGCGCCCGACGATCGCGGCCTCGCCAACGGCGTGATGCTGGCCGGTCACCATGTCGGCTTCGAAGGTCTCGGGGGCCTCGCCCTCGGTGCGTTCGTCGCGTCACGCGGCTTGCCGTCGGCGCTGTGGGCGATGGCGGCGGTCATCGTGGTGCTGTCGCTGGCGCCGATGTGGATCGACGACGCCCCGGCCAACCGCGCCAGCGCCCGCACCTTTGCCGAGACGGTGGCGACGTTGCGCGTCGTCTTGGCCGACCGTGGAGCGCTCGCGGTCGCCGGCGTGGCCGCCGGGGTCATGTTCGCCGACGTGCTGACCTCGGCCTTGTCGGCAGAGTTCTGGATCAACCGGCTGCACTGGGCGGTCGAAGACGTCGCCGCCCGCTTGCCGTGGGTGCTGCTGCCGGCCAACGTCGTGGGCTACCTCGCGGCCGGACCGCTCGCCGACCGCATGGGCCATCGCAGGCTCGCGGCGTACGGCACCGTCGTGCTCGGCGGCAGCTGGGCCGTGTTCGCCACGCTGTCGCCGTGGTGGACGAGCGTGCCGCTGATGCTCGGCTTCGTCGCCGTACAGGCGTTGGCGACCGCGGCGATGTACGTGGGCGTGCACGCCGTCCTGATGGATGCGACGGCGGCCGGCGCCCGCGCGACGCACTTCGCCGTGCTGACCTCCCTGCTCAACTCGCCCCGGATCGTGGCGCCGTTGCTCGCCGCCCCCGCGCTCGCGGCCCTGGGCTGGAGCGGGCTGTTCGTCGCCTGCGCGGCGGTGCAGGCCGCGTGGGGCCTCGCGCTCGTGCGCCTGCCTGGGCGCGAGGCGGCCCCGGGGCGAGACCGTCGGCCTCGCCCGTGACCGGGGTCAGGACGCGCGCACCCGAGCCGCGAGGGCGATGACCTCGTCGAGGATCTGCGGGCCGTTGTAGGCGTGGATCGAGTTGTGATCGCCGCGCGGGAACGCCACGAGACGTCCACGGTCGCCGGCCCAGCGGGCGAGATCCTCGCCGTGGGCGAAGTCGACGAGGTGGTCGCGCACCGCATGCAGGACGAGGACGGGGCACTGCGTCGCCTCGATCTTGGTGCGGTGGTCGAACGACGCGGCGACCGCATCGCGCAGCTGCGCCTCGGTGGCGCCGAGCTCTTCGGGACGCACCCGCAGCCCGATCCGCTGCAGCAAGTCCGCGATGCCGCTCTCGAGCACGAGGGCGCCGACGCGTCGGTGGGCCGCGACGTGGAGCGCGTACAGCGAGCCGACCGAGCGACCGTAGACGATCAGTCGCTCGGGCGGATGGCCGGTGGCATCGGCGAAGGCGAGGGCGTCGTCGAGCATCGACGCGAGCGCCGGACGGCCCTCGGACCCGCCGTAGCCTCGGTACTCGGCAAACCACGTGGGCAGTCCCGCCGCGCCGAGGCTCCCGCCGAAGTCGTCGGCCCAATCGGCCACGACCTCGCCGTTGCCGTGGAAGTGCAGGACCCCAACGTCACCGTCGGGACCGCGCCGGGCTCCGTGCAACGTGGAGCCGTCCGCGCCGGTGACGAGCCAAGGATCGACGACCGCATCGCGACGCGGGAAGAAGTAGCGCTCGGCGAGGATGGGATGGTCGAGCAGCGCGCGGGAATCCACCGCGGCAGTATCGTCGATGTGCGCCCCACTGCCGAGGCGAGTCACGGGCCGTGCTCGCGTTCGGTCAGGCGCAGCGCCTGCAGGGCGGCGGCGTGAATCCGGCCTCGCTGCTCGCGCCGCACGGTCTCCTGCAAGAACGGAATCGCCTTCTTGCTGCGCAGCTGAGCGAGCAAGCGTAGGGCGTAGAACGCGATCACGCGATCGCGGGCTTGGTCGATCACCAGGTCGACGGCGTCCTCCCCCGCGGCCCGTACCGCCGCGTTCAGGCACGCCTGCCGTACGCGCACGTCCTCGCCGTCGCGCTGCACCGTCTGCTTGAGGGCGGTCAGGGCCGTACCGTCGCCGACGGCCGCCAGGGCGTGGCAGGCGGCCAGCCGCATCGGCTCGTCGTCGTCGGCCAGTCGTGCCACCGCGAGACCGGCGAGGTCCGGGACCTGACCGGGGGCATGGGTGAGCCCCCGGGCGGCCGCCAGCGCGAGTCGGGCGTCCTCGTCGGCGCGTGCGCCAGCCCGTGCGATCGCAGGTCCGACCGCCACGGCCGGGACCTTGCGCCAGCGGGCCAGCAGGCGCAGGTAGTCGCGGCCGACCGGGTCGCTGCCGTGGGCATCGAGTCGCGCGGCGACCTCGGCCGGGGCGAAGGCACTCACGTCGTAGCGCAGCAGCGCGGCGACGAACTCGGACTCGGCGGGGGTGGAGGCGATCGCGGCCAGGTGCGAGGCCGCGCGGGCGCCCAGGGCGGGCCGGGTTCGCAGCTGAGCCGCGAGGACGAGGGCGCGAACGGGCTCGCTGCCCGCGTCGAAGATCCTCTCGACCCGTGTGGCGATCCCGGGGTCCTCCACGCGCCCGGCCAAGTCGAGCAGAAACGGCAGCGGGTCGTCGACGTGGGTGGGGTCCACTTCGTCGAGCCGCTGGCGCAGCAGCGCCCGCGTCGCATCGTCGTCGAGCTCGGCCGCGAACAGCTCGGGATGGTGGCGCACGAACGCCGAACGCAGGGCCGCGTCGGCGACCGACGCCTCGCGATGCAGATCCTGGTCTTCGGTCGGATCTTCGGCGAGGTCGAAGCGCAGGAACGTGTCGGTCTTGGCGTCGTAGACGAGCTTGTCGTCGCCGCGGACGAGGGCGTAGCTGTCGCGCCGCGACATCGAGAAGTAGTCGCGGCGCCACGCGGCGTCCGGATCGGCCAGCAGCGGGGCCAGCGAGTGACCCACGTGCCGCGGCGAGGGCGGCCCGCCGAGCAGGTCCACGAGGGTGGGGACCAGGTCCACCAGCCCCACGGGGACGCGCACCGTTCGGCCCGTTTGCCCGGGCAGGTGGATTGCGAGCGGGACGTGGATCTCCTCCTCGAACACGCTCTCGCCGTGCACGTTGATCCCGTTGTCGCCCAGACCTTCGCCGTGGTCGGAGGCGAAGACGACGATCGTGCGATCGTCGAGCCCGCGCGCACGCAGGGCGGCGAGCAGCTGTCCGATCTGACCGTCGGTCCACTGCAGCGACTTGCGGTACCGCTCGGGCCAGCTGCCCTCGCGCGCCGTCAGCTGCCGGCCGGCGAAGCCCGGCTCGTGGGTCGCCATCAGGTGCAGCCACGCGAAGAACGGGCGACCTTCGGCCTCGTCGACCAGCTGCAGCAGCTGCGTGATGCCCTGGTCCTGCCGCGTGCGCGAGTGGACCTCGACCGCATCGAAGCCCTCGAGGATCGAGCGGCCCTCCGGCTCCTCGATGAAGTAGCGCGTCGCCACGGCCAGCGGCACCCGGCCGCGCTCGCGCATCGCCGCGGCGAGGGCACCCGCGGCCGCTTCGTGGGGTTCGGCGGCCGGCCGCGACGCGAAGGTCGCCGGCAGCGATCGCATCGTGAACGAGGCTGGCGCGTACGCGCGGGTGAAGACGGTCGACTCGCCCAGCAGCGCGTCGATGTGGGGCGTGTCGCCGTCGCGGGCGAACTCGCGGTTACCGGTGCGCAGCGGGGGAACGGCATCCGCTCGGAGGGCGTCGACCGTCACCACGAGGACGTTGACGTTCGGGGGCAGTCCCAGGTCGACGCGGTGGGCCGGCGGGTCGTCGCCTCCGCGCTGCCCTCGCAGGTCCGCGAGCTCGGCCCGCAGACGCGACGTGGTCTCGTCGGAGGTCGCCCGCAGTACCTCGCGCGCCAAGGGCGAGTGCAGCAACAGCTGGGCGCGGGTGTCCGCCGACATCGAGCGCCACCCCTCGACGCCGAGGCCGACCGCGACGAGCAGGGCCAGGGCCACGGCCGGACCCGGACGCATCCGCATCGACGCCGCCGAGCGCAGCGCGACCACGGTCGCGCCGAGGCTGGCGAGCCCGAAGGCCGCGAAGTGAAACGCCGGGTACAGCCCGGGCATCACCACCGCGTCGGCCATCGAGGCACCGAGGCTGCCGGCCGCGAACAAGGCCGTCGGCCCTCGTCCGCGCACCAGGCCCAGGCGCAGGGCGAGCGCACCGACGACGGCGCCACCTATCGCGGTTGCCAACGGGATCGCCGGCGCCCACGACTGCTGCGAGATCCAGGCGCCCCCGATCAACGCGCGCCCGACCAGGCCCAGTCCGGTCGCCCCGACGAACGCTGCGAACACGTACCCGACCCCACGCGGAGCGCGACGCCGCAGCAGCACGGCCACGCCGGCGACGGTCGCGGTGGCGGCCACGAGCAGCACGCACAGTCCCCACAGCGACGCCCAGGCCGGTGTCGACAGACGCAGGGAAAGGCCCTGCGACACCGCGGTGGCGCGCTCGACCACGAGCAGCCAGGCGGCCGCCCCGGTCAACGCCACCGCGATCCGAAGTGGCACCGTGCGCTACCCCGGGGCCTCGGCCGGGGTAGGGCCGCGCAGGTCCAGCCCCGTGAGCTTGGCGAGCTCGCCGCTCTCCACCCACGCATCCAGATGCTTGGCGCGCATGATCGGAAAAGGGTGGGTCCGGAAGGCGGTGAGCAGGATCTTGTACGCCTTGTTGAGCGTCGACTCGTCGGCGTCCTCGTAGGAACGGATCTGCTCCATGAAGTCGGCCTGATCCATCTCGGCGTACATCTGCGCCGAGCCCCCGGCGAGCTTCATGAAGGTTCGGATCGCGACGTCGCGATCCTGCGCACACAGAAGCGCCGCCCGATCGGCCGAAAGCTCCGCCTTGCGGTACCAGTCCAGCAATGGCAGCGCCAGCGTCGTGCCGATGAGCGAGCCGATGCCGAGCGTGGCCCGGCCGACGATCTCGAGGACGGTCGCGAGGTTCTCGGCGAGCACGGTGTACAGGACGTGGCCGTACTTGATGTGCCCGAGCTCGTGGCCGATGACGAACATTCGCTCCTGCTCGTCGAGCATGTCCACGAGCCCCGAGGTGAGCACGATGAAGGGGCGCGTGTGGCCGTACGTGTACGCGTTGGGGACAGGGTCCATGTTCACGTACATCTCGGGCTCGTCGACCCCGAGGATCTTGCAGCCCCACTTCAGGTACTGGCGCAGCCGCGGGAACATCTTGTCGGTCACCCGCACGTTGTCGGCCACGTTCTCCAGATAGAAGACGCGCTCGAGGCCGTACTCCATGATCTTCTTGGTCGCCGTCTCGAAGCCGGGTACGCGCGAGAGGCTGCGGGTCGCCTTGACGTCCCACGGGTGCATGACCGTGGTGATGTCGAGATCGGGGAACGTTCGCAGCTTGCGTTTCTTCGAGTGGTGGGGCGCGTCGGTCACGGGGTCGCCTTCTTGCCGGCTTCGTGGGCGGACGCCACGGCGTCGGTCAGTGCGTCGAACAAGTCGCGGTGGATCTCGGGCGTGATCGCATGGCCGACGCCTTCGTAGACCGTCAGCTGCACGTCGAAACCGAGCTCGTCGAGGCTGTCGACGCCTTGCTTCGTCGGTTCGAACGCAACGGCGCGGTCGTCGGTGCCATGAAAGGCCCGGATCGTGGGGGACGCCGCCTTCTTGCCGTCCGGGACCAGTGGCGGCGGTAGCCAGCCGCCGACGGGGAAGGCCGCGCCGACGACCTCGGGATGGGCCGTCGCGAGCCGGAACGCCAGCATCCCGCCTTGCGAGAACCCAGTGACGATCGGCAACCCCTCGGTGGGCCGCTCGCGCCGAAGCACGTCGATCGCTCTGGCGAGCTCGTCGGCCGCCGACGACACCCCCGCCGAGAACGCCGCGACGTCGG
>CALBMM010000017.1 GCA_937896535.1 uncultured Pseudomonadota bacterium
TCGGGTTCGGGCTCGGGCTCGGGCTCGGGCTCGGGACTCGACGCGACCACGAGGTTCGGATCGATGGCCATGGCGATCATCAGCGCCGCGGCGTCGGCGAGCACGCGGCAATCGACGTCGGAGATCGTGCGTTCGACTGCGCCCGCATCGGCCACGTCGATCCGAAGGCGCATGTCGTACGTGTCGTCGATCAAGGTCAACGTGGCCGTGGCCGAGACCGTGGCGTCCTCGGACACGCGCAGCGGGCGACCGACGTGCCGCTCGACGGCACGCGCAAGGGCCTCCGCGTCGGGACAAGTCGGTGGTGCCGACCACACGATCCGCTCGGTCGGGCTCGGTTCCGGCGGTGGCGGGTCGACCGGCGCCGCGAGCAGCGCGAGGGCGAGAGCCGGCCCGGCGATCACCATGCACCCATAACACGCACGACGACCTCTTGCGTGAAGGTCGCCCCGCACGACGAACGAGGCGATGTCGGTTTCTCGTCACGGATTTCGGCGTCGGCGGAGATGAGGTTGCGGTGAAGCCAGCCCACGCGATCGCATGCCTCACACTCGTATCGCTCGGACTCACCGCGTGCGCGCAGCCGGGGGAGGACGAAGACGTCGCCGGCGACTCGACGACCGGGGGCGGGACGACCGACGGCGGCCCGGGCAGCCTCGCGACCGACACCGGCGCGGACCCCCCGGGCGCGACCGACACCGGATCCGGTGACGGCGTGGATCCGCCGGGCACGGACGACGGCACGACCGAAACCGGGGCAGAGCCTCCGCCTGTCGTCGTGCTCGACTGCGACGCGCTGCCCGCGGCCGGGACGTTCGAGTCGATCCTGCCTCCGGGCGTGACCGAGAACTTCGCGCTCGCGGCCGACCCGGTCAACGCGGGCATCGTCTACCTGGGCACGTCCCACGAGGGCTTCTGGAAATCCGAGGATTGCGGCAGTACGTGGGTGCACATCAGCACGGGCGTCGGCGGCGACCTCGTGGACGCGGGGCGCAACTGGTCCCTCGTCGTGGACCCGATCGAGCCCGAGACCGTGTACACGGTGTCGGGCTACGGCCACAACGGCGCGCTGCGGTCCGACAACGGCGGCGTCGACTGGACGGTCGTGTGGCCTCCGCCCGACGGCAGCCATGCGGGCATCGTCAGCTACGACTTCGCGAACATGCTCGCGATCGATCCCGGAGACCACGAGCACCTGCTGCTGACGTTCCATGCCGGGTGCAGTGCGCCGTACGAGGAGAGCTGCATCGCCGAGACGTTCGATCGCGGCCAGACCTGGAGCCTCGTCAGCGGGGATCCGGCGATGGTGGGCTTCGAGGGCCAGGTGATCTACTTCCTCGACGACGCGTCGACGTGGCTGTGGGCGTCGCAGTCGAGTGGGTTCTGGCGGACGGCCGACAGCGGGCAGTCGTGGACGCAGGTCGCCGCCATGATGAACGAGGCGCACCCTCAGGGCTCGCAGCTGTACCGCGCGGCGGATGGGACCTTCTACGTCGCGGCGGTCGAGGGGGTGTTTCGCAGCAGCGACGGCATCGACTGGTCGCTCGTTCCCGACACGGGTCCGCTCGCCGGCGGACTGGTGGGCGACGGCGAGACGATGTACCTGAGCAACAACTTCTACTGGGATTGGGGAACGAACCTCAACCCGTATCTGTTCGCCCCCGAGGCCACGGGCGCTCCGTGGACGCCGCTCGCCGGCAGCCCGCCGTTGACCGCCGGAGGATCGCTCGCGATCGATACGGCGCATCGCGTGCTGTACTCGTCCAATCTCGGAGCCGGGTTCTGGCGCGTGACACTTCCCTGATCGCGCGACGCCGTCACGGGAATCGGCCGTCGCGGGCATGACGAGGCAGAGGCGCCCCGACGGCGAGCGCCTCGCACGAGGGGATCTGCAGATGGCGAACAAAGCGGCACGCACGCGGACGATGCTCGCGTTGGCACTGGTGCTCGGTGCTGCACCCGGGTGCTACGAGGGCACATCCGCCGGGGAAACCGAAGGCGGCGATGGCTCGTCGGGTGGAGCATCGGACGGCGGGTCCGACGACGGTGCCGTCCCGCCGGGCTCGGCGGCGCAGATGCTCCCGGCGAGGGTTCGTCGCCTGAGCCAGCAAGAGTACGCCGTGATGCTCCAGACGCTGCTCGGCGAGGAGACCGAGGTCCCGAACCTGCCCAACGACTCGGTGGTCAACGGCTACGACAACAAGGCCGACGCCCTACGCGTGACGAGTCTGATGGCTCAGGTGCTGTGGTCGTCCACGCCCGAGCTCGCGACGGCGCTGGCGTCCGATCTGGCGACGTCGCAGGCGTGCGCGGGGGACGAGACCGACTGCGCATCGACGCTGCTGGCGGACGTGACGGCCCGGGCGTACCGACGGCCCGTGGGCGACGAGGAGCTCGCCGCCCTGCTCGAGCTGTACACGCTCGGACGCGAGGACGGATCGCACGAGGACGGTATCGCGTTGGCGCTGACATTCGTGCTGCAGTCTCCGGACTTCCTGTATCGCACCGAGATCGGCGACGGCGACGGAACCGGACAGGTCCGGCTGACCGACCTCGAGATCGCGCAGGCGATCTCGTTCACGTGCACCGGCGGCCCGCCCGACGCCGAGCTGCGCGCGCTCGCGGCCGAAGGCCAGCTCACGGACGCCGACGTTCGGGCGGCGCAGGCCACTCGACTGCTGGCGACACCGGCGGCGATGCGGGAGGTCGGCAACTTCGCGTCACGCTGGCTGCACACCTACGACCTCGACGACAAGGTCCGCGACCCGAGCCTGTTCCCCGAATGGGAGAGCGTCCGAGCGGCCACGATGCAGGAGGTCCAAGCGTTCGTGGCGACGGCGGTGCTGGGCGAGTCGGCCACGTTCGCGGACCTCATGGTGGCGGACTGGACGATCGCCGATCCCACGATGGCCGCGTACTACGGCGACGAGACGGGGCGGATCCAGCGGCCCGCGGGACGTCGCGCCGGGGCGCTCGCCTTGCCCGCGTTCTTGGCCGCCCACGCGCGCTCCCAGGATCCATCCCCGGTGCAGCGCGGCCACTTCGTG
>CALBMM010000018.1 GCA_937896535.1 uncultured Pseudomonadota bacterium
GTCACCGCGCAGGTGCCGTCTTCCACGCAGCCGTCGCACGTGCACGTCGCGTTGTCGCCGACGCCGCAGCCGACGTCGGAGCCGACGTCGACGCACATGAACGGCGGGGTGCCGGTGCAGCCCGAGCTGTCGACGCCACAGGTCGTCGAACAAGTGAGCGCGCCACCGGTGAAGCCGAGGGTGATGCAGGTTTCGCCACCGAAGTCGGCGCCGTCACACTCTTCGTTCGTTCCGATCGTTCCGTCGCCGCAGAAGCCCTGCCCCGCGCACTCGGGATGGTCGGCACAGTCGGCACAGATGCAGCCTTCGAGGAACGGGTTGCAGATGCCGTCGAGGTTGCAGTTGGTGGGGCTGCCGCAGAACGCATCGAGGCCGGCGTCACAGTCGGCGCAGACGCAGTCGTCGTCGACCGCGCTGCAGGTTCCGTTGTCGTTGCACCCGACGCAGACGCACAATGCGGGATCGGGGCTCGTGCAATTCCCGTCGGCCTGCACGTCCGAGCACACCAGGTTGCCCGCGTCGCACCCCGTGGTGTCGAACGCACAGCCGGCGTTGCACGCCAGCGTGCCGCCCGTGAAGCCCTGGGTCACGCAGGTCTCGCCGTCGAGGTTGACGCCGTCGCAGTCCTCGCCCGCGTCGACGACACCGTCGCCGCACATGGGACCGCCGGAGTCGCCCGAGCCACCGGAGTCGCCCGAGTCGGTCGCCCCACCCGAGTCGGTCGCCCCGCCCGAGTCGGTCGCCCCGCCCGAGTCGGTCGCCCCGCCCGAGTCGGTCGAGGTCGTGCTCGGATCGCCCGTGGTCGTGTCGCCGTCGGTCGTGCCGGGGTTGCCGGTCGTCGTGTCGGGGTCAGTGGTCGCGCTGCCCTCGGTCGTGTCGCCGACCGTGATCGTGGCGGAGGTGGTCGGTCCGCCGCTGTCACTACCGCTGCCCGTGTCGGCGTCCGTCGTCGACTCCGTGACGGCGGTGCCGGTGTCATCACCGCACGCACCAAGGCTCAACGCCATGGTCGCGCAGGCGACGCGAATAAAGTTTCGGATCATCATCGTTTGGTCCCTTCCCAAGTCTCTTGGGACTGCACCGCTACCAACATCGAGACGCGAGGGCAACGCAGTTCGACGCCTTGTCGCAGGCAGATCGCCGGAGTGTCGCGTCGTCCCCTCGGCGGTGTTGGGTTTGTCAGCAACGTGGCGACCGAGACTGACATTCACGTTGTCGGAGCGGGCAATCACCCTCACCGTCGAGCGCCCGGCGACCGCGGTGGACGGCCGTCGTCCGTCGGCGTGGCGCCGAGCGCGTCGAGCATCGCCTCGGCTTGCTCCACGAGTTTGCGGTGCTGGCCCGCCCGGGCAGCCGTCAGCGCCCGGTCCGCGGCCTCCCGAGCGGGGCCGACCTCTCCCTGTCGCCGATGGGCCCCGGCCAGCGCCAACCATCCGCTCGCGAGGTCGGGGTGACCGGCCGCGAGCTTGCCTGCCGGATCCGCATCACCTTCGTCCACGCCGCGACTTCGCCGGGCCCATCACCTCGCTCGCCCCGAACGAGCGCGAGCAGCCACGTGGCCCAGGCCACGTCGAGATGATCGGGACCGAGACGGCACTCGAAGCTCTCGGCCGCTTCCTCGATCAGCGCCTGCGCGCGCTCGAGCTCTCCGAGATCGAAGTAGACGCCCGCGAGGTTACCGGAGCGCGCGGGCGGCCCCTGCATCCGCACCGCGTGCCACGGTGCTCTGGGCCAGCTGCGGGCCCGCGTCGCAGCGCGAGACCGAAGGCAGACCGGCCACGGCCACCAACGCATCCGCGACGCGCTCGGGCTGCGTGGTCTCGAGCACGTCGAGGATCGCACGCATCTCGTCCAGTCGTGCATCGAGGCACTCGGTCCGAAGCGCATGGGTGCCGTCGGATTGCTCGCCACGGACACGCGTCGCCTCGCAGGTGTCTCGCGCCATGGCCCGCCAGGCGTCCGCGTTCGCATCGAGCCGCCGTTGGATCCGCTGCCAGCTCGCGAGCGAGTAGGCGATTTCGGGCGAGACGAAACGCTCCGCCAACCGAACGCGCACTTCGGGGGGGTAGACCTCGCGCATCTCGGCGGCCGCGTCGACGCAAGGATCGGTCGGATCGCGAAGCGCGACCGGGTCGGCCGTCCACGCCCACGCGCCGACGATCCCCGTCACCAACCCCACCGCCACGAGCGCGACACGTGTCCGCGGAGGACGCTCGAGCACGGCGAGCAGCTCGTGCCCTCGATGTTCCGAGACGCAGCCGACGGGGGCTTGTGGCGCGATGACGGCGTTTGCGGCGCACGGCCGTCGCGACGCTCGTGGCCAGCGGCGGCAGGTGTGACCGGCACGAGGGTTGCGTCAGGCGGACGCGGATGGGAGCGTAGGTTAGGTTGGTGAGTCGATGTCGACGATGGTGGATGCCGCCGTGGCTGGTCGCGCTCTCGCTCGGCTGTAGCCCGCCGACGCTGGGCGAGCCCGAGATCTCGGCGTGGGCCGCCGACACTGGCGAGCCGGTACCGGAGGATGCTTCGTCCGAGAGCGGCGCGCCGACGCCGGTGACGCTGTGCGAGGGCCCGACCGCCCTGCGCTACGCCCCGCTCGTCGGCGCATTCGAGGCGTTCCCGGACGACCTGCTCGCCGAGGCCGCCGACACGGCCTCCGGTCAGCGCTTGCGACCGATCGGCGCCGGCACGCCCGACGATCCGTGGCTGCAGTTTCCCAGCGTGCGCGCCGATCTGCAGACACTGACCGGGTTCGCCGCCACCGGCTCGGCGTTCGTTCGCTTCACCGCGCCCATCGATCCCGCCACGCTGCCGACACCGGGCGCCGAAACCGACGCGGACGCGTCGGTGGTGCTGGTCGCTCTCGACGGGTCGGCCGAGCTCGTCGAGTTCGACTGGCGACTGCTCGACGAGGAATTCAACGACGACCGACCCACGCTGTTCATCGACCCGCTGCTGCCGCTGCGCCCCGAGACGACCTACGCGCTCGCGGTCACGACCCGCGTGCGCGACACGGGCGGCGATTGCATCGCCCCGAGCGAGCAGATGGCGCAGCTGCTGACCGAGACCGCGACCGATCCGACGCTGACGCGCACGGCCGACGACCGCGCCGTCGCGCTGCAGACCCTGCAGATGCTCGACCTCGTCGACGACGTGGGCGAGCTGACGGCGCTGGTGACCTTCACGGTCCGCGAGAGCCTGTCGGACACGATCGCGATCGCGGAGGCCATCGCGTACGCCAACCCGCCCCCGATCACGATCGACGAAGGCTGTCTGTCCGCCGCCACGTTCCCGTACCGACAGTGCGACTTTTCGCTGCGCGTCGCCGACTTCACCAACACCTCCGGCGTCGTCGACGACGCCCCCGTGCCGCAGGGGTTCATCAATCTGCCGGTGCAGGCACTGCTTCCCCCTTCCGGCGAAGGTCCCTTCCCCGTGGTGGTGTTCGGCCACGGTCTGTGGGGCGACCGCACCGGCGCCTGGTTCATCGCCAGCACCCTCGCGCCCGCGGGCTTCGCCGTCGTGGCGATCGACGCTCCCAAGCACGGGCAGCACCCCGACACGGCCAAGCTCAACGCGGCGTTCGACCTGCTGGGGCTCACCGACGATCTGTCCGATCCGTTCCTGCCGTTTTCGGCCCGCGACAACTTCCGCCAGGCCACGTTCGACAAGCTGCAGCTGCTGCGCCGGATCGAGGCCGGGATGGACGTCGACGGCGACGGCAACGTCGACGTCGACGCCGACGACATGCACTACATGGGCATCTCGCTCGGGTCGGTGATGGCTGCGCCGCTTCTGGCCCTCGCGCCGCAGATCCGATCGGCCGCGCTCGTGGTGGGCGGCGTGCGGCTGACCGACATCGTCACCTCCGACACCTTCAACGGACTCGTCGGCGCAGTGACGCCGGACATGACCGACGGCGCGCGCCGGCGGTTCCTGACCGTGGTCCAGAGCATGCTCGACGAGGGCGAGCCCCAGCTGCTCGCCCCCCACGTGCTCGCCGATCGCCTCCCCGGCTTCGAGGGCGAGCCGCCCCAGGTGCTGGCCCAAATGGTGCTCGACGACGCGATCGTGACCAACACCGCCACGGGCTACCTCGCGCGCGCCTTCGGCCTGGAGATCGTCGGCACGCAGCAGCTGCCCATCCGCGGGGTCACGCGCGAAGGCGCCCTGCCCGTCGCCGGCAACCTCGGCAACCGGCTCACGGGCGGCCTGTTTCAGTACACCCACGTGCTCGTCGACGGCTCGCGCGCGGCGTTCGAGGCCGCGACCCACGAAAACGTGCAGTCCGACCCCGGGGCCGTCGCGCAGGTGCTGACCTTCTTTGCCACCGCCGGCGACCCCGCGGGCGCCTCGATCGTGGCGCCGTACCCCTGAAACGGCCGCGCTGACCCCGCTCCAGGATTCCCGGCCGTCGGCGCTGCTATGGTTGCGTGAGCGTGCGGGGCCGGATTTCCAGCTCGCCCACCGGTGGACAAGGCCGCCCCGTGGTCGTGGCCACCTTCTACGGCGCGTTGCTCGTCGTCGGTTTCTTCTGGCACGCCGTCGCCCAGGACTCCAACGACATCTGGCGAATCGACCCGAACCAGGGCTGGCTCGCGCTGCTGTGGACGCCGGCGATCGGCGTGGGCTTCGGCCTGCTGACGGTACAGGTGTTCCGTGCGCTGCAGGGACGGATGGCCTGGCTCAGCGAGCTCCACCGCGAGTTCCGCTCGATCTTCGGGCAGCCCAGTCAGGCCGAGCTCGTCCTGCTCGCGACCGCGTCCTCGCTCGGTGAGGAGATCCTCTTTCGTGGCGCGATGCTCGACGCGTGGGGCCTGTGGGTGTCCAGCCTGGTCTTCGCGGCGCTGCACATCCCCCCCAAGCCGTCGCTGTGGCCGTGGACGCTCAGCTCGCTCGTCCTCGGCCTGGCCCTGGGGGCGATGACGCTGCTGACCGGCAACCTCGGAGCGGCTGTCGCGGCCCACTTCGTCATCAATCTGCTCAACCTGACGCACATCACGCGGACCCCGCCGCCGATCGCGTTGCGAGGCCCCGTGCGGCCGATCGACCCGCCGCCGCCGCCGCCCGGCCGAATCCCCGAAAACTTGGTCTGAGGGCCCCCTTGGGCATGATGGCCGGCATGAGCCGCCATCGACCGAGCCGTCGCCAGTTCCTGCGAGCCACCACCGTGGGGACGGCCGCCGTGGCGACGCACCTGCTGGCGCCACGACGCGCGTGGGCGTCCGACCTCAGCTCGTCGGATCGCATCGACCTGCTGTACTCCAACCAGTTTCACTTCAACAAGCGCGGCGAGCCGCAGATCACGGTGGGCCTGATGCGACAGCAGACGAAGATCCGGCTGTCGTGTCCGTCCGGGGTGCTCGTGCTTCCGTCCGGCGACGGTGGGACGCGCATCGAGGGCGGCTCGTCGTTCGAGATCACGCTCGGTCGCGCCGAGCCGAGTCGGCAGAGCTTCTCCGTGGTGCTCGCCCAGATCCCCGCCGCGAGCGCGCGCTCGCTGGGCAAGGAGGCCGACAAGTGGACGCGTGCCGGCGTCGAGCGCACGGAGGCCGAGGGCGGCACCGTGTTCGGCGTCGTCGGCCACGTGCGCGACACGCGCAAGAGACTGCTCCTGCACGGTC
>CALBMM010000019.1 GCA_937896535.1 uncultured Pseudomonadota bacterium
AGAAGACGACCGCGAAGAAGACGACCGCGAAGAAGACGACGGCGAAGAAGACGACCGCGAAGAAGACGACCGCGAAGAAGACGACGGCGAAGAAGACGACGGCGAAGAAGACGACCGCGAAGAAGAACCCGTACGCCCGGATCTTCGGCACGTCGTTCGCGAGCGTGTACCCGCTGTACGTCGCCAAGGCGGCGAAGAAGGGCCGCACCCAGCGAGAGGTCGACCAGGTCATCACTTGGCTCACCGGCTACACGGCCCGCCAGCTCAAGTCCGTCCTCACGAACAAGGTCGACTTTCAGACCTTCTTCGCGCAGGCGCCCGCGCTCCATCCCAACGTCGGCCTGATCACGGGCGTGGTGTGTGGCGTCCGCGTCGAGGACGTCGCCGACCCTCTGATGCAGAAGATCCGCTGGCTCGACAAGCTCGTCGACGAGCTCGCGCGCGGCAAGTCGATGGAGAGCATCTTGCGGTCGTAGCGACGTGGCGTCGGGAGGCCACCCCGGCGTCAGGACAGCCCCTCGAGCAACCGATCGAACACCACCCGCATCCGACGACTCGTGCTGAGCTCACGGTGGGTGGTCAGCCACACCGGGACCGGGAAGGCGGGAAGGTCGGGCAACGCCCGGCGCATCAGGGGCTCGGCGTCGCCCACCTCCTCGGTCATCATGCAGATGCCCACGCCGCGCTTGGCGAGCTCCCACTGCAGCAGCTGGTTTTCGGAGATCACACCGAAGTTGCGTTGCGTCAACGACAATCCGTACGCACGCAGTCCCTGCAGCAGCGTGTCCTCGCGATTGAAGCCGAGGAAGTTCGCCTTCGAGAGCGCCTCGGGGGTCGTGGGGTTGCCCAGCCGGTCGAGGTAGTCCTTCGATCCGTACAGATGGGCCGCGCCGTCCTTGACCTTGCGCGCCAGCAGGTCGGGTTGCGTGGGTCGGAATCCGCGGATGGCGATGTCGGCTTCGCGACGCCCGAGGTCGCTCGCTTCGTTGGTGACGACGACCTCGACCTCGATGCCGGGATGCTCGTCGCGAATGCCCGCGATGATCGGCGGTAGCGTGTGGACGGCCGTGATCTGGCCGGCCGAGATGCACACGGGTCCGTCGAGCGACAGGGACTGGCCGGCGGCCACCAGCGAGACGCGCAGCGCGGCCTCGTCCATCGCTTGGATGTGCTCCACCAGATCCGCGCCGGTGGCCGTCAGCACGAGCCCATGTCCGACACGCTCGAACAGCACCACGTCGAGCTCGGCCTCGAGCGCGGCGACCTGACGGCCGATGGTGGGCTGCGAGATGCTCAGGACGCGCGCCGCGGCGGAGAACGAGCCCGTTTGCGCCGTGGCCAGGAAGGCGCGGGCCCGGTTCCAGTCGAATCCCGTGGCGCTCCTGATCATTCAATTATGAATAACACGCGTGCGGATTCTGGGGATTTTCGAAACGAGAATGAATGGCACAACGAGAATCATGAAAGCCACGATCCAGACCGAGTACGGAGATCCGCGGGTGTTGCGCGTCGTCGAGGTCGCACGCCCCGAGCCGGCCGACGACCAGATTCTCGTGGAGGTACACGCCAGCGCGGTGACCCACGGCGACCGCCGGCTGCGCGCGGCCGACTTCCCCGGGGCGGCCGCGGTGATCGGCCGCCTCATGTTCGGGCTGCAGCGCCCGCGCAATCCGATCCCGGGCACCACGTTCGCGGGGCGGGTCGTGGAGGTCGGCAAGGCGGTCACGCGCTTCGCCGTGGGCGACAGGATCTTCGGCAGCTGCAACCACGGGGCGCAGGCGCAGTACCTTGCCGTCGCCGAGGACTCGCCGGTCGCGAAGATCCCCGCGGGCGTGGCGTACGACGAGGCGGCAGCGGTGCCGTACGGTGCCGGCACGGCGTTGACGTTCCTGCGAGATGTCGCCGCGGTCCAGCCGGGCGAGCGCGTGCTCGTCATCGGCGCATCGGGTGGCGTCGGTCGGTTCGCGGTGCAGATCGCCCGTCACCTCGGCGCCGACGTCACCGGCGTCTGCAGTGCGCACAAGGCCGCGATGGTCCGGCAGCTCGGCGCGCGAAGAGTCATCGACTACGAGCGCCAGGACTACCGGTACACCGGAGAGACGTACGACGTCATCTTCGACACGGTCTCGGGCGACGCGTTTCGTACCGCGAAGCCCTCCCTGAGTCCGCGCGGGCGGTACGTCAGTCTCTACATGACGCTGCGGATCGTGCTGCAGATGCTGTGGGGCGCCGTGTTCGGCGGTCCGCGAGCGGCCGCCGCGGTGGTGATCGGCAACCAGCGACTCACGCAGGACGTCGCGGCGCTCCTGGCCGAGGGGGCGATCTGGCCGGTGGTCGCGGCACGATTTGCCCTGGACCGAGTCGCCGACGCGCACGCGGCCCTCGACGACGGCAACCTGCCCGGCGCGGTGGTGGTGTGCGTCGCGGATGCGCCCGAAGCCGGCGACGAGACCGATCGCCGCGCGGCGTGACGTGGCCGCGTCGTCGCACCGCGCTCCGACCACGGTGCTAGGGTTGTGCCGCAGTGATCATCTCGACGTGGAACGTGCTGCATGGGATCCACGCGGCGAACTGGGGCGAGGCCCAGGCCGCGCTCGACGAAGCGGCGCGGGTCGAGGCGATCGCTCGGCGCATCGACGAGCTCCTCGCGTTCTCGGTGGCCGTGTGCCTGCAGGAGGTCAGCGGAGACCAGCTTCGCGCGCTGCGGGCACCCCACGTCTGGTCCATGGCGTACCCACGCGTGCCACGAGCCCACGCGGGCGAGGTCGACCTCGACGATCCGACGGAGTACTTGGTGGTGGCGTCGTCGCTCCTGCCGGGACGAGTCGTGCAGTCGCGCAACTTCGTCGACGATCCCGGAAAGGGCCTGCTGTCGGTGCGCCTCGACAACGGGCTCGTCGTAGTGAGCACGCACGTCAGCTCCGGCGACCGGCGGACCGCCCAGCTGGGGGAGATCGCCGACCACGCCCGCGCGCAGTCGGGCCAGCCCGTCGTGATCGCCGGCGACTTCAACGCCGATCGAGCGACGGTGATGGCCGCGCTCGGCGAAGGGTTCTCGACCACCGCGCCGCCGCCCGGCCGACCCACCCGACCCCGCGCCGCGGGCGACGACAAGTCGCAGGACATCGACCACGTCATCGGCCACCTGACGTCCGCGGGCGAAAGCGGCGTCGAAGACGGCCGTGGCCTGTCCGACCACAACCCGGTGTGGGGCAAGTTCGTTTGAATCGCTGACGTGTCCGATGCGAGCACATCCCCCGACCGAGCCTCGTCACGCTCGAAACCGGGGGCCGAAGTACTCGGCGGCGTGGTCGGCGAAGGCGCGGACGCGGGCGGCGTAGCGAGCTTGGGCGTGGAGCAGCAGCCAGACGTCGTAGTCGAAGCCGCGCTCGGGGGGGCGGAGGCGGACGAGGGTGGGGTCTTGGGCTGCGTAGGCGCAGGGCATGAACGCGACGCCGAGGCCGGCTCGGATGGCGGCGTGAAGGGCGAGTGCGGAGTCGTAGCGGGCGACGATGTGCGCATCGGGCACGTGCTGTCGCATCCAGGCTTCGGTGATCTCGGCGCGCATGGCCGGGATCCAGGCCAGCCAGGGAAGATCCGCCAGTGGGACGTCCTCGCCGATCCGCTCGAGCAGTGGCCGCCCGGCGTGGAGGGCGAACGTGGCGGTGCCCATGCGACGGCCGACCAACGATTCGGGAGGGTCGTTCGTCCAGCGGATCGCGATGTCGGCGGCGTCGCGGCCGAGGTTTCGTCGCTCGTACCCCGTGAACACGGTGACGTCGACCCCGGGATGGCGCGCGCGAAACGAGGCGAAGAGCTCCGCGTCGTAGTGGGCCACCATGTCGATCGTGGCGATGCGCAGAGGGCCCTCGAGCGCGTCGTCGCGCGCGGTGATCTGCTGCTCCAGGGTCGCGAGCCGGCCTTCGACCTCCTCGGCGGCACTGGCCACGGTGCGGCCCGTGTCGGTGACGACGATGCCGTGCGAGGTGCGAACGACGAGGCGCGCGCCCACCTGCTCCTCGAGCGAGGTCAGGCGCCTGGTCACCGTGGTTTGCGTGACGCCGAGCGCTTTGGCGGCTTCGCTCAGCGTCGAGGCGCGCGTGACGGCCAACAGCAACCGCAGGTCGTCCCAGTCCACGCTCGAAAAATAGCAGAACGGTCTCTCGTTCTTGCGGATGGCGCCGACGCGTTCGCCCCCCAATGCTGGTGGCTGTGAGCGCATACATCCACATCCACATCCACGTCACCGACCCGAAGCGCTACAGCCGCTATCAGGAGCTCGCCCCGGCCTCGATGAAGGCCTACGGGGCCCGGGTACTCGCCAAGGCCAAGCAGCCCGAGATGCTCGAGGGCGAGGCGAGCCATCCGGTCTCGGTGCTGCTCGCGTTCGACGATGTCGAGACCGCGAGGCGTTGGTACACCTCCCCCGAGTACGCCGAGGCGATCGAGGCCCGGCGTGGCGCCGCGACCTTCGTCACGACCTTGCTGCCTGGGGTTTAGTCCGTGTTTGCCGCGGCCGAGTCTCACACGGTGCGGCCGAGGGAGGCGACCACGGCGTCGAGTGACTCGCTCGGGTCGACCCCGGTGCCCACGAGTGCCTCGGCCAGTGCCTTGCGGGCGCGGAACAGACGCGTCCGCACGGTCGTGGTCTCCACGTCGAACACGGCGGCGAGCTCTTCGGTGGACAGATCCTCCCAGTAGCTGAGCTCGAGGATCGTCTGGTAGTGCACCGGGAGCCGCTGCAGCGCGTCGCGGACGGCGGTCTGCGTCTCCTCGAGGGCGATCGCCGTACCGGGGGTGATCCCGATCGCCGCGACCGACGATGCGCTGAAGTCCGTGACTTCCTTGGAGTGCTTGCGGGCGAAGTCTCGCAGGTACCGCATCAGCACCCGCCGTGCGATCGAGAAGACGTAGGCTCGGAACGAACCCTCACCGCGGAAGCGGTCGCGACCCTCGACCATCCCGGTGAAGGTTTGCTGCACGAGGTCCTCGAGGTCGCGCTCGGGGACCTTGTTGGCGAAGAAGCGGCGACAGCCCTCGAAGAACCGCCGGAACAGCACCGTGCCCGCGCTCGCGTCACCACCGCGCCACGCGGCGAGCAGCTCTTCGTCCGGTGTCGGCACGGATGGACAAACCGTAGCAACGCTCGCGGCCTCCGTCATTGGCTCGGCCGCCGGCTCGGCCCGGCGTCGGCCGCCGCATGCTCCAGGGACGCCACGGATCGCGAAGGTGTACATTCGTGAGGGTGTCCGCGCCGCCCCAGGAGACCGGGCCGATCGACGAGGCGACCGTCGAGACCCGGTACCAGAAGCTCGAGGTCGAGCGCCGCTTGTTCGGGCGCGCGCCGAAGCTCCGCGTGGGTCGCTACATCGTGCAGTCCCGGCTCGGATGGGGAGGCATGGGGTCGGTCTACGCGGCCCACGATCCCGACCTTGATCGCCCGGTGGCGATCAAGGTGCTCCGCACGCGCCTGCGCAGCTCCGCCCAGGCGGCCTCGCGTCTGCTTCGCGAGGCCCAGGCGATGGCGCGGCTGTCTCACCCGCACGTCGTCGAGGTCTACGAGGTGGGCGAGTACGACGGGCAGGTCTTCATCGCGATGGAGCTCCTGGAAGGGGTGCCGCTGTCGACGTGGTTGCAGACACGTCCCCATCGCGACGCGATCTGCGACACCCTCGCCCAGGCGGGGCAGGGACTGGCGGCCGCCCACGCCGCGGGGGTGATCCACCGCGACTTCAAGCCCGACAACGTCGTGATCGGCCGCGCGGGGCAGGTCAAGGTCGTCGACTTCGGGCTCGCGAGCGAGCTCGCATCGGGCTCCCCCAGCGCGCCCGCCCTCTCCGCCTCGGACGCACCCATGGGCCCGAGCACGCCGGGCTCACTCACCATCACGGGACGAACGGTGGGAACGCCGGTGTACATGTCGCCCGAGCAGTTCCTCGGCGAAGCAGCCACCCACCGCAGCGATCAGTGGAGCTTCTGCGTGGTGCTGTTCGAGGCGCTGCACGGGCGCCGTCCCCACGAGGGCGAGTCGTTCGAGGCGCTTCGCAACGTCGTGCTCCACGGCGAGCCGCGGGATGCTCTGCGCGGGTCGTCGGCCCCGGCGTTCTTGCGGGCGATCGTCGCCCGTGGGCTGCAGCGCGATCCGAACGACCGATTCGAGTCGATGGACCATCTGCTGCGCGTGTTGGCGGCCGGTCGGCGTCGAAGATCGTCGCGCTGGCTGGGGGCCGGCGTCGCGCTCGGAATGGCCGCGACCGTGGGGTGGCTGGGGCGCGGTGGCGACGATGGGGAGCCAAGGTCGTGCCATGCCGCCGCGGACGAGCTCGCGGGGTCGTGGGACGATGCGCGGCGCGGCGAGGTGCTCGCGTCGCTGTCGGGGTCGACGATGCCGACGACGGCGGAGTCCGCCGCGCGCGTGGTCGCGACCCTCGACGGATATGCCGAGCGTTTCGCCGTCCTGCACGCGCAGGCATGCGAGCGGCACCGGTCCGGTGAGCCCGCCGGCGATCGGCACCTCGATCGGGAGATGGATTGCCTGCACCGACGCCGGGTGGCGTTCGCCGCCGTGGTCGACGTACTGGCGGAGGGGGGGGCGCCGGCGGTCCAGTCCGCGCTCGAGGCCAGCCTGACGCTGCCGTCGCTGGAGGTGTGCAGTGATCCCGCCGCGGCGGCAGAGCGCGCGGCGGTCCCCGACGACCCGGCGGTCGCCGCCGAGGTGGAGACGCTGCAGGAGGCGCTGGCGCGCGCCGAGGCATTGCGCGTGGCCGGCGAGGATCCGCAGGCGCTCGCGATCACCGAGCGGTTGATCGCACGCGTGCAGGCGCTGGGCTACCCGCCGCTGACGGCGGAGGCATCGCTCGTGCACGGACGGGTGATGCCCGATCCCGCCGAGGCCGAGGGCCATCTCGAGACGGCCTACTTCGTGGCGGGCGAGATCGGGGACTGGGACCTCGCGACCGAGGCCGCGACCTCGCTCGTGCACGCGGTGGGATCCGGACTGCGACGCCACGAGGACGGCCTGTCGTGGGCCGACCACGCCGAGGCGGCGCTGCGGCGCCAGGGCCGAACGGTCGACGGGGCTCTGCTGGCCGCCAAGGCGGGGGTGCAGCACGAGCAGGGCACACTGGATTCGGCCACGGCGACCTACCAGCGCGCGCTCGAGCTGTCGCCGGCCTCCAATCCCAGAATGCGGCTGCAGCGGGCGGCGATCCTCGCCGGCATGGCGCAGGTCGAGATCGACGAGGCCGAGCACGATGCGGCCATGGAGCACTTGGCGCTGGCGCTGACGACGATCGAAGCCGAGCTCGGCGTGGGCCACCCGAAGACCGCGGCCGTGATCGCCGGCATGGGCGACGCGCTGCGGGCGGCGGGCAAGCCGGAGGCGGCGGTCGAGCGGCACCGTCGTGCGGTCGAGGTCGTCGTCGACGCGCTCGGGGCCGAGCATCGCCAGGTCGCGAGCTATCGCTCCAACCTGGCGCAGTCGCTGATGCGGGCGGGGGAGCACGCCGCCGCGCTGCAAGAGGCACTCGCTGCGCGCGAGGCGGTCGAGCGCAACGTCGGCGCCGATCATCCGGACCTGGCCAACGCGTACTCGCTGGTGGGCATGGTGGAGAATCAGCTCGGGCACTACGACGAGGCGCTGCGGTGCTTCTTGCGGGCACGGACGATCCTCGAGGTCGCGTTGGACCCCGAGCACGCGTCCGTGACCGACGCGCTCGAGCGGATCGCGATGGCCTACTTCGGGCTGCAGCAGTTCGACCGCGCGCTGCCGGTGGTGCTCGAGATCGTGCAGCGGCAGCAGCGAACGTTCGGGGCCGAGCACCCGGTCGTCGGGCGTGCCGAGTCCAACCTCGGGATCCTCTATATGAATCTCGACGACGATGCGGCCGCGGTACCCCACCTCGAGCGGGCGGTCGCGATCGGCGAGCGGGCGCTCGAACCCGACCACCCGAGCAACGCGATCGCCCACGCCAACCTCGCCGAGGCGCTGACCAACCTCGAAGACTACGCGGGCGCGATCGAGCATTTCGATCGCGCGCTGACGATCCAAGAACGCGCCCTGGGGCAGGAGCATCGCGACGTGGCCTTCACCCTCAAGGCGCGCAGCCTCGTGCATTCCCGGCTGCAGCAATACGAGCCGGCGCGCGCCGACGCCGAGCGGTCGGTGGCGATCTACACGCGCATCGATGCCCCGCCCGCCGAGCGCGGCGCGGCGCACCTGCGCCTGGGCGAGGCGCTGTGGGAAATGCGAGGCCAGCGGTCCTTGGCTCGGGCCGAGGTGCGGCGCGCCCGGGCCGAGTACGTGCAGGCCGGTGCCGCGTCGGCCGATCGCGTCGCTGCGGTCGACGCGTGGCTCTCCGCGCACCGGGGCTGATCGCACCGCGGTCTTGCCCGAAGGCATGCACGAGCAGGCCGTCGTTGTTGGCGCAAAGCCACCGCGCCATGGGTCCAAATGACGATCGAGGCGCGGATCCGCGGAACGATCACGCCCCCCTGGGAACCCCGGCGGACATGAGCCGTTCCCTCGCTCTCCTCCCTGCGCTCGCTCTCACCACCTTGCTCGTCCCGCAGACCGGTCGACTCGCCCACGCGGCCCCTCCCAAGGCGACGATGCCCGGCAAGCCGCCCGCCACCGCCAAGCCCGGCCTCGACCTCCCCGATGGGCCGCTGACGCCGGGCCCGGTGGCGCTTCCCGGCGATCCGTGTGCGGGAGTGAGGACGGTTCAGCTTCCCAAGAGCGACGTCTGGTTCTCGCGGCTGGCCGGGCCGTGGGCCGCACACATCGCGGGTGCGTCGAAGGTGTCCCGCAGTCTCGACGTCAAGCTCCGAACCACCAAGCGCCGCGTGTTCGTGGAGGTCGACGGCTTGGTCGCCAGTCACAACCCGGGTGGTGGCCAGACCGGCTACTACGCGCGGACCACCCGCGCGACGCTCCTGGATATCCCCGGGGCGTGCGAGATCGCGTCGATCAGCCAGAACCGCGGCACGATGTCCGACTCCGGCCCGCCTGCGGGCGAGTCGCTCAAGCTCTACGGGACCGGCGTCGTCGACCACGCGAGCTGTCGCGACACCACCGACGACCCCGACAACGCGCTCACCGACGTGCCGCAGTGCATCGTGACCTACAAGCCGATCGAGGTGCGCCTGCGGCCGGCGAAGGTCACGTGCACGCCGATCGAAGTCTCGCCCGAAGCGCTGCGGGTGAATGCAGATGCCCGCTCGTATGGCGACAATGACATGGACGGTGCACGCGTCGACCTCGAGTACCGTGTCGAGGTCGCGGCCAGCCAAGCCGATGGCATCGTTGTCGCGCGCGGCACATTGTCGGCGCGACAAACCGACGGCGACCGCACGAGCTACGGCAGCACCAACAGCGCCAACCCCGGCCTCGTCCTCTTCGACGTTCGCCACGACGCGCCGGGCTGCCGGATCAAGAACAACGTCAAGGTGACGGGTGAGCTTCGCACGACGACCCCCGCGGGATCGGACTCGGCTCCGAAGTTCTACGAGGTACCCAAAGGCACCGGCGGTGCGCTGCGCAGCGTCTCGTGCAGCACGGGGAAGCCGGGGCCGGAAGACAAGGTCGGCTACGGGACGTCGCTGTACTGCGCGCGGCCATACCTCGAGCCGGTCGTCGTGGAGCTGACCACCGACTCACGCTTGCGACGACGGGCCCGCAAACGCGTGGGTGGATAGCACCGAGGCGGGACGGCGCGACCGCGCGCGAGCAGGCGACGTGAACGCGGTCGCGCCACAGCCGTGGCGCGGCGCTTCGAGACCGGCCGAGCGACCGGGCTTGTGCTAGCCTCGGCAGCCTTGGTCGCGGACCACGAGCTGCTCGCGTCATGGACCGCAGGCGACAACGAGGCCGGCAACGCGCTGTTTCTGCGGCACTTCGACGCCATCTTCGGCTTCTTCCACACCCGCGCGCAGACCCACGCGGAGGAACTGACCCAGCGCTCCTTCCTCACGGCGGTGGAAGTGCGCGACCGATTCCGCCAAGAGTCGTCGTTTCGAGCATTCCTCTTCGGCATCGCGCGCAAGCACCTGCTCAAGTTCTTCGACGAGCAGCGCAAGCAGGCCAACGTGACGTTTAGGACCGTCTCTCTGGCCGAGCTGGGTGTCTCGCTGGCCTCCCGGCTGGCGACCCAGCAGCAGGAGCAGCGCTTGCTCGACGCGATGGCACGGCTTCCGGTCGACCTGCAGATCGCACTCGACCTGCACTACTGGGAGGGCCTGACGACGCGAGAGCTGGGGGAGATCCTCGGCTGCCCGCAGGGGACGGCGAAGCGATGGCTTTGGCGGGCACGACAGCTGCTGGCGGCCGACCTCGGCGTCGACCCGGACGCCCTCGAGTTGGGCGAGAGGCCCGGTTGATGAGCACGCCGCCCGGGCAGGAGCCGGCCGGCGATGCGGCATCGACCGACGCTGCCGGGGACGATGGCGATCATGCGTCCGACGACGCGCCGACGATGCGCGACCGACCGGACACGGCCGACGGGAGCATCGGCCCCAGCGATCGACAGCTGCGCGCGGACGTTGCGCGCGCGGCCATTGGTCGGCGCCTGTTCGGCATCGACGCGCCGCCCCGCCATATCGGTCGCTTCGTCGTCCTGCGCTTGCTCGGCACCGGGGCCACGGGAAGCGTGTTCGCAGCGTACGACGAACAGCTCGACCGCAAGGTCGCCGTCAAGCTGCTGCGCGGCGCGGCCGACGACCTGACGCGGAAGAGGACGCTCCGCGAGGCGCGTGCGATGGCACGTCTGCGGCACGACAACATCGTCCAGTTCTACGAGGTCGGCGAGCACGGGCAGGCGCTGTACATCGCGATGGAGTTCGTCGACGGAGAGACGCTGCGGGACTGGCAAGCTCGAGGTGCGCGTTCCCGCACCGACATCGTCGACGCGTACATGCAGGCCGCCCGCGGTCTCGCGGCGGCGCATGACGCCGGGATCGTTCACCGCGACTTCAAGCCGCACAACGCTCTCGTGGCGTCGCGCCCCGGAGCGGGGCTGGAGGTCCGCGTCCTGGACTTCGGCCTCGCCATCGATCGCAGCGTGGCTTCACTGACGGTCTCGTCCGACGAGGATTCGCGCTCCGCCGACTCGGCGCGGACGTTGACCGGGGCCATCGCCGGGACCCCGGCGTACATGGCCCCGGAACAGCTCCGCGGCGGCACGATCGACGCTCGCGCCGACCAGTACGCCCTCTGCGTCGCGCTGTGGGAGGCGCTGTACGGCGAGCATCCGGTCGGAGGGGCGACCCTCGACGAGCTGAGTGAGCGCGTGCTCGCGGGGCTGCGTGCCCCGGTCCCCACCGCGTCGGTTCCGCGTCGGCTCCAAGCCGCCCTCGAGCGAGGCATGTCGCTCGAGCCCGAGCAACGCTGGCCGGACATGAAGGCCTTGATCGAGGCCGTCTCGGGACAGTCGGGGAGGATACGCCGCCGACGTATCTCGGTCGGCGCCGCGAGTCTCGCGTTGATCGCAACCGCAGGTGCCGGTGGGGTTTGGCTGGGCGAGGGGCGTGAGCAGCCATGCTCCGGCGCGGAGCGAAAGCTACAGGGCGTGTGGGACGTCGAGCGACGTGCGGGGGTCCATGCCGCGCTCTCGGGCAGCGACGCCTCGTTCGCCGAACTGGCTGCCGCACGAACCACGCGGGAGCTGGACGCCTACGCGACCGACTGGGTCGCGATGCACGAGGACGCGTGCGAGGCCTCGGTGGTGCGTGGCGAGCAATCGCCGGCCGTCCTGGACCTGCGCATGGCGTGCCTCGAGCGCGCGAGGGTCGAGCTCCAGGCCGCCACCGAGGCATTGGCCGATCCGACGAGAGTCTCCGCCGCCAACGCCGACGCGATCGTCCCGGCGCTGCCCGCCCTCGACGTCTGTGCGAACCCCGAGGCGTTGCAGACCAACGTGGGGGCGCCGAGTGCCGCCGAGGCCGACGCGGTCGCCCACGCGCAGCGGGCTCTCGCGCGCGCGAAGACGGCCTACGCCGCGGCGCAGATGCACGACGCCCTGGCCGGAGTCGAGGCCGCCAAGAAAGCGATGGGTGACGTTCGATATGCGCCGCTGCGGATCGAAGTCTCGCTCGTGGAGGGTCGTGTCCTCAGCGGCCTCGGAAAGCCCGACGAGGCCGAGCGCGTGCTCGAGGCCGCCCTCGACCTCGCGGCGCGCGATGGGCGGGTCGGCGCGATGCAGAAGCTGGCAACGACCCTGCTGTATGTCGTTGGGGCTCGCGCGGGTCGCCCGGCCGAAGCGCTTCAGCGCTATCGCCTCATGGCCGAGTCGCTCCCGGCCGAGGGCCCCAAGGCGCGTGTCGGGGGGCTGCTCGTCGTGGGCCAGATCCTCCACGCCGCGGGGCGATGGGACGAGTCCGAAGCGATCCTGCGGGAGGGGCTCGATACCGTCGCCGACGGCTCCCACAACCAGATCGCCCTGGGATCTCAACTGGCTACCGTGTACGGCGATCAAGGCAAGTTCGTCGAGGCGGATAGGGAGCATCGCCGCGTACTGAGGATGCTCGAGGAAAGGCTCGGCTCCGAGCACCCGGACACGATCGTCGCGCGCTGTGCTCTGGCTTCGACGCTGGTCGTCGCGCGAGAGCATGCGGAAGCCGCGGAGCTGTTCCGCGTGAGTCTCCGATCCATGATCGCGCAGTCTGGGCCCGACCATCCGGACGTGGCATCCGCACATCTCGGTCTCGCTGCGGCCCTCGATGCGATGGGGGCGTACGCCGAGTCCGAAGGTCACTTGGTCCGGGCGCGAAGCATCTTCGAGGCCACGTTCGGGCAGGATCATGCGGCGCTGGCCCGCGTGGACTGGTTGCTGTTCAATGCGTTCTACGGTCAGGGCAGGTACGGCGAAGCGGTAGAGGCCGCCGAACGCGTGCATCGAACGTTCGAGCGCGCGTTGGGCCCGGAGCACCCGGAGACTCAGACCGCGCTGACCGTGACCGCACACGGCCTACGTCTGCGCGGCCGGCTGACCGAGGCCGAAGCCGTTCTTCGCGAGGCGACCGATCGGCTCGAAGCGCTGCTCGGGTCGACGCATCTCGCCGTCCGCACCGCGCGATTGCAGCTGGCGGAGTGTCTGTTCGAGCAAGGGCGCTTGCCCGAGTCGAAGGCGGAGTACCGTCGCGTCGTCGAGCTCGGGCCGGGTGCGGCCGGCGATGCCGATCCGTTGACGACGAGCGCGACGGCCGGCCTCGCGACGGTGCTCGACCGCCAAGGCGAGCACGAGCGAGCCCGCATCGAGTACGAGCGTGCGCTCGCGCAGACGATGGAGTCGCTGGGCCCGACTCACCGGGATTCGCTGGCCGTACGTGAGAACATCGCGCTGGGGAAGTGGTGGCGGGGTGCCCTCGAAGAGGCGGAGCTCGAGCTTCGCAAGGTGCTCGCCTCGCGCCTGTCCGATCAGGGAGCGAGCCACCCGGACGTGGCGGTGACGCGGATGCACCTGGGGCATGTCCTCGCCGCTCGAGGTGAGGACGTCGAGGCCGGCTCGGAGTACGCGCTCGCGCTCGGGGGACTGGAGTCCGCGCTGGGTTCGCGGCACCCCACGCTCGCCGTGGTGCGAGGTCGCCTCGCCGAGCTCGCCCTGCGCCGCGGCGACCCCGAAGAGGCGTTGGCTCAGGCCGAGCTCGCGTGGGCATGTCCTCTGCGCGACGAGCTCGCGCCGGGCGAGCGCGCCCGGCTCGCGTTCGTCGTCGCACGGAGCATCTGGGAGGGACGGTCGGACCGGGTCCAGCGCGCGCGTGCCATCGAGATCGGTCGCGCCGCGGTGCTCGCCTACGAGACCGCCGGCGTCGCTGCGTCCGAAGAGATCGAGCGCGCGCGGACGTGGCTCGAGCTGCGCGACTCCCGCTGAGTCCGTGGCCGACGTGGCGGCCGCTCGGGCGGCGACGAGAAAAACACCCTTGGCAGCGACGAAGGGCGAACCGTTCGCGCTGGTTGTCGGACTCCCCGACACGAACTCAGGGAGAGCAACATGCGCAACGAGCCATCGTCCATCCATCGAGACACTGCAGCCGCTTTCGCCGCGCCGTCGGTCCCCCTCCACGCGCGCTCGGCTGTACTCCTGCGGTGCGGGCTGCCGCTCACGGTCGTCGCCTTGCTCGCCTGCAACGCGGACTCGGACGGGGGAGGGAGCGGGAGCACCAGCGCCGAAGCCGAGACGGAGATTGGCAGCGGCACCGGCACACCGGGAAGTACGAGCGGCGTCGATCCATCGTCTTCCGACGGCGGCCCGTCGAGCTCGGACGGCTCCTCCACCCCTGGCGCCGCCGACACCACGGACACGGGTACCGCAAGCGAAGACTCCACGGACGACGGCGGCAGCTCGACCGGCGAACCGGTTCCGCCTCCGATGACGACCGCGTCCATCGAGACGAAGAACGCGAGAACCTGCATTCTGCTCGCGCGCGGTGCCGTGCGTTGTTGGGGCTGGAACGTCAACGGACGACTCGGATACGGGCACACCGAGGACATCGGGGACGACGAGGTGCCGGCCACCGCCGGAGACGTGCCGCTGGGCGGCACCGTCACGCAGCTCTCGGTCGGGACCAATCACGCGTGCGTCGTCCTCGAGGGCGGCGACGTGCGGTGCTGGGGCCTGGGCACCTACGGCCGCCTCGGCTACGGCAATACGGAGACGATCGGCGACAACGAGACGCCGGACTCGCAAGCCCCCGTCAACGTCGGGGGTACCGTGGTCGCGGTCGCGGCCGCCGCGTTTCACACGTGCGCGCTCCTCGAAGACGGTGCGGTGCGGTGCTGGGGTGACAACGAGTTTCATCAGCTCGGCCACCCCGAGCTCAACGACTTCGCGATCGGCGACAACGAGGACCCGGCGGTCCTCGGCGACGTCGACATCGGGGGGACCGTGGTGGAGATCGCGGCGGGGGGCAACTCCACGTGCGCGTTGCTCGACACCGGCAACGTCCGCTGCTGGGGCGGATCGTTTCACGATCCGGACGGCTTTCCCTTCTTCACGCCGCTTGGGTACGGCGGCTTGGGCTACGTCGGCGACGACGAGACACCCGCGAGCGTCGGAGACCTGTCGTTGGGGGGCACCGCGACCCAGATCGCGGTCGCGGAGCGACACCGCTGCGCAATACTGCAGGGCGGGACGTTGCGGTGCTGGGGCCTGGGTTCACTCGGGATTCTCGGCTATGGCAACGGCAACGACATCGGCGACGACGAGCTTCCCGAAGCCGCGGGCGACGTCCCGGTCGGCGAGAACATCGTGCAGGTCGAGACGGGATCGAGGACGACCTGCGTGGTGACCGACGTCGGCAACGTGCGTTGCTGGGGTTGGTCGACCGTCGGTGCGCTCGGGTACGGCAACCTCGACCCGGTCGGGCTCACCAATCCGGCGTCCGCCGGCGGAGACGTGTCGGTCGGGGGACCGGTCGCGCAGGTGAGCACGGGCGGCGGCAGCACCTGCGCCCTCCTGCAAAACGACGACGTCGTCTGCTGGGGCACTGGCTTCGCCGGCACGCTCGGCTACGGCAACGTCGAGGACATCGGAGACGACGAACTACCTTCGTCGGCCGGCACGGTCCAATATCAGTAGCACCGGCTCGATCGCGCAACGCTCGATTACGAGCGGGCGGGGGCGCCGAATGAGCTGGTTTCGACGACGAGGGGTCGGGCATGCTGCGTGCACATGATCTGCGCACGTCCGCTTGCCTTGACCACCGTCGCGCTGCTCGGCCTCGCTTGCGGGGACGACGGAGGCACCAACGAAAGCGATACCTCCTCCGGCGGGTCGACGACGAACCCCGGCGCCACGGGCACCGACACGACGGACGTGACGACGGCGATGGCCGACTCGACGACCACCACCGCGCCGGGCACGACGACGGAGCCGGGCTCCACGGGCACGACCGACGCGACGACCTCCGGCTCGACCGACGATTCGGGCAGCACGGGCACCGTCGAGCTCACGGCCCAATGCCTCGTCACGCACAACGCCGGCCTGCCTTCGAGCGCGGCCGTGGTACGCGTGGCAGACGACGGAACGATGTCCGGCCTGGGGTTCACCACGCTGGGTGGGGATCACGAGCCAGAGAACATCGAGCGCGACTCGATCACCGCCTGCGGTGACCGATTGTTCTTCGCGCTCGGCAACGCGATCGGGACGGCCGAGTTCATGACGGACGGCACGCTGACCAACGTCGACACATTCGACCAGGGGCAGGCGGTCGACGGGGTCGTGTGCGTGGGCGAGGATCGGTTGTTCACCTATCGCAGGGCCGGCGGTCCGGCGAGGACCTTCATCCGCTTGCACGAGTTCGACGCGAGCGGAATGCCGACGATGGTGTTCGAAGACGTTCGGACATTCCCTGAAGACGTGGTCCAGATCAGCCATGCCGTCGCGCACCCGAGCATGCCCGTGGTGTACCTGGGCGTGGTCACCCGGGTCGTCAACGGTCCGCCCTACGCGGCGGCCCTGGATTCCCTCGCCGTGTCCCCCGCATCGATCTTTCCGGGCCAGCGTGCGACCTTGTCCAACGACGCCGTCATGACGGCCGTGCACGTCAGCGACACGGCCGACGTGCTGCACCTGTCGAACTACGAGGCCGGCTGCTCGGCGTACTTCGAGCTGTCCAACGGGGTCGTCCCCACGGGCGCCATGGATATTCTCGAGACGTGCTCGCCCGCGTGGACCAATGGCGTGCACGTGACGTCGCGGAGCGCGGGGGACGTGTTGTACGAGATGCAGTTCCCGTCGAACATCCGCATCGGTACGTGGTCGAATGGTCTGGTCGACCAGGGGACCATCGGCGCGAGCAGCCAGCGCGGCTTCCTGGCCGTGACCCACGACGACGGCATCCTGCTCGAAGTCGGCGAGTCGGGCCTGGTCCAGAGCTACACGATCAGCGCCGACGGCCTGACCCTGACGGCGTCGTCCAGCCTCCCTCTGTCGACGTCGACGGTGGCTGGCGTCGTGCTTCCGTGTGAGTAGGTCGCGCGGACGGCACGGGCAGCGCGTCACAGCGCCTTCATGGACGCACATACGTCCAGCAGAGGCTTCGGGTCGTCCCCGGGCTGGAGCTGGCCGCTGCACTGCACCGCCGCATCACCGATCGGAGCGATGAAGTAGACCATCGGCAAGACCATGGAGTCCTTGCCGCCGAACTCGACGTCGACGACGGCGAAGAAATCCCCGGCGCGCTCGCCTTCGTCGACGACCTTGCCCTCCATCCACGTCTTCTTGGCGTCGGCGAGCGACGCCGGCATCGCGTCGACCTTCTCGAGCATCGCCCCGTACGCGAGGCTGCGGTTGACCCAGTGCGCGCCGTGGCGTTCCTTGTAGCTCCAGCCTCCGGGCAGCTCGACCTGCACCCCGACGGCCTCGACGCGCGCCACCGTGGGCGCCCCCGCGTCGGCTTCACCGTCACCCGACTTGTCGCAAGCCGCCGTGACGGCGGCCACCACGGCGAGCACGCTCGGCAGGAGGATCCGCTTCATGCCGCGAGGCTAGCGTCGAACGCCGCCACGTGCCCAGGGCCGTCGACCGCCCCACCCCCACGAAGCCGTTCGCTGCCCGAGGCTTGATCGTCGTGCCTCGCAGGGCCGAGGATCACGGCGATGCTCGAATACGACGTGCACCTCGTGTCACCTTCCGCCGACGATGCACGCGCGACCGTCAAGGACGCCGAGATCGTGCTCGACACCAGCGGCGCCGGGCGTTCGGACGCGCCCAACGCGGCCGAGCTGTTGCTGACCGCGCTCGCGACCTGCATCGCCAAGGGCGTGCGCCGGGCGGCGGCCATGAACCATTTCGAGGTCGGCCGCATCGAGGTGCGCGTGCACGGGGTGCGTCAGGACAGCCCCCCGAAGCTGAACCGGATCCGCTACGAGGTCCTGGTCGAGACCGACGCCACGGACCATCGTCTCGACCTCCTGCACCGCAACGTCCGCAAGTTCGGAACCGTGACGAACACCGTGGGGCCGGGCACGGACCTCGACGGGACCCTGCGGCGGCTGGGCTCCGAAGCGACATAAGATGCGGCGGCCCGCTCGATCCTGCGACGACGCGTGGTGGCGAATCTCCGCCCAGCCCCTCTTCGGCGCGGCGGGAGCATGCTAGGAGTCTCGTTGCTCCCAAGCCTGCGGCCCGGAGACGACCCGGCATGGCGCTCGACAACGACTTCTTCATCAAGTTGGCCTACGCGCTGGGCATCGGCGTCCTCGTCGGCCTCGAGCGTGCGATGGACCATGCCGGCTCGGAGCCGGACCCGAACGCAGACAAACCGGTCGTCGACATCGGTGTGCGGACCTTCTCGGTGCTGTCGTTGCTCGGGTTCTCGGCCGCGCTCGCCGCGGAGCTCGTCCCGTGGCTGACCGCCGTCGTGCTGGCGGGCGTCGGGTACCTCATCGCGGCCATGTATCGACGCACGCCGCCCGAGGATGCCGGCATCACGACGGAGCTCGCGGCCTTCGCGACGTGTGTGCTCGGTGTGTTGTGCTCGTTCCAACCGAAGGCGGCTGGCGTGTTGGCGCTGGTGCTGACCGTGCTGCTCGCGGCCAAGCGGTTCTCCTGGTCGATCGTGCGCAAGATGAGGCGCGTCGAGCTGACCGCCACGCTGAAGTTCCTCGTCATCGTCCTCATCGTCTTGCCCCTGCTACCCGACGCCGAGCTCGACCCCTACGGAGCGTTCAACCCCTTCAAGGTCGGCGTGCTGGTCGTGCTGATCAGCGGCATCGGATTCGTCGGCTACTTTCTGACCCGCATCCTCGGGGAGCGGCGTGGGCTCGGGTTGACGGGGGTGCTCGGTGGGCTGACCTCGTCCACCGCGGTCACGGCCGCGATGGCGGCACGGGCCCGCGAGCAGCCGCGGCTTCGCTTGATCTGCGCGTTCTCGACGATCGTCGCCAACGCCACGATGTTCGTGCGCGTCCCGGTCGTGGTCGGCATCATCAGCCTCGACCTCATGCTGCGCCTGGTGTGGTCGTTGGGGGCGATGGCGGTCGCAGCCGCCGTCGCGTCCGGGGTGCTATGGATGCTCGCGGGCCGGTCCAGAAGCGAGGTGGTGGAGCCGGACGACGGATCGGAGCGCGCCGAGGTCGAGCTCGAGAACCCATTCAGCCTCGGGCCTGCCCTCAAGTTCGCCTCGTTCTTCGTCGTCATCTTGTTCGCCGCCCGGCTCGGCCAGCGGTTCTTCGGAGATGCCGGTCTGTTCCTGGCATCTGCGTTGAGCGGTTTGGCAGATGTCGATGCGATCACGTTGTCGATCGCCGAGCAGGGGCGCAGCGGCACGCTCGAGCTCGATGTCGGTGCCCTCGGCATCACGATCGCGGTCGTCTCCAACAGCGTGGTGAAGACGGCGATCGCGCTCTACTCCGGCGGGATGCGGTTCGGCGCCCTCGTGGGTCTTTGCCTGGTAGCGGCGACGGGGTTGGGCTTGGGCGTTGCGTTCGTGATCTAGCGCGCCGTCGTCAGGGCTTCCCAGGACCACCTCTCCGAAGCGACGGCGGAGCTCACCCCGGCGCGCCTCGAGCGACGCCGGCGCGGGTCAGGCGTCGGCGCAGTACCGGGAGCACCTCGGTTTCGAACCACGGGTTGTTGGCCAACCACCGCCGGTTGCGAGGGGAGGGATGCGGCAGCGGAAGGGTCGCCGCGCCGTAGGCTCGCCAGTTGCGCACGGTCTCGGTCAGGTTCTTGCCCAGGCGCTCACCGAGGTAGCGCGCCTGGGCGTACTGCCCGATGAGCAAGGTCAGCCGGACCTCGAGGTGCTCGAAGACCCGCGGGTGCCACTGCGGCGCGCACTCGGGCCGCGGCGGCAGGTCCCCCGACGTGCCCTTGCCCGGATAGCAAAAGCCCATCGGGACGAGCGCGACCTTGTCGGCGTCGTAGAACGTCTCATGGTCGATGCCCATCCAGGCGCGCAGCGTGTCCCCACTCGGGTCGTCCCACGGCACGCCCGACGCGTGCACCCGAGAGCCCGGCGCCTGCCCGATCACGACGACCGCCGCCCGCGGCGAAAACGAAACGATGGGCCGTGGCCCGTGGGGCAGCACCGCCGCACACGTCGTGCAGCCCCGAATCTCCTGCAGCAGACGCAGGGCAGCGGACCGCGCCATCGCTTCGCAGCATACCAGCCCGGTCCGAGCGCCGAGTGCCGCCGCCGAGATCTCCGACCGGCCCGCGGACCGGCGCCGCCACCCGCCCGCATCGGCACCCGAACTCCAATCCCCACACCCCCACGCGCACGCGCCTGGCGTACGATCCCCCGCGATGGACGTGTCGCGGCGGAGTCTGGTTCCGCATTCGAGGGTCGAGCCGGGCAAGCGCTCGTTTCAGAAGGTGCCGTACGTCGAGTTGTTTCTCGGGCGGCTGCAGGGGGTGGTGTCCAGCGGCTCGGACGCCACGCGCGTGTACGTGTCGTTCATCAAGGCCGGGTCGGGCGACTTCTACTGCAGCACCAACAACAACCGACCCTGCGGTGGCCTGCGTGGGAGTGCGTGCAAGCACATCGATGCGCTCGTCACCAACGCGGTCGCGCAGTTCGGGCCCGAGCGCGTCGCCCGGTACCTCGGTTGCAGCGATCCCACCAAGATCCGCAACGCCCACGACATCCACCAGCAGATCGGCGGCACCGCACACAAGGAGGAGGCCAGCGGCGTGTTCAGTCGCTTCCTCGACTACCTGCGCTACGTCGAGCTCGACGCCTCCACCGAGCCACGCCCCGAGATGGCGTGGTTCATCACCGGGTGAGCCGATGACCACGCTCGAGCTTCCCGCGGGAGTCCAGGAGGCCGCCCGGCTCACCGCCGGTCTGGACCGCGTGGTGATGCAGGGGTTCTCGCGTTTCGACCCGAAGGACCCGGGTCTCGTCGAGCTCGGTGACGCGCTCGCAGTTTCGCCGCTCGGTACGTCCTTCCGCGACGCCGTGGCCGCGCTCGGTCGCGGAGAGCTGCTCGCCCACCATCTCGCCACGCTGGCCGCGGCACGGGCCGGCGTCGAAGGAGCCCGCTTCGATGCGCTCGCGCAGGTCGCCGCCGCGGCGCTCGGGGTCGAGCTGGTCGACGTCGACGAAGGTCCCGCGTCACCGCCCGACCCGGCCGCGCGCGCCCTCCTCGACGGCGCGCAGCAGTGGCTGCTCGAGATCGCGTTGTCCGGTCTGGGGCAGCTCGAGCTGGCGGCCGTCGCCCCGGCCGTCGCCGGATTGCGCAACCTGCAGGAGCACCCACAGCTCGGTCGGGTCGCCGCGTTGCTCACCGGGTTCGTGCACGAGTTGCTCGACGCCGTCCCGACCAGCGGCATCGCCGAGCCGCCGACCCGGCGTTGGGTCGATCTGTGGAGTCGTGCGCTGCTGTCGACCGTCGTCTTGCCCGGCGTGCCCGCCGAGCGCCGCGTGTCCGGCACGTTCACCCCGCTGGGCGCCGATCTGCGCCATCACGAGCACCTGCTCGCGTGCGTCGTCCACGGGCTGCTTCAGGTCGGGGGCGACGACGCGCCACACCTGGTGCGCACCACGATCTCGGCGTGGCGGGTCGACGCGATCGCCGGCGAAGAAGTGTGGGCGCTGCTGCGCGCGACCGCACCCGAGCTCATCGACGCCCTCGGCAAGCCACGCACGTTCGCCCTCGACGGCGCGATGCTGCGGGCGACGGGGGATCTGGTGTGGCCGGCCAAGGTAGCCGTTGGCAAGGGGGCATCGCCGACCACCACCTCGCTCGCCGGCGCGCGTTGGACCAAGCCCGCACCCCGTGACCGCCATCCGCTGCAGCTGGCGATCCCGCTCGTCGGTGATCGCGGCCGGCTGGACGCCCTCGCGAGCGCCGGCGCCGCGCTCGACATGAGCGGCGTCAGCCCCTACGCGGCGCTGACCGAAGCGGACGTGCGGGCCGCCGACGGCGTCGTCGGGCTCCTGCGGTTCGACGACGGCTTCTTCGTGCAGCCCCTCGCGGCGACCAAGGGCAAGAGCCTCCTCGGACCGGCGGGTCCGATCGCCGCCTCCGCCAAGATCAACAAGCCCGTGCTCGGCGTTCTGCGCGAGCGCGCCTCCAAGCTGCTGCGCGCATGAACGACGCCGCCGCATTCCAACGTCGCCGCCAGCTCGGCTACTGGTGGGCCGTGGTCGCCGCCCTCGGCGACGACGACATGCGCGCGCAGTTCGACGCCCTCGCCACGGGCCTCGTCGACGAGCTGAACCTACCGCGCAAGCTGCTCGAACCTCGCGCGTCGGTCCGCCAGGTCCTGCGCGGCGAGCCCCGCTTGCAGGCGTTGCTGTCGCTGCCGGGCGAAAGGCAGGACGACGACGAACAAACGGCGCTGCAGCGGCAGATGCTGTTTCTCAAGTCGGTGCTCAACGTCTTCGGCGGAGGGCTCGGTGACTCGGTCTCCGCCGAGCAATACGGGGGCTGGCTCGGCGACGTGCGGGCGTTCGAGGAAGCATGCGGCTACGCCCCGGGGGCGCTGCTGACCGGCCGCGGCTCGGGCCCGGGCAGGCGAGGCGCGGTCGCCACCGACGACGACGTCGAGGACGCGCTCGCGGAGATCGACAAGGGTCGCGGCCTGCTGTCGGAGCCCGACATCCAGGCCGGGCTGCGCGGTGTCGAGAAGAAGATGATCGACCGCATGGCGCTCGCGGACATCCTCGCGGACGCCAAGCTCGCCAGCGAAATCTCGCCCAGCATGGCGATGGTCGAGCAGCTCCTGCGCCAAAAGGGCAAGCTGTCGGGCCTCGCGCTCGCCAACGCCAAGAAGATCATCCGACGCTACGTCGACGAGATGCGCGAGCTGCTCGCGCGTCAGGTCGAGACCACCAAGTCCGGCCGCGTCGACCGCTCCGTCCGACCCAAGCGCGTCTTCTCCAATCTGGATCTGAAGCGGACGCTCTGGGCCAACCTCGTCAACTACAACCCCAAAGACGGCCGACTCTACGTGGACCGGCTGTACTTCAAACAGACCGCGCGCCAGACCGCCAAACACCGGATGATCATCGTGGTCGATCAATCCGGGTCGATGGTCCCGGCGATGGTCAACTGCACGATCCTCGCCAGCATCTTCGCCGGGCTCCCGACGGTGCAGCCGCATCTGATCGCGTTCGACACCGAGGCGATCGACCTGTCGGCGTGGGTGCACGACCCGTTCGAGGTCCTGCTGCGCACGCAGCTCGGCGGGGGCAACGACGGCATGTGCGTGATGCCCCATCTGGCGGGCATGATCACCGACCCGCGCCGCACCGTGCTGGTGTGGATCTCCGACTTCTACGACACCCGCGATCTGATGCCGGCGTTCGCCTCGTTCGTCAGCTCCGGCATCACCTTCCTCCCCGTCGGCTCCGTGAGCACCAGCGGCTACTTCAGCGTCGATCCCTGGTTTCGCAAGGAGCTCAAGCAGCTCGGCACGCCCGTGCTGTCGGGCAGCCTCAAGACCCTGATCCGCGAGCTCAAGGCCGCACTGCCCTGAACCTCCCTTCCCGCAAGCGAGTCGTCATGTCCGAACTGCTCCGACCCCCCGCCGAGGCCAAGTACGCCGAAGAGCTGCAGTACCTCGCGTCCGTCGACAAGGGCCAGCGCCCGTTCTCGTGGCGGCTGTCGCCCGCGATGGTCCGCGTGTTCGTGCTCGGCAGCCGCGACCGGGACGGCCTCGACCGCACGATCGCGCAGAAGTGGTACGGCCACGCCGCCCTCGTCGAAAAGGCCATCGTCACCCTCGCGTCCGACCGCGGCCTGCTGCTCATCGGCGACCCCGGGACCGGCAAGAGCTGGCTGGCCGAGTTGCTCGCCGCCGCGATCTGCAACGACTCCACCCACGTCGTGCAGGGCACCGCGGGCACCACCGAAGACCACGTCAAGTACTCGTGGAACGTGGCCGAGGTGATCGCCAAGGGCCAGTCGCACGACTCGATGATCCCCTCGCCGATCATGCGGGCGATGAAGCTGGGTCAGCTCGGCCGCTTCGAGGAGCTGACGCGCTGCACGTCCGACGTCCAGGACGCGCTCATCTCGATCCTGTCGGAGAAGTACGTGTCGATCCCCGAGCTCGACGACGACAACGTGGTCTTCGCCCAGCCCGGCTTCAACATCATCGCCACCGCCAACAGTCGCGACCGTGGCGTCAACGACCTGTCGAGCGCGCTCAAGCGCCGCTTCAATTTCGTGCAGATCCCCGTGGTCACCAACCGCCGCCAGGAAAAGGAGATCGTCGAGTTCCGGGTCAAGGACCTGCTGCGTCGCAACGCCTTCGACGTGGAGATCCCGCCCGCGCTCCTCGACGTGCTGCTGCAGACCTTCGCGGACCTGCGCGTGGCCTCACAGTCCGCCGGCAGTGACGACGAGCGCCTCGAGTCCGCGTTGTCGACCGCCGAGCAGATCGGGGTGGTCGAGGACGCGGTCCTGCACGGGCAGTTCTTCGGTGAGGCGGCGCTGCGGCCGGAGTTCGTCGCGCGGGCGCTCATCGGCACGCTGGTGCGGCGCATGCCCGAGGACCTCAACGCGATGAACAAGTTCTGGCACGCGGTGGTCGTGCCCAAGGGCAAGACCGAAGGCGATGTGTGGCAGGCGTTCGCCGAGGGGGGCAAGGACGCGATGTCGCTGCACGACTGACCCCGGCGCGAGCCCGAGACGACGATGGCCACCGAAGAACAGCGCACCGCCGCCGCGCTCATCGACGAGCTGCGAACGGCCGCGGCCGCGTTCACCGACGACGAGGTGGACGCGGCGCGGGTGCTGCAGACGATGGCCGAAGACGTCGCGCGCGCGATGGGGCAGCCGATCGACATCTTCCCGGTGATCCACCACAGCCCGGCGAGCGCGGTGCAGATGGTCCGCTACCTGCGGCGACGCCAGCCCAAGCTCGTGCTCGTGGAGATGTGCGAGGACCTGCTGCCGCTCGCCGAGCACCTGCGCGACTGCGTGCTGCCGGTCGCGCTGCAGGCCCTGGCCAGTCAGCCGGTCGGCTTTCCGCCCTCGTGGGCCCCGCTGTCGGTGGTCTCCCCGCTGACGGAGCTGTCGGCCGAGTACCAGGCGATCGCGTACGCGCTGCGCACGAAGGGGGTGCAGCTGCGGTTCGTGGATCGATCCGTGGACCATGTGTATCAGTGGATCGACCCGGCGGAGGACCCCAACGCGCCGGTCCACGACGACTTCGACGAGGAGGACGAGGACGCGATCAAGCTGCACGGCGGCGCGCTCGGGATCCAGCTCGGCTCGATCACGCCGAGCTTCGGCGACTTCCGCGACTTTCTGCTGCAGAACGCTCGCATGACCCACTTCTCGGAGTGGGTGAGCCTGTACGTCGAGCAGCCGGCCATCGGGTGCGACACCATCTCGTACCGCGAGATCTTGTGCATGATCGGCAGCCTTTTCCGCCGGCTCGGCTCCACCGACCACGACCGCGAAGAGACCCGGCAGCGCGACCGCTACATGTGGACGCGGATCAAGCAGGCGCTCGCCGAGACCGGCGTCGCCCCGTCCGACGCGGTGTTCATCTGCGGCGCCGCCCACATCGTGGACGACGACGTTCCCGAGTGGGGCCTCGACAACGACGTGCGCTGGCAAGAGCTGCCCGATCGCACGGGCACGTCGTGGCAGTACGGATTCATTCCGTCGAGCTACGGTGCGATCGAGCTGCAATTTGGCCAGCCCCGCGGGGCGGTGTCGATGGCCGAGTCGGAGTGGAAGAAGGCGATCAAGCAATCGAAGCTCTCGCCGTACACGCTCGACCCACCCAAGGCCAAGGGCAAGAAGGGGACGGCGACGAAGAAATCGTCCAAGGCCCTGCAGCCCGCGGTCCCGGAGCAGCTGAACCTCCGGTCGCTGCTGCGCGATGCGCCCGCGCTGACCTCGACCGATCAGGTCGAGCTCATCCAGTGGTGCACGGGGATCGTCGCGAGCGCCCGCAAGCACCGGTACATGGCGAGCACGGCGGACGCGATCGCGATCTACGAGACGTCGATCCTTCTGGCGCGCCTGCGGGCCCGCAACCGGCCCTCGCCGTACGACTTCGTCGACGCTGCGGAAACCTGCCTGGAGAAGTCCCGCCCGCCCGGCCGCCGCAACGTCCGCCAGCTGTGCCACCGCATGCTCGGCGGCGACCGGATCGGGCAGGTGGGCTACAGCTCGCTGCCACCGCTGGTGCAGGACGTCTACGACCGCCTGGCGATCCTGGGCGTGTCGGCGACGATGCGCACGGTCAAGCGCGTGCTGATCGACTTCGCCGCCAAGCCCGAGCTGCGGCCCGCATCGCAGCTGCTGTGGCGCCTGCACTGGCTGCTGTCGGGCACGCGGGTAGCGCGGCCGATCATGGGGGAGCTCGCGTTGGGCGTGGAGTCGCGCCAGGAGAGCTGGGACGTGCGGATCAGTGGCCCGGAGCAACGGGCGGTGATCGAGCTGTCGTTCCACGGCGTGACGGTCGAACAGGTGCTCGAGCGACACCTGCAGGAAAAGGCCTTCGACGAGCAAGCCAAGACGCTGGATGCACTGGAGGCGGCCGAGGCATGCGCCCTGCTCCTGGACCGAACCCGCTTGTTCTCGCGATTGGGCGAGCGGGCGGTGGTGCTGCTGGCGGCCGAAGAAGGGCCCGACGACGCGGAGGCGATCTTCGAGATGGTCCGCCGCCTGGTCCACCACTTCCGCGGGACCCCCGAAGGCCTACCGGCGTGGCTCGAGAAACTGGTCGCAGTCGGCTACTCGCACTACGCAACGTTGCTGCCCACGGCGTTCGCGGATCGGGGGACGAGTCCAAGACAGCTGGCGGCGATGCTGTCGTTCGTGTTCACGCTGGAGAGCCTGGCGCTGACGATGGGCTGCGAGAGATCACAGCTGCTGATCGCGATCGAACAGTCGGGCAGGGGCACTGCGGATCCGGAGAAGCGCGGCCTGCTGTGGGCGTGCGAGTGGATCGTGCAGCGGCGCGAAGAAGAAGACGTCCGCGAGGCATTCGAGGCCGTACTCGCGCATCCGCTGGGCCGGGGGACGTACCCGGCGTATCTGTCGGGGTTCTTGCGGTGCGTGCAGTTCAGCCCGAGGGCGGCGCCGCTGGCCACGGAGCTGCTGGGGCGCGCGTTCGTGGTGCTGCCGGACTACGTGCTGCTGCCGTGGATTCCCGGGTTGCTGACGACGCTGCAGCCGTTGGCAGCCGACGTGATGCCGGCGATGTTCAAGGAGCTGCGCCGCGAGCTGCCGCGGGCGTATGGCGGCATCGACGAGTGGCGCGCGGGCTGGATGCAGGAGGAGAGGGCGCCGCGGGTCGACCATGTCGGTGAGCCGGCGGCAGTCGTGGTCGAGGCGCGAGAGGTCTCCGAGGGAGCTCGCGCGGTGCAAGCGTTGCTCAGGGACAACCGCGGGGCCGTGCGAGCGTGGGCGCAGGCCTGGGGCGTGGACGCCGACGTGTGGGAACAATCCATGCTCGCCGTCGCCACCGACGGCGCAGCCGAGGCACGAGCAGGTGACGAGCCGTTGCCGTTGCTCGGCACGTGGCCGGCAAGCCTGCACGCGTGGGCGCGCGTGCTGACGGACCGGTAGGCTTCCGCGCGGTGCCAGCGGCGACGCAGCCAGTGCCAGGCGCACGGCGGCTCGTAGGAGCCAAAATCGCCGACCGAGGGATCATTTTCGCGTCGTGATCGTCTTCGACAGCGACGGCGAGATCGCCGATCCCGAAGGACCTCCCATGTACCGCTTGGCCCCCCTGTTGCTCGGACTTCTCGTCGCCTGCTCGAACCAGACCACACCGTCGCCAGAGGGCGCCGCTGCCCTCGGCACGATCGGCAAGCCCCTCCCATCGGCCGAGACACCACCGCCGGCGTCCCCCTCGCCGTCGACCGCCACGACCCCCACGACGCCGCAAGCCAAACCGGTCACGACGGCGGCACCGAAGCCGCGTCGCTCGCGGATCATCACCGACCACGCCGAACGCAACTCGCAGGTCAACCAGAAGATGATGAACTGACCTCGCCTCACGGGCCGATCGTGAAGCGGCGCTCGCCGAGGAACTGCCCCCCCGCCGTCTCGACCGCGCAGCTCCACGACCCGTTGGGGTCATCGCCGAGGTTGTGCTTGATCGACCACGTTCGGAAGCCCTCCTCGCGGCCCCCGGCCACCTCCAGGGCGATGCGGTCGACCACGACGCCGTCGTGTCGCCACACGTGCAGCAACTGGTCGCGCACGCCGAGCGGAGCGCCGATGGCCGTGGCGCACATCAATCGGCCGGGACGCCGCTCGAAGTGCTCGCGCGGGTCGGCGACCCCGCGGCCGAGCTGGCGAGTTCCGACCTCGGCCGAGATCAGCCGCAGCGGAACGGCGGGGACCAGGCGCGCCCCGCCGAGGGCGAGGCCGACGGGGATGAGCAGCCCCACCACGCAGGCTCCGACCAGCCCCTTGTCCCGATCGACGAGGCGATCGGCCAACACCACGACCGGCAGCGCCACGGAGGAGGTCGCGGCCGCGACCCACAGGCTCGTGCCGTTCGAGACGCCCATCGAGGGGAGGACGGCCGCGAGCACGACGAAGTTGGACAGGGCGGGCAGGAGCAACCCGTAGCGGGTGCGCGTCAACAGGTGCTCGGTCAGGGGATCCCACAACGACACGAGCGCGGCGACGCACACCACCGCCACGAACACGGTCTGGCCCACCGTGCCCGCCCACGCCTTGAGGTAGTAGGGCAGCACGAAGTACAGCTGCAGGTGAATCGACGACTGCGTCAGCATCAGCGACGTGAAGCGAGCGCCGAGCCACAGCCGGGCTCGCGGATGCTTCGCCTCGCCGTCGCGACCGAGGCGGCCGAACCAGATCGCCACGAGCAGCGCCACCCAGGTCGCCAGCCCGATCACCGCGACCACCACCCCGCGCTGCGGGTTGCGGTCCATCACGAGCGCGCCGGCCGTCCCGACCACGAGCGAGACCCAGGGCACCGCACGCTTGCCCCACCGCAACAGGCGATCCCGCCGCGTCGGCGGCACCGGGGCGCTCGATGTCGAGGCGCTCGCGGTTGCGCGCGTGCCTTCGGTTGGGCTGCGAGCGGTCGTGGCGGTCGGCTCCGGCGACAGCGTATAGCGGCCGGCAACGCCGCGGAAGTTCCGTTGTCGGTCGGCTCGGCGTGCCCGGGGGACCGTCGTGCGAGCTCAGGTCTGCCGCACGAAGTCTTCGAAGACCTTCTTGTGGCGCGGCAGGTCCATGTCCGGCGAGACGGCGACGCGGACGATGTAGTCCTTGTCGCCCTCCTTGGTCGTGCCCTGCGTGGAGGTTGCCGGGACCGTCCAGTAGCAGCCTTTGAGCTGGCCGTAGCTGACGCAGAACTTACTTTCGTCGGGGATCTTCTCGATCATCAGACGGATGAGCGCGAGATTCGACGCGCGCTTGTGAGCTTCGCGCTCTTCGTCGGTGCTGCCTCGGGTCGGCAGGTCCAACGAGAACACCGACGGCGTGAAGCCTCGGCTGGCGAGCTCGTCCGAGACGAAGTTGATCTTGGCGCCGGGCAACGTGTCTTCGATGAAGCGCACGAACTCGCGGGCGTTGGCGTACGCGGCGGCAATGCGATCGAGCATGGAGGGCAGCTGCTCGGCCAAGACGGCCAACTGATGGTCGGTCGCCTCGTTGTCGCACAGCTGCAGGTGCCGCTCGATCGTCGTCATCAGGTGCTCCGCCCTCGCGTTCGCGACGCAATAGCCGGCCGTGCACCGTCCGCCGCTCGGAAACTTGGAGCCGCTGACGTAGGCGATGGTCTGGACGGCGGAGAGGATGTCGTGCTCGCCCAGGAAGCGCGTGTTGGGACAAAACGTCTGATCGAGGATGAAGATGGGCTCGACCGCCTGCGTGCCCGCGGCGGTGCGGCGCTCCTTGGACAGGACGTCGCGCAGTCGTTGCAGGTCGGGAACCTCGACGCGGGGGTTGGTGGGGATCTCGGCGATGATGAGCGGGACCGCGTCTTCGGCGGCGAGCTGCGCCAACACGGTGTCCGTGCTCTCGACCATGTCCCGGCCACTGTCGACGGCCAGGTCGACCACGGCGGTGTCTTCCCGACACGCGGCCACGCGTCTCGCTTGATCGTTGGTGCCGCCGTAGCAGTTGGTCGGCACCACGATCCGGATCGGCTTGCCGCGGTGGTGCTCGAGTGCGTGGTCGACCAACCCCATCACGATCGCGTATTGCACCGACAGCCCGCTCGATCCCAGGAGGGCGCGACCGGAGGTACCCGTGATCTCGTGAATCGAGTCGAGCACCCGGGCTTTGTTCGGCCCGGCATCGGGCTCGCCGGCCACGGCGGCGCCACCGACGATCCGCCGCAGCGCCGACAGACAATCGGCCGGCGTCATCGCAATGGTCTCCCGACGACGCGTGTGCTGGATCTCCGCGACGTACTCGATGTCCGGCTCGCCGCCTACGACGATGATGCTTCCCCATCGACGGTCGAGGTTGACGAAGAAGTCGACCCCCGGATGCAGGTCGAACCGCGTGACGTCGTCGGGCTCGGCGATGAGCACCGTGCTGCCCGCGTGCGACGGGATGTCCGCGGCACGTTCGACCCGTGCGAGCTCGAATCGGTAGCCGTACACGTCGCGCAGGACGTCGGCGTCGAGAAAGCTCGGGCGCTGCCCCGTGTACGCCAGCAATGTGTCGCGGCCGGCGAACAGGTTCTTGCGAAGCACCGCGAGCACCGGCGCGGCGGTCGACGAGAAGCTGATCACGTCGCGCGCCTTGCAGCCGTGCGCTTGGGCGATGGCCCACTCGAGCACGCACGACAGGGGGTGCCCCAACCGGATGTAGTCGTACGCGGTGGGCAACGCGCGCAGGGCCGCTGGGTCCGCGGTCCCGCGCTCGGCCAGCGCCTCGAACTGCTCGAGGAACTGCGTCTTGGCCAGCGGCTCGTCGTAGATGTCCAGCCGATGCGTGGTCAGGTTCAACCAATCGCTGGGCATGTTGTTGAGGACGCTGTCGAGGTAGCCGCGCATCGCCGTCGGTTCCACGGCCGCATCCTAGCGCCGGCCGGCGCGGCATGTTCTCGCCCGATGGCGCAGATCATGCCCACCGCGCGCCCGCGCGGCGTGAGGCAACCCCGTCGGACCCCATCGGGGTCACTGCGCCGGACACCACGAGCCGTGGCACCGTGGCCCCGGGGGCGGCGGTCCCGTGATCTCGCCGCGGCGCCTACCAGCAGCGCTCGTAGACCCAGTCGCCGTCGTGGAAGGTGGTGCAGTCGTCGTTGTCGTTGCCGCCGAGCATGTCGTCGATCCAGCGGATCTTGTGCTGGAGCCGGATCGCTCGCTGCTTGCCGCCGTCGGTGGTGCACTTGTCGACGTCGGCGTCGTCGACCTGGATCGAGGTGACGAGGCCGGCCACCGCGGCGTAGCCGTTGGCGGGCGTGAGGTCGCGGACCGGGCCGCCCGAGTCGCCCGCGCACAGGCGGCTCGGATCGTCGGCGTACATCAAGAAGTGGTAGGGCCCCGCCCAATCCGGGTAGTAGTGCATGGACCGCAGCGTGCCGGCCCCGCCGCCGGCGTTGAGCGCATGGCCGGCTCCGTACGCCTTCATCCAGCCGATCGCGCTCATGGTGCCCTTGTACAGCCGATGGCGGTGCGCGTTCGGGAATCCGAACGACCCCTCGAGCAGCTTGACCACCGCGATGTCGTCGCCGTCGTCGAGGTCCCCGCCGTAGCCCTCGCCGGTGTAGTTCGGGTGCACGTTGATGCGCACCGTCCCGGTCCACTCGTTCGATCCGAAGTCCCTGATCGTGTAGTCGGTTTTCCAGAAGTTGCGCTCACCGTTGGGCGAGTACTGATCGACGCAGTGCGCGGCGGTGATGAGGGCGCGCTCGTTGATGAGCACGCCGGTGCATCCCGGAATCCTCAGCACGCCGCCGGTGGTGAGATTGATGGCGTCGGCCTGGGCCACGCGGAAGTCGGACGGGCGATCGTCGTCCCTGGCGCGCCCTTCCTCCTCGGTGGGAAGGCTCTCCACGTAGTCGGAGAACGCAGCGAAGTACGCCGTCGCCTCCTCGCAGGTGCGGACCTCGGTGATCCCCAGCTCGGCGGCAAGCTCGGGATAGTCGGCGAGCTCGGCGTTGATCTGGGCGGCGTCGAAGCTGCCATCGGCGCACGCGTGCAGGGGGCCGACCTCGCGGGCCTCGAAGGTGGGGATCGGTGCCTCGGTGGCGTCGTCACAGCCCGCGGCAGCCAGACACGACACGGCCGCGACCAGGGCGGCGATGTGGGCGTGGTGAGTCATCGGCCCGAAGACGCGCGAGCCCCCGCGGCGGATCACGGTCGGGGCGGACAAATCGACGAGGCAGGCGACGCGGGAGTCCAGCGCCCACACGCTGCCGCTGGTGCTGCGGGCGGGCCTGCGCAACCCGTGGTCGCGGCGGGCGGGCCTCAGTCGGCCCAGATGAAGTCTTTGGGCCGCGTCACGAGTCCCTCGGATCGAGTCTCGACCCACCCGTTGAATCGTGGGCGCACATCGAGAAGGCCGCTGCGCCTGCGTCGGCCAGGCGCAACTCGGGTCACCAGCTGTCGTACCGCCTCGTCCTGAAAGATCCGCGACCGGCGTGATCCAACCGCCATCGTCGACCGTCTTCCGCACGCAGGGGACGAGATGTGAGCGCCGGGCCGGACTTGCGCGGGTGGCTCTCGATCGCGACTGCCTCCGCATGGCCGACACAGGCCAAGAACGAGAAAGGACGAAGCGGAAGAAAATGAAGAAGCTGTGCATGCTGCTGTTGTGCGTCTCGGTCGTCGGTTGCGACGAACCGGTCGAGGAGTTGGAAGTTGATGGGGTCGAAAGAAGCGCCGACGTCGACCTCCTCGTGGTGTCCGAGGACGCCTGCGACGATCCGAAGGAACTGTCGGGCGAGCTCGAGGCCGTCGGGGCGGTGCCGTCGTCCCAAGGCGTCTCCGTGGAGGAGGACCTGTGCGACCCCGATGAGGAGAACACCATCGTCATCGGCTGCAGCCTCCAGGAAATCAATCACTGGTGGACCTGCAAGGTCTGCACCAAGGTCGGCGGCTCGATCTGTTTCACCTACGGATGCACCGACTGCTCCGAGCATTGCGAAATGATCACGAGCCACGAGCCGCTCTGCTCGCGAGACGACTAGGACGCGAAAAACCGGGATGCCGGATACGCAACCGGCGCGCGGGCGAGGGCGGCATTGCCTTCGTCCGCGAACGACGGGTGCAGCCCATCTTGCGCTTTCGGAGAGCTGCGGGTCGGCGCAGCGGTCTATTGTTCGGGCTCTACGCCGGGATGTGCGACTCGGTCGTCGTTGTCGGGCGACACCGCGGGTCCGACCGGTACGTCAGGATGACGATCAAGGCCCACTACCTCGCCGATTCTCGCCCCAAGGTCGTGTACTCGCCCGGCGTCCTCGAGCTCATGGACGACTCCGATGGAGCGCAGCCCGCGAGGCGTCGGGCCCGGCTCATCGGTCCGCGCGCCAACGCATCACCGCGGCCGCGGTGTAGTCCCCGGCGTGGGCGAAGCCGCCGAGCCCGACCAGGGCGCCCGGCGCGAGCTTGCCCTGCGCGAGCGCGTCGTCGAGGTTGACCGGGATCCCGGCGCCGAACAGATTGCCGTAGCGCGCGTACGTGTCGTGGTGGCGCTCGGCCGGCAGCTCCAGCGCCTCGCGCCAGTTGCGAAGGAAGATCGGGTTGGGCTGATTGGTGACCAGAAGATCGAGCTCGCGGTGGTCCACCCCCGCGGCGACGCATGCCTCCATCACCATGTCCGGCACCATGCGATTGCCCCGCTCGATGATCGAGGCGACGCGCTCGGGGGTGAAGCCCAACAGGATCGGACTCAGGCCCGGCTCCCAGTAGTGACGGCCATCATCGGCGTACGCGACCATGTCGGAGGCGTTGCCGGGGTGCACCCGGTGAACGAGCGAGACGATCGGGGCGACGTCACCGGCAGCGACGAACCCCACCCCGCAACCGTCGCCCGGCACCGGCGACTGCGAGCTCGAGCGCACCGCCGGATTCGAGAACACGCGCCCCGCGGCGTTCTGCACGGTGCACAGCAGCGCACCTCGGGCATCGTTCGCCGACATGATCGCGCGCGCGAGCTCGATCATGTAGATGAACGACACGCATCCCGTGTTGTGCAGGTCGACGACCCAGCGCGGCTTGGCGCCGATGCGATGGGCCACGTCGGCGCCGCACCCGGTGAACGCCTGGTCCGGCACGGCCACGTTGGTGAAGATGATGTCGACGTCTCGTGCGAAGTCGAGGTCGAGTCTCTGCGACAGGGTCCCGCAGGCCTTCTCGATCATCGACGCGGCCGTCTCCTCGCGCCCCACCCAGCGCCGCGTCTTGGGTGCGGTGAACATCCCGCGACGCTCGCCGGCGCCGTCGGCGAACGCCTCGTTGCCGACTTCGGTCTCCGGCATGTACGCCGCGACGCCGAGCAGGCTCACCTGCATCATGGTTCGGCTCCCGGAACGTCGCGCGGCGCGATGGGCAGGCCGTGGCGATGCCGGTGCTCGAGGAGCACCTTGAGGTTGCGCAGCTCGATCGCGTGCCCCGCATAAAACAGTGGCCACCAGTCACCGACCCACTCGCGTCGTTGCTCGGGCGCGCGCTCCGGGAACGGATTGGCGTCGTAGTAGGGGTGCCGGCAGTTGGTCCACACCACGACCGCACCGGGTCGACCGAGCACCAGCGGCGCCGGAACCACCCGGTTGAGGTAGACCATCCAAAGCTCGTCGCCCTGGTCCCAGGCGCAGTGGTAGTCGACCGTCATGGCCTCTGCGTTGCTCACCGTGCGGCAGTAGATCGGCGTGTCCTTGCCGTCTCGCCCGACCAGCAGACCGGGGCGAGCAGTGGGGCGCAGCGACCGGACGCTGTAGGTCCACTCCGGTAGGCTCCGCGGGTCGGCCATGTAGTCGAAGACGTCGCGCGCGGGGCAGTCGATGTGCGTGACGACGGTGCAGTACTGCCCGTACACCTCCTCGTGGCGATAGACCGTGTGCGTCATCTCGGTGATGAGCTCACCGAGCGCTTCTCGGTCGTGCGTCTCCATGCGGACCATGCCCGCGATCGCTTCGACACGTCCCGGATCGTTCATCGTTGCGCCTCGCGGGGCACGGTGGTCACGTCGTCTTCCACTGCCGCCCTCAACGTCGCAAAGGGAGGGATCTCGACGTCCTCGAGCTCGACCGCGACCACGGCCGGGCCCGGCTCGGCGAGCGCACGATCGAGCGCGACCGCCAACTCGGCCGGTGTGCGGCAGTCCAGCCCCAAGAGGCCAGGGAACATCGCCGCGAGTCCAGTGCCGAGGTGAGACCTCC